>ONJJ01000046.1 GCA_900318115.1 uncultured Prevotellaceae bacterium | reverse complement strand
GGCAGCATTTAAAGCGAGCTTTATGCTGCTCATTTGGCTTAACGAAAACGTTCTTTCACGCGCGAGAATGAGATGGGGGAGGATGGGTGTGGAAAAGTGGCTATCCGGAGGTCATCCCTGATGGAATTTCAAACATATTGGCATCACAAACACCTGTGCTACGATGGAGAACAGCAGGTCGCCAGGTGAAACGTTGTATTACTGTGGCTATGATACGCTTAACTTGAAAAAGGGCCAATGCAGGATGCTGCATTGACCCTTCGGCGTTCACTGGGAATCTGGAAAAAATCAAGTAATGGACTTATGCGTTGCATGACTAAAGGAGTTCAATAACGTGCTCAGTCAGTCCTGTCAGTTCGGCAATCTCTTTGCTGTCAAAGCCCTTTGCCTTCATCTTCCTGGCAGTCTCGTAATGAGCTTTTTCCATCCCTTTTTCCATCCCTTCTGCCAATCCTTCTTCCTTGGCCTCCTTCCTTGCGGTGTTGATGGCGTTGGTGATGTCTCGATCTTCTGTCATTGCCATAGTATTCTGTTTTCCATTGTTTCTGGGCGCAAAGTTAGGCGAAATGATTCAATCGGCCAAATCTTTTGCCCTTTTTCTGCATTTCGCCTTTCTACAGCCCTTCGATTCCGTGCCATCACTCCTTGAAATTTCTGATGCTTAAAATTTTTTATGTGAATCTTCTATCGGCTCAAAAGTCATGATCACCCCCATTTGTTCACCACTCAGATACCATCGTTGTCCGAATTCATCAAAGGAATATCTGATATAGCCCTTAGCTGGGTCTGCGACATAAATATAAGTCGAGGTGATTTCATAGACCACAATGAAGTGATTGCCTCTCCAGAAAAAGATGGCTGGCAAAGGTTTTTTTTGTTACGATGTCATTCATCGTACATCGGAATGCCAAAGCATGCAGTCCCAGCAGTTCTGCTCCGATGTTCAAGAACAAAAAAAAGTGTGCACGCTATTTTAGTAAACCTGTTGCAATCAGCCTTTCCTCCTCCGTCTGCATTATCACTTGATGCCTTGCCCAAAAAGCGGAATCATATCCGACGTCACTCACGTGTTTTACAATTGATTTCTTTTCCCCTAATTCGCTCGCTCGATAGTTTATTTCGTCCGGAGAAATTTCCTCATCAAGGCGAAAGAGCGTAATCCTATTGGTAAGGCCCTTTTCTATGGCACAAAACGTTGTTATATTACTGACTTCTAAGAAGCCATTGACAGTAGTATATTCCAGATGCAACGATACCTTGCAGTTACGGAAACGCAATTCACCAATCCATACTAGGACATTCTCAATCCGGCCATGCAATACCAGAGGTGATAAAGTCTTGGCATCAAGATATAGGAATCCTGTGATTATCGGTTGCCGCGTATTTTCTTTCTTTTTTTGAAAATACAACTGATATATCTTTCCTCCATGACCATCGTTCAGAAGCTCATAGGTGATGTCGTAGTATTTTTTATAGAAAGCTTCACCGGCACCTGGGGATAACGGGGATATCAATTCCTTTTCTTTCCAATATTTCACGCCTTTGGTCATTACACCGACTTGAGCGTTCAGCCATAATTCACTTGTCCCCCAATGAGCGCCCATTTGACGCCCCGTACGCATGATAATATGTCGTAAATTGACTGCTGAGTTTGCGTCCACAAAAGCCTCGACAAGGCTCTTCAAGGTGTCTCGCTTTATACGTTCTCTATAGAAATACCGGGCTTTCCTATTCCTAAACCGCCGATATTCACCACTCAGTTTCTTTGATGCCTTTTTCAACCAATATTCTATAGGATGAATAGTGACTTCACGCATTAACGTAGTCATCATTTCCATTTTGACGATGTCGCCCAATTCTTTTGCAACTAACCCTATGGGTTTATACCCAAAGCAGGTAATGAGTAAACTGTCAGACGGGGACGCTTCCATCGTAAACATACCATCCAAATTAGTCATCGTCAGATGTATGTTGCCTTTGTAAACCTGGGCAAAAGGGAGCTTTTCTCCAGTAGTGGCATCTACGACCTGAACAACAAATCTTTCCTGCGCAAACAAATGCACAGGAAAGAAAAGAGCTACTATGATGATTATTCTTAAAAGCATGAGACAATACTACGTCAAATTCGCATAATTTTTTTCAAATACCACATTCTTTTTAGAGTCGTATAGGGTGAAGTGACAAAAGCGCTGCCCGTAGGTCTTGTTTCAAGCGTGCATCCGCGCTGTCAGGCTCTGCGGGCAGGAACGCCTCGGCATCCGTCAGCAGGGGCGTCTGCGAAGCATGCCTACAGCCTGCCATGAACGTCATGGCAAGTATCAAGCCTGCTATGTAGTGGGTCCATTTCATTGAACTGGATGCATTCTTCTTTTCTCCGGATGTGGCGGCGGTTCGATGCATATTGCTATTCTGTAGAAGGGTGTCCTTTCGTTTATACGAAGTTTCACTTGGCCGGTGGCTCCAGGAGTGCTGTGGCGTTTTGCCAGAGCTGGCGGTTCAGGTCTTGGGGCGTGGTGCCGAGGAGGGCGGCTGCTTCGGCGTAGAGGGGTGCTATGGGGGATGGCGTGTCGTCGGTCTCGAGGAAGAGGCGGTGGAGGGGGCAGGCGCGCAGGCTCTCGGTGTTGTGGCGAAAGCCGAAGCTGACGTAGAAGCCATGGTCCAGGAGCTGGCGTAGCTGCTGAGGCTTGCCGCGGAATCCATGAAAGATCCAAGGTTGACGGGTGCCGCGCTTCAGGCGAAGCACATCATTGAGGGCGCGCACGCAGTGGAGAACCAAAGGCAGGGCGAGGCGCTCGCTCAGTTGAATCTGGGCCTCGAAGGCTGCTAGCTGCAGGGGATAGGGTGTGGGGCACAGGCGGTCGAGGCCACATTCGCCGACGAAGCAGGGGGGCGACATCTGGGCCTCCAGCGCGGAGAGTTCCGACTGCCAGGCGTCGGTGAGGTGCCACGGATGCAGGCCGAAGGCGGGGACGGTCTGTTCGTCCTCGCGGGCGGGTGTGTGCGTATGTATATTAAGGTAGGGAGCCATGGTCTCAGTGGCGGTATTGGGGGTGACCGGGTTCGCGGAAGAAGGAGAACTTGTCCGGCACGGGGTCATAGCCGTGGCCTCCCCAGGGATGACAGCTGAGCAGACGCCGTGTGGCAAGATACAATCCCTTCAGCACGCCATGCTTCTGAATCGCCTCGATGGCGTATTGCGAACAGGTGGGGGTGTAGCGGCATGAGGGAGGCGTCAGCGGAGAGATGAATCGCTGGTAGAAACGGATGGGGAGTATGAAGAGACGACGAAACACGGAGAGGAATTTTACAATATTTCGATATTACGATATTACGATATTTCGATATCACGATATCACGATATTTCGAGATTCCGTTAATTGTTCTCTGATTCGATGCAGCAGGTGCTTCAGTTTCCGATGGACGAGTTCGGAGGGCTGTGGCTCGTCGGCGAGCCAGATGAAGGCGAGGTGCAGGGTGGGGGCGGGGGAGGAGGCATCGGCGGCGGGTGAGGGAACGGCGTCGCCGGAGTTTGTTGCCGTGAGGATGTCGCGGTTCAGGCGCCACGCCTCTCGGATCTGGCGTTTGGCTCGATTGCGGTCCACGGCATGTTTGAAATGACGCTTGGACACGGAGATGAGTAGCTGGGTCTCTTCGGCTTGCCTATAAACCACGCGGAGCGGAAAGGCCGTGAAAGAACGGTTTCCGCTCGCGAAGAGTGCCTCGATGGCCTTGCGGCTACAGAGGCGCTCGCTCTTGGGGAAGGAATGAACGGTGTTCATTGCCTCTGGGGGGAGATGCTATTTTTTCTTATTGACTTCCTCGATGAATGCGTTGAGGGCGCTGGTGATGCTGGGGTACTTGGGCGTAGGAGCCTCCAGGTCCAGGCGCAGGCCGGCATCGCGAATGGCCTTGGCGGTCGTGGGACCGAAACAGGCAATGGCCATGTCGCCTTGCTTGAAGTTGGGGAAGGTTTGCAGCAGGCTCTGTACTCCGCTGGGGCTGAAGAAGACGAGCAAGTCGTAGTCGAAGGGTTCGTCGCCCACGAAGTCATTGGGCACCGTGCGGTACATGACACCCTCGGTGTGCTTCAGCTTCTTCTCATCGAGCATCTGGGCGATTTCGTCGCTATGAACGTCGGACAGGGGCACGAAGTAGCGCTCGGTCTTGTGCTTGGCCATGGTCGGGATGAGGTCTGCGAACTTGCCCGTGCTGCCATAGAAGATCTTGCGCTTGCGGTACTGCACATACTTCTGTATGTAGAGTGCCACCTGTTCTGTAATGCAGAAATACTTCATATCCTCGGGCACGGGGAATCGCAACTCCTTGGCGAGAGCGAAGAAGTGGTCGATGGCGTGGCGGGATGTGAAAACGATAGCCGTAAACTCCGACAACGAAATCTTCTGTTGACGGAATTCTTTTGCGGAAACTCCTTCTACCTTAATGAAAGGCCGGAAAACAATCTCTACGTGGTGACGTTCTGCAATGTCGAAGTAAGGAGATTTTTCGGAAGAGGGTTTTGGTTGTGAAACCAGAATCTTCTTAATCATCTGTTTTACTCTATAGTGTTGTTGTCAAATAGTTTGTCAAACGGCCCAATACTGTCCAGAGAACAAGAATGGGAACCGCTTCGAGGGTGCAAAAGTACACAAAAAGATGCAAAATGCCATAAAATTTACCGAAAAAGTAAGTAAAGTCCTTGATTAGGACCCACGTTTTGACAAAAAGTAACAGAAAAAGGAAACTGTAAATGACAATCTCAGGTGACAATCTGAGATAAATTGTTGCCAGAAGAAGGGGCAGCAGCAGGATGCTCTCGGAGTTGAAAAGGAAGCCGTAGGCCTGCACCCACAGGCGGCGTTTCTCGCGTGGGAAGAAGATGTGGTTTATGGTCACTATCAGCAGTTGTTTCAGTGCAAAAAACACCAGGCAGACCCCCGAATAGATACCCAGCCAGTGCAGCGTGGTCAGCGGCACACTCCATAGTGTCCAGTGCTCCTTGGCATATAGGAAGTAGAGTGTCCCATAGAGCAGACAGGCCATGATGATCAGGAGGCCGTCTGTCAGCCAACCGCCAAAGAAACTGTTGTTGAGATTGTCGGAGTGCGAGCTGGATGAGCTCTGGCTGACTTGGGGATAGAGGAAGTTGCTGATCTGCTCGCTCACGGTGCGTCGGCGCAAGACTACTACCACCACGAGCAGCAGGAAGCAGAGGAGGAGCAGCAGCGTGAGGGAATCGTTGTCGTACGGCAGATGTGGACGGAGTTCTACGGGCATGCCTATCTGGTCTTCCCGGCAGATGCCGGGAGGGTGGAAGAGCAGCGAGTCGTTCTGCAGCAGCGAGTCGCGCTCAAAGAAGCCTTTGTAGAACAGGGTGTCCAAATTTACGGATTTACTTTAGATGGCAGCAAACTTGCGCACACTGGCATCCCAGAGCGGGGTGGAGAGTACGAGGTCGATGGCTTCTTCGGGCGACTGGGCCACGCGCCAGATGCCGGCATGGCGCTCGCCCATGAAGTGTTCGTCAATCCCCCGCTGGAGCTGAGCCAGCAGGGGATCGTAGTAGCCGCGTGTGTTGAGGATGACAATGGGTTTCAGGTAGAGTCCCAGTTGCTTCCAGGTGATGACCTCCATGAGTTCTTCGAGGGTGCCGCAACCGCCCGCCAGGGCGATGCAGCCGTCGGAGAGGTCTGCTATGGTCTGCTTGCGCTCGTGCATGTCCCGTGTCTCAATCAGCTGGGTGAGCCCGGTGTGGTGCCAGTTCTGCTCGACCATGAATGAGGGTATGATGCCCGTCACCTCGCCGCCGGCAGCCAGGCAGGCATCGGACGAGGCGCCCATGAGTCCCATGTGGCCTGCGCCATTGATGAGACCGATGCCGCGGCGTGCCAGTCCCTCGCCGATGGCGCGGGCGTCTGCGAAGTAATCGGGATGTATTTTCGTGCTCGAGGCACAATAGACTGCTATGCGCATGGTTTTCTTGTTTTTTTCTAGAGGTTTTAGAGGCTCTAGATTTTCTAAATGCTCTAGAGGTTCTAGATGGTCTTGAATTCTTTCTTGATTCTTTCGACGTAGTCCAGTTTCTCCCACGTGAAGAGTTCTACTTCCAGGCTTACGGGCTTTCCGTAGTGGCTGTGGAACGTCTTGATGACGCGCTGTGGCTCGCGCCCCATGTGTCCGTAGGCTGCGGTTTCCTCGTAGATGGGCGCCCGCAGTTTCAGGCGGTCTTCGATGGCACGTGGGCGCAGGTCGAAGAGGGTGGAGATGCGACGTGCTATCTCGCCGTCGGTCAGAGGCACGTGGCTGGTGCCATAGGTCTGCACGTAGATGCTCACGGGCTCTGCCACGCCGATGGCGTAGCTCAGCTGAACCAGCATCTCGTCTGCCACGCCGGCGGCTACCATATTCTTGGCGATATGGCGTGCGGCATAGGCTGCGGAGCGGTCCACCTTGGAGGGATCCTTGCCGGAGAAGGCCCCGCCTCCGTGAGCGCCCTTGCCGCCATAGGTGTCGACGATGATCTTGCGCCCTGTCAGACCCGTGTCGCCATGAGGTCCGCCGATGACGAACTTGCCCGTGGGATTCACGTGATAGGTGATGTGGTCGTCGAAGAGTGCGCGCACCTCGTCACTCTGGATGCTCTCGATGACCCGCGGCATCAGGATTTCCTTTACGTCGCGGCGGATCTGTGCCAGCATCTCGCGGTCTGCCTTTGCCTGGTCGCCGTCCAGGGGCTGGATGAACTCGTCGTGCTGTGTGCTCACGACGATGGTGTCCACGCGCAGTGGACGGTTGTCATCGCCGTATTCGATGGTCACCTGGCTCTTGGCATCGGGGCGCAAGTAGGTCATCTCCACGCCTTCCCGGCGAATGTCGGCCAGCTCGCGCAGGATGCGATGTGCCAGGTCCAGTGCCAGCGGCATGTAGTTCTCGGTCTCGTTCGTGGCATAGCCGAACATCATTCCCTGGTCGCCGGCGCCCTGGTTCATGGGATCTTCGCGTTCCACGCCGCGGTTGATGTCGGGGCTCTGCTCGTGGATGGCCGAGAAGACGCCGCAGGAGTTGGCCTCGAACATATACTCGCCCTTGGTGTAGCCGATGCGCCGGATGGTCTGGCGTGCTATCTCGGGCAGGTCCACATAGGCTTCGGACTTGACCTCGCCGGCCAGCACCACCTGCCCCGTAGTGACCAGGGTCTCGCAGGCCACCTTCGACTGCGGGTCGAAGGCGAGGAGGTTGTCCAGCACGGCATCGCTGATTTGATCGGCCACCTTGTCGGGATGGCCTTCGCTCACGGATTCTGAAGTAAATAAATAACCCATTTCAATTTCTAACTTTAGAATTAATAATTTATGAATTGAATGGGGATGTCATTGGGGAAATATGCGTCCAACCATGCAGGTTGGTTTTAGCATTTTTTTGTGTGGTTGCAAGCAGCCCAAATCTATCCACATTGTTTTTCGGGCGCAAAGGTACAAAAAAGTTTATAGTTGAGAGTTTAAACTTTAAAGTTTTTTTCTTTCTTCGTCCGGAAAACTTCTTTTTCTGCCGAAAAGCAAGCGGAAAAGCATTCAGTGGAGCTCTTCGAGCTGGTCGTAGGAACGCTGGAGGATGGCTTTTCCCAGCCGGACGAGGCTGTCCGTCTGCAGGGTGTCGCCATAGGCGGTGGTCTGCTGCGATTTGTTGTCGTAGAAGGCGGAGGCGGTTGGGGTGCAGAGGTAGAAGCCGTCGTTGAAAGTGCTGTAGATAAAGGAACGCACGTACGCGGGCGAGAGGACATCGCGGCTCCAGGGGTAGTTCTCGTGGGGCAGTCCCATCTGGGCCAGGAGTGTGGCCGGGAGGTCGCTCTGGTTCATCAGTGCCGTCACCTGGCAGGCTCCGGCAATGGCTCCGCCGGTCCATACCATGGGGATGTGGAAGAAGCGGGGTTCTTCCCGTTTGCTGACTCCGGCTGCCTGGACGCCATGGTCTGGCAGGATGATGATGAGCAGGTTCTTCCATTGTGGTGTCTGGCTCATGCGACGGATGAACTGCCCAAGGTGATGGTCCGTGTAGCGGAAGGCTGCCACTTTCTCGTCGGCATCTGTCGGTAGGCGGTAGGAGGATGGTACGTCCCAGGGCTCGTGGCTGCTGAGTGTCAGTGCGGTGGTGAACCGGGGTGTGGCAGGCAGCGAGGCATCTGTCGGGGGAGCCGTGAGTTCGTCGAAGAGTCGGCGGAAGAGAATGCTGTCTGAGACGCCCCACTTGGAAGAGGTGCGCTCTGAGTGGCTGAAGTCGATGTCTGCGAGAATGTGCTGATAGCCTGTGGAGAGCAGATAGCCCTTCATATTCGTGAAGTTGACGTCGCCGCCATAGATGAATGAGGTCGAGTAGCCCGCAGCCGCCAGACTTTGGGCGAGGCTGGGTAGCTTTCTGGCTCGCGACGCCATCTTCATCAGCGAATGTGTGGGGTAGGAGAGGTGTCCGGAAAGGGTGCTGAGGGTGCCGCGGTCGGTCCGGAAGCTGTTGGCGCGCAGTTCGGAGAAGAAGATGCCCGTCTGGGCGAAGGAGTCGAGGTTGGGGGTGATGGCGGCAGGACCGTCCGGCCCTCCTAAGGAAGCGGTGAGCTGTCCGCCGCAACCTTCCCAGAAGATGAGGAGGATGTTGGGGCGCGAGGTGCGCAGGAGGATGGGGGGAGCGGAGGGGGTGGGGTTTTCGGAGTAATCAGAGTGCTCCGATTCCTCAGAGTTCGCTGCAGCGGGCGATGTTATTGGGTAGAGTCCTGCAAGCAGGCGGTCGGCTTCCTCGGAGGACATCGAGCGGTAGAGTTGGTCGAAGTGCTCTACCTTCTGCGAGGAGGCAAGGAGGCTGAAAGCGGGGTTGACGGCAGCGTGGTTCAGGAACTGGCGCTCGCTGAAATAGGCGTTGCCGACGTTCATCGTGGACTCCGTCAGGCCTCCACGCAGACAGACGAAGAGCACGCCGCCCAGCAGGAGGTAACCCGTATTGCGGAGCAGGAAACCCAATAGTCTGCGTCCGCGCAGCAGGGCGCGGGAACGGGTACTGCCGGTGGTGCGACTGCGTAGCGCGGGTGCTGAGGCTGCGTACCACCGACGCTGCACTCCCATGGACCTGCACAGGAGCCAGAAGAGCAAGGCGGCTAAGGCGAGGGAGATCAGGAGGGTGAGGATCACGAATCCGATGGAGACGCTGGCCACGGCATCCTTGGGACTGTCGATATATGTCCAGATGGTGGCATCGAGCTTGAAGCCCCAGAAGGGATAGAGCACGATGTCGCCCACGATGCAAGCGACGATGGCCAGGGCGGCAAGGGCATTGAAGATGACGAGCACCCAGCGCAGCAGGCGCCAGGAGGCGGACCAGTTGGAACCTATCCAGCAGCAGAGCCATGGCAGCAGCAGGAGATATGCTGTCACAGAGAGATCCATCGGCAATCCATGCCATTGTATGGCGACCAGATCGCTGATGCGGATGACTTCCTGACCATGGCAGAGGGCTACGAAAGCGAGTTTGCCGAGGGCAAAGGTCAGCATCCAAAGGAGCAGAAGGACAGCGAGGCGTTTCATCACAGCTGTTGCATATCGTTCAGGTGCTTGTAGTAGCCACCCAGTGCCAGCAGCTCCTCGTGGGTACCCCGTTCGACAATGCGTCCCTCGTGGAGCACACAGATGAGGTCGGCATTCTTGATGGTGCTGAGGCGGTGGGCGATGGCGATGGTGGTGCGGGACTTCATCAGGCGTTCCAGTGCCTCCTGCACCAGCCGCTCGCTCTCGGTGTCGAGGGCGCTGGTGGCCTCGTCGAGGATGAGGATGGGCGGGTTCTTCAGGATGGCGCGTGCGATGGAGATGCGCTGGCGCTGGCCTCCGCTGAGGCGACAACCGCGGTCGCCGACGTAGGTGTCGTAGCCGTTCTCGCTCGCGAGGATGAAGTCGTGGGCGTTGGCAATCTTGGCGGCTTCGACGACCTGTTCCATCGTGGCATCGGGCACTCCGAAGGCGATGTTGTTGAAGAACGTGTCGTTGAAGAGGATGGCCTCCTGGTTGACATTGCCGATGAGCGACCGCAGGTCGTGGATGCGGAAGCGGCGCACGTTGGTGCCGTCGATGAGGATTTCGCCGCCTGTCACATCGTGGTAGCGGGGCAGCAGGTCCACGAGGGTGCTCTTGCCAGACCCGGACTGCCCCACCAGGGCTATGGTCTTTCCGCGCGGCACGATGAGATCCACGCCGTGGATGATCTCCAGCGGATTGTTGGAGTAGGAGAAGTGTACATTGCGGAATTCGATGTGGTCGTTCAGTCCATTGAGCGGCATGGGTACCAGAGGTTCCCGGATGGGATTCTCGGCATTGAGGATCTTATCGATACGTTCCATGCTGGCCAGTCCCTTGGGGATGGCGTAGCTGGCCTTGGAGAGTTCCTTCAGCGGATTGATGACGCTGTAGAGGATGACCATATAGAAGATGAACGTGGGCGCATCGATGGGCGAGTGGTCGCTGAAGATGAGTGTTCCTCCGAACCAGAGCACGAGCACGATGATGCACGTTCCCAGGAACTCGCTGACGGGGTGGGCAGAGGCCTGCCGGATGGTCACCCGGTTGCTGGCATCGCGGTATTCGTTGCTGACGCGGCGGAAGCGCTCGACCATGCGCTCCTCGCTGGTGAATGCCTTGATGATGCGCAGTCCGCCCAGCATCTCGTCCAGCTGCGCCATGGTCTCGCTCCACTTGGATTGGGCGTAGAGGCTCTGGGCTTTCAGCTTGCGGCCGATGGCTCCCATGATCCACCCCAGCACGGGCAGCACGACGATGGTGAAGAGCGTCAGCTGCCAGGAGATGAAGATGAGTGTGGCGAAGTAGAAGATGATGAGGATGGGGTTCTTGATGAGCATGTCCAGCGAGGATGTCACGCTGTTCTCCACCTCGCCCACGTCGCCGCTCATGCGGGCGATGATGTCGCCCTTGCGCTCGTCGTTCACGAAAGCCAGCGGCAGGTGCAACACCTTGTCATAGACCAGGATGCGGATGTCGCGGACGATGCCGGTGCGCAGGGGCACCATGACTGCCGACGAGAGGAAGTAGCAGAAGGTCTTGATGAACGTGGTCACGACGAGGAACAGGCCGATGAGCAGCAGGGCGGTCTTGTGGCCGTACTCGCCGATGAGCAGCGAGGTGTAGTAATAGAGGTTGTTGATGGCAATGTCCTTCAGGCTTCCCGGTCCGTCCCATGCCATGAAGTCGTACGCCGCCGTGTCCATACCGAACAGCATATTCAGCATGGGCATGATGCTCATGAAGGAGAAGACGTTCATCACCGCCGAGAGGAGGTTGGCGATGATGGCTCCGATGATGTACCCTTTGTAGGGCAGTGCAAAGCGGCGTAGTACTTTCAGGAACTCTTTCATGATTCTTCTATTTTCGGCCGAAGTCTGCGGGCACCTCGCCCCACTTCTCTGTTTCCCATTTGTGGAGAGGGTAGGGTGTGCCGTTCTGCCGCAGCCAGTTCTCGGCACGTGCCACGAGCTGCAGCAGCGGTTGGTTCTCAGGTGTCGGCGCCAGCGTGGTCTTCGCCTTGCGCTTTGTCACCCAGATGATGGCAGTCCTGCTGTCGCTATAGACAGGCATGGACACTCCCTTCTGCTTCATAAGTGCCATGGCGTGTACGATGGCCAGGAACTCCCCGATGTTGTTCGTGCCGTGGACGGGACCGAAGTGAAAGATCTCCTGCCCCGTCTTCAGATAAATGCCCCGATACTCCATGGGCCCTGGATTACCGCTGCAGGCGGCATCCACGGCAATGGCTTCGGCCGGCACCTCCATGGGCAATGGGAGCACGGTGTCGTGGCGGTAGTCGGGAGGAGAAATTAATTTCACGATTTTATTGATTTTACGAATTACTCCAGTTTCGCAAGTAAATAACGCCCTGCAAGGGCAGCGATATGTTAGCCCAGGGCATGGCCCTGGGTATGCGGAAGGGCAAAAGATTTATATCTGATGACCATTCTTTTGCCCTTACAGGGCGCGTATATGGCTGTAATCCGCTACCCAGGGCGATGCCCTGGGCTGACATCTCATTGCCCCTTTGGGGCGCTCTCATCATCTCACGACCCCTTTGTGGCGCTTCCTTACTGATTGTTAACATACTTACGAAACTTGAATAACTCTACATCCTCTCCGGCACCTCGATGCCCAGCAGTCCCATGCCGCTCTTGATGACCTTGGCCACGGCTTCGCAGAGGGCGAGGCGGATGGCGCGTTTCTGCTCGTCGGGTTCCTTCAAGATCTGGAAATCGTGGTAGAATCCATTGAACTCCTTGGCCAGGTCGTAGCAGTAGTTGGCGATGACGCTGACGTTGTAGTCGCTGCCAGCCTGACGGACGGCGGCGCCGAAGGCTGCCAGTTGCTGGACGAGGGCGATTTCCTTGTCGCTTAATTCGGCGGACGGGAGTTCCTTCGAGACGATACCTGCATCTGCGGCTTTGCGGAGGATACTGCGGATGCGGGCATAGGTGTATTGGATGAACGGACCCGTGTTGCCGTTGAAGTCTATGGACTCCTCCGGGTTGAAGAGCATGTTCTTGCGGGCGTCCACCTTGAGAATGAAGTATTTCAGGGCGCCCAGCCCCACGATGCGTGCAATCTCCTGCGCCTCCTCGTCGCTGATGCCCTCGAGCTTGTTGACCTTGTCCTGGCTCATCGTCTTTGCATCCTCAATCATTTTCTCGATGAGGTCGTCGGCGTCCACGACGGTGCCCTCGCGCGACTTCATCTTGCCGTTGGGCAGCTCCACCATGCCGTAGGAGAAGTGCACGAGGTCCTTGCCCCACTTGAAGCCCAGCTTGTCCAGCAGGATGGAGAGGACCTGGAAGTGGTAGTTCTGCTCGTTGCCCACTACATAGATCATCTTGTCGATGGGGAAGTCCTGGAAGCGCAGCTTGGCGGTGCCGATATCCTGGGTCATATAGACGCTGGTGCCGTCGGCGCGCAGCAACAGCTTCTCATCCAGACCTTCGCCCGTGAGGTCAGCCCATACGCTGCCGTCCGGGCGGCGATAGAAGAATCCTTTCTCCAGTCCTTCCATCACCTTTTCCTTGCCTTCGAGGTAGGTCTGGCTCTCGTAGTAAATCTTGTCGAACCCGACGCCCAGTGCCTTGTAGGTCTCGTCGAAGCCGGCATAGACCCAGTCGTTCATGCGCTTCCAGAGGGCGCGCACCTCGGGGTCGTTCTGCTCCCACTTGACGAGCATCTGGCGGGCTTCCTGCATCAGGGGGCTCTCCTTCTCGGCACGTTCCTTGGCCGTTTCCTCGTCCATGCCCTCAGCCATGTACTTGTCCATCAGTTCCTGGCGCTCGGCACGATAGTGCTGGTCGAAGGCCACATAGTACTTGCCGATGAGGTGGTCGCCTTTCATGCCCGTGCTCTCGGGCGTCTCGCCGTTGCCCCATTTCTGCCATGCCAGCATGGATTTGCAGATGTGGATGCCGCGGTCGTTGACGATGTTGGTCTTGACGACGCGGTTGCCGTTGGCTTCCATCACCTGCGCCAGTGCCCATCCGAGCAGGTTGTTGCGCACGTGGCCCAGGTGCAGGGGCTTGTTGGTATTGGGCGATGAGTACTCGATCATCACCAGCGGCGATTGGTCAGTCACGGGTTTCAGCCCATAGCGCTCCTCCAGCCGGATCTCGTTGAGCAGGCTGATCCAGCAGGCGTCAGCAATGACGAGGTTGAGGAAACCCTTGATGACATTGAAGCGCGCCACCACGTCAGGCAGCTGTTCCACGAGGTACTGGCCGATCTCCTGTGCCGTGTCCTCGGGCTTCTTGCGGCTCATCTTCAGGAAGGGGAAGACGACGAGTGTCAGGTGGCCTTCAAAATCCTTCTTTGTAGTGTCCAGCTGCACCAGCTGTGCCGGGGCGTCCTGACCATATAACGTCTTGATGGCGGCAAGCACCGCCTGAGTGATTTTCTGTTCGATTTGCATACCTTATTATATAATAGACGAAATTTCGGGCGCAAAGATACGAAAAAGTTTACGGTTTACGGTTTAAATCCAGAAGTTTTTACGGTTTTGTGCTTCAAAAAGAACACTTTCCCAGTCCTCGGCGCAAAAAAAGATGCCGCCCCGGTTGCGGGACGGCACATTTTCTTGTGGTTTGCAAAATGCAATGGCCGCTTACTGGATAGCAGCGTCGAGCTCGGCACCAGCCTTGAACTTAGCCAGCTTCTTGGCAGCAATCTTGATGGCCTTACCGGTCTGGGGGTTCACACCCTGGCGGGCGGGACGCTCAGCAACAGCGAATGTTCCGAAGCCGATGAGAGCAACCTTGTCACCAGCCTTCAGAGCTTCTGTGATAGCAGCGATTGTAGCTTCGAGAGCCTTCTTGGCGTCAACTTTGGTCAGACCAGCCTTTTCGGCAATGGCATTTGTTAATTCTGTCTTGTTCATAATTAAAGTTTTTAAAAGGGTTATTGAAAAACGTCCTTGTGGGAATAGAAAAAGCCGTTTCTGGCTCATTTCGTGGGACAAATGTAATGAAAGAACTCTTTTCCGCAAAGTTTTTTTGCAAAAAATGCGTCTTTTCACGTTATTTTAGCTGCATTTCGCCTGATTTGCCAGTAAAAATGCGTATTTTTGCGCCCTCAAACCATTCAAAGATAGCATTTATGAACCTGAATATGCCTCTGGTTACAAAAAACTTAATCATTATCAACCTGCTGATGTACTTGGCTAAGGTCGTGCTCGTGCGCTATGGCATCGACTTTGACGACCTCCTGGGCTTGCATTTCTTCATGGCTTCGGACTTCAAGCTCTATCAGCTGTTTACCTACATGTTCGTGCATGGAGGTCTGGAACACATTTTCTTCAATATGTTTGCGGTGTGGATGTTTGGCCGCATCATGGAGCAGGTGATGGGTTCCCAGCGTTTCCTGTTCTACTATATCGTTTGCGGTGTGGGCGCCGGCCTCATGCAGGAGGGCGCGCAGTACGTGGAATATATGTACCAGGGCCTCTCGGCCTTCGATGTGGTGAACATCGGTGGCGGCGTGACGGTGCCCATGGAGACGTTCCTCAATCGCTGGACCACCGTCGGTGCTTCCGGCGCAGTCTATGGCATCCTGCTGAGCTTCGGCATGATGTTCCCGGAGGAACGTATGTTCATCATTCCCATTCCCTTCCCCATCAAGGCCAAGTGGTTCGTCATCGGCTACGCTGTGATAGAGCTGATGAGCGCCCTCGGTAATCCCGGCGATGGCGTGGCGCACGTGGCTCACCTCGGCGGTATGCTCTTCGGTCTGCTGCTGATTCTCTATTGGCGCAAGCATCCAGGTGGCGGCAGTGGTCGTTTCTTCGGCGGCGGCACGGGCGGCTATGGCGGCTTCGGCGGCTCGGACAACTATTTCACGCGCTATGAGGACGTCACCAACACTTCCTCGCGCAAGAGCGGTTGGAGCGCCGTCAAGCAGTGGTTCGTTGACCTCCGGGGCAGCATCGGGAAGCGCTTCCGCACCAAACCGAAGATGGATGTTCACGTGGGCGGCAAGCACAGCGCCGACATGGAGTGGAACTACCGGAAGAAGGAGCGCGAGGCGGAGATGGACCGGATCCTCGACAAGGTCAAGCGCGGAGGCTACGACAGCCTCACCACCGAGGAGAAGAAGACCCTCTTCGATGCCAGCAAGGACTGACCTCTCTGAATCAGGAACAGACGCAGACGCATGAAGTGGCTGAAAAACATAACCGTGTACTTCTTCACGGGCATCAACGTCGCCAGTATCCTGGTGCTGTGGCTGGCGTGTGCTGTCACCTATCTCGACCCTTCCAGCTTCCCGCGTCTGACCCTGTTGTCGCTGATGTTCCCCCTCATCGCGCTGGCCAATATCGCCTTTGTCTTCTTCTGGTTGATTTTCAAGGCTAAGCGCGTCTGGCTGCCCTTGTTGGGCATGGGCGTGTGCTATAGCTTCCTCTGGGACTACTGCCCTCTGAATTTCTCCAAGGATCTGCCGGAGGGCGACAGCTGCCTGACGCTGCTCTCCTACAACACCCGTGGCTTCGGCGGAAAGGAGGCGCGTGACGACGAGGGCAACAACGCCGTGGCCAACCTGATCTATTTCTCGGATGCAGACATCATCTGCCTCCAGGAGTCCAATGGCGGAGGAGCCAGCCTCACCACCATCGTGAATAATATGGAGGAAATGGGCTACCACAGCTATAACCACAAGGGCGTGGTGCTCTTCTCGCGGCTGCCCATCCTCGAAGCCGACACCCTCTCTTACCCCACCCGCACCAACGGCGGCATCTATGCCAAGCTCCTCGATGGCCAGGACACCATCCTCGTAATCAACAACCACTTCGAGAGCAACCACCTCTCGGAAGTCGTGAAAGATGATTACCGCGATGCGATTGAGAACCATGCCCGCAACGCCTACGCCGAACACATCCGCGACACCTTGCGCCGAGAGCTCTCGCCCTTGGTGAACCTGCTGTCCATCGCGGCTCCCCTGCGCGCCGCCCAGGCCGACACCATTCAGCATTTTATTGAACAATGGCTGCCCCGTCCGGTCATTGTCATGGGAGATTTCAACGACACACCGGTCTCCTACACCCTGCGCAAGTTGTCCCGTGGACTCACCAACGCCTACAGCCAGAGTGGAACCGGCATGGGCTTCACGTTCCACGACCGGGGCTTCCCCGTGCGCATCGATCACATCCTCTTCAGTGGCGACCGCTGGGAAAGTCACTTCACTCGCGTAGATAAAAGCCTAAAGTACTCTGACCACTATCCTATTCTAACGAAATTGACGCGAAAATAGGAGAAAACGCCCGTTTTTTGCCTCTCAAAGCTAAATAATTGCCCGAAGAGACCGCCCGTTTCGAAAAAAAGATGTACTTTTGCGCGCTTAAACGTGTAAACAATTCATTAAATAACAAACTACAACAATGCAAAACAAAGGTTTCGTAAAAGCATTCGCTGTCTTGCTTGCCCTTGTCTGCATCTTCTACCTCAGCTTCTCATGGGTGGTCAGCCACTATGAAGGCAAGGCCGAGAAGATTGCAGCCGTAGAGGGCGAAACTGCAGCGCAGCACTATCTCGACTCGTTGCAGAACGAGAAAGTGTACTTCGGTGCCTGGACCCTCAAGCAGTGCCGTGAAATGGGCATCGGTCTGGGTCTGGACCTCAAGGGTGGTATGAACGTCATCCTCGAAGTCAGTGTTCCCGATGTCGTGGAGGCTCTGGCCGACCACAAGGAAGATGCTAACTTCAAGCAGGCCATCGCACAGGCCAGGCAGGAGGCCAAGCAGGGTCAGGGCGATTTCATCTCCCTCTTCGTGAAGGACTACAAGGCTCTGGCACCCAACAGCTCCCTCGCAGAACTCTTCGCCACCCAGCAGCTGCGTGGCAAGGTGAACACCAAGAGCACCGACCGCGAAGTCGAGAGCGTGCTGCGCGAGGAAGTGAAGGCCGCCATCGACAACTCCTTCAATGTCATCCGTACCCGTATCGACCGCTTCGGTGTCGTGCAGCCCAACATCCAGGCCCTCGAAGGTCAGGAAGGCCGCATCATGGTCGAGCTCCCTGGTATCAAGGAGCCCGAGCGTGTCCGCAAGCTCCTCCAGGGTTCTGCCAACCTCGAGTTCTGGGAGACCTATATCACTACCGAGGCTGCTCCCTTCCTCATCTCTCTCGACAGCAAGCTCGCTGCCGCCGGCGTGAATGGAACTGAGGCTGCCGAGGCCACGGATAGCACCGCGGTTGCCGAGGCCGCTGAGGCTGCTGAGGCTGCTCCTGTCGACAGCGCTGCTGCTCCTGCCGACAGCGCCGCTGCTCCCTCTGCTGACGATGCCCTCGCCGCTATTGCCAAGGGCGAAGGCGCCAGCGCCAAGGACGATGCTGCTACCGCTGCCACCGACGAACAGGCCCTGAAGGCTCACCCCCTGTTGGCTCGCCTGCAGGTCATCAACCAGAACAACGGTGCCGTGGTCGGTTATGCCAACAAGCGTGACATGGCCGCTATCGACGAGCTCCTCCAGACTCCCGAGGCCAAGTCCGTGCTGCCCGAGGACATGAAGCTCCTCTGGGGCGTCAAGGGTATCGACAAGAACGAGGAGGTCTTCGAGCTCTATGCCATCAAGGTCACCGAGCGCAACGGACGTGCTCCCCTGGAAGGTGATGTCGTCACCGATGCCAAGGACGAGTACGACCAGAACTCCCGCCCCTGCGTCAGCATGCAGATGAATGTCGAAGGCGCACGTCGCTGGGCTGCCCTGACCAAGGCCAACATCCATCGCCCCGTGGCCATCGTGCTCGACGGTCTCGTCTATAGCGCTCCCAACGTGCAGAACGAAATCACCGGCGGCAACAGCCAGATCACCGGTAACTTCACCGCCGAGGACACCCGCGACCTGGCCAACGTGCTCAAGTCCGGTAAGATGCCCGCTCCCGCCAACATCGTCAGCGAGGAAATCGTAGGTCCTACCCTCGGTGCTGAGTCCATCCGCATGGGCTTCATCTCCGTCATCGTCGCCTTCATCGCGCTGATGTTCTATATGATCGCCATGTACGGCTTCCGTGCCGGTATGGTTGCCAACGGCGCCCTGATCCTGAACCTCTTCTTCACCCTCGGCATTCTCACCTCCTTCCAGGCAGCCCTGACCATGAGCGGTATCGCCGGTATGGTGCTGACCTTGGGTATGGCCGTGGACGCCAACGTGCTTATCTTCGAACGTACTAAGGAAGAGATGCGCGCAGGCAAGAATGTGCGTCAGGCCCTGCAGGCTGGTTACAGCAACGCCTTCAGCGCCATCATCGACTCCAACGTGACGAGTATCCTGACGGGTATCATCCTCTACTACTTCGGTACAGGTCCCATCCGCGGCTTCGCCACCACCTACATCATCGGTATCGTCATCAGCTTCTTCACCGCCGTGTTCCTCACCCGCATCGTCTTCGAAGGCCTGATGAACAAGGACAAGTGGCTGGACCTCACCTTCACCACCGGTATCTCCCGCAAGTTCCTCTCCAACACCCACTACAACTTCATGGGTGCCTGGAAGACCTCCTTCGCCATCTTCGGCGTCATCGTCCTGTGCTCCCTCGGTCTGATGTTCACCCGCGGCTTCTCCCGCTCCATCGACTTCACGGGGGGCCGCAACTTCGTCGTTCAGTTCGAGCAGGAAGTGTCGCCCGAGAGCATCCGTCCCGTCATGGCCGAGGCATTCCCCGAGTCCAACACCAGCGTCATCGCCCTCGGTACGGAAGGCAAGACCGTGCGTATCAGCACCAACTACCGCATCGAAGAGGACGGCATCGAGGTTGACAGCGAGATCGAAGAGAAACTCTTCCAGGTCCTGAAGGCTGGCGGTCAGCTCAGCAGTGACCTCACCCTCGAGAACTTCATCAACCGCGACGAGCGCGCCGGTGGCTCCATCATCAGTTCTCAGAAGGTTGGACCTTCCATCGCCGAGAATATCACCCGCGGGGCCATCATCAGCGTCTTCCTCGCACTGATTGTTATCTTCGTGTACATCCTTGTCCGCTTCCGCAGCTGGACCTTCTCCGCCGGCGCCATCACCGCCCTGGCCGTGGATACCATCTTCATCCTCGGTATGTACAGCGCTTGCTGGGGCTGGATGCCCTTCTCGCTGGAGATTGACCAGACCTTCATCGGTGCTCTGCTGACCTGTATCGGTTACTCCATCAACGATAAGGTGGTTGTCTTCGACCGTATCCGCGAGAACCTCGGTCTCTATCCCAAGCGCGACAAGCAGCTCCTCTTCAACCAGTCCCTGAACGCTACCCTGACGCGTACCATCAACACGTCAGTCTCCACGCTCATCGTGCTGCTCTTCATCTTCATCTTCGGTGGTGCCAGCATCCGCAGCTTCGCCTTCGCCATGATCCTTGGCGTGGTCATCGGTACCATCACCTCCATGTTCGTTGCCGCTCCCACAGCCTACCTGCTCCGCGGCAAGAAGATTCAGGAAGAAGAGGTCCAGTAATCCCGCGAGGATACATCACATCTTTTAGCGCACATAGAGCGCACCTGCCCCATTTCGGCAGGTGCGCTTTTTTAGTTCGCCCAGATCGGTCATTGAGTTACGCGCGCAACGGGCTAATGTCCGGTTTGGGATTATATTCGTCCGGCATGAAGATCGTATTTTGCAAAACAGAATTTCAAAAACCTTGCTAACCTTGCTAATTTCGTTAAAAAACCTTTCATAATTTTAAAGGAATTAACATTTTTAGCAAGGTTAGCAAGGTTTTTGAAATTCTGTTTTGCATGCAAAGGGGGAGAGGCGGGTGGAGCTGAATGAAGGAGGAGGGGTATAGAGGCTGGGGACAGGGTGTCATGCACCGCGGGACAGAGTGCTATGCATCATGGGACAGAGCGCCATGCACCACGGGACAGGGCGCCATGCACCACGGGACAGGGCGCCATGCACCACGGGACAGAGCGCCATACACCGTGGGACAGAGCGCCATACACCAAGGTGTATGAGCAAGTACCACAGGTGGTATTCGGCGATGGATGCGGACGTATCAGCGATAAGATGCGGAGGAATCTTCGATTATATCTCATTTTTATTTCATGAAACGTTAATCTTGTGAAATCTTTTTGGCGAACGAATTATTATATTTACCTTTGCAGCCGAAAGTCATACCCCTATTTTTCCATGAAACAGATTCTTTCCCTCTTCTTCGTGTTGGCCGTGGCTGCGGCCGCCGATGCCAGAACCGTCACCGTGACGGTGAACAGGAATCGCTATCAGACGGTGACCGGTTTCGGTGCCGCCTGCTGTGACGGTGCCATGTGTCCTTTCGGCACCGACACCCAACCCGTCAAACTGCTCTATGGACCCTCGTCCAAGATCGGACTGAACATCATGCGTATGGAGATTTCGCCGAACTTCAAGGGCGACATCACGGCTGCCGACATCGGTTGGGACACTCCCTACGACTGGCAGGGCTCCGTGCCTTCGGCCAAGATTGTCAAGCAGCGTGGAGGCATCGTCTTCGGCACCCCCTGGTCTCCTCCCGGTGACTACAAGACCAACGGCTCTGCCTCCGGCGGCAACACGGATGATGGTAATGGCCAGCGGGGCGAGCTGCGCGAGGACTGCTACGAGAAGTTCTTCCCCTGGCTGAACACCTTCCTGAAGTACATGAAGTCCAAGGGCGTTGCCGTCGATGCCGTTTCGATCCAGAACGAGCCCGACTGGTGGGTCAACTATTCCGGCTGCCTCTATACTCCCCAGCAGCAGCTCAAGCTGGTCAAGAACTACGCCCACCTGCTCGACCGCGAGAAGTACCCCGGCGTGCGTCTCATCAGTGCCGAGCCACTCGGCTTCCGGCCCGACTATTCCGACCCCCTGATGAAGGATGCCACCGCCCGCGAGCAGATTGACATCATCGCGGGTCACCTCTATGGCCATCCGCCATTGGGGAACATGAAGAGCGCTGCCACCCTCGCCGCCAAGTATGGCAAGGAGGTCTGGATGACGGAGCACTCCGTGACCGATTACCTCAAGGACCGCCTGCCCAGCTGGCACGAGCAGCTCCTCTTTGCCGAAGAGCTGAACGAATGTATGCTCGCCGGATGCACGGGATATATATATTGGTACATGCGCGCGCATTGGGCTTTCGTCAGCACCGGCGAGGCGAAGTACGGTGCGGGCAACAAGACGAAGAACAAACTCCTGCCGCGCGCCTTCGTCATGTCCCATTTCTCCAAGCACGTCACGGGTTCCACCCGCATGGGCTGCACCCCCACGATGACTTCCGGCCAGGAGGCTGCCACCGAGTATTCTGCCTACATGAAGGGCGACTCCGTGCTCATCGTCATGGCCATCGACACCACCGCCACCGCCTACGACCTGCGACTCAAGTTCCCCGTCAAGGTCACCAGCGGCACGCACCTGCTCTCCACGGGCAACGAACCCGAAAACCTCTGCCAGGAGTCTCCCATCGAAATCCAGGAGGCCACGAATGAGGTCATGGTCAGCATGCCCGGGCGCAGCCTGAACACCTACATCTTCAACATCGAGCGCGAGAACACCCCCGTCCAGGAGCTGGCAGCGCAGCAGCCCTCTGCTCCCAAGGCCTACTTCGACCTCAACGGACGACGGATGAAGAAACCCTATGGCTTCTGCATCGAGCAGCGGGCCGACGGCTCCTTCCGCAAGGTATTCATCGGCAAATAGACCACGCTACGCACGTGCCCGCCATCATTCCGCCTGCCATACTCCGCCGCTACAAGCAATACTTGCTGCTGGAACGTGGCTTCTCGGGTAACACCCTCGATGCCTACCTCAAGGATCTCGACAAGTTGTTGAACTTCCTGGAGGAAGAGGGCATTGACTTCCGGGAAGTCACGCTGGAGCAGCTGCAGACCTTCGTGGCCACGCTCCTGGACCTCGGCATCACCACGCGCTCCATCGCGCGCATACTCGCGGGCGTGCGTACCTTTTATAAGTTCCTGGATCTGGAGCGGGAGATCAGTTCCGATCCCACGGAACTGCTCGAGTCGCCTACGCGCAGCGGCCACCTGCCCGATGTCCTCACCGTGCAGGAAATCGATCTCCTCATCTCCACCATCGACCTGACCAAGGCCGAGGGGCAGCGCGACAGGGCCATCATCGAGACCCTCTACTCCTGCGGCTTGCGCGTCAGCGAACTGTGTGGACTCAAGATGAGCGACCTCTTCCTCGACGAGGGCTTCATCCGCGTCCACGGCAAGGGCAAGAAGGAGCGCCTGGTGCCCATTTCGCCCCGCGCCATCGATGAGCTGAATCGCTGGTTCGAGGACCGCGGGAATATCAACATCCGTCCAGGCCACGAAGATGCCGTCTTCCTCAGCTTCCGCCGGGGCACCAGCCTCAGTCGCATCACCATCTTCCACATCGTCAAGACTCTGGCTGCCCAGGCCGGCATCCGTTCCATCGTCTCGCCCCACACCTTCCGCCACAGCTTCGCCACCCACCTCCTCGAGGGAGGAGCCAACCTGCGCGCCATTCAGGAGATGCTGGGCCACGAGGAGATCGGGACCACCGAGATCTATATGCACATCGACCGCCACCACCTGCGCGAGGAAATCCTGCTGCATCATCCACGCAATTTACCCCGGAATACGGAGTAAAAATGACCTTCCTGCAACACCCCTCGAAAACTTTTCCATGCCCTCCGCCATCGGGAGGCATGGAAATTTGTTAATAATCAATAGTATCCGTTTTTCTCCTTCCGCGAAAATTTCCATGGGGTAAGCGATACAATGTATCAGAAAAAGCCGTATCTTTGCCGCAGATTTCAAACCAAAAACCACATGCCAGCCGTACGCCACCTTCTTTTGCTGCTCGCCGCGACGTTCTTCGTCGCCTGCCAACGAGGTTCCGAGGAGCCCCGCAGCAATACTGACATCACAGACCTCGATGCGCCCACGGCCTACGCCCTCGCCCTCGAAGCCTGCGACGCCGACAGCATCCAGCGCGCCGAACTGCTCCTGAACCACGCCATCCGGGAGGCTACGCAGGCAGGCGACCTCCACACCCTCTACCTCGCCCAGCTACAGCTGGCACAGTCCCTGGCCTGGGGCAACACCGAGGCGGCACTCGCCATGGCACGCCAAGCACTCGCCACCTACGAGCGGCACCCCGACAGTCCGCGCAACCACATCATCATACTGGATTATATAGGAACGTACGCGAGCCAGCTCGCCTACAACACCGACACCTCCTTCGAACAGGCCCTGGCCTATGCGCTCCGCGCCTACGACTTGGCTCAGGAGTCCAGCGACTCGCTGGGCACCGAGCAGGTGGCGCAGACCCTCACCACCCTGGCCAACATCCATTGGGCCATGGAACACTACTCCGAGGCGTTGCGGTGTGCACGGCGTGCGGTGGACTGCGCCCCCGAGAATCTGCTCACCAGTGCCCAGCAGGTGCTGGCGCGCTGCCTCGTCAGTTGCGATTCGCTGGAGGCTGCCGAGCGCGTCTATCGCTCCATGCAGCCGGGTGATGATCTCCGTACGGCCTATGTCATCCAGAGCAGCCTCGCCAAGCTGGCGCTGTACCGCAGGGACACGGAAGCGGCCGAGGAAGCCATAGACTCCGCCTTCGCCGGAGCCGAGGAACTCTACTACCGCGCCCTCCGGCAGAAGGACGAGTACTACCAGAACACCCTTGCCCAGGAAGTGGAGCAGGAGCGCATGGCCTACCACTCACGCCTCCAGCGCCGCACGTTCTGGGGCGGCATCGTCCTGCTGCTGCTGTTGGCTGCCGTGGCTGCCTACGCCGCACGCCAACGGCTCCTGGCGGCCCGTCGGCAACTGGCTTCAGAGACCCTGCTGCGCCAGCAGGAACAGCAGATGCACCAGCAGGACCTCCGCCACCACGAGCAGCAGACTCTCCTCCAGCAGGAACAGCTGCGCCAGCGCGATGGCGTCATCGACTTCCTGAAGGACTTCATCGTCCAGCGGTCCGCCGTCATCCAGAAACTCGGCGACAGCGCCGAGCGCCATGTGACCCTCTCCTCCCGCGAGTGGAGCGAGGTGGAGCGCACCCTCGATGCCATTGATGCCGACCGCTTCACCCGGCTGCGCCAGCGCTTTCCCGACCTGCGCGAGGAGGACATCCAGCTCTGCATCCTCACCCGCCTGCGCCTCACCAACCGCGCCATCGGAAATATCTACGGCGTCAGCATCTCCGCCGTGCAGCACCGCAAGCTCAGGCTCAAGAAGGAAGTCTTCGGCGAACCCGACCCCGACCTCCCCTTCGAACAAGTGCTCGACAGCCTCTGACACAGGCTTCTGGCCCCCCTCTAACTCCCCCCAAGGGGGGAGGACATCAAGTCCTCTGAAAAGAAAACTGCCAGAAACGAGCCCTCCCCCCTTGGGGGGAGTTGGAGAGGGGCTTCCCACGAATGAACTCAACTAAATTCTATACGACTATGAAACGAATGATGACTTTTGCTATCTCTGTCCTGCTCGCCTTGGCAGTGCAGGCACAACAGCAGTACCATATCCTTGGCGGGAGCGTCAAGGACCAGGATGGCAAGCCCATAGCAGGCGCTCACATACAGATGGGCAGCTACTCAGCCACCACGGCATCGTCTGGTGGTTATCAGATTGACATCTATGACAAGGACAGCCTCGATTTCGTAATCACGGTGACAGCCGAAGGCTATGCCGCCTACTCCACCTACTGTTCCTTCAAGCCGAACGAATCGCTCAAGGAAATGGAGTTCACCCTCTGCAACCGTCTCGACTACGACGCACACAGACGCTCCACACTGATGCTCCCCATCACGCCCGATGCCGCCTGGGGACGGTACTACCGCCTCGATCGAGTGAATGCCGACAGCATCATCTTCGAGCAAGAACTGTCTCCCCAGGCCAACACCCCCTACGTCTTTGTCCCCAATGCCGACCTGCACTTGGACCTCAAGGATATGGACCTGACACCGGCCGTCCATTTCTCGAGCATCAAAGTGCGCTACAACTACGAAGAGAATCAAGTGTCTGGAGAAGGGGAGGTCATCTTCTTCGGTAGCTATTCATGCGTTGAACACCCGATGCTCTCGGAGAATTCATTCGTAGCCCCAATAGATGATGATAATCGCGATGACCTCTTCAACCCCATGCGACCCAAACTCTTCTACCACTTCTTACTATTCCCCAAGAAACCGGTTCTATGCTTTAATGATTACCAAGAGACTTACCACCCCTTCATCGAGAAGGGGAAGACTTGGCGTGTCGATGGATTCTCCTTGCGCCCGGAACATACTACGACCGATTATTACTTCTCTCTGGACGAAGCAATGTATGTCTTTGACGGACGCGAATACTTCAAGATGTGCTCCAGAACCAATCATGGCGAAGAGACTATCGTCGGCTTCTTCCGTGAAGAGGACCAACGTGTGTATCTCTATGACGTAAAGGCGAAGCGCGAATACCTAATCTACGACTTCACGCTGAAGGAAGGCGACAGGTTTGAACCTGAGTATGGCGATTACTACAACTGTGAGGTAAAAAAAGTGGGTACAATCAATGTGAATGGCGAGAATCTGAAAACGATAACGTTTGAGGCCAACAGCCATCGGTCCGACGCCGCGGAACGTATGGAAGTAGAGTGGATAGAAGGTGTTGGGCTTTCTACTGGACCTATAGAACATAACAGAAGTGACTGGGAGTACTTCACCGCCTACGTCTATGCCGGATCATACTTCTTGCCTTTTTCTTTCGATATGCCATACAACGGATGGCATGGATGCCCATTCACCCCAGGTATTGAACTGCCAAGTGACTATCCAGAGATTGGACTAACCTACGAGTTGGTTCCCGACCCAGAACATGACAGCTATGCCCTTCATGTCTATGGAACGGCGTTGTTACCTTGTTGCCAGAATCATTATGTCTATTGCATCGAAGAACGAGGCGAAGATTTGAAAACATGCAAACTGCGTCTTAGCTATGAAGAAGTCGGGGAAGCCATGGACTGCGAAAGAGTATACGCCCTTGATTTGTACTTCCGTTTCTTTGAACCTGATGCCATTCAGTACATCGTTGTTGACCAAGATGGTTCGGAACATAGTCTTTGGATTAATGACAAAGACCGCCCCTACCGTCCCTTCATCGAAGAGGGGAAGGTGTGGAGAACTGCAACGACTTTAGGTATTACCTGGACTATCAATCGATGGTCTGACTACTACTTTGAGGGCGACACCATTATCGATAGCAAGAACTGCAAGAAAATGTGGTGCAGGAACAAAAACAAGAACGGCGAATGGACCACTTACGTAGGAGCATGGTACGAAGAGGGCAAGCGGGTATTTTATGCCGCCAATAGGAGTGATGCTCCGCTGCAACTCATCTACGACTTCGGAGTCGAGGTCGGAGATTCTCTCAAAGTTTATAATTACTTTTCACCAGCCAACACTTTATCCTGCATGGTAGCATATAGAGGAAGAGGTTCTCAGTTTTTTAAGGGAGAATACCTGACAATCGCTCCTTACCAATTTGTCCGATGGGATGAGGTGAATCAGAAAGAGATCTATGATTATGATTATTCATCGCTGTCAACGTGGCAGGAAGGAATAGGCGGCTCGCTACCAATGGTTAATGCCTATCCAAGAGGTGTTGCAGGAAACTACGAGAATCTCATCTCATGTTTTGTTGGCGACGAAGTACTCTATTATAACTATAATGAGAATTACATTGATAACATTACTCCCCCTTCTCCCTCTGAAGTGAAGAAGAAGTGGCTGGACTTCACGCACGTGGTGAAGCCGCGGCCGAAGAGTCCGCAGCGTGTCTCTGCTTCGGAAAAAGATGCTTCGGAAGAGAACGCAGCACAGACGGATGAGGCTTCGGAGCAGGAGATGCTGACGGGTGAGTACTCGGCCAGGGAACTCTTCGTGAGCCTGAAGACGCTGACGGGAGCTTACACGGTTACCCTGACGGATGCCGCAGGCGAGGTGGTGTATCGGAAGGACGTGCAGACGAGCAATGTCGTGGCGCTGAACACAGACCTCACGCAGTACCCCGACGGCGAGTACACCCTCACCCTGGAGAACGCCGAGGAGCAGTACACCGCCCTCCTCTCCCTGCCGCTCGTGGACGATGCCGTGCGCGACCTTCTGGACGACAAATCCGTAAATAGTAAATCCGTAAATGGTAAATGGTCAGATCTCTCCGGCCGCCGCCTCAACTCTCAGCCCACCCGGAAGGGAATCTACATCCGGGACGGAAGGAAGGTCTTGATTAAGTGAGGATTAAATAACATTCCACTATGAAACGGAAAGAGACCTTCATCATATAATTAACACTTTAGCTCCTAAATAATCATTTCTTATGAAAAGGCTATTATTATTTGTTGGGTTTATTAATATATTATCTCTGTGTTCTCACGCTCAGGATTCCAGCTCCCGCCCCTTCATCGAAGAGGGGAAGACCTGGGTTTCTAAAGCCGATAAGAATCTGGAATATGAAGGACTTACTCCTGAACGCGTTGCTGGTGATATGGATGCATATTACTGGGAATACAACTATTTCGATGGTGATACCGTCGTTGATGGAAAGGCTTGCAAACGATGGGTGCAGAAGTATGTGAGACCCACAGACCGAAAATCCATAGAGTATGCCATTCCTGTCTTTGAGGAGGACAAGAAAGTCTGGTTTTACCTCGACAATGGACTCGGACCTTATTTGATGTATGATTTTGGTGCCAAAGTGGGCGACACCATTGCCGTAGCAAAGCCAGATGCTCAGCTGTATCAACGCACTAAGTCGCAAGGTTACGGTATGGATGTCTTTATGAAATACTTATGCGATACATTAGTGGTGTACTCCGTAGGCGAGGAAGTACATGGAGGCAAGAATCAATTAACAACTCATTTCTATACCCCCAGGAGGGACTGGGATCAAGAATACCGGAGAGATTATATCCTTGAAAACAATTATTATATGGCAGGTATCGGATCACGTTGGTATCCTATATTAAATCACTATTGTGCCCCCGGTATGTCCAGCAGCCCATGGTTGCTATATTGTACCGTTGGCGATGATGTTCTATATTTGGACAAAGAAGAATGTGAACATTTCCACATACCATTGCCTAACACAGACTACCATCCCTTCATCGAAAAGGACAAGGTTTGGACAGTACAACACATAGATGCTACAACAGGTAAGGTCCTGGACACCCGTGAGTTCTATTTTGGAGCTGATACTGTGATTGCCGACAAGGTTTGCAAATTCCTGATGTGCCGAACGAAGATGGAAGGGATTACCGATGTAATCACGACTGTAGCACCATTGTTTGAGGACGAGAGAAGTGTGTTCTTTTTCCAAAAGAATCCGGAAACACAGGTCTATGACAATACTGCTCAGGTACTGTACGACTTCAATGTTCGGGATGGACAAAGCAGAACCCTGAATCTCCCCGATGTAGACTATGCGTTGGGGCAGCAGGTGTATGGTCAGATTCATACCAAACTATCATCAGGATGCCGTTTCCGTGCTGTAGAGACATATCAAATTCAGGGTCAGAACGTTAGATGCTTCTGCTTCTGGGACGAATGGACGGGCAATGCTGAACGTTATAATTTCTATATGGAAGGCATTGGTAGCGACTTGGCTCCAGTTTTTAATATCCTCAACGGCTGCCCAGCACAAGAATTCAAGCTACAGGAATGCCGTGTGGGAGACCAAATCCTCTACACAGCCGCAGACAATCCCCGTCGGCAAATAGAAGCGTTTGCAAAACAGCAGGAAGCACCTGCCGATGATGAATACATCCCCTTCGTAGAGGACGGCAAGCGATGGGCTGTCACCTATACGCCAACACAATATGGCTCTTCCCCACTCACTCGGTTGACTTATTATTTTGATGGCGACACGCTCGTGAACAACACCCGTTGTCTAAGATTCATGTGTTGCACAGAAGATTTCAGGCAGAGGACAAAAACTACGGAACTTGTTTTCTGTGCCTACGAGCAGGATCGTCAGGTCTATTATTTCCCAAAAGGAACAGCAACACCCCTTATCTGGTATGACTTTTCTGCGCAACGAGGAGAATTCGTGAAACAGGGAATGGCACGTCTATGGTCTAATGGACATGATAATCAGACAACTACCATGCTCGTCTGGGAAGATATACCTGTAGAAAAGGATGGCTATTCTTTCCGTGGAAAGACCGTCTCATCATGGGATGTATGGATGAAGGATGCAGCCTATAGGCTCCACGGTCCTGAATCCATGTGGATTGAGGGAATCGGCTCTTTCGTCTCACCAGTAGAGTCTTCTCAGGGTGTCGGATATGTGGTTCTTCAAGAATGCGTTGTCGGCGACAGGATACTCTATCGCAACCCAGACTACCAGATGATAGAAGCCTCCCCAACCTATCGCTCCTTCATCGAAGAGGACAAGGTGTGGAAGGTTGGTTGGTGTATCGGAAAACGTGCCTTGCGATTGGCAAGCTATTATTTCGATGGTGATACCATCATAAATAATCAAGCTTGCAGAAAGATGATGTGCCTACATCAATACAAAGAGGGTTGGGAAGAGTCCGGCAAACCAGATGTCTGGACAGAATACGTCGGAGCCTTGTATGAGGCTGAAAAACGAGTATTATGTGCGTTCCCGAAGAAAAATTCCTTTGAAATCCTTTATGATTTCAGTGGAGAGACTTTCGATACGGTGTCGGTGTTTGAGAAAGAGATTCCTGCAGAATTTAGCAGATGCTGGATAATAGAAAAAGGATACTCTAACAGCGAACTATTCCGAGGAAATTACTACAAGGTCATTCCATACTATTTGGATGAGAGCTTCCACGAGGAGATTCCCAGCTTCTGGAGAGAGGGTGTTGGATTCACTCGTTCACCACTCGTCAATCTTTCTTTACCTTATGAAGCACCAGATAAATTCGTTTTACTAACTTGCATCGCTGGTGACGAACTATTGTATAACGACACTAAGTACCAAGACGAGGTAACCCCCGCCACCAGTTCCGAAGTGAAAAAGAAGTGGCTGGACTTCACGCATGTGGTGAAGCCGCGGCCGAAGAGCCCCGCCCAGCGGGCATCGCAGGCGGATGAGGCTGCTGAGCAGGAGACGCTGAAGGGAGAGTACTCGGCCAGGGAACTCTTCGTGAGCCTGAAGACGCTGACGGGAGCCTACACGGTTACTTTGACAGATGCCGCAGGCGAGGTGGTGTATCGGAAGGACGTGCAGACGAGCAATGTCGTGGCGCTGAACACGCTCCTGACGGACTACCCCGATGGCGAGTACACC
>ONJJ01000045.1 GCA_900318115.1 uncultured Prevotellaceae bacterium | reverse complement strand
TTCACGCGCTCATATTCCATGAGGTCGGAGAAGCGTTCCTTCTGCACGCGCGTCATATATAATATATCCGCGCCCGCGATGACCTCGGCGTCGAATTCCTTGTGCTCCACGTAGCGGATGTTATGCAGGCGGCAATAGGTCTTGTACGTCTCGGGCATGGCGAGCTCGTCCGGCGCGATGAAGTGGAAGGTGGGGTTGAAGTGGCGCATGGCCATGAGCAGGCTGTGCACGGTGCGTCCGTACTTGAGGTCGCCGACGAGGTAGATGTCAAGGTTGTCCAGCGTACCCTGGGTCTGGTAGATGGTGTAGAGGTCCAGCATGGTTTGCGAGGGATGCTGGTTGGCTCCGTCGCCAGCGTTGATGATGGGCACGGGGGCCACCTCCGATGCGTAGCGTGCGGCTCCCTCGAGGTAGTGGCGCATGACGATGATGTCGGCGTAGTTGGACACCATCATGATGGTGTCCTTCAGCGTTTCGCCCTTCGTGCCGCTGGTGACCTTGGGGTCTGCGAACCCGATGACGCGGGCTCCCAGACGGTTGGCGGCCGTCTCGAAACTGAGGCGGGTGCGGGTGCTGGGTTCGAAGAAGAGGGTGGCGACGACGCGACCCTGTAGCAGGAGCCTGTTGGGCTGCCGCTCGAACTCCTGAGCCATCCGTATGAGATACTCTATTTTCTCGCGCGAATGTTCTGCAAGTGTGACAAGACTTCTATTCATATGTTGATTTCATGCTTAATTTTGCGCAAAAGTAAGGCAAAACATCGAAAGAAGTGCTATGAAATGGGAGGAAGTTTGCGCTGAAAGGCAAAAAAAAGAACTTTTCTTGCTTTCATGCACGTTGTTTGCGAGAAAATCACTAAATTTGCAACCCAATTTCAGCTTCTGAAAGGTACAACTCATGAGAAAAACATTCTTTGTCATACTTTGGTCGTTGCTGCTGCTGGTCATCGGCGGAGCGGCCGTCACGTTCTGGGCCATCGCCCGCGGCTACATAGGCTACATGCCCGAGTTGAAGCAACTGGAAAATCCCGTGAACAAGTTCGCCTCGCAGGTCATCTCCTCAGACGGGCGACTGCTTGGTACGTGGAGCTACACGCGCGCCAATCGCATCTTTGTTAGCTATGAGGACATCGCGCCCTCCACCGTGCAGGCCTTGGTGGCCACGGAGGACGAGCGCTTCTACGAACACTCGGGCATTGATTTCCGCGCCCTGATGCGTGCTATTGTCAAGCGCGGCATCATGCGCCAGACGCAGGCCGGAGGAGGCAGCACCATCACACAGCAGCTGGCCAAGCAGCTCTACTCCGCCAAGGCGGGTAGCGTGGCCGAACGCGTGATGCAGAAACCCATCGAATGGGTGATTGCCGTGCAGCTGGAACGTTTCTACACGAAGGATGAGATCCTCTCGATGTACCTCAATTATTTCGACTTCCTCTACAATGCCGTGGGACTGAAGACGGCCGCCAAGACCTACTTCGGCAAGGAACCCAAGGACCTCACTGTCACGGAGAGTGCCACCCTCATCGGCATGTGCAAGAATCCCTCGCTCTACAATCCCGTGCGCCACCAGGAACGGGCACTGCAACGCCGCAACACCGTGCTGGGTCAGATGCTAAAGGCCGGATACCTCAAGGAGGATGAGGCACGGCGACTGATGAAGGAACCGCTGGAGTTGAACTTCCACCGCCAGGACCACAAGGAGGGCGCAGGCACCTACGTGAGAGAGTACCTGCGTACCATACTCATGGCTAAGAAGCCTGTGCGCAGCAACTACGCCAGCTGGCAGAACCAGAAGTTTTTCGACGACAGCCTGGAGTGGGCCACCAATCCCTTGTACGGCTGGTGCAACAAGAACAAGAAGAAGGACGGTACACCTTATAATATATATACCGACGGTCTGAAGGTCTATACCACCATCGACAGCCGGATGCAGCGCTATGCAGAGGAAGCCATGGACGCCCACGTGGCCGGGTACCTCCAGCCCCTCTTCGATGCCGAGCGCAAGGGCAAGTCCAATGCGCCTTATGCTGCCGGCATCTCCATGGACAAGTACCGCCAGAACCTCTATCGCGCCATGCATCAGAGCGAGCGCTACATACATCTGAAGAAAGCCGGGCTGACCGACGAGCAGATAGACCAGAACTTTGCCACGCCCACGGAGATGACCGTCTATACCCACAAGGGGGACGTCGATACCACGATGTCGCCCATGGACAGCATCAAATACTACAAGCACTTCCTGCGTTCGGGCTTTGTCTGCATGGACACCCGCACGGGGCAGGTCAAGGCCTACGTGGGCGGACTGAACTACAGCCACTTCCAGTACGACATGGCGGGAATGGGGCGCCGACAGATAGGATCTACGATGAAACCCTACGTGTACACGCTGGCGATGATGAACAACTGGAGCCCCTGTGACGTGGTGCCCAACGTGCAGCAGACTTATCAGGTGGGCAACCAGACGTGGACGCCGCGCAATGGCAGCCGCGCTCGCTATGGCGAGATGGTCACCCTGAAATGGGGGCTGGCTCAGTCCAACAACTGGGTCACGGCCTACCTGATGAATCAGCTCAACCCCACCGCATTGGTGCGCCTGCTGCATGAGTTCGGAATCCGCAACCAGGAGATCGTGCCGTCGTTGTCGCTGTGTCTGGGACCCTGCGACATCTCGGTACTGGAGATGGTCTCGGCCTACACCGCCTTCCCCAACAAGGGTATTCGTTCCGCGCCGCTGTTCGTGACGCGGATCGAGGATGCAGACGGCAACACAGTGGGTGAGTTCTCGCCCCGGATGAATGAAGTCATCGACGACCAGAGCGCCTCCAAGATGATAGTCCTCATGCGAGGCGTCGTAGACAGCGGAACGGGTGCCCGCATGCGCCGACTGGGGATTACGGCCCCCATGGGCGGAAAGACCGGCACCACCAATGACAACTCCGACGGATGGTTTGTGGGCTACACGCCTCGGCTGGCCTTTGGCGCGTGGGTGGGCGGCGACGAACGCGACATCCACTTCAACAGTATGGCTTATGGCCAGGGCGCAGCCGCCTCGCTGCCTATCTGTGCCGGATTCCTGAAGAAGGTCTATGCGGACTCCTCGCTGGGCTATTCGCAGGACGAGCAGTTCGAGATGCCGGCAGGCTTTGACCCCTGCGGCTCCATCGTGGAAGAACAACAAACAGAGGAGATTGACGAGTCCGTGGGACTCGACAACCTCTTCGACTGAACGATGTGTAGCAGCAGAATGATGACCGCTTTAACTCCCGGCGCCTTCCAGTTCCTCGCGCGCTTGCTTGATATAGTCGCGCTCCCACTCTTCCTCGCGCAGGATCTTTCCGTCGAGGCTGAGCAGGTCGAGGTCCAGACGGACCACGCCGCGAGCGGCATCTTCGTCCGTGCGGCCCAGTTGTCGCTCGATGCTCTTCAGCAGGGGTTTGGCGAAGGCCGTAGGCACTTCGGTCTCGATAATCACGAGTTGGTTAGTAAACTTTTCCTTGCTGGGGAAATTGACGGGATCGGTCTTGACGGGGGTGCTATAACGCGCCTCGCCACGAAAGGCTTCGGACAGCTTCCGCTTTGTCCAAAGAAGCACCTGTTCTGCCGTCGACAGGTTGGTGCCAATGCCAATATATAACTTATGTGTGCTCATTTCAAGCGCGAAGGTACAACTTTTTTCGGATATAACGACTAAATTTTCACAATTTTTATAAAATATCTTATGACTTTCATCGGAATCATACCCGCAAGATACGCCTCAACGAGGTTCCCGGCCAAACCTTTGGCACTTCTAGGAGGCCGCACAGTCATCGAACGAGTCTATCGTCAGGTCGATGGTGTGCTCGATGCTGCAGTGGTCGCCACGGACGACCAACGCATCTATGATGTCGTGGAATCTTTCGGTGGCAGGGCTGTGATGACAAGCGTCCACCACAAGAGTGGTACGGACCGCGTCTGGGAAGCCTACGAACACATCGGAGAGGAATTCGATGTGGTGGTGAATATCCAGGGCGACGAGCCTTTCATCCAGCCATCGCAGCTCCATGCCATCCAGCATTGCTTCGACAACGAGGACACTCAGATTGCCACCCTCGTCAAGCCCTTCACGCCTCAGGACGGTCTGGCCGCTCTGGAGAACCCCAACAGCCCCAAGGTGGTGGTCGATGACAATGGCCGTGCTCTCTACTTCAGTCGCAGCGTCATCCCATACCTCCGTGGCGTGGATCGCAGCGAGTGGCTGAGCACCCACACGTTCTACAAGCATATCGGCCTCTACGCCTATCGCCCCGACGTGCTGCGCCAGCTGACGGCCTTGCCGCAGTCGCCGCTGGAATTGGCTGAGAGCCTGGAACAGCTGCGCTGGCTGCAAGCCGGCTACCGCATACAGGTCGGCGTCTCGCAAGTCGAAACCATCGGTATCGACACCCCGGAGGACCTCGCACGCGCCGAGGAGTTCCTGAAAGCACAATCCGTAAATCCGTAAATCTGCAAATTCCCCTCATGCCCGCAAACAACAATCGTCGCCCCAATCCCCGCACCCGTCAGGTGAACACCCCGCAGGAGGACGCCTACGGCCACCAGCAGCCGCAGAATATCGAGATGGAGCAAGCGGTCCTCGGTGCTCTGATGATCGAGCAGGACGCCTACTCGCTCGTCAGTGAGACCCTGAAGCCCGAGAGTTTCTACGACCATCGCCATCAGATTATCTTCGATGCCATCCGCTCGCTCTGTGCCCAGCAGCGTCCGGTGGATATCCTCACCGTGCGCGAGTACCTCGACAGCAAGTCACAACTCGAAGAGGCCGGAGGACCCATCTACCTGATGCAGCTCTCGCAGAACGTCACCTCGTCCGCACATATCGAGTACCATGCCAAGATCATCGCACAGAAAGCCCTGGCCCGGGAACTCATCACCTATACCAGCCTGATTCAGCAGTCTGCCTTCGATGCCACCATTGATATCGATGACCTCATGCAGGAGGCCGAAGGCAAGCTCTTTGCCATTTCGCAGCAGAACCTGAAGAAGGACTACACCCAGATCAACCCCGTCATCCACGAAGCTTACGAGGAACTGCAGAAAGCTGCCGCGCGCCGCGACGGACTCTCGGGACTCAGCAGCGGATTCGCCAAGATAGACAAGATCACCAGCGGTTGGCAGAACTCCGACCTCATCATCATCGCTGCACGTCCGGCTATGGGTAAGACGGCCTTCGTGCTTTCCATGGCCAAGAACATTGCCGTCGATATGCGCAAACCCGTCGCGATGTTCTCCCTTGAAATGTCCAACGTGCAGCTGGTCAAACGTCTGATGGTCAACGTGTGTGAGATCCCTGGCGACAAGATGAAGAGCGGCCAGCTGGAATCCTATGAGTGGGGCCAGTTGGACAACCGCATCCGTCAGCTCTACGATGCTCCGTTCTACGTGGACGACACCCCTTCGCTCTCCGTCTTTGAATTGCGCACCAAGGCGCGGCGCCTCGTCCGTGAGCACGGCGTGCAGCTCATCCTCATCGACTACCTCCAGCTGATGAACGCTTCGGGCATGAGTTTCGGCTCTCGTCAGGAAGAGGTGTCTAATATCTCACGCTCGCTTAAGGGACTGGCCAAGGAACTGAATATCCCGATCATCGCCTTGTCGCAGCTGAACCGTAGTGTGGAGAAGCGCGAGGGCGACGACGGCAAGCGCCCGCAGCTTAGTGACCTCCGTGAGTCCGGAGCCATCGAGCAGGACGCCGATATGGTGTGCTTCATCCACCGTCCCGAGTACTACAAGATCTATCAGGACGAGAAAGGGCGCAACGTCCGTGGCATGGCGGAGTTCATCATCGCCAAGCACCGTAACGGTGCCGTGGACACGGTGCTGCTGCGTTTCCGCAGCGAGTTCGCCCGTTTCCAGGACGTCTCCGACGACTATGTGCCCGTGCCCGGCGAGAACGTCAGCTACGGATCGCAGATGAACGATGCCGAAGTGCCCGACAATCCTCCCGCACCCGTCAGCGAAGCACCCGCCCCTGGCATCCAAGATGAGCCTTTTGGACCTATGCCATCCACGGATAATATGCCCTTCTGACGCTAAAATCACCTCAGAACACGTTGGCAATGCAAAAAAGTTTGGTGCTACACGCTGAAAGTTCGCCACTTTTTTGTACTTTTGCGCGCAAAATAAAGAGCTAAGGCCATTGGCACCCCCTAAAAGGCCCTGCCATAAGCCTGATTCCTCAAATACTTAAATCCGTTAATCTGTAAATTCGTAAATCGTCCTATACAATCATGAATATTTCCTATAAATGGCTTAAGGAGTACGTCGATTTCGACTTGACGGCTCAAGAAGTAGCGGACGCACTGACCTCCATCGGCCTCGAAGTCGATGCCGTGGAAGAGGTGCAGAGCATCCGCGGAGGATTGCAGGGACTGGTCGTTGGCCACGTCCTCACCTGCGAACCTCATCCCAACAGTGATCACATGCACGTCTGCACCGTGGACCTCGGCACCGAACAGCAGCAGATTGTCTGCGGAGCGCCCAATGTGGCTGCCGGGCAGAAAGTCATCGTTGCCACCCTCGGCACCAAGCTCTACGACGGCGACCATGAGTTCATCATCAAGAAATCCAAGCTCCGCGGCGTGGAGAGCAACGGCATGATTTGTGCCGAGGACGAGATTGGGGTGGGAGAGAGCCACGAAGGCATCATCGTCCTGCCCGAGGACACCCCCGTAGGGATGCCCGCAGCCCAGTACTTCGGACTCGAGAGCGACTTCCTCATCGAGGTAGATATCACCCCCAACCATTCCGACGCCTGCTCCCACTACGGCGTGGCGCGTGACCTCTATGCCTGGCTCCTCCAGAATGGCTATCAGACCAGTCTGCATCGTCCCTCCGTCGATGACTTCAAGGTCGATAACCACGACCTCGAGATTCCCATCCGTGTGGAGAACACCGAGGCTTGTCCCCGCTACGCTGCCGTGACCGTCACGGGCTGCGAGGTCAAGGAGAGTCCCAAGTGGCTTCGCGACCACCTGACCACCATCGGTCTGCGTCCCATCAACAACATCGTGGACATCACGAACTATGTCATGATGGCGTTCGGCCAGCCCCTGCACTGCTTCGATGCAGATATGATCAAGGGCGGCGAGGTCATCGTGAAAACCATGTCCGAGGGCACTCCCTTCGAGACCCTGGACGGCGTGGAGCGTAAGCTCAGCGACCACGACCTGATGATCTGCAACGCTGAGGAACCCATGTGCATCGGCGGAGTCTATGGCGGCAAGGGCAGTGGCACCTACGAGACCACGCACAACATCCTCCTCGAGTCCGCCTACTTCCATCCCACCTGGATCCGCAAGAGCGCCCGTCGCCACGGCCTGCAGACCGACGCCTCGTTCCGCTTCGAGCGTGGCATCGACCCCAACGGTCAGATCTATGCCCTGAAGTATGCTGCTCTCCTCTGCCAGCAGCTGGCCGGCGGCAAGGTGTCCATGGAGATCACCGACGTCTATCCTCAGCCACTGCCTGACTTCCCCGTCAGCATCACCTACGAATACATCGATCAGCTCATCGGTCAGCACATCTCCGCCGAGACTGTCAAGAGTATCTGCACCTCGCTGGAGATGCGCATCGACGAGGAGACGGCCGAGGGACTGAAGCTCACCGTGCCCGCCTACCGCGTGGATGTCCAGCGTCCCTGCGACGTCGTCGAGGACATCCTCCGCATCTATGGATATAATAATGTAGAGATTCCCCTCTCGCTGAACTCCACCATCGCCATCAAGGGCGACGTCGATCGCAGCTTCAAGCTTCAGAACCTCGTCTCGGAGCAGCTCCTCGGTGCCGGCTTCAACGAGATACTGAACAACTCCCTCACCAAGGCTGCCTACTACGAACAGCTGGGCAACTACAAGGCCGAGAACTGCGTGCGCCTGATGAACCCGCTGTCGCAGGACCTCAGCGTGCTGCGCCAGACGCTGCTCTTCGGTGGTCTGGAGAGCATCAGCCGCAACGTCAATCGCCGCCGTGCCGACCTTCAGTTCTTCGAGTTCGGCAACTGCTATTACTTCCACGCCGAGAAGAAGTGCCCGGACATCATTCCCGGCGTCAGCTCCAGCCGTGACCCCGAGGTCATCAAGCACGTGCTCGATGCCTACTCCGAGGACTACCACCTCGGCCTTTGGGTGACCGGCAAGCGTGTCAGCGGCTCCTGGGCACATCCCGATGAGGACCAGACCTTCTATGGCCTGAAGGCACAGGTGATGAACATCTTCCGCCGCCTGGGCGTTCCCTTCGGAGCCCTGGTCTTCAAGGAAGGACATAACGACATCTTCGCCAAGAGCCTCCTCATCGAGAACCGCGGCGGCAAGATGATTGCCGAGCTGGGCATCGTGGCCAAGCGCCTGCAGGCCGCCTTCGATATCCCCACCGAGGTGTTCTATGCCGACCTCGCATGGGGACAGCTCATGCGCCTCATCCGCAAGGAGAAGGTCAGCTTCTCCGAGCTGCCTAAGTTCCCCGCCGTCAGCCGCGACCTCGCCCTGCTGGTGGACAAGAGCGTGGAGTTCGCCCAGATCGAGGCCATCGCCTACCAGTCCGAGCGCAAGCTGCTGAAGGACGTGCGCCTCTTCGACGTCTATGAGGGCAAGAACCTGCCCGCCGGCAAGAAGTCCTATGCTGTCAACTTCATCCTTCAGGATGAGACCAAGACCCTCAACGATCGCGCCATCGACGCCATCATGCAGAAACTCATCCAGAATCTGACCAAGCAGCTGGGGGCTGAACTAAGATAAAACGGATTCTCCCCCCGCCCTCCCTAAAGGGATGGGGCGATTACCAGTGAAATATGAAAATAATACAATCATTTAAAATTTAATAGCAAAGGATTCTGCTCCCTCCCTTTAGGGAGGGCGGGGGGAGAGTCCGTCTTTTTTATTACTATGGGAAGAGCATTTGAATACCGTAAGGCTGCCAAGCTGAAGCGCTGGGGCCACATGGCAAAGACTTTCACCAAGCTGGGCAAGCAAATCGCCATCGCCGTCAAGGCTGGCGGTCCGGATCCCGACATGAATCCCACGCTGCGTGGTATCATCGCCACCTGCAAGCGCGAAAACATGCCCAAAGACAACATCGACCGTGCCATCAAGAACGCGATGGGCAAGGACCAGAGCGACTACAAGGGCATGACCTACGAGGGCTACGGCCCCCACGGCATCGCCATCTTCGTGGACACCCTCACCGACAACCCCACACGCACCGTGGCCGATGTCCGCAGCGTCTTCAACAAGTTCGGTGGCAACCTCGGCACCATGGGCTCGCTGGCATTCCTCTTCGACCACAAGGCCGTGTTCACCTTCAAGAAGAAGGACGGCATCGACATGGACGAACTCATCCTGGACCTCATCGACTACGGAGTGGAAGACGAGTTCGACGAGGATGAGGAAGAGGGCACGCTGACCATCTATGGCGACCCCAAGTCCTACGGAGCCATCCAGAAGCACCTGGAGGAACAGGGATTTGAGGACGTCGGTGGTGAGTTCACCTACATCCCCAACGACCTCAAGGACGTAACGCCCGAGCAGCGCGAGAGCATCAACAAGATGATCGAGCGTCTCGAGGAGTTCGACGACGTCCAGACCGTTTACACCAACATGAAGCCCGAAGAGGTGGAAGAGTAATCGCCCCACCTCTCTTCTTCCTGATCATTCAGGTTGTTGCAGACATAAAAATAAGGTTCGCGTGGCACGCGAACCTTATTTTTATATAATCGTTATTTTTTCTCTTTTCTTTTTTTCACTTTTCTTTTTTCTTTTTTTCTCTTTTCTCTTTCTATGAGTTCATCGAAATGAGAAACTCCTCGTTGGTCTTGGTGTCTTCCAGTCGTTTCTTCAGTTCCGTCATGGCCTCCAGCGGAGTCATGTCGGAGAGGAACTTGCGGAGGATCCACATGCGGTCCAGCGTCGTCTTGTCATGCAGCAGGTCGTCGCGACGAGTGGAGCTGGCGATGATGTTCACGGCGGGGAAGATACGTTTGTTCGAGAGCATGCGGTCCAGCTGCAGCTCCATGTTGCCCGTACCCTTGAACTCCTCGAAGATGACTTCATCCATCTTGCTGCCGGTGTCGATGAGCGCTGTGGCGATGATGGTCAGCGAACCGCCGCCTTCGATGTTGCGCGCGGCGCCGAAGAAACGCTTGGGCTTGTGCAACGCCTGAGCGTCCACGCCGCCGGAGAGGATCTTGCCGCTGGCCGGAGCCACGGTGTTGTAGGCGCGGGCCAGACGCGTTATGCTATCCAGGAAGATGACCACGTCGTGGCCGCACTCGACCATGCGCTTAGCCTTCTCCAGCACGATGCCGGCAATCTTCACGTGGCGTTCGGCAGGCTCGTCGAAGGTCGAGGCGATGACCTCGGCGTTCACGGTGCGCGCCATATCCGTCACTTCCTCCGGGCGCTCGTCAATGAGCAACATCATCAGGTAGGCCTCCGGGTGGTTGGCGGCGATGGCGTTGGCGATATCCTTCATCAGCAGCGTCTTACCCGTCTTGGGCTGGGCCACGATGAGGGCGCGCTGGCCTTTGCCGATGGGGGCAAACAGATCGACGACACGCACACTGGTGGAGTCGTTGTATCCGCGGCAGAGCTGGAACTTCTCGTCGGGGAACAGCGGCGTCAGGTGTTCAAAGGACTGACGGTCGCGGATGCGGGCCGGATCCACACCATTCACGCTGTCGATGCTCATCAGGGGGAAGTACTTCTCGCCCTCGCGCGGAGGACGCACGCTGCCTTCCACCACGTCGCCCGTCTTCAGTCCGTACTGCTTGATTTGCTGCTGACTGACGTACACGTCATCGGGGCTGGCCAGGTAGTTGTAGTCGGAACTGCGCAGGAAACCGAACCCCTCGGGCGTCGTTTCCAGCACGCCTTCGCACTTCACCAGGTCGCCGAAGTCATAGAGGCTGGCTGGCTGCTGGGCTGCCTGCGTTTCCTGAGCCGGACCGCCGTGTGTCACCGTGGCGAGGTTCTGGATGAACGAGGGCACCTGGGTTTCCGGAGCGTCGTATTCGGGAATAAATCCGGGGTAGTCGGGGATGGGCTTGACGATGATGAAGTCGGGTTCGTTGGCCTTGAAGAAGGCGTCCACAGCCTCTGGCGTCATCTCCATCTCGCCTGTGGGCTCGGCCTGAGCCGGTTGTGGCTCGGTGGCGGGGGCTGCAGGTGTTACTTCGTCGGCAGGTGCCGGGGTCTCTTCGCTGGGAGCAGACGGTGCTTCGTTCTCAAAGAGCGGGAGCTCAGCCTCCTTTGCCTGGGCTGCGCGTGCGGCCTCGGCTTCCTTCTCGGCCTTGGACTTGCGGCCGCGCTTCTTGGGGGCAGGGGCGGCAGGGGCTTCTGCTGCCTCGGCGGCGCTTTCGTCCTTGGCCTCTGGCTCCTGGGGCTGTTCTGCAGGAGTCGCATCAGCCTTCTTCTTGGATTTTTTCTGAGCATCCTTTTCCTTCCCCTGCTCCTCCGGGGCGTCTGCTGGTGCAGACTCTTTTGCTGCCTGTGCGGCGGCCTCGGCCTCCTTCTCTGCCTTGGACTTGCGGCCGCGCTTCTTGGGCTTCTCCGCCGGTTCGGCAGATACTTTTTCGCTCTCGGCGCCAATGATGGCATAGATGAGATCCAGTTTCTCGGTATCCGATTTTACGGGAATGTTTAGTGATCTGGCAAGGACGACCAACTGTTCGTCTGTCAGGGCTTCAAGTTCACTTTTTGTGTGCATACGTGTATGGGTTCATCAAAAAGATTAAGGTCACAAAGGTACCTTCATGAATAGTCTATTGAAAGGGATTGAATGGTGAAAACTACACACGGAAACCCACTCAAGGGAGTATTCCGTCATAAATTCGAGTGCAAAGGTACGCTTTTTTTGGCATTCCGCAAACTTTTCTCGCATTTTTTCTATACTTTTGCACCAAAAATAGCGATTATGGCAGTTGTGAACCCCTATCTTCAAGTAGAGAACCTCTCTTTTGCCGTCGGCGACAAGGAACTTTTCCACGATATCAGTTTCGGCATCGCCGAGGGCCAGCGCATCGGACTCATTGCCCGCAACGGCACCGGAAAGACCTCCATGCTCAACATCATTGCCGGCAAGGAACAGCCCGAGAGCGGAAGCATCATCTTCCGACGGGACCTGAGGGTGGCATACCTCGAGCAGACACCTTCTTATCCGGCGGACATGACCGTCATGCAGGCCTGCCTCTGGCATTGCAAGGAGGAGCCGCAGCGCATACAGGAGTACCTGACCAAGTTGCGCATCACCGACCACGACCAGCCCATCAGCCACCTCTCCGGCGGACAGCTCAAGCGAGTGGCGCTGGCCAACGTGCTCTGCCAGGAACCAGACCTGCTCATCCTCGACGAGCCCACCAACCACCTCGACCTCCAGATGATCGAGTGGCTGGAGACCTACCTCTCACGCTCGCAGATGACGCTCCTCATGGTCACCCACGACCGCTACTTCCTCGACCGCGTCTGCTCCGTCATCCTCGAGCTGGACGACGAGACCCTCTACACCTACCGCGGCAACTACGCCTACTACCTCGAGAAGCGGCAGGAGCGCATCGACGTCACCAACGCCGAAATCGCGCGCGCGAATAACTTATATAGGAGAGAGCTCGAATGGATGCGCAGCACGCCGCAGGCACGCAGCCACAAGGCACGCTACCGCGAGGAAGCCTTCACCGACCTCGAGCGCCGCGCACGCCAGCGAGTGCAGGAAGATGCCGTCTCGCTGCAGCTCAACAGCACCTACATCGGATCCAAGATCTTCGAGGCAGAGTACGTCAGCAAGGTCTTCCCCGCACGCGAAGGGGACCCCGCCAGCCAGCCCAAAGTCATCCTCCGCGACTTCTACTACAACTTCTCGCGCTACGAGAAGATGGGCATCGTAGGGGCCAATGGCACCGGCAAATCCACCTTCATCAAGATGCTGCTCGGGCTCGTCAAACCCGACAGCGGCCGCTTCGTCATCGGCGAGACCGTCCGCTTCGGCTATTTCTCCCAGGACGCCATGCCCTGCGACCAGCAGATGAAGGTCATCGATGCCGTGCGCCGCGTGGCGGAGTACGTGGACCTCGGCGGAGGGCGCCAGCTTTCGGCCATGCAGTTCCTGCAACACTTCCTCTTCTCGCCCCTGCAACAGCAGAATTATATTTACAAGCTCTCCGGCGGCGAGCGCCGTCGCCTGCAGCTCTGCACCGTGCTGATGCAGAATCCCAACTTCCTCATCCTCGACGAGCCCACCAACGACCTCGACATCGCCACGCTGAACATCCTCGAGGACTACCTCGCCACCTTCCGCGGCTGCGTCATCGTCGTCAGCCACGACCGCTATTTCATGGACAAGGTCGTCGATCACCTCCTCGTCTTCCGCGGCGAAGGCGACATCAAGGACTTCCCCGGCAACTATTCCCAGTTCCGTGCGTGGGAGAAGGAACAGTCCTCTGCCGCCAATTCTCAGGGTGCAGCACGCGACGGTTCTTCCTCTTCCTCCTCCCGTGGCGGCACCTCTTCTTCTTCTTCCCGTGGCGGTTCCTCCTCTTCTTCTTCCCGTGGCGGTTCCTCCTCCTCTTCTGCTGCTCGTAGGGTAGGAGAGAGCCAGCGGGACGAAACGAAGGAACGCCCGCGCCGACTCACCTTCAAGGAGAAACGCGAGCTCGAAACCCTGGAAGCCGACATCGCAGCCCTCGAAGAAGAGAAGAAAGCCCTCGAAGCAGCCCTCTGCAGCGGCACCCTTTCTGTGGACGAACTCACCGAAAAAAGCAAACGACTCCCCCTCCTCACCGAAGAACTCGACACCAAAGAACTCCGCTGGCTCGAACTCTCGGAAATCGTCGGATAATGCAGCGGCACATCACCGTCCTCCCATAATCACCCGTCCGTCCTCCCATACCCAGCTGTCCGTCCATTTTAATTTCACTGCACATCCATTGGAAGTTCTCGCTGCGTCCGTACGGAGCGAATAGCCCTTTCCCTCAAATCATACCCTCATAGTGATCTCTCGCCCCGCACAGTCCTCCGTGCGGGGCGAGTTATTTTCCTTTATTTTTTGAAGTCGTGTGAGGCTATGTCGGGTGAAAGAAAGCCGCATGATTGGTTAAATAATGTTATTCTTTGGCTTTTTATTAGTACTATGTATTGCAAGGTACTCTAATTTTGCATACCTTTGCCCCCGCTTAAGCAAATGTTCTCGTGGAGTAGGGGACGCCCGAGGCCGCCGAGGACTTGAAATGAAATAGTAACTTAATAAGTAAGAACCAATTATGACACAAGGAAGACTGACTCGTTCACGCTACAACAAATGGATTGCCGGCATCTGCGGCGGTATAGCTGAGTATTTCGGCTGGAATCCGGAACTTCTGCGACTCGTGTGGGTCGTACTGACCGTCAGCACCATGTTCTGCGGCGGTATCATCTACCTGATCCTATGGCTCATCATGCCGCAGGAGTAGGAAAGGGAAAAATGAAAAATGAAAAATTAAAAGAGAAAAATTAAAAATGAGAGAAAAATTAAAAGTGATAAGTGAACAATGAAAAGTGAATAATGATATGGTTGACGTAACAAACGCCAAATCCCAGATGCGCAAGGGGATGCTGGAGTACTGCATCCTGTTGCTGCTGAAGCGGCAGCCGGCCTACGCCTCGGACATCATCCAGCAGTTGAAAGAAGCTGAGCTGCTGGTGGTCGAAGGCACGCTGTACCCGCTGCTGACGCGTCTGAAGAAGGACGGCCTGCTCGCCTATGAATGGCAGGAGAGCACACAAGGGCCGCCCCGCAAGTACTATGAACTGACCCCGCTCGGACAGCAGTTCCTCGATGAACTCGACAAGGCATGGGGCGAAATCTCTAACACGGTAAATTACTTGAAGCAATGAAGAAGAATATAACTATCAACCTTTGTGGGCGCCTCTTCGCCATCGACGAGGATGCCTATGAGATGCTCGCCACCTACGAGCAGTCGCTCCGTAATTATTTCCGCACGCGCGAAGGCGGCGAGGAGATTGCCGAGGACCTGGAAGCGCGCATCGCCGAGCTCTTCGACGAACTGAAGGCTCAGAACGTCGAGGCTATAAATATAGATCACGTGCGTGAGGTCATTCATCGCATCGGAAGGCCGGAAGAGATGGAGGGAGAGGCCCCCGGCGAGCAATCCACCCAACAGCCCACCCCCGACCCCTCCCAAGGGCGGGGAGACCGAGCAGGTGGCGGGCCAGCAGCAAAGAACTTTCCTCCCCGGGGAGGGGCTGGGCAGTCTGCCTCTAAGCGCCTCTACCGCAACCCCGACGACAAGAAGCTGATGGGCGTGCTCTCGGGCTTCGCTGCTTACTTTGGCGGCGACGTGCTGTGGTGGCGCTTGGGCTATGCTGCCATCGTCCTGCTTTCCTTCGCCGGCTCGTCGTACAATTTCCTGTGGTTCCTGCCTCACCAGTACCTCTATTTCAATATTTACTTCTGGGGCTTTGCCCTCATCCTCGCTTACATCCTCCTTGCGGTTCTCATGCCTGTGGCCGAGACGCCCGAGGACCGGTTGCGCATGAAGGGGATGGAGGTGAACCCGCAGAATCTGGCGGAGGAAATAAGCTCCAGCAACGAGCAGCTCACCCAACAGCCCACCCCCGCCCCCTCCCAAGGGAGGGGAGTTCAAACAGGAAGTGGGCAAGCTGTAAGGAACACCCCTCCCCGGAGAGGGGCAGGGGGTGGACGGTCATCCTTCGGTTGCCTTGGTTGCATCGGCGGCTTCTTCGTAGCTTTGTGGACAGTCATCTCGACCCTCTTCCGCTGGTGCATCTATGCCTTCGGTGCCTTCCTCGCCGTCATGTGTCTCATCGGCATTGTCTGCCTGACCGCTTTTGCTGTGAATCCTTTTGAATTTCTAAAGGAAGGCGACAGCTTCTTCCGGACGGAGGAGTTTGCAGCGCTCGTTCCTACGTTGACCGTTCCTTTCTACATCTTCGTGGTAGCCGCAGGTATCGTCCTTGCCATTACGGCCTACGCGCTCATCCACAGCCTCTTGAACGAGTTCAAGCAGATGCCCTCCATGCCCTATCGCCAGCGTATTGCCCTGCTCATGATGTGGATAGTCGGACTGGCAGTGGCAGGCGCTGCCATAGGTTATGGCTTCCCAAAGCTCATCAAGGCTTCGGAGGAGTATAGTAGGCAAGAGTGGCAAAAACACGATGCTCGTGAGCGTGCCGAGAACACGCACGATGGTATCTACGTGCAGCCTCATGAATGGAATTTCCTTCAAGACAACGGCTGGAAGATTCTGAATGCCGAGGGCTGCAACGACCGCTTTACAGTTTATGGCGAGCACCTCTCAGGCGACCGCGATGTCCGCTATCTCGATTGCTACGACGACAACCACCGCCAGCGTCTGCGTGTGGAGCGAACCGACACCCTCCAGCCAGGCACCTACCGCCTGACATGTGCAGCCCGAGCCAATGGCACAGGAGCTTGCATCTATGCCATCGTGGGCAATCAGAAGCCTCAGTTCAAGGAGATTCCTGCCACTGGCAACACGGGAGGCGATATCTGGGTGGAGGCCGACAAGTTCGTCCGTTACCACAACGACGTTCCTATTCCCTCAGACTCTGTCGCTTACGGCAATCAGCAATGCGAATTGGTTGAGGCCAACGACCACAAAGGCTACGGCTGGAACCGCATTGCCTTCGAGCCTTTCCGCATCACTGCTCCCACCGTCGTCCGCTACGGCCTCACCTCCGACAACGCCTTCACTGGCAAGACCTGGCTCGGCCAGTGGTTCTCCGCCACCGACTTTCATATCACCCGTGTGGAGTGAACACATTACTATCCCATAGGAGCTATATTTCAAAAATAAAATGGAACGAACATGAACAAGACAACCATCATTACCGCATTACTTGCCCTCGCCACTATGGCAGGGCAGGCACGAGAGAAGATGCAAGTGTGGGAGCATCCCACGACTGAGTACGGAAACGTCTTTGGCGACGGCTACTTCAACCTGGCCATTGACGTGACGAAGGTGGAACTGAAGGAGGACGAGACGGTGGTGTACGCCACCCTGATGCTGCGGTCGGAATATCAGTTCCAGTTCGTCAGCGGCACCTACCTGAAGGCAGGTTACCTGCGTTATGCCCTGAAGTCCGCCGACGGGATAGAACTTGACAAGTACGTTCATACGGGTCGTGACGGTCGTTGCGACATCGTCTTTCATTTCCAGCCGTTGCCGCAGGGCACGCGCTCGTTCGACTTCATCGAAGGCGATGGCGAACATGCTTTCCAGATCAAGGGTATCAAGCCCGTAGAAGAACGCTGGAAGCAGTTGTTCCCCTCGTATTGGCGCGACGTGAATGGTGATTGGAAGATTGCATTCTTAGAGGATTGCGCTATCTACGATTGCCGGTTCTGGACATACAAACGATGCGGCGTGAACCCGAAGACGGGCGAGGCCGACATCGTCATGAGCAATGCTGGCGAAGAGCTCCACGTCAAAATCGGGAAGAATAAAAAAGGTACGCGCGCGATACAGATTGGTGGTCATCAGGCCACGTATAGCATGATCACCAGTCGCTTCCTGCCCGACTATCCGACTAAGGACACCCGCACAGACTTCGTGGATACAGGCTACGCGACAGACACCGTGACGGTAGTCGGTTGGATAAAGGATTTCCCCGAAAAGTGGGGGAAGAAGCAGACCTTCGAGTTCGGCTACGAAGACTTCCTCACGGACAAGCAGGAGAGCGCCTATGCCGACTTGGACTCCTTGGGACGCTTCATGGTGAAGATCCCCGTCCTGAACAGCACTGAGTTCTTTGGCGACTGGAAGCACTGCTTCCTCCGTACCATGTTCGAGCCTGGCAAGACCTACTTCCTGCTCTACGACTTCAAGGAGGGTCGCCGCTTTGTCATGGGCGATGACGCCCGCCTGCAGAACGAGCTCTTCAAGTACCCGCTCGACTGGGAGTCTCTGCGCATGGCTGAGGGAGGCGATTTCGACCAGTATATCGCATCGGTAGATAGCCTGCTCAAGGCTCAGTACGCCTACATTGACGACCTCTGCGAAACGCATCCCTCGCTCTCCACCCGCTTCCGCCTGTATCGGCGAGGCAACACACTCTGCCAGCAGGCCGGGGATTTCGGTCAGGCACGCTTCAACAGCAAGGATTTTCAATTCCCCGAAAGTGCCCGCCGTTATGCCTACGACACTTTCTGGACGCAGATGGAGCGACCCTACACCCTGCATCGCGACCTCTGCGGCTTCCTGCGCGATTATCTGAATGATGCCAAAAGTGCGCACGCCCGCCCGTTCACGTGGAATCCGACCGAGTACGTTCAGGAACTTGTATCGAATGAGGAGGAACGGGCTTTGGTCAACCGTTGGAAGGATTGGGTAAAAGAGGTTAATGAGGCCATTCTTCAGGCAACTACGATTGAAGAGAAGCAGCGGCTGGCCGATGAATTCAATGCCGGAAATGCCGAACTGAATGCAGGGATGACTAAGATCCTCAATGGCCCCAAGGCCACCCGTCTCTTCAATGAGAAGTATCTCTTAGCTCGACTGAAGACTTGGCAGTCGGTGCTGGACTCGTTGGGCGCCGACCCGTTCATCAAGGATATGCGCCTCACACAGACGGTGGTTCAAGAACTCGACCAGAACCGCGCGTCGCTGTCCGCAGAAGTCCTCGACACGCTGAGGGGCATGGTCGCCAATCCCGCCTGCATCGCGATGGTCGAGCGGCAGAACGACCATTACATCGCCATCGAGAACCGCGAGTTCGACAGGCTGGTGCTCAAGTCGTCCGACAGCCTTGCAGGCATCAGCGAAGGCGAAGCCCTGCTGCAGAAGATCCTCGAACCCTTCAAGGGCAAGTTCGTGCTGCTCGACGTCTGGGGCACATGGTGCGGACCCTGTAAGGAAGCCCTCAGCCACTCCGCCGAGGAGTATGCCCGCCTGAAGGACTTCGACATAGAATTCCTCTATCTGGCCAACAACAGCCCGCAGGAGTCGTGGGAGAATGTCATCAAGATGTACGAGGTAACCGACGACAACGTCGCCCACTACAACCTGCCACGTGAACAGCAAGCCGCCATCGAGCGCTACCTAGACGTCCGCTCCTTCCCCACCTATAAGCTCTTCGACCGCGAAGGTCGTCTGCTGGACATCAAGGTTGATGCCCGCCAGCTCGATGATTTAGTTCGGTTGCTTGAGCAGCTGAAGGGTGGCGAATGAGGAATCAGGAAGAATGACGAATGACGAGTGACAAATGACGAATAAGAGTTACCTTCAGGATTGGACAGTATTGGTGTCTGCTTAAAATCTTTGGGGTTTTCAACAACTACTAATTTCTCGGACAGCCGTTGACACCTTTTAAAAAGGGGGCTTGTCTGTTGCCAAAATCAATATAATTAGTCACTAAAACATGTTTAGCTGACACCAATAAAATAAAACAAAACAAAATGAACAAGCAAACCATCATCACCATCCTGCTTGCCCTCGTTGCAACGGCGGGGCAGGGGCAAGTCAACTACCACATTGACGGCAACACGGGACATCCCGATTTCACAGGAACGCTTTACCTTTACGATTATTCATCATTCGTGGATTCCGTTCAGGTCGTAAAGGGTGTAATCACGGAGCACAGCGGCCAACTGCCACAAGCAAAGCTATGTACGCTTGCCAGCAGAGACTGGAAAATCAGCGTCAAGCCGCTGTTCATCGAGGACGGCTTTATACACGTCGAAGGCCCTTCTGCAGGGAAATGGTACTATGCGTCGGGCACGCCTTTGAACGATGACATGAGGACCCTCCAACAGAAATGCATCAGCATACTCAACGACTATAAGGATGATGAGGACTTACAAAATGAAAAACTCGACGAAGCGATGGAGCCTGTAGTTCGCCTACACGCCGACGATGTCCTGGGGCTGAACGGCTGCAAGCTAACGAGGAAATCATTGCACAACGGAAAACATACGAGGTGCAACTTGGCAGTCGCGTAGGTGAGAAGTTCATAGACTTCGCCGTAGATTACGACGGCAAGACTACCCGTCTCAGCGACTACGTAGGCCACGGACAATATGTACTCGTAGATTTTTGGGCCTCATGGTGCGGCCCCTGCCGGGCGGAGATTCCAAGACTTATAGCGGCCTATAATAAATATAAGGACAAAGGGTTGACAGTACTTGGTATTGCCGTCAAAGACAAGCCTGAAGCAACTCTGAAAGCAATCGCCGAGTTGCAGATACCCTATCCGCAAATCCTCGATTCGCAGGATGGTGCCTACAACCTCTATGGACTCAACGGCATTCCCCACATCATCCTCTTCGCCCCCGACGGCACCATTCTTGCCCGTGGGTTGGCCGGCGAGAACATCGAACAGCAATTGAAGAAGATTTTCCCCGACAACAAATAACATTCGGGACCCATTAACTTTTTGTCTAACTTTCAAAAAAACAGTAAGGATTATGGAACTTCATACGTATAGTTGTTAATATAAATTATATTGGAAAGAAACTTTTATTCGTCATTTCGAGCGAAGCGAGATTTGTCATTTGTCATTCCTCTTTCGTCCTGAATTGATAGGTTCAGTAGCAGTCTGGAAGAAATAATTTCCCATTTTCTTGCCGCTATGGGTAAAAAATGATACCTTTGCCGCGGAATTTAGTAAAGAACTTGCTTATAAGAACTGATATGGAAATGAAGAAGTTAATGATGGCAGCCGCTGTGCTGCTCTTTTCCCTGACCGCTTGCGCTCAGGAGACGATTAAGTTACCAGTCCCGGACAAGTCCAAGGCCGCAATGAGTGTGATGGACGCCCTGACACAGCGGCGGTCTGTGCGCAGTTTCTCGGACCGTGCCCTCACCGACGACCAGCTCTCGCTGCTGCTGTGGGCCGCCAACGGCATCAACCGCGAAGACGGTCGCCGCACAGCACCTACGGCCATGAACCGTCAGGATATCCAGGTGTACGTCTGCCGTGCCGATGGTGCCTTCCTCTACGATGCCAAGGAGCACGCCCTGCAGCGCGTAGGTACGGAGGACCTGCGTCCTTATGTGGCCGGTGCGCGCCAGCCCTTTGCCAAGGAAGCTCCCGTATGCCTCGTCATCGTCAGTGACCAACGTCAGTTCGGTCCGCAGGGTAGTCCTGACTACGGCCGCATCGACGCCGGCTACGTCTCCCAGAACGTCTATCTCGCCGCCACGGCAATGGGACTGGGCACCGTGGCACGTGCCATGATGGAACGTGAACAGCTGGCCAAGGGCCTCGGTCTCGTCCCTGAACAGCTGCTCCTTCTCAACCACCCCGTGGGCTACGTCAAGTAGCGGAGGGTGGCACTCTGATTCGAATCCTCGTGATTCCTACTCGCGAGCCTTGCGCCATTGGCGAGTGCGCACAGCAAAGTTGCTGCGCAGACATTCGCTGTAGAGCCAAGGCTCGCAGCTGTGTATGTCCCCCACGTTGATGAGGTCGGCGTAGGGATGATATTCGTCGCCGCTATACCCCTCTACGACCAGCACGTGGTACTCAGGCGACAGCCGCACGGTGATGGTGTCGTGCAGCGTGGCGGGTGTGTCGTCCGTGCGCCAGTTCACGGGGTTGATACCGAAGCAAGTGGCAGAGATGACGGGCTTGACGTACTTCACGTCCTTCACCGTGTTGTAGCAGATGGTGACTCCCGTGTCTGCCTCACCTGTGGCAGGACGTATGTGATGGCAAGCGGCGGTGTCCTCGGGTGTCACCTTGTAGCCCAGCACATAAGCTGCCGCCAGCTGTGCATAGGTCTCGTCGCTCATGTGTTTCAACAGTTCCACCACCGCCATGCCGCCTTGGCTGAAGCCCGCGATGATGATGGGGCGTGAGGCATCGTGCTGCAACAGGAATTGGTCGAAGGCTGCACAGACATCGTCCATCGCCATGCGTGTGCGGCGCCGGATGGTGTCTTCGTTCTGGGTGACAAAGGCATCGATGGTGGCGTGGCGGTAGTAGGGGGCAAAGAATCGGTTGCCGGGCGCCATGTATTCGGCTACGCCGTTGATTTCTATGGCCATGCGCTGCTGATGCGTGGAGTCGTAGGCGTCGGCATAATGGCATACCACGCTGTCCGCCGTCCACCAGTCCTTCTCCCAGGTGGAGACCACATAGAACACGTCGGCCCCCGTGCCGTCGGCATCTTCATCGCGGGTGATCCACAGGGATGCATCGGAGTAGTCGGGTTTCTGGGGGATGTGTTCGCTCCAGACGGCCTCGGTGGTCGATGACGTACGGTCGGCACAACAAAACTTGAGGGATAAAACACCGCAGCAGAGGAGGACGGCGGCAACCACCCAAAGGAGTTTCTGTCTCATGGTTTTCTCAGTGGATTTCTGTGTCATGCTTCTCTCATCGGAGGATGAACTTACGGTTGTTGCGGAAATAGACGCCAGGACGTAGTGGAGCAGAAACCGGGCGTCCGCTCAGGTCGAAGATGTCGGCGCAGCGGGATTCATCGGCAGGGGAGGAGGGACGGTGGATTCCGGTGGGCACGCGCTGATAGACACGGACGTAGTCGAAGAACGTGTTGTAGGTGTGCTTGGTGTCGGCGTCCTTGGCCCACGAGCCGTTGCCGACGCTTTGGTTCAGGATGATGTAGAACGGATGGTCGAAGGGCCACTGACCCTGCTTGAGGGCATTGCTGTCGGTGGATTTCCGGTAGGTGCCGACCACTTTTCCGTCCACGAGCCATGTCAGTGCGTCCTCGGTCCACTCGAGGGCATAGACGTGCCAGCTGCTGACGGTCATTTTCTCGCTGAAGGAACTGACGGGGTCGCTGCGATGTCCGAGGTCGTAGGTCCAGTGGCTGTGCACGGTGTGGTATGCCACTTCCTTGTCGTCAATGCTCTCGAAGATATCTATCTCGCCCCCTTTGGGCCAACCGTCGGCGGGCGGCTGGGGCATCATCCACGCCGCCGGGAAGTTGCCCTGATAGAGGTTGGTGCGCAGGCGTATTTCCACCTTGCCGTAGGTGAAGGAGAAGCGGTCGCGCGTCTCCATGGCACCGGTGATCATCGGCACATCGTCCACAGAGCGGTCGCGGTTGGGAATGGCCCGGCAGAGCAGGCTGCCGCTGCGGATGCTGGCCACAGCCGAGGAGTCGGCAATCCAGCGGTTCCACGTTGCCCCCTGACGCCTGGAGGACTGCCATTTCGTGGCATCGGGCAGGGATCCGTTGGGCTGGTCGAATTCGTCGCTGAAGACGAGTTGATACTCCCACTGCTCGTCGGCATCGTCGGCAGATGGAGGCAGGGGTTGGGAGTGCAGCAGGAGGGGGATGGAACAAGCTGCAAGAAGGGTGGCAAAAAACGTGGCGCTACGTGACATATCTTTATATAGTAGTAGGGGTTCGGTCTGTTTTCGTGGGCAAAGATACATATTTTTGTGCATCTGCGAGCAAAAAAATGCAGAAAAATTTGCAGAAGTCCCTGAAAAGCGCTTCCTTTGCACCCAGAAATCATAATGACGCAACAATCCGCAGGCCACGCCGAGTGGCATCACGGGATTGTTGCGTCCTTTCGTATGCAACAATTTCCGTGAAACAACGTGCTGACGGCGAGCCTGCAACGTTCTTTAAATTGTTGCAGATTATGAAATTGAAAACTTTCACAATTCAGGACCTCCGCCTGCGCATGTGGGCTGCAGAACACGTGGACGGCCGTCTCTTCCGTCTTCACCGCCGCCGCAAGGTGAACTGCTACTGCCGCTGCACGCCCCGGGAGGGCATTGTGGCTCTGCATCCTGACTACGCACGGGATATCTACGACGACCAGCTGCACTACCTTCTCGACAGCGAGAACCCCGGCCACATCGCCGACCGCGCCATGCAAGTGGGGCAGCTCCTCTTCGTATGCGGGCGGCCGCTGCTGGCACTGACGCTGATGAAGGTGGCGCTGAACCACCTCATCTCGGTGGACGACAACCTGCAGGAGGACTATGCCCGGAACCACTACTATCCGGGGTGGCGCTTCGCACAGTGGTACCACCCCTGGTCCGCGCGGGTCAGCGAGGTGGATGCCCGCCGCCTGGGGGCCTGCATCGACAGGCTGGCGAACGAAGTCTTCAGGTATTTAGGCCATGCCGAACGCTCGCGCTATCGCTTCTGGGCGCGCGACCGCTATCTGGGCATGTTCCATTGGATCTACGAGTGCTGATAGACTCGCACGTAATCTACTTCATAGACCATGGGGAATGCGGTGTCATCGACCTCGCCGCCGCATCCTCCGATGGCCAGGTTCAGCAGGATGTACTGTCCGAAGCCCGGACGGTCGTTGCGGAACGGGTTGAATCCACCTTCGCGGGTGGGTTCAGCCTGCGAGGTAGGTATGTCGTTCAGCAGTTCGTCGTCGAGGTAGAGGCGGATGGCATCGGGCGTCCAGTCCATGCGCCACACATGAAACTTCGAGGCCCAGTCAGGGTCCACGGCAGTCCACCGCGTGAAGGGCCATCGCCCGGTATTCCAGGCGTCGCGCCCGTCCTCGCCCTGCCAGCAGGCGTTGGCCAGCAGCACAGGCACGGTGCGCCGGGCCTGTGCCTGATGATGGATGTTCACGTCGGCAGGCGGAACGCGGTAGTATTCCATGAGGTCCACTTCGCCACAGGCGGGCCAGCCGCCCTGGTTGCCCAGGGTCCAGATGGCAGGCCACGCTCCGGGGGCGATGGGGATGCGTGCCCGCACCTCCAGCCGTCCGTAGTGGAAGGTGAACCGCTCGCGGCTCTCGATGCAGGAACTGGTGTACTCGGCCCACTGCCGGTTGCGCTTCCAGTTCCGGCTGTCGGCCTGGTAGTTGGGATTGGCCACGCGCTCGCGGCGCCCTGTGATCTGGAGCACGCCGTCGATGACGCGGGCGTTCTGGGGCTGGTACCACTGCAGCTCCTGGTTGCGCACGAAGCCGTGTTCAAACTGCCAGCGGGAGGGGTCCGGAGCTCCGGGGCGGTCGAACTCATCGTGCCAGATAAGTTTCAGGTTCTCGTTCGCGCGCGAGCTCGCAGGTGCTTGCGCGGGAGAATAAAGAGGTAGAAAAGCTACCAAGAGGAGAGGGTAGAGGGACTTTTTCATCGTTGTTTGTGCTTTTTGCGCTGCAAATGTATAAAAAGTTTGGTGTTTTTCATGCGATGTTGGGAACTTTTTTGTATTTTTGCGCCGTAAATGTAAACATTTCAAGAAAGATGAACCTAAAGATTCGACTGACAATCCTCAATTTCATTGAGTTCGCCGTTTGGGGCGCTTATCTGACCAGCATGGGTACCTATCTTGCAGGCGTAGGCCTGGGTGCCAACATTGGCTGGTTCTATTCCGTTCAGGGTATCGTGAGCATCTTCATGCCCGCCTTGATGGGCATCCTGGCCGACCGCTGGATGGAAGGTCAGCGTGTGTTGAGTCTGTGCCATGCGCTGGCGGGCCTGTTCATGATGGGTGCCTCGGCCTATGCCTACCAGGCAGACGATGCCGTTCAGTTCTCCACGCTCTTTGCGCTCTACACCTGCTCCGTGGCATTCTTCATGCCGACCATCGCGCTGAGCTACTCCGTGGCCTATGCCGCGCTGGAGAAGGCCGGCTACGACACGGTGAAGGCTTTCCCGCCCATCCGCGTCTGGGGTACGGTTGGTTTCATCGTGACGATGTGGGTGGTGGACCTCTGCGGCCTGCAGGCTACTCCCGGTCAGTGGATGGTCAGCGGTGCGCTGAGTCTGGTGATGGCTGCCTATTCGCTGACGATGCCTCGCATGCCGATCAAGAAGGGTGAACACAAGTCCTTGTCCGAGGCTCTGGGGCTGAATGCCTTCAAGCTGTTCCTGAATCCTCGCATGGCCTTGTTCTTCTGCTTCGCCATGTTGCTGGGCTTCTGCCTGCAGATCTCTAATGGCTATGCCAACCCGTTCATTACCAGCTTCGGAGACATCGAAGCTTATAGTGATACTTTCGGTGTTCAGCACGCGAATATCCTGATTTCGCTCTCCCAGATGAGCGAGACGCTGTGCATCCTGCTCATCCCCTATTTCCTCTCGAAGTTCGGTATCAAGAAGGTGGTGCTGATGGCCCTGCTGGGCTGGGTGCTGCGCTTTGCTTTCTTCGGTCTGGGCAACCCCGGCAGCGGTGTCTGGTTGTTCATCCTCTCGATGATTGTCTATGGTGTGGCGTTCGACTTCTTCAATATCAGCGGCTCGCTTTTCGTGAACCAGGAGACGGACGAGAGCATTCGCAGCAGTGCCCAGGGGCTGTTCATGATGATGACCAACGGACTGGGTGCTTTCGTTGGCACGCTGGTGGCACAGGCGGTCATCAACAACTACGTCTTCACGCCGCAGGCCGCAGGTGCCACCGGCGAGGAGGTGGTGGCAGGCTGGCAGACATGCTGGTTCATCTTTGCTGCCTACGCCCTGGTGGTGGCGGTGCTCTTTGCCTTGTTCTTCAAGGACAGCCAGAAACCCACAACTGCCGCCGCTGCCCATTGATCCGTCGTTTCGTCAATCCATATTTCATCATTATAAATAAAAATAGAATAACCGCAAATTCGTAAATCGTGCTTAAGGAACTCATCATACACGCTGCGGCCGGCACTTCTGCGGGCGATGATCAGTCGATGGTCCTGCTCAAGGAGAAGGATGGCGATCGCATCCTTCCCGTGCTGATCTCTGCCCAGGCCGCTTCCATCATGCTGATGCGCGCTCATGTCAACACCATCATGAGCCTGCCTTTGCCCGTGTCGCCTGCCGACATCAGTGTCATCCTGATGAAGAAGTTCGGCATCAAACTGACCCATGTGGAACTGACCCACCTGAAGGATGGAGTATTCTTCTGCCGGGTGGTGGGCCAGCGGGAGGACGACGTGCAGAGCGTGGATCTCTGTCAGGCTCCCGACGGGCTGCTCATGGCCGTAGTGGCCAAATGTCCCATCATGATTGATGAGGAGTTGCTGGAGGCGCAGTACATGCACCCCACCGGAGAACACTCCTTCGCACTGAACATCAACACCCTCAGCCGTAAGATGCTGGAGGATGCACTGCAGTATGCGGTGGACACCGAGAACTACGAGACCGCCTCTCGCCTGCGCGATGAACTGGCCAAGCGCTCGCCGCAAACCGAAACACCAGAGGAATGAAAGAGCTCCGATTCTTCTACACACCCGATCCCGACTGCTTGCAACTGCCTGCGGACGAAGCACAGCACGTGCTGCGCGTACTGCGCTTGGGCATGGGCGACGAACTGAATTTGGTCGATGGCCGGGGAACGTTCTATCACGCCGCCATCACCGAGGCCGGAGGCCACCACTGCCGCTATCGCATCGAGCAACGGCTGCCGCAGGAGCCTGAATGGGAAGGAACCATTCATCTGGCACTGGCACCCACGAAGAACATGGATCGCGTGGAGTGGTTCGTGGAGAAGGCCACGGAGATTGGCATCGACCATCTGTCGTTGCTGGACTGCCGCTTCTCCGAACGCCGGCAGGTGAAGACCGAGCGGCTGGAGAAGATTGTCATCTCGGCCATGAAGCAGAGCCACAAGGCATGGAAGCCCGTGATCGATGAGATGTCAGCCTTCAGTAAGTTCATTGCTCGTGAGGACCTCCCCGCTCAGCGCTTCATCGCGCATTGCTATTCCATGACGGATATTCTGGAGGACGTATCCCCCTCGGCAGATGCCCTGGCAAACGCCAAACCTTTCCTCCTCGATGTCCTGCAGCCGCGCACTCCTGCCTTGGTGCTCATCGGCCCCGAGGGAGATTTCAGCATCGATGAGGTGCGTGCGGCCGAGGCTGCCGGCTTCCAGTCGGTGTCCCTCGGCACCAGTCGTCTGCGCACGGAGACGGCAGCACTCGCTGCTGTGCATCTGATGCGGCTGGCCAACAGGTAGAGTCCTGAGGCCATTGGCTTCCAAACCTGAACCTCGAAATGCCGAAATCTCGAAACCTCGATAGTCGTCAAATAACACATTATTGATTACATGAATAAGAAATACCTACTTCTCTACTCGGCAGCCGCAGACGCTGTGGTTGGCGGACTGGTATCGTTCTTTGCACTGCGCGGAATCATGAGTGATGCGTATGTGCGCGCCATTCCTTACGATGCCACGGCCATCGCCCGCCTGGATGCCCGCTCGTTCCTGCACGATGCCGACCTCAGCCTGAAGGATGTCATCCGTCTCTTGCGCCAGAATCAGGAAGGGGATGACGACCAGAAGATTGGCATCGACATGCAACGGCCTATCTATGCCTTCACCTCGCCATCAGGAAATATTGGTGTGACAGCCGCCGTCAGCGATGACGATGACCTCGAGGCTTTCTGCGCGTCCAGCCAGCGTGAGGGTCATGCCTCGGAGATCACCAAGCAGAGAGGCTACTCGTGGGTGGTCCTGGAGCAGCAGTGGCTGCTGGCGTTCGACTCGAAGAAAGCGCTGGTGATGGGACCTGCCGTGGGCGCCGGTCAGGATCAGCTGCGCGTGGAGATGATGCGTCTGCTGGAGCAGAAAAGCAAGGACAGCGGCATGGAATCGTCGTTGTATGCAGCCCTCATCCGGGACGATGAGCCCCTGGCAGCCGTCGTGGCGCCCGAGATATTACCCTCCGTGGCTCGCAAGGAACTCCAGCGCCTGAAGGTGGGTTCCAAGGCAGATGCCCTGCTGCGCCTCACGTTGGAGACGGACGACAATGAATTGGAATTAGAAGCCGATGTCCTGGCGGAGAGCGAGGACGTCAAGGCCGAACTCAAGCGCATGAACGACCTGTTGCGCCCCGTCAAGGGAACGCTGACGGACTATGCCCACGCGGAGAACGTGGCGTGGCTGGCAGTGAATGTCGAGGGCACCACCTTGCTCGATGCCCTGCGCTCAAACAACTCCGTGCGCATGGGGCTGCTTGCGTTGAACTTCGCCTTCGACCTCGACCGCATCATCCGCGCCGTGGACGGCGATGTGGCCTTGGAACTGACAAATGTGTCGTCGCTGTTGAGCGGCATCGGGCTGGACACCCCTCCCGGCGGCTTCTATGTCACCGCACAGGTGGAAAATACCGATTTCCTGAACGATGCCTCCGCCTGGGGCAACAACCTCTTCGGGGTGCAGGCACTGTCACAACAGGACTTTGCCCTGAACCTGGGCGTCACCTCTTACTATTTTGGTGTCCAGGACAAGACGTTTTACCTCGGCGCCACGCAGGGATTAGCCCAGGAAAAGAATGATTTCCTCAGTCGCGAGCGCAGCGACATCAGGGGCAACCGCTTCTATGCCACCTTCGCCATCCCGTCGCTGCTGAACCAGTTGGGCTCCAGAACCAGCCTGCCACCGGTCCTCTCTCGCTTCGAACGACTGAATATCGAGATGGAACATGCGGGTGAATTCAAGCTCAAGCTCATTGCACCCCGAGGCACCAACATCGCCCGCGAAATCCTGCTGGCAGAGTAGCATTCAATGGGGACAATGGGGCCTATGGGGACAATGGGGCCTATGGGGTCAATAGGGCCTATGGGCAGCCTTCATTTTTCACTTTTCACTTTTCACTTTTCATTTTCCCCCCCCACTTTAAACATTATACTTAAAACTCTAAACTTAGATACTACTCTAAACTCTAAACTCTAAACTCTAAACTAAAAATATCACTTTTCACTTTTCATTTTTCTCTCATTTTTAATTTTTCATTTTTAATCTTTAATTTTTATATTCTTATATTTTTTAATTTTTCTCTCATTTTTATTTTTTCTCTTTTAATTTTTAATTTTTTTCCACATGACCTCCCTCACCCTCCATACCATCCTCCCGGAAGTCTTTGCCCAGCGCACGGACGTCGCCTCAGATCTCTGGCTGCAGGACGTCACATTCGAACGAGGGCACCTCTATCTGGTAGAGGCCGCCTCCGGCACGGGCAAATCCTCGCTCTGTGCCTACCTCACAGGATACCGCCACGACTACACGGGCACCATCGCCTTCGACGGGCGCGACATCCGCCAGCTGCATAGCTTCGACTGGACGACCATCCGCCAGCGCTCGCTCAGCCACATGTTTCAGGAACTGCGTCTGTTTCCGGAACTCACGGCGTGGGAGAATGTGCAGATCAAGAACCAGCTGACGCACCACAAGAGCGATGCCGAGATAGAGGCCTGGTTCGCGGCCCTCGGCATCAGCGATAAACGCGATGTGAAGCTTGCGCGCATGAGCTTCGGCCAACAGCAGCGCGTGGCTCTCATGCGTGCCTTGTGCCAACCCTTCGACTTCCTGCTGGCCGACGAGCCTGTCAGCCACCTGGATAAGGAGAACAGCCGGGTGATGGGCGAGATAATGATGGACGAGGCCCGCCGTCAGGGAGCAGGCGTCATCGTCACCAGCATCGGTCATCACATGGAATTACCCTACGAAAAAGTCTATCGCCTATGAAACTTATATGGAAACTTCTGCGCCAACACGTCAGTGTGGGCCAGCTCGCAGGCTTCTTCTTGGCTAATCTCCTGGGGATGCTGATTGTGCTGCTCAGCGTGCAGTTTTATGAAGATATCATCCCCGCATTCTCCGGCGAGGACGGGGTGATGAAGAACACCTATATCATTCTCTCCAAGCGCATCGCTGCCGTCTCCAGCCTGAGTGGCGAGGCGCAGACGTTCACGCCGTCGGATGTCCGGGACCTGGAAGACCAGCGCTTCGTGCGCCGCGTGGGGGCCTTCACGGCTTCGCAATATCAGGTCTATGGCAGTATCTCGATGGCCGGGATGAGCATGGGCACGGATATGTTCTTCGAGAGTGTGCCGGATGAGTTCGTGGATGTGAAGTGGCCTGCTTCCTCCTCCGAGGTGCCCATCATCCTGCCCAAGAGCTATCTGGCGCTGTACAACTTCGGCTTTGCCCAGACGAAGAACCTGCCCAAGCTGTCCGAAGGACTTATCTCGCTGATACAGATGGATGTGCGCCTGCGTGGTGAGGACGGCAGAGAACGGCAGATGAAGGGACGGGTCGTGGGATTCAGCACCCGCCTGAACACGGTGCTGGTTCCCGAGACCTTCATGCGCCGGACCAACGCCGAATTGGCTCCCGCCTCCGCTGCCGAGCCCACACGTCTGATTGTCGAAGTGGACAACCCGGCCGACGATGCCATCGCCCGCTACATCCAAGAGCGTGGCTATGAACTCGAGGATAACAGCCTCGAGGCGGGCAGGGCCACCTATTTCCTGAAGATCGTGGCAGCACTGGTGATGGCCGTGGGACTGCTCATCAGTGCACTCTCTTTCTACATTCTGATGCTCAGCGTGTTCCTGCTCGTGCAGAAGAACGCCGAGAAGCTGCAGAACCTGCTCCTCATCGGCTATTCGCCCGCTCACGTGGCGCTGCCCTACCAGCTGCTGACCATCGGCTTGAATGCTGCCGTGATGGTGCTGGCCTTCGGGCTGCTCATCTGGCTGCGTGGTCTCTACTTGGAACGCCTGTGGCAGATGTTCCCCACGTTGGTGGAGGGACGCCTGAACTTAGCCATCCTGATAGGACTGGCGCTCTTCATCCTGGTCTCGTTCTTCAACATCATCGCCATCCGGCGGAAGATCAAACGATTGTAGCATCCTCTGGCCGCCCTTCCGGTGGTCGTCTCATCTGATAAACCATTCTATCGTGCAAGAACTTACTGCGTTATATACCACTTTCATGGGTGCTCCTCCAAAGACGGTGGAGCCCATCACGGGTTCTGGTAGCAACCGGCGCTACGTCCGCTTCACGTCGTCGGCCGGCAAGAGCGTGATCGGTGTCATTGGCACCTCGCTCGAGGAGAACCATGCCTTCTGTTATCTGTCCGATCATTTCTGTAGTCAGGACCTGCCCGTACCGCGGGTGCTGGCAGTCTCCTCCGATGGTCTCCGCTATCTTCAGGAAGACCTCGGGGCGCGCTCGCTCTTCGATGCCCTCAGCGGTGGACGTGCTGCGGGAGGACGTTACTCTGAAGAGGAGCGGGAATTGCTGCGCCGCACCATCGCCATGCTGCCGGCATTGCAGATCCGGGGTGCCGAAGGTTTGGATTTTTCCCATTGCTATCCCCAGGCCGAGATGGATGAGATGAACGTTCATTTCGACCTCAATTACTTCAAGTACTCCTTCCTGAAGCCCTCGGGCGTGGATTTCCACGAGGTGCGTCTGGAGCGGGAGTTCCAGCGCTTTGCCCGCGACCTGGTGGCATCGGATGAGCAGGCTTTTCTCTACCGCGACTTCCAGGCTCGCAACGTGATGCTGGATGCCGCCGGCAATCCGCATTTCATTGATTTCCAAGGTGGCCGCCGCGGCCCCGTGCAGTATGACCTCGCCAGTTTCCTCTGGCAGGCTTCGGCGCGCTATAGTCCTGAGCTGCGCGAGGAACTCATAGGCGTTTACCTGGAGAACCTCCGTCATTACGTGGAGGTCGATGAGGCTCGTTTCCGCCAGCGCCTGCGTCTGTTTGTCCTCTTCCGCCTCCTGCAGGTCCTGGGTGCCTATGGCTACCGTGGTTTCTTCGAGCGCAAGCAGCATTTCTTGGACAGCATACCCCCGGCCCTGGATAACCTCCGCGTCCTCCTGCAGGAAGAGGATGGATGCCCGTATGAGTATATGAGAGGTGTGCTGGAGAAATTGGCAGCAAAATACATAAGCCAGAGTGAAAAGAAACAACCTTCACAGGTATCAACTCCCTCCCTCACAGGGAGGGCGGGGGGTGGGTCTGAGTGTTCCGGCTGGACTCGTTTGGGGGGTGGGTCTTCTCTCACCGTCCGCATCTTCTCCTTCTCCTACAAACGTGGCATCCCCGAGGACACCAGCGGCAATGGCGGCGGATATGTCTTTGACTGCCGCTCCACGCACAACCCCGGGCGCTATGAGCCGTACAAACAACTGACGGGCTTGGACGAACCGGTCATCCGCTTCCTGGAAGAGGACGGGGAGATACTGACGTTCCTCGACTCGGTCTATCGACTGGCCGATGCCCACGTAGAACGCTATCTCCAGCGTGGCTTCACGGACCTCATGTTTTCCTTCGGATGCACCGGCGGACAGCACCGCTCAGTGTACAGTGCACAGCACCTGGCAGAACACCTGCACGACAAATACGGAATAGTCGTGGACCTCACACACCGTGAACAGCATATTCATACAATACTAAAATAGCACGATAGTTGCCGAAGCTGAACTCTAAAAACGGCTGCTAAGAAAGCGTTTTCATGCGCAGAAAGACGTTAAACGTATCTTTCTGTGCATTTTTTTTGGTCGGACAATGAATAATGCTTATCTTTGCGCCACCGAAAATAAATTAAAATCATAATGAAACACTTTTTTGTTGCTCTCTCACTTCTTCTGACCCTGGCCGGCGAAGCACTGGCCCAGAAGCTGCCGCAAATCACCCTGAAGGACATCAGCGGCAAAGCCGTACGCGTGGACACACTCTCCAACGGCGGAAAACCCTTTATCATCGACTTCTTTGCCACCTGGTGCAAACCCTGCAACCGCGAGCTCGATGCCATTGCCGAGGTCTATGAGGAATGGCAGGAAGAGACTGGCGTGAAGCTCTTTGCCGTCAGCATCGACCGCGCTCAGAACACCAACAAGGTGAAGCCCCTGGTGGACAACCACGGATGGACCTACGACGTCCTGCTCGACCCCAACAGCGAGCTGCGTCGCACCTTCGGCGGCGAACTGATTCCCTACGTCGTCATCTGCGATGGCGAAGGCAATGTGGTCTATAAGCACAATGGCTACACCGACGGTGCCGAGGAAGAACTCATCGAGAAGGTGCGTGAACTCGTGGCCGGCGATGAGAAGAAAGAAAAGGAAGATAAGGAAGAAAAGGACTAATAGCAGACTTACGATCTATGAAGGCTGTTAACTATCTGTTGCTCTCTGCGTGTCTGGCGGCCACGACGACCGCCATGGCTCAGGAAGAAGAGCGTGACCGTGCCACCCTCAGCGGTAGCGTCCAGGCGGACATCCTCGTGCCGCAGGAGGACAAGGCCATCGGTGCCCGGAAGTATGACGAATGGGCCCTGGCCAATACCTATGCCGACCTGCGTCTCCAGAGTCGCTACGTCGATGCCGGTGCCCGTCTGGAGTGGAACCAGTTCCCCCTGCCGGGCTACGAGGCTGATTTCAAGGGGTGGGGACTGGCGAACTTCTACGCCCGTGCCCGCTGGAAGAATGGTGCCGTCACCCTCGGTGACTTCTACGAGCAGTTTGGCTCGGGCTTCATCCTCCGCTCCTACGAGGAACGCTCGCTGGGCATCGACAACAGCATCCGGGGAGCACACGTGGCATGGAACCCCTACAAGGGTATCGCACTGAAGGTCCTCAGCGGACGCCAGCGTCACTATTGGGAGCACAACGAATCGTGGATTAGCGGCGCCGATGCCGAGCTGAGCCTCGATGAGTGGATCCCCTCCCTCTCCAATCATGGCACCTACCTCACCCTCGGGGGGGCCTACGTCAATAAGTATGAGGAAGAGGAAGATCTCTTCGTCAATGCCACCCACACGCTGAACCTCCCGGAGTTCGTCCACGCCTTCGATGTCCGTGCCCGCCTGCAGACAGGTGGCTGGAACATCCTGGCCGAGTATGCCCGCAAGACCCAGGATCCTTGCTTCGACAACGGATATATCTATCGTCCCGGCTACGTCGCCATGCTCAGTGGCAGCTACAGCAAACGCGGACTCAGCATCCTCCTGCAGGCCAAGCGCAGCGACAACATGTCGTTCCGCAGCCGCCGTCGTCAGAACGGAACCTCCTCGATGATCAACCACCTCCCGGCTTTCACCCTCGACCACACCTACGCCCTGGCCGCCCTCTATCCCTATGCCACCAATCCCAGTGGCGAGTGGGCCTACCAGGCTGAGTTCGGCTATAACTTCAAGCGCAAGACGTCCCTGGGCGGTAAGTACGGCACCACGGTGAAGCTGAATTTCTCCCACGTCCACTCCATCGTCCAGGATTTACGCCCGCTCGACGGCACCCTCATGGGCAGCAATGGCTACGCTTCGCCCTTCTGGAAATGGGGCGATGATACCTACTACCAGGACCTCAATGTCCAGATCGACAAGAAACTCACGGCCGACTGGAAGCTGAACCTGATGTATATGTATCAGCGCTACAACAAGACGGCCGTAGAGGGCGAGGGGGGCATGATCAACAGCCACATCATCATCGGCGAGGCCAAATGGCGCATCAGCCGGTTGTTCACCCTCCGCGGCGAGGCCCAGTATCTGTTCACCAAGGACGACGAGGGCGACTGGGCCTTCGGACTCCTGGAACTCTCGCTGAACCCGCATTGGATGTTCACCGTCAGCGATATGTACAACGTCGGCGAGACCCATAACCACTACTACCAGTTCGGTGCCACCTACAACGTGGGTGCCCACCGCTTGCAAGGCTCCTACGGCCGCACGCGTGCCGGCTTCAACTGCACAGGCGGTGTCTGCCGCTGGATTCCTGCCACACGTGGCTTCACGCTCTCGTACAACTATAATTTCTAACGAAATGGATTTGAAAAAGACAATATGTGGCAGCTTGCTCCTGCTCCTGGCCTCCTGCAATAGCATCGACGAGTCGGAGCGCTACATCTACCATCCGCTGACGTCCTCGTCGCGCGCTGTGCTCATCGAGGACTTCACCGGCCAGCGCTGCATCAATTGCCCCAACGCTGCCGAGGAGATAGAACGCCTGAAGCAGCAGTACGGCACCGACAGCATCATCGCCGTAGGTATTCATTCAGGACCCCTTGCCGTCTATTCCAACGCCCGCGTGCTCGGGCTTCGCACCGAAGAGGGCGATGCCTACTACGAGCACTGGGGAGTGGAGCAGGAACCCATGGGGTATGTCAACCGCCGTGGCGTGCTCAGCACCGTAGATAACTGGGCCACACTCGTCCGCGAGGCCATCCAGCAGCCCACAGACATCCGCATGGAAATCCAGGCCCAGACTTTTGAAGGCAGTCGGCAGCTGAACGTGAAACTCACGGTCATCGGAGGCGAACCCATCGATGCTCACCTGCAGCTGTGGCTCACCGAGAGCAACATCGTGGCCCTGCAGATGATGCCGGATGGCACGGCCAATCAGGAATATGTGCATAACCACGTCTTCCGCCGCAGCATCAACGGCACGTGGGGCGAACCCTATCAGTCTGCCCAGGGCGAGATTCGCGACCTCAAATTCAACTGCGAACTGGACGAGAGCTGGGTACCCGAGAACCTGTCGGTCGTGGCCTTCATCTACAGCGACAAAGGCGTGGACTACGTGACCGAGGCGCGTGTGCTCAAAGTGTTGCCTATGCCCATCGATTAACCGCTGGAGAACGCTTGATGCGGTACTTTAGCGAACTGCATACTAAAATATTGGAATTTAAAATATTAAAGCCTATGAAAAAACTCTTTACTTCACTCGCACTACTTTGTGCATCCTTCCTCACGATGCAGGCCCAGAACTGCTTCTTCCAGTTCAAGGGTCAGCCTCTGGAAGATGGCGCCACGGTGACCATCGCTGCGGAGGAAGATCCGCTGTTCGGCGACATGGAGTGCAACACCAACCCCGCCAGCAATCCCACCAACGGACTCTTGTTCGTCAACAAAGGCAGCTCCGCCGTCTCCGGCTCCGCCACGATCACCATCACCAAGAAGACCATGTCCACCGGCAACATCCAGTGGTGCATGGGTGGCCAGTGCGAAATCCTCAAGGGTACCACCAAGACCAAGGAGTTCGAGACCAAGGCAGGCGGTTTCACCCCCATTCAGTACGACTGCATCGTCAAGAAAGAGGGTGAGATGCTGACCACGCTCGAAGCCAAGGTCGGCAGCAAGACCTACACCGTCACCATCCAGTTCCTCTATGGCGAAAGCCACGTCGCAGGCGTCGAAGCAGATGTCGTTCCTGTGGCCTACTACACCCTGGATGGCCGTCAGGTGAGCCAGCGTCCCCATGGCCTCTGCCTCGTCAAGTTCAGCGACGGCCGTGTCCGCAAGGTCTGTGGCAAGTAAGCCGCAGCGCTCGACCTCTGGTCGCTTGACCCTTCAAGCGCTCGAGCTTGCTCGCTTCGACACTTCGAAGAACTCAACACTCTAAACTGTCGAGCATAGCTCGCTACTGTCTCTAAACTCTAAACTCTAAACTCTGAACTAACAATTCAGAATGAAAATCAGCTGGTCTCCGCCAGCTGATTTTTTTGTCTCTTTGCGCGCGTGTACCATAATAATATATGAACCCTTCATTTATTAAGCACACGCAATGAACAATCAAGAAATCCTTCAACACTCCTTCCTCTGCTGCCTAAGTCAGGAGATCCAGTCACTCCGTAAGGCCAAGAGATTTGGGCAGGCCTCCCGGATAGAGAGTGCCCGCAACAGCTTTGTCCGCTTCCTCCGGTCGCAGGGTAGGGCAGACCTCACCTTGGGTGAGCTCACCGCAACCCTCGTCCTTGCCTACCAGCAGTGGCTCGGCACCACCAGTGTGGTCAAGAACTCCTCCTCCTGCTACATCCGCTCGCTCCAGTCCGTCTTCAACAAGGCTGCGTCTGGTCTTCCCATCCAGCCCGCGAACCCCTTTGCCAAGGTCTATCGTGGCATCGCCAAGACCCGCAAACGCGCCACCAGCATCTCTGTCATCCAGCAGCTTCGGGTGCTGGATATCCCTCACGCGCTGGCCGCTATTGGCAAATCTCCCTGTCGCCGCACCTTCGCCTCACTCCTTCGCCGCGTGACCTTCGCCCGCGACCTCTTCATCTTCTCCTACTGCGCCCGCGGCATGGCCTTCGTGGACCTGGCCTACTTGAAGAAGGAGGATGTCCGTCAGGGCATCATCTGCTATCGTCGCCGCAAGACCGGTCAGCAGATAGAAGTCGCCCTGGAACCCATCATGCGGGAGATTATCGAGCGCTATGCCGCCCAGACCCGGGGCATACCGTACCTCTTTCCCATCCTCCGCACCGTGGACGAGGAGGCGGCCTACCGGGCCTATCGCACAGCCCTCCGCACCTACAACAACTATCTGAAACTGCTCTCTGCCATGCTGGGCGAGGAAGTCTGCCTCACCTCCTACGTCGCACGCCATTCGTGGGCCAGCGTCATGCACGAACTCGACATGCCCATCTCCGTCATCAGTCAGGGACTGGGACATGACTCGGAATTGACCACGCAGATATACATTAAGTCATTGGAAAATAATAAGATTCATGGAGCTAATAAGTTCCTGATTGACCGTACTTTTTTTCATCCCTTTCTATCCCATGAAAGGGACATTTTATGGCCGCAAAGGTACGTAAAAATTGCGATATGCACGTGAAAAATGTTAGGAAAAGTGAAGCTAATAAATAATTCATAACAGATTTTAACAAAAGCGCAGACGTAACAGGATTAATCTTCCTTGTTGTGGTGATAAACTGATTTCAATCGTACTATTTGGTCAGTCTATGTTCCTAAGGATTGTCCCTCCCCAGATTACTGGAGATGTTCAGTAGTTTTCGCAGGACACTGTCGGAAGTAGTTCCATCCCTTTCATGGGATAGAAGTGGATGAATTTGAAAAATGATGGCTCACGTAGCTACATTTGATGGTTCAGAAAGCACTTCAAGACAGGTTGGCAGACTGGCCAGATAGAAGACGCCGCAGCGCGTTATTCGGACATCGGCAAATCCACTGGATTTCTTGCAGGCTGCAACCATTTGGAATTAAGTCAAATAGCCCAAGCGGAAGATAACCGCACGGGCAAGGTCTCATAGTCGATGCACTCAGAAATCGTAAGAGTCATAAAGAAGAAAGAGCTGCCACGTTGGTACTTGATGACGCACCACGAGATGAAGCGTTTCAAGGACTGGCTGGAAGCCGCCAACGCCCTGCGTTTCGGCAACGGTGCTCCCATCATCGAGTCGTTCTTCCCGGGGGAGTTCCTCCGTGGACGACGCACCTCTGTCCAGGAAGGTACCCCCGCCGAGCGCGACAGGGACGAGATAGCGCCGCCGCCCGTCTCCGCCGACTTCCAGCACCTCGTGTTCCTGAAGTCCACGCGCAGCGATCTCAACGAGTTCGTCAACGACAAGTGGAACACGGACTTCCGCGCACGCCTCATGTACTACCTCGACCCCGAGGGCAAACCCGCCACGGTGTCGGACCAGGTCATGCAGGACTTCTTTGAGTCGTGCCTGCAGTACCGCGGTCGCTTCGAGCTCTGTCCCTCCATCGAGGGCATCGAGAAGATGGACAAGGTGGAGATCCTCTCCGGACCCTTCGCCGGCTATCGTGCCGCCGTCGTGGAGGTACACCATGCCAAGGGCGAGATTCATCTGCGTCTGGCCCTCGAACTCGTGGCCGGCGTGATGAACATCGAGATGAGGGACGTCACCCCCAGCCAGGTCGTCATCCTGGATCGGGAGAAGACCGACCTCATCCGCACCGATTTCATCAAGTACACCCAGAACCACCTGCTGCCCATCCTCTACCGTCGCATGAAGCGCACGGGCGATGAGCCGTCGCGCCGCCGCGATGCCGCCATGCTCTCCCGCCTCTATCACTACCGCCACCACCAGGTGGAGAACGAGTCCGCCCGCCTCCATTTCCTCGCCCTGATGCTCATCTGCGCCCATCTCATCCGCGATGAGAAAGGCAAGGCGCAGCTGCAGGCCCAGACCCTTCAGGCCCTCGCCGCCATTGATGCGCGAGGCGAAACCCTCGCCGCCACCGACACCCGCACCTACCTCTGGATTGCCCTCTACATCGCCACCGGCGATGCCCGCTATCGCGATGCCGCCAAGCAGTACGTCCAGCAGCATCACCCCAAATCCGACAAACTCACCAAGTTCGTCGCCATCATCCGCCGCACCAACAAACTCTAATCCCCCCGACCCCAATTTCCTTTCGTCACGAATAGCTTCTGTTATAGAGTTAGAAAAAACATAATATTGATAAAGACAAAAACATAAAAGGTTGAGGAAGAAAAAAACATAAAAAACACCAGTTGGAAAGGTGGGCACTACGTGCCTCGATGCAGTAGCGTTCGTTGAGCGCCTGAAAGCGAGCTTTCGCGACTC
>ONJJ01000038.1 GCA_900318115.1 uncultured Prevotellaceae bacterium | reverse complement strand
ACGGACGTGCTTTGATTTATACAACATGTCTGGAGGAAATACCCGAGAAACCATTCTTCGGTCACGGCATGGACTTGTTCGAGTATTATACCGGCATCGTTTATCCCCACAATTTCATTCTACAGATATTCTATGACGGCGGACTGATGTTGGCATTACTATTGTTGCTTCCCGTTGTTTGGTATTTAATAAAAAAGATACGCTTTGGAAGTCATGAAACTTTCTCTATGACACTGTTTCTCCTGTTTGTCTCTGTACCAGGGGCACTAATGTCATCAGACCTATGGCAGAACGAACGCTTATGGCTCTTCTTCGGAGCTATGCTTTCCACGTCTTTCATCTATGAAACAAAAAGGAGGTATAAACCATGAAAGTATTAGTAGTAACCAGTCAAAATATAGAAGAAAGAGGCAATACGTACTGGTGTGCCTCTAATGTCTATGACATCCTGCGCAGGTTTATGCGCCTCGGCGAGTTGTCGTTGTGTGCCGTCAGGTATGATGCAAACAAGAGCCACCTCCGGATGGAACGTGATCTGACTGGTGTCGTGGCTTTTGGGCATATGACATATATCCATAAGGCTCGCCTGTGGCTGTCGAAGCAAGACCGTGACGTCATCAGTAAGAGTGTCAGTCAAGTTGACTTAGTCATCAGCTACGGAGCTTCATACGAGGTTTTTCGCATCGCACGCAACCATGGTAAGAAGTTCATGTCGTTTGTGGTCAGCTGTGCCTGGGATGCCTATTGGAACCATGGCTGGTTGGGAAAGTTAGTGGCTCCCTACAAGTTTTTGAGAGCAAGATATACCATTTGGCATTCCGACTATGTGTTGTATGTAACCAATCAGTTCCTGCAACGGCGTTATCCTACGCAGGCCAAATACCAATGCGGCTGCAGCAATGTACGTATCACCATGCTGGATGAAGCAACACTCTCAAAGCGGCTGGACTTCATCCGCCAATGGGACGGCCGATCACTGCGGATTGCCACTACTGCGGCTGTAGATGTAAGATATAAAGGACAGCAGTATGTACTGAATGCCCTGAGTAATTTGAAGCTGCAAGGGTACACCGACATACATTACTATCTGATTGGTGGTGGTAGTCGCGACTATTTGGAGGGCCTGGCCAAGGACTATGGACTGGAGAGTCAGGTACACTTTCTTGGCATGAGGCCACACGACGAGGTGTTTTCCGTGCTTGACACCATGCACGTGTATATACAGCCCAGTTTACAAGAAGGGTTGCCACGAGCTATGGTGGAGGCCATGAGCCGAGGGCTGATGTGCATAGGAGCCAAAACCGCTGCCATACCTGAACTGATAGAGCCTCGGTTTGTTACACGGCGCAAGTCAGCCGCGGACATAGTCCGCCTGCTAACCTCTGTCAGTCGTGAGCAACTTGCTGAACAAGCCCAGAGAAACTTCAGGGAGGCGCATAATTACGAAGAAGCAATACTCGACAGCCGACGAAACGACTTCTTCGACAAAGTGAAGATGGATATTGAAAGAACAAAATAAATAAAACATGAGACATTTATTCAGAATGATAGGGACAATACTGTTCTGTTGGCTTTACTTGCCACACCTATTATTATATATATGCATGCCCAAGCGGCGAGAATATATAGACAGTGACCTGCGAGCCAACAGCAGTAAGGGCATAGCCAAATGGCCGTTGTGGATTCAGTTGCTTTACCGATTGCATACCGACAGCTATTTCCGAGTGGTTTTCTATCATCGTATAGGACCGACCACAAGTCTGTTCATTTCGTGGCTACGCCCAGGAAACAAGACTTTTTTTATTCACCCCAAAAGCAAGATTGGCAAGAGCCTAGTCTATCACCATCCCTGTTGTACTCGTCTCCGTGCTACGATTGGCAATCATTTCACATGTCTCCAATGTACTACTATCGGTAAGAAAAATGGCTGTCTGCCACGCATTGGGAACAACGTGCGGGTAAGTTGTAATGCTGTTATTGTAGGCAATGTCACAATTGGCGACAACGTGATTGTCGGTGCAGGCAGCGTCGTGGTGAAAGACGTGCCGAGCAATGTGGTAGTGGCCGGAGTCCCATCGAAAGTTATCAAGCAACTATGATGAAACGCAGTCACTTTATATCCACTATAGGCCTTTGGGCTGTTGCAGCCTTCTTGCTGATGTGCGGCCATGCATGTGCACAACAGGAGAAGAAGCCTACCCCCAAGCGCCCGCAGAGAATTGAGGAGCATGTAGCCTATCGGGCTTTTGAGACTATGGGGCATTCAACCTATATTCTCGATAAAACTGTAGACCTCGGTGGCAAGGCGTGGCAATTGCCGGAGGGAGTGACTATTGTGTGTAGAGGGGGCATCTTCCGTAATGGAACACTTGCTGGCAACAACACCTGTATCAAAGGCGAAGGTACGGTGTTTGATCATGTAACGATCAAAGGCTCTTGGTGCGTTCCAAAAATCACCACTGCCATGTTCAGAAATTTGAATTATGACAACGCCCTACGCGACGTGATGGCACTGACCAGCCCTGCCATGCAGAACACGGTAACCATTGCCGAGAGCCTCTATACTTTTAATCTTAAAGAAGGTGATGACATCGGCATCTCAGTTCCAGACAGCACTTGCCTTGTTCTGGATGGCACATTGACGTTGAAACCCAACCGCCTGCTCTACTATGATATCATCAGCATTGAGGGCAACGACATCCATATCACAGGAGAAGGTAGTATTGTCGGTGACAGATCCAAACACGCTGGCTCCGAAGGTGAATGGGGTATGGGCATACGCTTCAAAGGGGCTAGCGGCTGTTCTATGCAAGGCATAACCATCAGCGACTGCTGGGGCGACGGTATATGCATAGGCCGAATGTCGAAAGACATCACTATTCGCAACTGCCAGATTTCAAAGTGCCGTCGGCAAGGCATCACCGTAGGAGCCGCAGAGCATGTGCTGATTGAAGATGTAACCATCACCGACATTGCCGGCACAAAGCCGGAATATGCCATCGACGTGGAACCCAACAAAACGCAGTCGGCAAGCAATGTGGTTGTGAGACGAGTGACAACCACCAACTGTATGGGGGCCTTCAAGGCTACAGTCAATAAGGGTTCCAGTGTCACTGACGTGGTATTCGAAGAATGCAGGGCTTTTAATACGGGCCGGTGGCCAGTGTTCAAAATCAAGGGCTGCAAAAATGTCGAAGTCAGAAACTGCGATGTAAAAGGTTCTGATGCAAAATACACCATTGTTGCTGTCCGCAACAATGGCATCACGTTCAAAGGAAACGCGTTTCATGTCAACAACCGGCTGACATATACCGAGAAGAATATAGAATTCGTTAGCAACAAAATTTTACGATGAACTATAAAAGAATCATAAAGAGCCGCCGCTTGCGCTTAGCTATTCTCAGGGCACTGGACTGGATTCCTGATGCTCTCATGGTACGAGTGCAGTATAGAATCAAGATGGGATTCTGGCCTGATTTGGCACATCCGCGGCGTTTCACAGAGAAGCTACAGCTCTATAAACTACGCTATCGTAATCTTGTGATGCCATCATGTGTTGATAAATATGAAGTAAGAAAGTACGTAGAGGACAAGGGATTAGGCCGCTTCCTCAATGACATGTATGGCGTTTATGATAGTTTTGATGACATTGACTTCGACTTGCTGCCCGACAGTTTTGTCGTCAAGAGTACTACTGGCGGTGGAGGTCTCAACGTTATCATAGTCAGAGACAAACAGACATGTAATCTCATTGATCTACGCCAACAGGTTAACTCATGGAATATCCATAAACCAGGAAGAAAGAGTGTAGGATGTGAGTGGGCGTATGAAGGTATGCCACAAACAAGAATCGTCATTGAAGGATTACTTCATGATAACGTAGCAGGACTCAACGAAGGACTTACGGACTATAAGTTCTTTTGTTTTCATGGCAAACCTTATTGCGTTCAAGTGGATACAGGCCGCTTCGATAGTCATCATCAGCATTTCTACGACATGACATGGCAATCGTTAGGCGTACACTGCACCTACCCAGAGGGCAAGCCACAAGAACAACCGCATAACTTCGATGAAATGAAGAAAGTGGCAGCTCATCTGTCTGCCGACTTTCCCTTCGTAAGAGTTGACCTTTATAATGTAAATGGAATGATTTATTTCGGAGAACTGACCTTTTATCCGTCCAGCGGATATGGCAAGTTCCATCCTGACACTTTCGACTTCCAACTTGGGAATTGTTTCACAGAATATTGATTACTAAAAGATGAGTAATAAACGTATACTGATATTAGCCAACAGCCTTTTAGGACTTTACAGCTTCCGTAGGGAGGTGATACATGCACTCATAGCAGAGGGCTATGAGGTGATTCTTTCCGTTCCGAAGGATGACCACTGGAAGGAGAGGCATTATAAGTATTTTGAGAAGATGGGATGCAGCTTCGTTGTTACCAATTTCAAGCGTAAGGGCATAAACCCACTTGCAGACCTGAAATTGATACTATTCTACCTTCGTCTAATCAGGAAAGAGCGACCTGCCGTTGTGCTGACCTACACTATCAAGCCGAATGCATACGGAGGCATTGCCTGTGCATGGTGTGGCGTGCCGCAGATAGCTAACATCACAGGACTTGGAGCTGCCGTAGAAAATGGTGGACTGCTTGGAAGTATCAGTACTGGCATTTATTGCTTAGGGCTACGTCGAGCAAGACTAGTATTCTGCCAGAATGTCGACAATCTGGGTTTCTGTAAGAAACACGGGATTACTAAAGGTGAAGTAAAACTACTGCCTGGGAGTGGTGTGAATCTGCAATACCATTCCTATACTGACTATCCATCGGAAACTGAACCCGTCCGTTTCCTTTTCTGCGGTAGAATTCGACGTGAAAAGGGAATAGATGAGTTTCTCGAAGCAGCGAAGTATTTCAAAGAACATCCTGTAATTGAAAATAAAATAGAGTTTCATGTTGCAGGACCATGCGAAGAGGCATACAATGAGCGCTTGCGTCAGATGACAGAACAGGGGGTGGTCGTCTATCACGGACAGCAGGATGACGTGCGGCCATTCTATCGACTGGCAGCCATGACGGTGCTGCCATCGTTCTACCCTGAGGGTATGAGCAACGTGCTCTTGGAAAGTCAGGCCACGGGCCGCCCTGTACTAACCACTGGACGAGCAGGTTGTGGCGAGACGGTGGATGATGGTGTGACGGGATTCATCGTGAAGGCTCAGGACTGCCATGATGTGATAGCGAAGCTCATAACCTTCATGCAAAAGCCATATTCAGAGCATGTTGCCATGGGGGTGGCCGCACGACAGAAAATGGAGCGGGAGTTCAGCCGCGACTTGGTAATAAAAGCTTATTTGGAATCTATTGAAAAAGTTAAGAGATAAAAGATGTATAGGCATTTCTTAAAACGTTTCATCGACTTCTTTATTGCTCTCTTAGCAGTAATCTGTCTGTCACCACTACTCTTGATTATCATAGTATGGTTGCATTTCGCAAATAAAGGGGCTGGCGTTTTTTTCATGCAGGAACGACCTGGACTTCATGGGCGAGTATTCAAAATCCTGAAGTTCAAGACTATGACCGACGAGCGTGATGCAAAAGGCCATCTGCTGCCCGACGAACAACGACTGACACCCGTAGGACGTTTTGTTCGCTCTACAAGTCTCGATGAGCTGCCACAGCTCATCAACGTGCTAAAAGGCGATATGGCACTCATCGGTCCGAGACCTCTGTTAAAGCAATATATGCCTCTGTACTCTTCCGAGCAAGCACAGCGTCATGACGTGCGACCAGGTATCACCGGCTGGGCGCAGTGTCATGGACGGAACGCCATTTCATGGACGGAGAAATTCAAACTGGATGTGTGGTATGTAGAGAATCTTTCATTTTGGGTTGACATGAAAATCATGCTCATCACCATCTTAAAAGTATTCAAGCGCGATGGGATTCATAAAGAAGGATATGCAACGGAAATACCCTTTAACGGACATAATTAAAATATAATCGAATATATGAAAAGTATTATTATTGGAGCAGGATCATATGGAGAGACTTATCTCGATTATCTGCGCGAGGCTGGAGTGAACATCGTTGGTTTTCTTGATGACAACACTGATTTGGTAGGCAAAGTAATAAGGGGCACCGAGGTGTTAGGCACAACATCGTTACTGCCAGAACTCAAAGAGCGCTATGGCGTGGAAGACGTTTACTGTCCTATTGGCTCCTGTAGAATTAGGGTAGGCATGCTCGAAAGAGCCAGGGCATTAGGTTATAGGACGCCAAACTTTATTCATAACAAGGCCGACATAGCCCCAACCATATTTATTGATAACGAAGGAATATATATTGAATCCAGCACAATTATCTTTCCTTACGTTACAATTGAGCGCGATGTAATGATATGTGGCGGAACAATTGTGGCGCATCACTGCCACCTCGCTCAGGGAACATTTATCAGCGCCGGCGTTAACTTCGGAGCATCCATACGCACAGGGAAATATGCCTACATTGGAATCGGCTCTACCATCATGACAGGCATAAAAGAACTTGGTGAAGACTGTCTTGTCGGTGCAGGTGCTGTTGTCATCAGAGATGTGCCAGAGCGAGCCGTCGTAGCTGGTGTTCCAGCTAAAGTATTGAGAATAAAAGAAAGTATATAAACTATGGCGGAACGAATTTATTTGAGCTTGGCTCACATGAGCGAGGCGGCATTGGAGAAGAAGTACATGAATGAGGCGGTGGATACCAACTGGGTGGCTCCGCTGGGGCCGAATGTGGATGCCTTCGAGCAGCAGCTGCAGGATTTCTTCGGCAAGCCGGTGGCAGTACTGGCCAGCGGCACGGCGGCGGTGCATCTGGCACTGATAGCTGCTGGCGTAGAACCAGGCGACGAGGTGCTGACGCAGAGCTTCACGTTCTGTGCATCGGCCCATCCAATCACTTATATCGGCGCCCATCCGATATTCATCGACTCGGAGCCGGACACATGGAATATGGACCCGCAGCTGTTGGAAGAAGCCATTCTTGACCGGAAGAAGAAGAAGGGACGTCTGCCTAAGGCCATACTGCCGGTGTATCTCTATGGTATGCCTCCGAAGATGGACGAGATCATGGCCATAGCGCGGAAATATGGCATCACGGTTGTAGAGGATGCCGCTGAGGGCTTTGGCTCACGCATCGGTGGGCAGATAGGCGGAACAATAGGCGAGTATGGTATATTGTCGTTCAACGGCAACAAGATGATTACTACGTCGGGAGGTGGTGCCATCATATGCCCGTCGGCAGAGGCCCGCGAACGTGCCCTGTGGTATGCCACTCAAGCCCGTGAGGCTTATCCCTACTATCAGCATGAGGCGATAGGCTACAATTACCGCATGTCGAACATCTGTGCTGGCATTGGTCGAGGACAGATGACTGTAGCCCGTGACCACATAGCCCATCACCGTCACGTGGCACAACTGTACAAGGAGGCGTTTGGCGACGTGGACGGCATCACCTTCCACGATGAGCTGCCGGGCATGGAGAGTAATTTCTGGCTCTCTACCATCCTCCTTGATGAGAAGTTGAAGGTGAAGGGCGAAGAACAGGCGTACACGAAGCCTATACAGGGTGCCGTAGGAGGTGCCGCAGGAGTAGTGCGTGGCGGTGATGCCATCCACACCGACTGTGAGCCGAACCGCAATGTGGAAGGCTTGAGGCTGACGCTCAGTGCGGCTGGTATAGAGAGTCGTCCGCTGTGGAAGCCTATGCACCGTCAGCCAATATATCAGACATCACTAAAGAGCGTTGCCTATGTCAACGGTGTGTCGGAGAGCATCTTCCATCGTGGCCTCTGTCTGCCCAGCGGCCCTATGGTCAGCGATGAACATGTGGATATGATTATTCGTTGCATCAAAGATGCAATATAGTATGGATTGTTCTAAATCTGCTTGAACGATAGCCGTTATCTTGTTCCTCGACGATTAGTGTTTGTCTTCTCCTGCTTGATTATAGAAGTCGGCATACCACTCTGCGAAATGGCGGAGGCCTTGGCGGAGGGTGGTGGAGGGCCTGAATCCAAAATCTCTTTCGAGAGCTGTGGTGTCGGCGTAGGTGACGGGCACATCTCCTGGTTGCATGGGAACGAGTTGCTTGTGTGAGTCGAAGTCGTAGTCGGCAGGAAGGACACCGGCACGGAGCAGTTCTTCCTGTAGGATGGTGACGAAATCGATGAGGTTTTCGGGGTTAGAGTTGCCGATGTTGTAAACGGCATAGGGAGGTACGGGAAGACCGTCCTCGCCAGTTCGTTTCTCGGGGGCGTGCTGCATAACCCTTCGGACTCCTTCCACGATGTCATCGATGTATGTGAAGTCTCGCTTGCAGTTGCCGTAGTTGAAGATCTGGATGGTCTCGCCCTTCACAAGTTTGTTCGTGAACCCGAAGTAAGCCATATCGGGACGCCCGGCAGGACCATAGACGGTGAAGAATCGCAGACCGGTGGAGGGGATGTCATAAAGTTTGCTGTAGGCGTGTGCCAGCAGTTCGTTGCTTTTCTTCGTGGCGGCGTAGAGCGAGACGGGATTGTCAACCTTGTCATCGGTGCTGTAGGGGACTTTCTTGTTGGAGCCGTAAACACTGCTGGAGCTGGCATAGACGAGATGACGGACCCCTTCGTATTTGCAATCTGGCGATTTGCGATTTGCAATTTTATCGCTACTGTGGCGACAGGCTTCAAGGATGTTGTAAAAGCCGATGAGATTGGATTCGATATAGGCATCGGGGTTGGTTATGCTGTAGCGGACACCGGCCTGGGCAGCGAGGTTGACGACGACATCGAATTGGTGCTCGGCGAAGAGGGAGTTGATGAGGTCGCGATCGGCGATGCTCCCTTTCACGAAGGTCCAGTCTTTTCCCGACGAGGAAGCCGTCGGACTCGCTAACCTCATGATTTCCTGAAGGCGATGTTCCTTGAGACGGACGTCGTAGTAGTCGTTCATGTTGTCGATGCCGACGACCTTGGCGGTGGGATATTCGCGTTGGAGGAGCTTGACGAAGTTGCTGCCAATGAAGCCGGCGGCACCAGTTACCAGAATGGTGGAGTCGTTGAGAACGATGTTAGTATTGAGCATTTTAGTTGCGAACTATTAGGACTATAGCTTTGGTGCGATGTTCATTCCGGTGATCAGAGACTCCTGTATCGGATCATCAATGTCTTCCGGAGGGGACGGCATTAGTCTCTCCTAAATATATCCCTGGTATAGACTTTATACTGCACATCGTCAAGGAGGGTAGTGGAGCGGTTGGCGATGATAGCCTGAGAGCGGGACTTGAAGGTGGCGAGGTCATTGACGACTTCACTACCGAAGAATGTGGTGCCATCCTCGAGGGTGGGTTCGTAGATAATGACGGTGGCTCCCTTGGCCTTGATGCGTTTCATGATGCCCTGTATGGCGGACTGACGGAAGTTGTCGGAGTTGGACTTCATCGTCAGCCGGAATACTCCTATTACAACCTCCTTCTCTTTGGAGGTGTCGTAGCTGCTGGAGGCGGTGTAATAACCGGCAATCTCGAGTACGCGGTTGGCGATGTAGTCCTTGCGAGTTCGGTTGGACTCCACGATGGCGGACATCATCTGTTGTGGTACGTCCTCGTAATTGGCCAGCAGCTGCTTGGTGTCCTTGGGCAGACAGTAGCCGCCATAGCCGAACGATGGATTGTTATAGTGGGTGCCGATGCGGGGATCCAGACCCACACCCTCGATGATGGCCTGAGCGTCCAGGCCTTTCATCTCGGCGTAGGTGTCGAGTTCATTGAAGTACGAGACACGTAGGGCGAGGTAGGTGTTGGCGAAAAGTTTCACTGCCTCGGCCTCCTTCAAGCCCATGAAGAGCGTGGGAATAACAGACCCGTCCCCTCCCGTCATGGAGGGGAGGGGCTGCGCGATGTCGGGGGCGGATGATTGGGGACCGATGGCACCTTCGAGGAGGAGGGCGGCGAAGAGGTGGGCTTGGTCCGTAAGCCAGTCGACTTCGGTGAGCTGACTGATGGCTTGGTTCTCCTCCATGTAGTACTCGCCATCCATCATCTTGGGCACGCCAACGATGATGCGGGAGGGATAGAGATTGTCATAGAGGGCTTTGCCCTCGCGCAGGAACTCCGGGGAGAAGAGGAGGTTGAGTCGCTTGGTTCCCTTGGCTGCGTACTTGACATACAGACTGCGGGTGTAGCCTACGGGGATGGTGCTCTTGATGACCATGACGGCATCGGGATTGACGCTGAGCACCAGATCTATGACCTCTTCGACATGAGTGGTGTCGAAGAAGTTCTTCTGAGGATCGTAGTTGGTGGGGGCGGCGATGACGACGAAGTCTGCATCACGATAGGCAGAGGCTCCGTTGAGTGTAGCCGTCAGGTTCAGTTCCTTCTCTGTCAGGTATTTCTCAATGTACTCATCCTGTATGGGAGAGATCCGTCTGTTAATTTTCTCCACCTTTTCTGGGATGACATCGACGGCGGTGACCTGATGGTATTGTGAAAGAAGGGTGGCTATGGACAGGCCGACATACCCTGTGCCGGCAACGGCAATCTTAATGTTTGGACTCACTCTCTCGCAGAGGGAGTTGCATACGGAGAAATTGTTGTTTTGCATGACTATTTTCTGTTAATTCGCTGCAAATATAGTTTTTTTCCCCCGATTGGCCAAATTTTAGTTGGTAATAATTGATATCGTCCGCTGATTACTTTGATTATAGGATTTTTTTATATCACTCCGCCAGTCTGCTAAGAGGCTTTCGGGGTGTGCTTTTTGTTCAGGATAATCTGCAAGATGGGAAGATAGTGGGTGTCATAAAAGTATTACAGCGGCCAGCACGCGCCACACGCAGACGATGTGGCAGATGCTGCCGGCGAGAACAAAGAAATGGAAGACCGTGTGGATGAACGGGCGGTTGTGCGAGAAGGCATAGACCACGGCGCCTGCCACATAGAAGATGCCCTCAGCCACCAGCCAGTTGACGGCGATGTGGTCCACGTGCTGCAGCAATGGGCGGAAGGCGACGAGGACAGAAAGACCCATAATCACGAAGCAGGCAGTCTCCACGTAGCTGTGGTCCTTCAGACCGCGGAAGCTGACGATGGTACCTGCGATGGCTGCTGCCCATACGAAGCAGAACAGACCCCAGCCCCACAGACCGGCATCGCGCAGAGCAATCAACGTGACTGGCGAGTACGAACCCGCGATGTGCCAGTAGATGGCAGCGTGGTCCCAGCGCCGAAGCACCTCGCGAGAGGGCCACGACGGCGGAAGGGCGTGGTACACCGTGCTGGTGATGTAGCTGCCAAGCATGCCTATCAGATAGAGAATGACGCCTGCCGTGGCCCAGCTGTCCTTAGCGCGAGCACACCATACCAGAAACAGCACGCCGACTACCACACCCAGCGCGATGCCTGCGGCGTGGCTGCCTACGTTCCAACGTTCTTCCTTCTTCGTATAGTGAATCATGGCCGCAAAGGTACATCTTTTTATTAAGATATCGTCACAAAAACATCATTTTTCTCGCTTTATTCCCAAAAGTTTGACTGCTCGCCATGATGGTATGAGAAATAATGGCTAACTTTGTGGCGCAAAAGCATATTTCGAAGAAAGTATGAAAAGAATTATCCTGTTTCTGCTGGTCCTCTGCCAGCTGGCGCTTGTGGCCCAGGCCAATGACGGCTCATCACTCTGGCTTCCTACGGAGCGCAACCCCCAACCTTCCACTCTAGTCAAGGGCTCCAAAGGCATGGCACTCGAGGAACTGCGAAACTACTACCGCGGAGAGTTCCCGGTGCGTCTGAAACTGAATCGGAAAGCGCGCTCCGGCGATGCCTACCGCATCACGGTCACTCCAGCCCGCATCACCCTCTCGGCTGGCACCAAGCGAGGGCTGCTCTATGCTGCCTATGACCTGCTGCGGATGCAACAGCTGGGCAACATCCATTCCGTGGAGGAGCACCCGAGGTTTTCCCTCCGGCTGCTCAACCATTGGGACAACCTCGATGGCAGCGTGGAGCGTGGCTATGCAGGACACAGCATTTGGAAATGGGAAGAGATGCAGGTCCGCGGGAAGAAGGTCACCATGACGCCTGCCCTGCGCCAGCACATCTGCGACTACGCCAGGGCGAACGCCAGCATAGGCATAAACGGTGTGGTCATCAACAACGTGAATGCCTCTCCCAAGATGCTTTCGGCAGAAGTGCTGCAGAAGGTGCAGGCCATCAGTCAGCTGCTGGAAGCCTATGGTATTCGCACTTTCCTGAGCATCAACTTCGCCTCGCCCATGGCCTTGGGAGGTCTCCCTACCGCCGACCCGCTAGATCCGCAGGTGCGTCAGTGGTGGCAGCAGAAGGCAGATGAGATCTATCGGCTCATGCCTCACTTCGGCGGTTTTCTCGTCAAGGCGAACAGCGAGGGACAGCCTGGCCCTGGCGACTACCATCGCACCCACGCCGATGGAGCAAACATGCTCGCCGATGCCCTGCAGCCGTACGGAGGTATCGTCATGTGGCGATGCTTCGTCTATGGCGCCAACCACAAAGGCGAGGATCGCGTGAAGCAGGCTGTGTCAGAATTCCAGCCCCTCGACGGACAGTTCCGCCAGAACGTCATCCTCCAGACCAAGAACGGTCCCCTTGACTTCCAGCCGCGAGAACCCTACAGCCCCGTCTTCGACCAGATACGCCAGACTCCCAATATGGTGGAACTGCAGATCACGCAGGAGTACACAGGGCAGTCCCGCCACCTCGTCTATCTTGCTCCCATGTGGAAGGAGTTCTTCTCCCACGTCCATCCCAAGCGCCTCTGCGGCATCGCGGGTGTAGCGAACATCGGCGACGATGCCAATTGGTGCGGGCACCACTTCTCGCAGGCGAACTGGTACGCTTTCGGCCGGTTGGCATGGAATCCAGATCTGAGCTCCGAGGAGATTGCGCGCGAGTGGTTGCAGCTCACCTTCACCCGGGACGAAGCCTTCGTACACCCCATGACGCAGGTCATGCTCGCCAGCCACGAGGCATGTGTGGACTATATGATGCCTCTCGGCTTGCACCACATCTTCCAGTTCGACCACCACTATGGTCCCGATCCTGGTGGCTTCAAACCCGACTACCCCCTGGAGTGGTGCCCCGTCTATTATCATCAGGCAGACAGCCTCGGCGTAGGCTTCGACCGCAGTTCCACCGGCACCGCTGCCACCGCTCAGTATCGTGAACCTTACCGCTCGATGTACGACAACCTCTCCACCTGCCCCGAGAATCTCCTCCTTTGGTTCCACCACGTGCCTTGGACCCATCGGATGAAGAGCGGGCTCACACTCTGGGAGGAACTCTGCGCACACTACAATAGAGGTGTGAATGAGGTCGACCGTTTCCATGAGGTCTGGCAGCAGATGCGTCCCCTCGTCCTTGCTGCCGACAAGAACGACCCGCGTCGCTGGCAGGAAGTCGAGGACCGCCTCCAACATCAGCAGCAAAACGCCCGTGAGTGGCGCCAAACCTGCCTCGACTACTTCCGCTCCTTTGCAGGATTGCCTGCAGAAGAGTAGCATGTTCATCCACTTCTCCCTCAGTTCATATTCATCTTCTGGACGCAAGAACAGAAAACGAATTTCTTGCAAGTGGAGGTTGAAGAAAAAGAAAATGTCCACATGAGCCAAGTAGCACATGTGGACATTTGCAATTTGAACACGCCGGCTGAAGACGGAAGGGTGAAACTTAGGTGAATCTCTGGTGGTTAGAGATTCACCATGGAGCGTACTGATTCATAAGGACTTAGAGGCTTCGGTGAAAGGTGAAGCTTTTTTGATGATTTTGTTATTTGGGCATTGTTCCTGGCGTCTGTTGTTCATGGTTGCATACTTGGGGGTGGAGGGAGGAGCTGGGACTAAACGTTAAAAAGTGCGCTCAATCCTCTGGCGATGGAGGATTTATCGGTTATTTCGGCAGTTTTCAGATGGATTATGAGTAACTTTGCGCCCTGAAAAGCAATAAAGACGTTAAGAATGATTGGATTGATAAGAAAGAATCTGTGGGTGCTCGTGGTGTTGCTGACCCTGGGTAGCACCTCGGGAGTGGCGGCGTGTGCCGACCGCGATACTGCTACGGAGCAAGGCAGCAGCGGCAAGGTCGCGGAAATCATCGAGCGCGACACGTTGCTCGTGGGCACCACGGGCGACTACCGCCCGCTGTCCTTCCGCGAAGAGGACGGCACGTACTGGGGCTTTGGCATCGAGATGGCCAAAGAGATGGCCAAGAGTCTGGGCGTGGAAATCAAATTCGTACAGACTTCCTGGCCTACGCTGACGGCTGATGTGCTGGCTGAGCCACAGATGTTCGACCTCGCCATCGGTGGTATCACAATTACCGACGCCCGGCGCGAGACGATGCTGATGAGCGAAGGCTATCTGGCCAACGGCAAGACTATCCTGTGCCGGGCTGAGGAGGCAGACCGCTTCCGGACGCTGGAAGACTTGGACAAGCCTGAGGTGCGCGTGATGGTGAACCCCGGCGGGCTGAACGAGAAGTTTGCGATGGCGAACCTCACCCATGCCACCATCATCGTGCATCAGAAGAACGAGGAAATACCCACGCTCGTGGCTGAGGGCGAGGCTGACGTGATGATTACTGAGATCACCGAGGCACCTTATTATGTGCAGACCGACCCACGGTTGGCAGCTCCTCTGCTGGCGCAACCTTTCACACACGGTGAGATCGGGGTCCTGATGCAGAAAGGGCAGGAAGACCTGCTGCAGACGGTGAACAGCACCATTCGGAGGATGAAGTCCGATGGCTCGCTGCGACGTCTGCATGAGAAATATGGATTGGTATATGCCTATTAAGGTGCGTCCTACTTGTTTTCATAGGACGCACCTTAAGAAGGCTTAGCCTTGACTTGATGTGCTTCAGGGTTATTCGGGAGGAGCGTCGAGTCCTGCGACTCGTCTTCGTAAACCTTGTTTTTTTAGAGCGGACCTCCTTCGCGGCGTAGCTGCTCGGCATACTCGTCGATGCGGCGTAGTTCGCGAGGGATGTCGATTTGCTGTGGACAGTGGGGCTGGCACTGACCGCAACCGATGCAGTGGCTGGCCTGGCGCAGGCGGGGCACGCTACGGTCGTAGCCCACGAGGAAGGCACGGCGCTGGCGGCGATAGGTGGGCGAGCCTGAACTCTGGGGGGTGTTGCCCTCGCGGATGCAGCGGTTGAAGTGGGCGAAGTTGGAAGGAATGTCGATGCCGTAGGGACAAGGCATGCAGTACTGGCAGGCGGTGCAGGGTATTTCCTTCTGTCCGTAGATGAGCTCAGCGATGTGCATGAGGAACTCGTGATCTTCCTCGCTGATGGGGCGCAGGGGCGAGTAGGTGCGTACGTTCTCCTCGAGGTGTTCCATGTAGGTCATGCCGGAGAGCACTGTGAGGACGCCTTCGGGTGTTCCGGCGAAGCGGAATGCCCAGGAAGCGATGGTGGCTTCGGGGTCGCGCTGCTTCAGTTCGGCAGCCACGGCATCGTTGACGTTAGCCAGACGGCCTCCCAGCAGGGGCTCCATGATGACGGCGGGTATGCCTCGCTTGTGGAGCTCGCCGTAGAGCGTGACGGCATCGACGTTGCTGTTATTGATTTCGTTGGCGTAGAACCAGTCGAGGTAGTTGAGTTCAATCTGGACGAAGTCCCAGTGGTAGCGTCCCTCGTCGTGCAGGCGCAGCAGGAGTTCGAAGGCGCGGTAGTCTCCGTGCCAGGAGAAGCCCATGTTGCGTATGCGCCCGGCGGCTTTCTGTTCGTAGAGCCAGTCGCAGAGGCCATTGTCGATGAAGCGTCGCTGGCAGACCTCGAGTCCACTGAGGTTCTCGCCCGTTTCGGGGTCGCGTCCTCCGCCACCAGTGCTGTGGAGGAGGAGGTAGTCGATGTAGTCTGTCTGCAGCTCCTTCAGGGAGTTCTCGAACATCGCCTGCGAGGCTTCGAGAGGCCACTGGTCGGTGCCGAAGTTGGAGAGCTTGGTGGCGATGAAGTAGCTGTCGCGGGGATGGCGGCTGAGTGCGATGCCCGTGCATCGTTCGCTGAGTCCGCGGCAATAGACGGGGCTGGTGTCGAAGTAGTTGACGCCGTGGGCGAGAGCGTAGTCAACCTGGCGGTTGATCATCTCCTGGTCGAAGGGACCGGTCTGCGGGTCGTCGGGGGTGCCTTCGGGCAGCTGGGGCAGGCGCATCATGCCATAGCCGAGCAGGGAGACCTGGTCGCCGGAGTTGGGGTTCTGGCGCAGGGTCATCGCATTCTCGGCGGACGAACCGCCGAGCACAGGGCTTCCCTTGCACGATGAGAGGAGGAGGGAGGTGGCGGGTGCCGCAGCGGCTGTGGTACCTGCGAGGTATTTCAAGAAATTCCTTCTGCTTATTTCTTTATTCATGAGTGGGCGGAGTAATCTGAGTTATCGGAGGAATCGGAGTAGTCTGAGTAATCGGAGTAATCGGAGTAATCTGAGTAATCGGAGTAATCTGAATTATCGGAGGGGCGGAGTAATCTGAGTGGTGGTGTGGGGGATGCTTATAGTTCGCGGTGCTGCTCGTGGCCTTCGACGTAGATGGCAGAGAAGGGTCGGGCAGGGCAGAGGTTCTCACAGGCTCCGCAGCCGATGCACTTGGCTTCGTTGACGGCGGGCACGTAGGCTCCGAGTTCGTCGTTGGGGTCGAGAGGCACCATCTGGATGGCTCCCGTGGGGCAGTGGCGTGCGCAGTTGCCACATTCCACTCCGTCGGAGACGGGGATGCAGTTCTTCTTGATCCACACGGCGTGCCCGATCTGGGTGCTGGATTTCTCCTCGACGGTGATGGGCTTGATGGCTCCGGCAGGGCAGACCTCAGAGCAGCGGTTGCACTCAGGTCGGCAGTAGCCGCGCTCGTAGGACATCACGGGCTGCATCAGCGTCATCAGTCCTGCCGAGGGCCGCAGGACTCCGTTGGGGCACTGGGCTATACAGAGCTGGCAGCCGGTGCAGTGCTGAGTCATGTTGCGGGCCGAGAGCGAACCCGGAGGAGTGATGGGTGTCTTGCGCTCTGGAGCAACCTTGTCCTCGATATCAGCCAATCCGCCGTCGGTCTTCAGCTTTGCCTCCTGAGCCAGAGCGGCGGTGGAAAGTGCTGCCGAGGAGAGCAGAAATGCTCGCCTTCCACTGTCCGTCGTTTTGCGATGGGTGGCGGGAGCTTCATATTTCAGGGCTCCGAACTTGCAACTGTCGATGCAGTCGCCGCAGACGACACAGCGGGAGTAGTCCACGGTGTGGGTCTGGAAGTCGATGCAGCTGGCCTTGCAGGATTTAGTGCAGGATGAACAGTTGCGGCACTTCTCTTCGTCGAAGCGAATCTTCAGGAACGAGAAGCGGGAGAAGAAACTGAGAAAGGTGCCGACAGGGCAGATGGTGTTGCAATAGGTGCGACCTCCACGCCAAGCGAGGACGAAGAGGAGGACGACGGTGGCTGCAGCAATGATGAAAGTGGGGAGGCTGCGGAGCCAGACGTCGGTGGAGTAGAAGGCGTAGCTGTCGTAGTGCTCGGCGATGGCGGCCAGTCCATTGTTGCCCCACTCATAGAGCGGGCGAAGGAGGTTGACGACGATGCGACCGAAGCTGCTGTAGGGCGCCAGCAGGGCTACGAAGGAGCCGAAGCCTGCCACGACGGCGATGATGAACAGGACCAGCAGGGGGTAGCGCAGCCAGCGCACTTCGGGGGAGTAGGAATAGCGTCCCACCTTTTTATTCTTACGCGGGCGCAGGCGCGCAAAGACATCTTGCAGGATGCCCAGCGGGCAGATGACGGAGCAGTAGATGCGTCCGAAGACGAGTGTCAGCGCCAACAGGGCGATGACGACCACGAGGTTCAGTGCCAGCACGGCGGGCAGGAACTGCACTTTGGCGAGCCAGCCGAGGTAGGTGTGTAGGATGCCGGTGACGTCGAGGAAAAGCAGGGTTATTCCTGCGAAGACGAGGACGGCAAGGATGGTTCGGATTCTTCTGAGCATGGAGTGGTTGGGGGATTAAGGGCCCCGTTATTGACCCTCGGGGGAACTCTCGGGCACCGCGGCGGCGGGGGCGTTTTCTGGGGCGGGGGCGTTGCTGGCGACGGGGGCGTTGTTGGGAATGGGGGCGTTGTTGGGAATGGGGGAGGGACGGCCCTCGGAGGAACCCTCGGGCACTGCGGTGGCGGGGAAGTCGTCAGGGAGAGGGGCGTTTGTGAATTTGACGATCCAAATGCTGACTTCGTAGAGCAGCCAGATGGGGAGTGATACGATGATGAGCGTCATGATGTCCGCCGTGGGGGTGATGACGGCGGCAAGGACGAGGATGGCAACGATGGCGTGGCGACGGTACTGCGCCATCCAGGTGTGGCGGAGCATGCCGAACTTGGCCAGCAGCCATGCGATGACAGGAATCTCGAAGACGATGCCGAAGACGAGGGACATCAACAGCAGGGTGTCCACGTAGCTGGAGAGGGTGAGCATGGTCTCCACCTCGGTGCTGACGCTGTAGGTGCCCAGGAAGCGCACCGTCAGCGGGAAGATGAGGAAGTAGTTCATGACGATGCCGACCATGAACATTCCATAGGCTGCACCTACCAGCCGGATGCTGGCGCGCCGCTCGTCGTCATAGAGAGCGGGGGAGATGAATCGGAAGAGGACGTAGATGATGTAAGGCGAAGCGACCAGCAGACCCATGACGAGCGATACCTTCATGTGAATCATGAACTGTTCCGCCAATTCCGTGTTGACGAGTCTGATCTGGAAGGGGTCGGCGCCCAAAAGGCGATAGGTGGGAAAACTGCTGTCGCGAGGCCAAAGGACCAAGTCGAAGAGGTAATCCTTGAGGAAGAATACACCTATGCCCATCACCACGGCGGCGACGAGCACCCGGATGATACTCCCTCGCAGCACGTCAAGATGATCCCAGAAGGTCATCTGCTCTTCCATTACTTCTTCTCTTCCTTATCGTAGGTCGTAGCTTCCTTGACTTCGTCGTCGAGTCCCTTGACGCCGTCCTTGAAACTCTTGACACCCTTGCCAAGCCCTTTCATGAGTTCTGGGATTTTCTTTCCTCCGAAGAGGAGCAGCACAACGAGTGCGATGAGGATAATTTCGGGAGTTCCTAAGTTCATTTTTGTCTGTTTTAAGTTCGTTTTTTGGTTTCTTTGGCGCAAAAATACGAAGAAAAGTCGGTATTCGGGGTACAATTCCGATATTATTTTCTCAAAAAAGCGTTGTATATGGTGAGAATTGCCTATATTTGCGGGCAGAATTACTCACATTTAACAAAAAATCACTTTTATGAAACGTTTTCTTTTAGCAATTTGCGTTGCCTTGCTGAGCGCAGGTGCTTTCGCCCAGGATTATTACTACACAGAAGAGCCCGAAGGTGGCGACTGGGGTGTCGGTTTTGGTTTCAACCTCGGTTTTGGCGCTGGAGTAACCAACTTCGGTATTCACGTACCTCGTCTGCAGTACTATTTTGCTTCCCGTGTGCGTGCTGAGGCTGCTTTCAACTATTATTTCAAGGCAAAGGAAACGATTGACTGGAACGTGGACATTGACGTTCACCCCTACATCGTCCCCATGAAGTACGGAATGCACGTCTATCCCGTCGTGGGTCTTGCCCTGTGGCACCGCCACGTGAACATCGTTGATGAAAACTTCTTCCGCGTGGGTGCTAATATCGGTGCCGGTTTCCAGTATGACATCACTGAAAACATCTATGCGAACTTGCAGTACAAGTACATGATCACCAACGATTTCGGACACAGCGTCCTCAATCTGGGAATCACCTATCGCTTCTAAGCTTTAGCGACTTATCTTAATCGTACAAGGTTGGTTCAGCTCGGTCTGCCATGCGTGCAGCCAGTTGAACCAACTTTTTGCATCGTGGAATCCCGCACGCTCCATGTCGGCGCAGATGGCGAGGTGGTAGCGGATGTGACCAGCCACGGGGCGCAGGAGAGTGAGGTAATTCAGGGCATCCTCCTTGGTGGAGGTCAGGTAGGGAGCCGGAACGCAGACACCCAGTCCCACGCCCTCGATGAGATCCTCGGCCGCCTTGTCGGGTACGTTCTTACCCCAGGAACCGGCAAGGCCTGTGGACTCGACGAACCCCACGTTCTCCATCTCCAGTTTCTGCACACCCGTGCAGAATGCCTGAGCATCGACTTGTGCACCAGCCAGTTGGATGTCCACTTGCACATCCCGGTGGCCGGCAAAGATGGTATAGAGCTGTCGCATCTGCAGACGGCAGCCGTTGTAGTTCCAGTTCTTGTCCGTCACCTCCACGATGGCTCGCACAGGTCCGCTTGCCAGCACTCGCTGCCCGCGGGCTTCGACCTCGTCCACATAGGTGGGCTGCCCATTGAGGTAGCCGCGGAATGAGGCTGCCCCTACGCTTTGGCCTGCGAAGAGGATGTCGCATCCCCGGCCTTGGGCAATGTCCTCGCGCGTGGAATAGAAATTTGTCTGGTCGAGGACGAGCTGCGGAGTCGGCTTTCCGTAGATGTCGATGCTCTGGCGATGGTCCATATAGACTCGGAACCCCACGAGCTCCGATTCCCACTGGGCACCGTGGCCATAGATGGCATCGTAGGTGGCCAGCGGCTCGTTGCGTCCTTGATACTCGATGCTGTTGATGTAGGGATAGCGATATTTGCGGTCCCAGACCTTCATGAACGCTGCCGTGCGGGGGCGGTAGGTCTTCTGCGGTTGCGTTGCAGAGCAGACCACCTTGAGGGAGAGAGAGGCGTGAGCCGGGAGGTCGCAGACGAAGGCAAGTTCATCGAAGATGAGGTCGCCGTCGAGATCATCGAGCTGGCAGGGCACAAGAATGCCGGCACCATGAGTCCTGCTGGTGGCATTGGGGGCTATCACCTCGGCAGAGAGAATCGTTGCAACTTTCTTGCCAAGTGCTTTGTGAAGATCGACCACAACCGGCACGTCGTGGCGGTCGATGGCAGAGGGGTTGGTCACCTTGACGGTGAATTTCTGGGCAGGGGCGGCGACGGCTACGGCCATCAGCACGAGCAGTGAGAGAATTTTATTCATAGAATAAGGTCTTTTTCCGATAATATTTTGGGCAAAGATAGGAAAAAAACTTCTGTGAATGCACAAATCTGAGCAAAAACGGGCGCAAAGGCATACTTTTTCTTCTTTTTTACCCCGAAATCAGAAAACAATGGTTAATTTTGCAGTCTCAAAGCTCCTCTGACGAACTAAAAATGACATCTATGAGAACTCATCTGAGCATCCTGCTTGCTTTCCTCCTCTGCTCTGTTGCAGGAGCAGCAGCACCCACAGTTCCGACCGATGTGCCTGCCCGCCTGCATTGGATAGGAAAGGTACCGGAGGGAGATAAACCCGTCAGCTTCGGCATCCCTTTCTCGAAAGGCGAGCTGAAGCCTACCGACAGCTTTGCGCTGACCACGGACAAGGGTGAAGTCCTGCCTGCCGACTTCTGGCCTACTGCTTACTGGCCGGATGGCAGTGTGAAGTGGGGCGGCTTTGCAACCGTGGTGCCCGGAGGTACGGAAGGGGTTGTGTTTGAGAGAAAAGAGAAGAAAGGAAAAGAGAAAAGTGATGTGAAAGAGAAAAACGAGAGGAAAGAGAACGGCGCGCCGGGAGCCTTGTCGGTCAGCGAGACAGGCCGGCAAATCTGCATCCGTGCGGGAAGTCTGGAAGCCTATATCCCCAAGAGCGGCAACGCAGTCCTCGACAGCCTGGTCCTTGACGGAAGGAGGCTGGCAGGCCATGGTCTGCTGGTCTGTACCACGCAGGATGCTCCTTACCTGGAAGGTATAGGTTCGATATCCTTCCGCAATTTCGTGGGCGCAGTATCCAAGGTGACTGTGGAACGCGCGGGTGATGTGCGCGCTGTCGTGAAGGTCGAAGGTTCCTACGGCACCGCGCGTCCTGGAGAGAAGGAGGGCTTCCTGCCCTTCACCGTCCGTCTGTATTTCTACGCAGGCTCTGAGCAGGTGCGCATGGTGCATACCTTTATATATAATGGTGACCAGCATCGCGATTTCATCCGCTCGCTTGGCGTCCGCTTCGAAGTCCCCCTGCGAGAGCAGGCCTACAATCGCCATGTCGCCTTCGCCACCCACGACGGGGGAGTCTGGAGCGAGAGCGTGCAACCCTTGAACGGACGTCGCATCCTCACCAGCGGCCGTGATGCCAGCTTCGAACTGCAGCAAGTGCAGGGAAAGCGCATCCCCGAACCCTCATTCTTCGACGAGAAGAACCAGGACCTGCTTCGCCACTGGGCCAAGTGGAACACCTATCGCCTCAGTCAGCCCAACGACCAAGGCTATAGTATTCAGAAGCGTGCTCATCAGAACAACCAGTGGGTGGGGACACACACAGGCCAGCGTGCCGACGGCTATGCCTTCCTGGGCGACGTCAGCGGCGGATTGGGCCTGAGCCTCAAAGACTTCTGGCAAAGCTATCCGGCCTCGATGCAGGTGGACAGCGCCACGCACGATGTCGCCTACCTGACCGCTTACCTCTGGAGTCCTGATGCAGGCCCCATGGACCTCCGTCACTACGATGACGTGGCCCACGACCTCAATGCCAGCTACGAAGACGTGCAGCAGGGGATGTCCACTCCCTATGGCATAGCCCGCACGTCCACCCTCACCCTCATTCCCGAACGTGCCTATCCCGGCAAGGCTGCCATCGCCCGGCGTGCCCGGCAGCAAGCTGAGGACGCTCCGCTCATCTGCACGCCAGAGTACCTGCACTCGCGCCGTGCCTTCGGCATCTGGAGCCTGCCCGACCGTTCGAACGACCGCCGCGCGAAGGTCGAGGACCTGCTGAAAGATTACCTCGACTACTACTTGAAAGCCGTGGACGAGCGGCACTGGTATGGATTCTGGAACTATGGCGACTTCATGCACGGCTACGACCCCGTCCGTCACGAATGGATGTACGATGTGGGCGGCTTTGCCTGGGACAATACAGAGCTGGGCAGCATCTCCTGGCTCTGGTATTCCTTCCTACGCACGGCACGACCGGAAGTCTGGCGGATGGCAGAAGCCATGACGCGACACACCTCCGAGGTGGACGTCTATCACCTCGGCCCCTTTGCAGGGCTGGGATCGCGTCATAACGTCAGCCACTGGGGCTGTGGTGCCAAGGAAGCGCGCATCTCGCAGGCAGCCTGGAACCGTTTCTACTATTATCTGACTACGGACGAGCGTACGGGCGACCTGATGTCGGCCGTGAAGGATGCCGACCAGATGCTCTATACCATTGATCCCATGCGTCTGGCTCTGCCGCGAGAGAAGTACCCGTGCTCTGCTCCTGCCCGGCTGCGCATCGGTCCGGACTGGATTGCCTATGCCGGCAACTGGATGACAGAGTATGAGCGCACGCGCGACACGAAGTATCTGAAGAAGATACAAGCGGGCATGAAGAGCATAGCCGCCTTGCCCAATGGCATGTTCACGGGGCCTGGCGTACTCGGCTTTGACCCTGCTACAGGCATCCTCAGCTACGAGGGCGACCGCGACCTGACGTCCACGGGGCACCTCATGTTCATCATGGGAGGGTTCGAACTGATGCACGAGATGCTGGAAATGGTGCCCGACAAGAAGTTCGCCTCCTGCTATCTCGACCACAACGCCCGCTATCACAAGGTGACGAGCAACAGCTTCCGCATCAGCCGTCTGAAGGGTTATGCCGCTTACCACTTGAAGGACAAGGCCCTGGCCGACGAGACGTGGAGCGATATGTGGAAGTACGGACGGCCGCAGCAGCACTACCGCTTCGACCCGCATCCCGTCTTGCCGCCCGAGGTACCGCAGCCTGTCACGGAGAGTGCCGAGACGACCACCAACGACTGCGCCCTATGGAGCCTCGAGGCGATTTATCTCCAAGAGGTCATTCCCCAAGACTGACAGAGAAATAACTAACGATAAATAACAACCAATGAAGAAATTATTCTTAATGGCAACAATTGCACTGGCTGCCGCCACGACGGCTTGTACCCCTACAACAAAGAACTCGGCTGCAGAGGCTCCGGAGCCTGTGGCCGAAGACGCTCCTGTTGTCTATTTCACGAAGGAAATCACCCCCGAATCGCTGGTGAAGATTTACAAAGCCCTCGGGCGGGAAGCCACGGGACGCGTGGCAGTGAAAATCAGCACGGGCGAAGGAGGCAACACCCACTACCTGAAGCCCACCCTCATCCGCAACCTCGTGGAGGAGGTGAAGGGCACCATCGTGGAATGTTGCACGGCCTACGGCGGCACCCGCCAGGACAAGGCTCTGCACTGGCAGACCATTCACGAGCACGGCTTCGACAGCCTCTTCACCGTGGATCTCATGGACGAGGAGGGCGAGATGCAGATTCCCGTGGCCGACAGCACCCACCTGAAGTATGACATTGTGGGCGACCACTTGCGTAACTACGATTTCATGATCAACCTCGCTCACTTCAAAGGTCATGCCATGGGCGGCTTCGGCGGTGTGCTGAAGAATGCCAGCATCGGCGTAGCCTCCACCAATGGCAAGGCTTACATCCACAGTGTGGGCATCACCACGGACCCCGAAGACTGCTGGAACCACATCGATAATCAGGATGGCTTCCTGGAATCTATGGCCGCTGCCGCCCAGGCTGTTCACAACTACTTCGGCGGCGAGCGCATCCTCTACATCGACGTGATGAACAACATGAGCGTGGATTGTGACTGCGACGGCAATGCCGCCCGTCCGGAGCTGCTGGATATGGGCATCATGGCTTCCCTCGACCCCGTGGCCGTGGACCAGGCTTGCCTCGACAAAGTCTTCAACCACAAGGCAGCCGAGGGCGACAATGAGCAGCCCCTCATCGAGCGCATCAATCGCCAGCACGGCACCTATATCACAGAGTATGCCGAGAAAATCGGTCTCGGCAGCAAGACGTATAAACTCATAAACTTAGACGAAGAATGAAATTCCGCCCTATCCTGTGTGTGGCAGCGGCAGCCGTCGCCATCACCGCCTGCAAGAACGGTCCTCAGCAGACCGAGGAAATCAATGACTCCACCACTCCGCTTCACCTCCTGAAGCCCGACTACAAAGTGCCCTATGGCGAACTGACGGCCGATGCGGTGAAGGCAGACTTGGAACGCATCTTCAGCTACATTGATGCCGAACTGACCCCCGATATTCAGGACAAGGATGGCAAGTCGCTCAGCGAGGACGAACTGACGCCACTGCCCGAAGGAGCCACCATCAAGCGGGGCGCTTTCCGCATCGGCAGCTATGAGTGGGGAATCACCTATCAGGCCCTGCTCGCCGCCACGGCTTCCACGGGCGACCAACGCTATGAGCAATATGTAGATCGCGCCATGGGCACGTTGCGTTTTGCCTATCCGCTTTTCAAGCAGCGCGATGCCGCCAAGCCCGAGATAGAGGATGCGCAGATGGAACAAGTTATCCATCCCCGCGCGCTCGATGACTGCGGCACGATGTGCACCGCCATGATGAAATATGCCAAGGCTAAGCCCGATAACCGCCAGGATGGACGAATGGGTTTCAAGGGTATCGTGGTCTCCATCGACACGCTCATCAACAACTACTTCAACTTCGTGGAGAATGGTCAGTACCGACTGCCCGACCGCACTTTTGCACGCCATCGTCCGCAACACAACACCATCTGGCTCGATGATATGTACATGGGCATCCCGACCATCGCCTACGCTGGCATCTACTTCAACGACCCGAAGTATTTCGATGAGGCTGCCACGATGTACAAGAACTTCGTCCGCCGCATGTGGGTGCCCGAGAAGCAGATTTACCGCCACGGCTACGTCGAAGGACTGGCACAGCAACCCACCTACCACTGGGCACGGGCCAATGGCTGGGCGCTGCTGACTACGGTGGAACTCCTGGACATGCTGCCCGAGGACCACATCGACCGCCCCTTCATCCTCAACCAATTGCGCGAGCACGTGGCAGGACTCTGTGCCCTGCAGTCCAGCGAGGGCTTCTGGCACCAGCTCCTGGACCGCTCGGACAGCTACCTCGAGACCAGTGCTACCGCCATCTACTGCTACTCCATCGCCCACGCCATCCGCAAGGGTTGGCTCGAAGGCATCACCTATGGCGGCGTAGCTCAGCTGGCTTGGCACGCCATCAGCACGAAGATAACAGAACAAGGCAAGGTCGAAGGCACCTGTGTGGGCACGGGCATGGCCTTTGATCCCGCGTTCTATTACTATCGTCCCGTCAGCGCAGCCGCTGCCCACGGCTATGGTCCCGTCATCTGGGCTGCTGCCGAGATGATCAACCTCCTCTGTGAATGGCATCCCCGCACCAACGACAGCGGCCTGCACTACTACGAGCAGGAGCAGACCAACCCGGCACCTCTCTTCTATCTGACCGAGGACGGGCAGGGAGAAGCCGTGAAGTAAGGGCGAGTACCACCGCTGGTATAGATTTGTACCACTGTTGGTATAGATTTGTACCACCGCTGGTATAGATTTGTACCACCGCTGGTATGCGACAACAGACATTGATGTATGATAGACAGGCAAACAGTCGATAGGATTCTGGACGCGGCGAACATCGTGGATGTCGTCTCGGACTTCGTGACCCTCAAGCGCGCCGGAGCGAACTTGAAGGGGCTGTGTCCGTTCCACGACGACCGAACGCCCTCGTTCATGGTCTCGCCGTCGAAGAATATCTGCAAGTGCTTCGCCTGCGGCAAGGGCGGCACACCCGTGCATTTCATCATGGAGCACGAGCAGCTGACCTATCCCGAGGCGCTGAAGTACCTGGCAAAGAAGTACCACATCGAGGTCAAGGAACGCGAGCAGACCGACGAGGAAAAGGCGGAGCAGAGCGAGCGCGAGAGCCTCTTTGCCGTCAACGAGTGGGCCAACGACTGGTTCCAGCAGCAGATGAACGAGACGCTGGACGGTCGCGCCATCGGTCTGGCCTATTTCCGCCAGCGCGGTTTCCGCGACGACCTCATCCGGAAGTTCCAACTCGGATTCTGTCCCGACAAGTACGATGCGCAGTGGAAGGCCGGCTTGGAGGCTGGCTACAACGGAGACTTCCTGCTGAAGACGGGCCTTTGTATCCGCAATGAGGCCGGCAAGACCTACGACCGCTTCCGCAACCGCGTCATCTTCCCCATTCACACCATCTCGGGCAAGGTGGTAGGCTTCGGCGGCCGAGTGCTGGACAGCCGCACCAAGGGCGTGCAGGTGAAGTATCAGAATTCGCCCGAAAGCGTCATCTATTCCAAGAAGCGCGAGCTCTACGGGCTGTTCTTTGCCAAGAAAGCCATTGTCCAGCAAGATCTCTGCTATCTCGTCGAAGGCTACACCGACGTGATGGCTATGCACCAGCAGGGTGTCGAAAACGTGGTGGCGTCCAGCGGCACGGCACTGACCCACGAGCAGATCCGCGCCATCCATCGCTTCACGGAGAATATAGTGGTCATCTACGACGGCGATGCCGCAGGTATCAAGGCGTCGCAGCGCGGTATCGATATGTTGCTGGCCGAGGGCATGAGCGTGAAGCTGCTGCTGCTGCCCGACGGCGACGACCCCGACAGCTTTGCCCGCAAGCACACAGCCACGGAATATCAAGAGTACCTGAAGGAACACCAGGTGGACTTCATCCAGTTCAAGACCAACCTGTTGATGGAGGAGGCGCAGGGCGATCCCATCAAGCTCTCGCGTCTGACTGGAAATATCGTGCAGAGCCTGGCGGTCATCCCTGATGAGATCACCCGCACGTTCTACATCAAGGAGACGTCGCAGATGTTGTCCGTGGAAGAGCGCATCATCACGGCCGCTGTGGCCAAGGTGCGCACCCAACTGCGTGAGGAACGTCGGCGCGAACGGGAACGTGAAGCCAGCCGGCAGCAGGCGCAAGGCTCCGCAGGAACCGCTTCCGCAGGCCCCGCTTCCGCAGGCCCCTCTCCCGCAGACGCTGCAGCTTCAACCGCAGGCTCACCCCTCGCCGGCAGCTCACCAGACCATTCGCCGGCACAGCAATCCACTCCGCCGACCTCCCCTGCAAGGACGGGCGACCCATCCCCGGAACTCACGCCCGAGGAAGAGGCGATGCTGGCCGGTATCATCCCGGAGGGCAGCGTCCAGCCTGCCACGACCAACCTCCAGAGCAAGCAGCAGCGGGAAGAAACCCAGTTCCTGCAGACCGAGCAACTGCTGGTGCAGATGATCGTACGGCATGGCGAGAAGGTGATGTGCGAGGCCGAGGACGAGAATGGCGAGTCCAGACCGGTGACCGTTGTGGAGTTCATCCAATATGCCTTGCAGGAGGATGACCTTCAGTTCCATAGCCCCCTGCATCAGCGCATTCTCGTGGAAGCTCTGGAACATTATCAAGAAGAGGGTTTCCGCTGCAGCCGCTATTTCGAGAATCATCCCGACCTGGCGATTGCCGAATTGTCCACAGAACTGGCTCATGAGAAGGAAACGCTCAGCAAGATTCACCAAAAGGGCATTCCCATCAAGCCGGAGGAGGAACGCCTGGAAGAGTTGGTGCCGCACCTGATAGCCGACTATAAGTTCGCCATCCTCGAGCGTGAGATGCGCGAGGTGATGCAGCAGATGTCATCGCCGGAAGTGCTTGCCGACAAGCAGCGCTCTGATGCGATCATGAGGCGTTTCTTGGAAATCAAACAGGCGCAGACCGCCTTGGGCCGCCAGTTAGGAGACCGGGTGCTGACGTAGCAGTCTTTATTTTCTCATGATGATTTTCGAGGCCTTTCCTTGCCGGAGGATGTAGGCTCCGTGCAGCGGCTCGGCCTGCAGGCGACGTCCGTTGAGGTCATAGAGTTCGGCGGCAGATTCCTTCCGCTCTCCGGCCATCGACTGGACTCCATCGGGAATGCGCTCCACGCGCAGGGATTTGACGAAGCCTCTCCAGCGGGAACCCGGATCGGCGGTGGATTCTTGCAGTTCCAGGCTTGCTCCGGTCAGGGCAGTGTTGCGATAGAGGGTGACCTTATATCCCTCGGCGAGCTCAAAGGAATACATTTCAGAAGGTGTCAGTCCATAGGCCAAGAGGTCACCGGAGCGATACTCGCCTTCCGGCAGTTGGAAGCTGTCGCCTTGGAAGTCTTTCTTGGAGAAGACGGTGAGTACGCCGTTGCTGCTCGTGCGGAACACCTTGTTCATTTCTTTCGCCCAACTGCTGAGGCTCCAGGTCTCGTCGTTGTAAACCCAGACGAAACCGCCCACGACCTGGCAGTCGTCGCGCCATTTCTGCATCTGACTGATGGAGGTGTTCTTGTCCGATTGGTAATTCGTGCGTCCCGCCAGCAGGGGGATGTCGCCGAAGTGCCAGTCTGCGGGGTTGTTGTAGGCTCCGCCGTCGTAGCACTGGACGAGCACGCGCTGGCAGGCGCCTGGCCGGCTGCGATTCAGCTTGGTCGCCAGTTGCAGCCAGAAGTTCTTGTTCATGTACGGCGCCAGGGACGTCACATAACCTAAGTCATACATCATCTCGTGAAACTTCAGCGCTGTCGTGAGGTCATAGCAGTGCTCGTCGTCGTTGTTGACTCCGTCAATTTCTGGAATCGCCTCCTTCAGGGCCTTGAAGTTGCGGTAAAGTTCTGTCTGCTCCAGGTCTCTGGGATGCGCCTTGATGATGTCCCGGATGTGGTCGTAGGAATCGTTGTCCCAACCTCCGATGACGATTTCGATGTGCCGTATGCTTGTGGGGTGCTCCTTCAGTGAGCGAATATCGTTGACGTAGTTAGGCTGGGTCCGCTGGAAGACGTATTGACCTCCCTCGCAGATGGTCTCGCCGTCGGTCATCAACTTGCCGTCGGTGTCCACGTGTACATTGAAAAGCAGGACGTAAGTGAAGCCTGAGTTCTTGAGGGTGGTGATGCGTGCTCCATTATGTGCAGAACGGACGGTACTTATCAATCCTGTATTCGAGCTGGAGCCTTCGAACGACAAAGCTGGATTGATGTTCTGATAAATCTCTCGCACAATCTCCTCACAACGAGCGGGCTCAAAGATGCTGCCATCCACGATACAATAAGCATCCATGAACTGGCGACGGAATGGGTCGTAAGTCATCAAGTTGCGGAAGAGGTCGTCAACATTTGCACCACCACTTGTATTCATCAGCTGTTCCAGCATATTGGAGCTTCCAAAGGCAGAATCGAGGTCGAAGAGGACGAAGTGGAACTTGCCGTCTGTTCGACTGCGGAAGCCCTTCACGTTGTTCGTGTTCGTTATCCAATCCGAAGGACCAATGAAGCAATCCAGAGCCATATAGTTCACGTATTCGTCAATGTCGAGAAGGTCGCAAATCTGGCTGTACGTTTCCTCCGACTTGTTTTGAACCAGTTTCTTGGCCAGATTCTGAAGTTGCAGCCAAGTTTGGTCATCACCCAACTTCTGATTGTACTTGGCATTACTCAAGTCGAACTGGTCCATATCGTCGAAGTCAATGCCGTAGTTGCTGAGGGCAAAGTGCTTGTTATTGCTTTCGCGAATGTTGAGCATTCCGTAATAATAGCCGTTCAGGAAGACGTGAGCTGGCTGATAGTCTTGGCAATCAACATAGAAGCCACTCTTGATTACCATCATCTGTATGGCTGGGTCTTTGATGCGAGCAAAGGTATCGTTACCACCATTGCGAACCTGCCAGCAACGATCTGTCTTCAGGCGGAACGAACTCCTTGCCTCCCAGGTTCTTCCATCAACGGTTGCGCCACCATAAGCCCGCGTATAGCCTCCACAAATCTCAAGGTCCATCTCTTGGTTCAGCACCAAAGAATAGCTGCTGTTGCCATTCTCGTCCTTAATGGGAACCAGATACTCCATGTTTACTGGCCGCTCCCAATCCATATTCCAATTGCAGGCACTGCTCTGACCATTGCCGCTCATTCCGTTGGTACCCTTAATGAAGACGCCAACTTTGTCGTCGAAGAAGTTCTTGGGTTCTGAGACAACAGAGAGAATCGGCAGGTAATAGTCGTGATTCTGATAGATGTAACTGCGTGTCACAACCCGACTTGGCAGATAACCTTCCTTCATGAAACATACGCGCAGAATCGTTGTGGAAGTAATCTCGAAGAGACCATTCGTACTTGTCTCGCCATTAGTGGCTGTAGGAGCACTTCCGTCCAAAGTGTAGCGCAAAGTATAGCCAG
>ONJJ01000032.1 GCA_900318115.1 uncultured Prevotellaceae bacterium | reverse complement strand
TCGCCTTCAACATGTCTGTCAGGCTGATATAGTCATCTTCATTCTGCTTTATGACCGTTATCTGCGTATTCTGTACTGTTATCTTTGCCATATTGTCTGCCGTATTGCATACTTTGCGTTGCAAAGTTACTGAATTTTCATCAAAGTAGAGCTGGAATTACAGACTTTAACATGGAGCTGTGCCCCATTTTCTCAAAAATGAGCGAAAATGACATACCAGACTTGGCATTGAATTATTATCCGCCATTGAATCCCAGACACTTAGAGCAAGCGAGGTACAAGGTCGGTACAAATGCCCCCCATTTTGATGCTTTATCTTCTCTCTTTTGACTGGCAAAAATCCTTTGTGGATGCCCCGCAACTTTACCAAACTGAAGAGCTGGATCAACGGCAAGCGGGAGTTTCTGAAGAAATAGCACTCAAACGGCGCCGGCGTCAAGTTAAATTCTGCTAAATGACGCATAGTGTGGCGGCAAAAGATTACCTTTGCCGCCACAACTTTTAATGATTCATACGATGAAAGAGATTTATCTGGCCGGTGGCTGCTTCTGGGGCACCGAGCATTTCTTCAAGCAAATAGACGGCGTGACGGAGACCGAAGTGGGATTCGCCAACGGCGAGACAGAGGCACCTACCTATAAAGAGGTGTACACGGACCAGACGGGCTATGCCGAGACGGTGCGCATCCGCTACGACGAGCAACGCGCGGACCTGGAGTTCCTGCTGCAGATGTTCTTCAAGGCCATAGACCCCACCAGCCTCAACCGCCAAGGACACGACGAGGGCACACGCTACCGCACGGGTGTGTACTACACCTCCGAGGCCGACCTCCCCGTGATCCGCAAGGTCTTCGCCGAGCAGCAAGCGCAGTTGGCGGAGCCCATCGTGGTGGAGGTGGAGCCGCTGCGCAATTTCTACCCAGCCGACGAATACCACCAGGACTACCTCGACAAGAACCCCGACGGATACTGCCACCTGCCCGTGGAGCTCTTCGCCTTCGCCCGGCAGGCACGGATGCAGCGCTAAGTGTGTGTGTGCCACAAATAAGAAAAAGACAGCAACAGCCTATGTCCAACTTCAGGAGTTTCTTCCGTGAATACTTCGACCTCATGCCCGACAAGGAGTCGGAGGCAGAGGTCATCGAGGGCATCCGCGCCGGAGCGCAGTTCCGGGGCGCCAACCTCTGGGTGCTCATCTTCGCCATCTTCATAGCCTCGCTGGGTCTGAACGTGAACTCCACAGCGGTGATCATCGGTGCCATGCTCGTCTCGCCGCTGATGGGTCCCATCATCGGCATGGGGTTGGCGGTGGGCATCAACGACCTGGACCTGCTGAAGTCCTCGATGAAGAACTTCGCCGTGGCCACGGTGGTCAGCATCCTCACGGCGATGGTCTATTTCCTCCTCTCGCCCTTCAAGGAAGCGCAGAGCGAACTGCTGGCGCGCACGTCGCCCACGCTGTACGATGTGATGATAGCGTTCTTCGGCGGTGCAGCGGGCATCCTCGCCCTGTGTACGAAGGGCAAGGGCAATGTCATTCCCGGCGTGGCCATCGCCACTGCGCTGATGCCCCCTCTGTGTACGGCGGGCTACGGCCTGGCCACGGGCCAGTGGATGTTCTTCCTCGGTGCCTTCTACCTCTTCTTCATCAACACGGTGTTCATCTCCCTGGCCACCTTCCTGGGTGTGCGGGTGCTGAGTTTCAGGACGGTGGAGAATGTGACGCGCGAACGGGCGATGAAGGCGCGGAGGGTGATGATGGGACTGGTCATCCTGACCATGGTGCCCGCCGCAATCCTCACCTTCAGCCTGGTCCGCCAAAGTTTCTTCAAGCAGAACGTGACCTCCTTCATCGACGAACAGCTGAACTGGACGGGCACGCAGATCATCTCCCACCGGGTGGACCGCAAGGAGCAGGTGCTGCACGTGGCCGTGATCGGTGCCGAGGTGGACAGCGTGCAGCAGCGTCTGGCAGAGCAGCAACTGCCCAACTATCACCTTGCAGACTACCGGCTGGTGCTCATCCAGGGCGTGCAATCCGACAGCCTCCTGCAGCGCGTCAGCCGCATCGAGACCTCGCGCAGCGACTACAAGAAGACAGTGCTGCAGCAATCCCAGCAAATCCACGATCTGGAGGCTGCACTGGGCCAATACGAGCACCTGGAGGAGATGGCTGTTGCCATCCGGCCGGAACTGCAGGTGCTCTACCCCGCTATCCGCACCTTCACGCTGGCCCGCACCCTGGAAGTGCGCTCGGACACGACGGCCACGCTGCCCATCACCGTGGCGCTCGTAGGCACCGCACCTTCCCACCGACTCACGGCAAGCCAGATTGCGCAGTTGAGCGATTGGCTGCGCGCCCGCACAGAGGCAGACAGCCTGCGGGTGGTTATGACGGAATAGGCACGGAAGAAGCGATAAGTGCGCACATTTCATGTTCTGCAACATAAAAGGGCTATAAAGTGAGGCGTCTTTGTAATGTTTTCCCTTCGATGTGTGTATGAGAGAATGTACAAAGTCACACATCTACAAAAACAGAAAGAAATGAAAAAGAACTTGCTTTGGGCAGCCGCGGCTGCCTTGATAATGACCGCCACACTGCCCTCGTGCGGCGATGACAACAGCGTAGAACCGAATCCAGACATCCCCTTGGACAACACCAACAACGAGTTGAAACCCATCCGACTCACTGCCGAGCAGCGACAGTTGGTGAACCAGAGCAACGACTTCGCCTTCAACCTCTTCCGCCGGACCACGCTGGGTGGTCCCGCCGGACCCTGCGACGCCACACCCCGGAGCACCATCCTCTCCCCCATCAGCATCACCTACGCCCTCGGAATGCTGAACAACGGCGCTGCCGGCGAGACGCAGCAGCAGATCAACCAGGTGCTGGGCTTCGGAGAGACGGGGGCCGACGGCATCAACGCGTTCTGCCAGAAGATGCTCTCTGAGGCACCCCAGCTCGACAAGCTCACCAAGGTTATGATTGCGAACACCCTCTACGTGAACAAGGACTATCACCTCCTGCCCTCCTTCGTCCAGAAAGCAAACGACTACTACGACGCACAGCCCGAGACGCGCGACTTCGCCGACGGAAAGACCCTTGATGTCATCAACCAATGGGCCAGCGACCACACCGGACACATGATTAATCAGGTGATGTCAGAGTATGAGTTCAACCCCGAAGCCGTCAGCTACCTGCTGAACGCCACCTACTTCAAGGGTGCCTGGGCAGAGAAATTCGACAAGGACAACACCCGCGACGAGGCCTTCGAGGGACGGGAGCAGAAGGTGCCGATGATGCATCAGGAGCACGAATTCAGCTACTCCGAGAACGAGCTGTGCCAAGCCTTGCAACTACCCTACGGCAACAATGCCTACGCCATGACCATCCTGCTGCCGCGCGAGGGCAAGACGGTGGGGGATGTGCTGCAGACGCTGAATGCCGAGAGTTGGGAGCGGTTCCGGCGGATGGGCGAGGCCATCGTGGACGTGAAACTGCCGCGTTTTGAGTCCAATAGCGATGTCAACCTCAAAAGTCTCATGTCCGACCTCGGAATGCCCAGAGCCTTCACCGACTCTGCCGAGTTCCCCAACTTCTGCAACGTACCGACTTTCATTAGCATGATGAAGCAAGTGGCACGCATCAAGCTGGATGAGGAAGGCACCGAAGCTGCTGCTGTCACCGTCGCTGAGATGACAGTAACAGCAATGCCTTCTGAACCCCAGCACGTCAACTTCCACGCCAACCGCCCCTTCCTCTACGTCATCAGCGAGCTCTCCACCGGCACCATCTTCTTCATCGGTCAGTACTTAGGCGACTAAGTCCGACAAAGTCACAATATCATACGAAGCGCAGAGGCACGGAAGATAGTACTCCGTGCCTCTGCGCGTATGTGTGATAAATTAAGGTATAGCCTACTTGTTATACTCTTCGGGCTGCAGGCTGAAGATGCCGTGGATGCGCTTCATGTCGAACTTCTCGGAGCGGTCGAAGTTATAGACGCCGTTCTGCTCCTGTTCCACATCGGTCAGCTGGGTGTAGCAGAATCCACAGATGTAGTCGAAGCTGATGATGGTGCGCGTGAGTTCCTCCAGACGGGCATAAAGTTCCTCGAGGGTCTTGGGTCCTTCGCCGTAGCCCCAGGTGTTCTCTGCAAACTGCTGTCCGACCACCCACTTGATGCCTCCGTACTCGTCGAGGAAATAGGGCTGACCGCTGTAGCGTGCCTCATACTCATTGAGCTGGGGTGCCTTGCCGTCCTTCCAGCGGAGCACCTCTGCGAGGTCCTTGCCGGACTGCGAATAGTTGTGCAGGCTCCAGATGTCTGCCACGACGTGGTTGCCGCCGCTGCAGTCGTCGATGGGACGATAGTCGAGGTCGTGGGTGAGGTAGAAGACATCACTGACCAGCCGGTCGTGCTGGCGTGCTGCCTCGCGGTCGCGGCTGCGGCTCCAGGTCTCGTTGTAGGGTGTCCACATGATGATGGAGGGGTGGTTACGGTCGCGCACGACGATTTCCTTCCACTCGGTGAGGTAGTTGCGTGCGGCCGTGATTCCCTGCATGTTCATTCCCCAGCTGGCGCTCTCGGCCGAGACGAGGTATCCGAGTTTGTCTGCCCAGTAGAGGTAGCGCTCCTCGAAGACTTTCTGGTGGAGACGGGCACCGTTGAAACCGGCTTTCAGACCCAGCTCCACGTCGCGACGCAGGTCGGCATCGGAAGGTGCTGTCCAGACGCCCGTGGGATAGTAGCCCTGGTCGAGCACGGTGCGGAGGTAGATGGGACGGTTGTTGAGGAAGAGGCGGTTGCCCTCGATGTGAATCTTGCGCATACCGGCGTAGGAAGTGACGTGGTCGAGGAGGGTGCCATCCTGTGCGCGCACGTTCATCTCTATATCATAGAGGAAGGGGGACTCCGGGGACCAGGTCTTGACGTTCTTCAGGGTGAGGATGACGTTCATGGGTGTGGCAGCGCGCTGCTGCTGGCGTGCCACGACCTTCTGTCCGTCGCGCACGATGACCTCCAGGGTCTGTCCAGCCTGGAGACCGAAGAACTCAGGCTGCACGACGAATCGCTTCTCGTCCAGCTCCGGCACGATGTAGGCGCTCTTGAGGCCAAAGGGGCTGACGGCCTCCATCCACACGTTCTGCCAGATGCCCGTCACACGGGTGTACATACATCCGGAGGAGGCGTAGTCGTGGGCTTGCTTGCCGGTGGTCTGCTCGTTGGAGCGCGTAGCGTCCTCCACGCGGACGACGAGGTTGTGGTCGGCACCGTCGGCCACGGCGTCGGTGATGTCGAAGCTGAAGCTGCTGCTGCCGCCCCAGTGGTGACCGATGAGTGCTCCGTCGATATAGACGGCGCAGAAATAGTCCACGGCACCGAAGTTCAGGCGCACGCGCTTGCCTGCCCACTCAGCAGGCCTCCGTATGGTGCGATGGTACCACATTCCGGCGATGAAGTCCTTGTATTCCACTCCGGAGAGCTTGCTCTCGGGGCAGAAAGGAACGGTGATTTGGCTGCCGAAGCCCTGGCTGTTCTGCAGGCCGCGGTTCAAGCCAGAGAGCCCGAAGTCAAACTCATAGGTCCACTGACCGTTGAGGTTCTGCCAGGCATCGCGCACAAACTGCGGACGGGGATACTCAGCACGCGGGAGAGCATCGGCGTGGGCACTGAGCACGAAGCTGAGCGCCACGGCAAGAGAAAGAAGTAATCTCTTCATATCGAGGATTTTCTTTAAATTATCGGAGTTATCGGAATAATCGGAATAATCGGAGTTATCAGAGTTGTCGGAGTACTCAGAGTAATCAGAATTATCGAATTATCGGAATGCCGGAGAAGCAATCCTCATTCCTCAGAGCACTCGCCTGATGGCTTTCTGCACCAGGGGCTCCATCACGTCGTAGCCGGCTTCGTTGGGATGCACGCTGTCAGTCTGATAGCGGGGATCCAGCTCGCGCTTCTCGCCGGAAACCATGGCTCCGTAGTAGTCCACGTATTCGAATCCGTTCTTGTCGGCATAGCGGCGAATGCGAGCATTGAGGCTGGCGATTTTGTCGGCAGCGTCCTTCACTTCGGGACGCCAGCCGAAGCTGTCGGCGGGCAGCACACTGGTGAGGATGACCTTGATGCCGTGAGCCTGAGCCAGCGTGGCCATGGCGACGATGTTCTCGTAGGTGCGGCGCTCGGAATAGGGATGGTTGTTGATGGCGATGTCATTCGTGCCGGCGTTGATGACCACGGCAGCGGGCTTCAGGTTGATGACATCCTCCGTGAAGCGAAGCAACATCTGGTAGCTGGTCTGTCCGCTGATGCCACGGCTGATGTAGCCATTGTCAGCGAAGAACTGCGGGTGCTTGTTGATCCATCCTTCGGTGATGGAATTACCCATGAAGACCACACGCTTGCCATTGTTGGGTTCGGCAGCCAGACGTTCGTTGTCTGCTTCGAAGCGACCGAAGTTACCAAAATCCTGTTGAGCTCGCATGGAAGTTGCCGTGGCAAGGACGAGCAACATCAAAGTGAATAGTTTTTTCATTACTGTAGGTTTTTAATTTTTTGTATGATAAGTGTTAGTTCTTGGCGTGCTTACACAAGATTAAGACGCGATTTTCGCCTTTCTGGTTGCAAAGTTAGCTAATAAAAACGAGAAAAACGGAAAAATACGTGCCATTTTTTTGCTTCTTCTTCCTTATCTCGAAAAAAAAAGCGAACTTTGCGCCCGAATTATATAAATTAAGGTCACAAATATGGAATACAACTTCAGAGAAATCGAAAAAAAGTGGCACCAACGGTGGGTGGCACAACAAACGTATAAAGTCACGGAAGACACGAACCGCAAAAAGTTCTACGTCCTGAATATGTTCCCCTACCCCAGCGGTGCAGGGTTGCACGTGGGGCACCCCCTCGGATACATCGCCAGCGACATCTACGCCCGCTACAAGCGCCTGCAGGGGTTCAACGTCCTGAACCCCATGGGCTACGACGCCTACGGCCTGCCCGCAGAGCAGTATGCCATCCAGACGGGGCAGCATCCTGCCATCACCACGGAAGCCAACATCGCCCGCTACCGCGAGCAGCTGGACAAGATCGGTTTCTCCTTCGACTGGAGCCGCGAGGTGCGCACCTGCGAGCCCGGATACTACCACTGGACACAGTGGGCGTTCCAGAAGATGTTCGGCTGTTTCTACTGCAACAAGTGCCAGAGCGCCCAGCCCATTGAGAAACTAATCGAACACTTCGAGCACGAAGGAACGGCCAACCTCGACGTGGCACAGAGCGAGGAACTCACCTTCACCGCCAACGAGTGGAACGCCATGAGCGACGTGGAGAAGCAGCAAGTGCTGATGAACTACCGCATCGCCTACCTCGGCGAGACCATGGTCAACTGGTGCCCCCAGCTGGGAACGGTGCTGGCCAACGACGAGGTCGTGGACGGAGTATCGGAGCGAGGCGGTTTCCCCGTGGTGCAGAAGCGGATGAAGCAATGGTGCCTGCGCGTCTCGGCCTACGCACAGCGACTGCTCGACGGACTGGAGACCATCGACTGGACAGATTCCCTGAAGGAGACACAGCGCAACTGGATTGGTCGCTCTGAAGGTACGGAGATGCAGTTCAAGGTGGCCGACTCCGACATCGAATTCACCATCTTCACCACCCGTGCAGACACCATCTTCGGCGTCACCTTCATGGTGCTGGCGCCAGAGAGCGAGTTGGTGAAGCAGCTGACGACACCCGGGCAGCAGGCTGCCGTGGACGAGTACTTCGCCTACGTGAAGAAACGCACGGAGCGCGACCGCATCAGCGACCGCAAGGTGACGGGTGTCTTCTCCGGCAGCTATGCCGTGAACCCCTTCACGGGCGACAACATCCCCATCTGGATTTCAGAATACGTGCTGGCAGGCTACGGCACAGGCGCCATCATGGCAGTGCCCGCCCACGACTCGCGTGACTATGCCTTTGCCAAGCACTTTGACCTGCCCATCATCCCCCTCATCGAGGGTGCCGACGTCAGCGAGGAGAGCTTCGACGCCAAGGAAGGCACGGTGATGAACTCCCCTGCCGCCGGCAAGACCGCACTGGATGGCTTCAGCCTCAACGGCCTCAGCGTGAAGGAAGCCATCGCCGCCACCAAGAAGTTCGTCACGGAGCACCAGCTGGGCCGCGTGAAGGTCAACTACCGCCTGCGCGACGCCATCTTCTCGCGCCAGCGCTACTGGGGCGAGCCCTTCCCCGTCTATTACAAGGACGGCATGCCACAGATGCTGCCCGAGGAGTGCCTGCCCCTGCAGCTGCCCGACGTCGATAAGTTCCTGCCCACCGAAACCGGCGAACCGCCACTCGGCAACGCCAAGAAATGGGCATGGGATACCGTGAACCGACAGGTGGTCGATAATTCAGCTATCGACAACGAGACCGTCTTCCCCCTGGAACTGAACACCATGCCAGGCTTCGCCGGCAGTTCGGCCTACTACCTCCGCTACATGGACCCACACAACGACAAGGCCCTCGTCTCGCCTGAAGCCGACGAGTACTGGCAGTCCGTGGACCTCTACGTGGGAGGCTCGGAACACGCCACGGGTCACCTCATCTACAGCCGTTTCTGGAACAAGTTCCTCTTCGACCTCGGCGTCAGCCGCAAGGAAGAGCCCTTCCAGAAGCTGGTCAACCAAGGTATGATTCAGGGGCGCTCGAACTTCGTCTATCGCATCAAGGACACCAACACCTTCGTCAGCCTCGGACTGAAGGACCAGTATGACGTCACTCCCCTGCACGTGGACGTGAACATCGTCAGTGGCGATGTGCTCGACCTCGAAGCCTTCAAGGCTTGGCGACCGGAGTACGCCACCGCCGAATTCATCCTCGAAGATGGGAAGTACGTCTGCGGATGGGCTGTGGAGAAGATGTCGAAGTCGATGTTCAACGTCGTCAACCCCGACATGATCGTGGAGAAGTTCGGTGCCGACACGCTGCGCCTCTACGAGATGTTCCTGGGTCCCGTGGAACAGGCCAAGCCCTGGGACACCAACGGCATCGACGGCAGCCACCGCTTCCTGAAGAAATTCTGGAATATGTTCTGGCAGAAGGAGACCTTCGCCGTCACCGACGACCAGCCCACCGCCGCTGAGATGAAGGCACTGCACAAGCTCATCAAGAAGGTGACCGAGGACATCGAGGTGTTCTCCTACAACACCTCCATTCCGGCCTTCATGATTGCCACCAACGAGCTCACCCAGCTGAAGTGCCAGAAGCGCGCCGTGCTGGAACCCATGGTGGTGCTCATCGCTCCCTTCGCGCCCCACATCGCCGAGGAACTCTGGGAAAGGCTGGGACACACCACCTCCGTCTGCGACGCACAGTGGCCTCAGTTCGAGGAGAAATACCTCGTCGAGGACACCGTGAAGATGATGGTCGCCTTCAACGGAAAGACACGCTTCAGCATCGACTTCCCCGCCGATGCCGACAACGCCACCATCGAGGCTGCGGCACGCTCCCACGAGCTCACACCCAAGTACCTCGAGGACAAGCAGATCGTGAAAGTCATCATTGTGCCCAAGCGCATGATCAACATCGTCATGAAATAAACGACGCACAAACACATCAGCTAATCCACCTCTCTAAAAAGAAACACTCATCATGAATTTCCCAATGAAAGCGAGTTGGCTATTAGACGAAGTAAAAGACTACTTCTTCATCTCACTGGGCTGTGCCTTCTACTGTGTTGGCTTCTGCCTGTTCATGCTGCCCTATGAGTTCACTCCGGGCGGCATGACGGGTGTGTCTGCCATCATCTACTACGCCACAGGCTTCCCGGCCCAGTACAGCTACTTCATCATCAACGCCGTGTTGCTGGCCATCGGACTGAAGATCCTTGGTTTCAAGTTCTTCACCAAGACCATCTACGCCACGCTGAACATCACCTTCTTCCTGGGCATCATCCAGGACCTGATTCGCCAGTCCGACGGCACCCTGCCGCAGGTCGTCGGCGACCAACCCTTCATGGCTGCCGTCCTGGGTGCCTGCATCGAGGGTGCGGCGCTGGCACTCGTGTTCATCAACAATGGCTCCACGGGTGGCACGGACATCATCGCCGCCATCGTCAACAAGTACCGCAACTTCTCCATGGGGCGTGTGCTGATGTGGCTGGACTTCATCATCGTCTCCTGCAGCTTCTTCGTCTTCCACGACTGGAATAAGGTGGTCACGGGTTATGTCATCCTGCTCATCTCCATGATCCTGCTTGACTACACGATGACCTCTGCCACCCAGAGCGTGCAGTTCACCATCATCTCGGACAAGCACGAGGAGATTGCCCGCAGGATTGGCGAGGAGGTACAGCGTGGCGTCACTGAACTCCACGGCCAGGGCTGGTACTCCAAGCAGGAACGCCGGGTGCTCATCGTCATGGCACGCCGCCGCGAGAGCCAGCAGATATTCCGGCTCATCAAACGCATAGACAACAAGGCCTTCGTCACCATGACCAAGGTCGTCGGCGTCTATGGCGAAGGATTTGACCACATTAAGACCTAAGGATTAATTCATAATTGACAATTCATAATTCATAATTGACAATTCATAATTCATAATTGACAATTCATAATTCATAATTGACAATTCATAATTCATAATTGGCAATTCATAATTCATCATGAAAATAGTCTTTGCCACCAACAACGCCCACAAGCTTCAGGAAGTGCGGCAGATCCTGGGCAACCGCTTCGACGTCGTCGGACTCAGCGACATAGGCTGCACGGAAGACATACCCGAGACGGCCGACACCCTGGAGGGCAACGCCCTGCAGAAGGCACGCTATGTCAAGGAGCACTACGGACTCGACTGCTTTGCCGACGACACGGGGCTGGAAGTGCGCGCACTCGACGGAGCACCTGGCGTACACACGGCCCGATATGCAGAGCTCTTCGGTAGCGGAGCCACGCACGACAGCAACGCCAATATGAACCTCCTTTTGCATAATTTAGCAAATAAAACAGACCGCCACGCAAGATTTCGCACCGTCATCGCGTTATTATATAAAGGAGAAGAGCACCTCTTCGAAGGCATCGTGGAAGGTGAAATCCTCCCCGAGCGCCATGGCGACGAAGGATTCGGCTACGACCCCGTCTTCGCGCCAGAAGGACGCGGCATCAGCTTCGCACAGATGGCTGTCCAAGAGAAAAATGCCATCAGCCACCGCGGAAGAGCCACGCAGAAACTCGCGCACTTCCTCCTGAAGAATGAATAAAGTGAAATAGCAAGAGAGCGAAAAATAGATTCCCGCAGTATGACACCACTTCATTACATACCATCGACAACGGAAAGGCACCTGCGCTGGCGCCTGTCCATTCTGTGCATACTCCTCTTTCTCACTTTTCATTCCTCACTCTTCACCCTACCCCTGCGAGCACAGGAGGTAGGAGGTGCCACCATCGGATCCTGGCAAATCTACCCGGCCTACACCGTCTGCACCCGCAACATCCCCGCCGACAATCGTATCTACGGCCTCATGGAGAGCAAACTCATAGCCTACGACACCGAGGACGAGACCATCACCACCTTCGACTGGCAACGACAGCTCAACGACGTCAGCATCGCCTTCATACACCACAGCCCACAGGCCCACCGCCTCATTCTCATCTATGACAACGGCAACATCGACCTCCTCTCCACCGAAGACGACAACGATGTCATCAACCTCTCGCAGCTGAAGAACAGCACCCTGCAGAATAAGCAAGTGCTGAATGTGCAGGTCGCAGGCTACATGGCCTACGTATGCACCGGATTCGGACTACTCTGCGTGGACATGCAGCAGGGCGTCATCACCAACACCTACAACCTCCAGTTCGCCGTCAACTCCTGCGCAGCCACCGAGGATGCCATCTTCCTCGGCACCTCCACCGGCATCTGGCGAGGCGATCTCTCCAAGAACCTTCAGGAGAAAGCCGCATGGGAACTCGTCAATGCCAACCTACGGCCAGCCCGCATGGAATACTTCGACCAGCGCATCTGGGCGCAACATGGAAGCACACTCTACGTCTCCGACGCCAACCTCGCCTCGTTCACCAGCGCCAAGACTCTGGCTGCGACCTACATGAACCTCTCCGACAACTGCCTCATCTACGGCAACACATCGGAGGTCACCGTCTTCACCGACGCAGACCACTCCGACTCCTACCCCGCCAATGGCACGTGGACCGACCTCCACAAACGAGGCAACACCTACTGGGCCAGCGACGGAGCAGAAGGACTGCAGTCCTACGAACTCGCCGACAACACCTTCCAGCTCCGTACATCCAAGCTGCATCCCAACAGCCCCCTGCACGACTACAGCCTCTACTTCCACCAGCAGCCCGAGGGCATCTACGTCGTGGGCGGCAACCGCAACTATTCCACCAGCAGCCGTCCCGGCACCATCATGCTCCTCACTGCTGACAACCAGTGGGTGAACTTCGATGCCGCCTCGGCCACCAAGGCATTCCCCAAAGAACGCTTCATTGACGTGACCTCCATCGCCAAGGACCCCGAGGACGCGGAACACTTCTACATCGGAACCGCGCGCAGCGGCATCTTTGAGTTCAAACAGCAACAGTGCACAGGCCACATCGGACTCGAAAACAGCCCGCTCCAATCCATACTCCCCAACAGCGACTACCCCAACTACTTCGTCGTGGCAGATGGCATTCAGTTCGACGACGATGGCAACCTATGGGTCCTCAACGACACACAAGGCCGAGAGGACACCACCCTGCGCGTACGCCTCAAGAACGGTACCTGGACGGGAATACCTTGCCCGGAAATCAAGGAGGCATCCACCGTGGACAAAATCTTCTTCGACAGCCGAGGATGGGCGTGGCTCAACAGCCGGCGAATGGATCAGCGAGGCATCTTACTGCTGGACTACAACGGCACCGTGGCACGCTCCAACGACGACAAACGGCAGCTGCGCTCCACCATCACCAACCAGGACGGCACAAGCTACAACCCCAACGAATTCTACTGCATCACCGAGAACGCACAGGGACAGATATGGATTGGCACCAACGACGGACCTTTCCTCATCGCCGAGCCTCAGAAGTTCCGCGAGAACAGCTTCACCTTCGAGCAGATCAAGGTTTCGCGCAACGACGGCAGCGGACTCGCCGACTACCTCCTCAACGGAGTCCCCATCCTCTGCATCGCCATCGACGGAGGCGGACGACTCTGGTTCGGCACACAGAACAACGGTGTGTACCTCATCAGCGCTGACTATCAGGAGGAAATACACCACTTCAAGACCGACAACTCACCGCTCATCTCCGACAACGTTTACGACATCACCATCGACGGGCAGACCGGGCGTGTCTTCTTCGCCACCGACAAGGGCATCTGCAGCTACCTCTCCGATGCCACCACACCGGCCGACGAGCTCTCCAAGGACAACGTCATCGCCTACCCCAACCCCGTCTCGCCCGACTACACGGGACCCATCGCCATCAAGGGTCTCGTCGCCGACTCCGAAGTGAAGATCCTCTCCTCTTCCGGACGCCTCATCTGGACTGGCCACTCCAACGGCGGCATGGTCACCTGGGACGGATGCAACAAACAAGGACGCCGCGTCGCCTCCGGCGTCTATCACGTCGTAGCCAACGACCCCAGCGGCAACTCCGCCATCGTCACCCGCATCGTCGTCATCCACTAATTCCCCTCCCTCCCCCTTTCTTCTCTCCCCTTTCCTCTCTCCCCTTTCTTCCTCCTCTTTCCTCTCTTCTTCTCTTTTATCTTTTCTCTTTTATCTTTTATCTTTTCTCTCCTCTCTCCTCTCTCCCCTTTCCTCCTCTCCCATTGAGGCAGCGGTGCCTGAGGGTTTCCCCGAAGGCCCCTTCCTCCCCCACCTCTCTCACTCCAGCTCACAATCCCCATCGAAGCTCACCGCCTCCCGGCCCTGTGAGCGCACCCGGATTTGTGCCTGCCCCGAGTCATACACATCCACCACGTAGTCGAACACCTCATCCAGCAGCTTCACCTGCACCTCTGCCCTGAAGAACTTATCCTTCGGGCGGCTCACCCGGTAACTGCGGATAGGAGCCTCGAAGTCCAAGCCATTCGAGGAGTAGAACCCCGAGTGATACACACGCCCCACATAGGGCAGGTAGCTCACTAGCGTGTCCCCCTTCACCTCCAGGCAGTAGCCATCCGACATCCGCCGCACGCCATAGCGCGCCGAGTGCATCGTCGTGATGCGGATCCGCCAATGCCGACCACCCATCAACTCGTTCACTGCCGCCTGCAACTGAGCCTGCCGCTCTGCACGTTCCTGTGAAGTGGCACACCCACTCCACGTCACCAGAACTGCCATGGCTGCCAGCAGCCACGTCCCCAGCCTGCGTCCCAGATTTTTCCATCTTTCTGCATTCTTAGTCATACTATTCTTCAACCATCCAGCTTTCATAGTCATACCTTTATTTATTAGTTAAGTAAACAAAACACTTCGCCTTCCAAGAGCAACATCTCCCTCGGAATCACGCCGCAAAGATACCACTTTTCTGCGAAACAGACTCCATGAAAGCACAGAAAAATGCAACGCCACTCCTTTTTCACCTCAGGAGGCTCCTATGGAAGCAAGAATAAATGTCCATATTACAACATCTCTAACTGAGAAATGAGCAGTGAAGACACCACTTCCCTATAGCTGATTATGGAATGGGCGCAACCCTGATGAAGAAAAGGAAGCCCCCTCAGAATATGTTTGTTGCAAACTTCAAAGATGGTAGGCGGAAATGGCGTAAAACGAAAGAGATAAGCCTTTTATCGAGAACTCGTCCGCAAACATAGTTACGACCATTCTCAATTGCTCTCCAAAATGGAGTTCGGCATTTGGAAATACCTCTACTCAAATGTTCACTATGCTTTGACTGGCCAGGTGCTTCTGCAAGTATTTCCCAACAAGCCACGTTCCACCCGTACCCAGCATTACGACAATTCCTACATGTTTTCAGTGCTTGACAGTGTGAACAACATGCGCAACCGTATTGCTCACCACGAACCCATCTGTTTCAACAAGGCAACCGGCGCGATAGATACTTCATATTGTCTTACTATCTATGCCCACATCATGACGCTCTTCCAGTGGATGGGCATTGACAGTGGCGCATTATTATATGGACTCGACCATGTAGGTCAATCAAGCAACAAAATTATGTCGATTTAGTCCCCAAATCTTCAAAATCAAAATAAAAAGTCACACAAGAGCACACAAAAAAACAAAAATACATCGCAAAATATTTGCAAGATTCGGATATTATGCCTAACTTTGCAGCGTTCATTCCCGGCAGCCTCTGAATTTCAAGCTGTCGGGTGTTTTTGTTTATAGCGATATGGTGAAAGATAACAAGCAATTCAACACCTACAAGGAGGGACTGGACCTGGAGTTCCTGCGAGAGTACTGCATGGAGCACGGGGAGCGGCGGACGTTCCTGCGGGGCGAGACGCTGGAAGAGGCGGGCGAGCCGGCGCAGTGGGTGGCCTTCGTGGAGCGGGGCTGCTTCAAGTACATGGTGCACAACGACGAGGAAGGCAAGGACTACTGCACGGGCTTCGCCTTCGAGGGCGAGTTTGTGGCCGACTTCCCCTATTGCCTCGACGGCGACGTGTCGGAGGTGAGCATCGAGGCGGACATGCCCTGCGAGGTGCGCATCATCAGCGGACGCGAGCTGCAAAGATACCACTTTTCTGCGAAACAGACTCCATGAAAGCACAGAAAAATGCAACGCCACGCAAGAAAGTAAACGAATCCACCTCGAAGCAAGAGGTTAAACCGCCTGTTCCTGACAATGCCTGAAGAACTCATCGCGCGTCTTGCAGAAACCCCGATAAGCAGCCCTTGCCATTCCGAATCGTGCAGGCCGCTCCAGTAAGGTCCAGTCTGCAACATCGAATTTAATTCGGATTGGATAATTAGCATCCTCGACCCGCTTAAGGTTCGCCCGCACGACTTTGTAATAACCCTGAATATAACCACCAGGAACGATGGGAGCGATGTAGCGAACTGTTTGAATATCCTTGGCCTCTTCCATACCTTTCTTGCCCATGATGATGGATGAGGCCAGTCCATTTATTATCGACTCAAAGCCTTCGTTCACCTCCTGGTCGATGGTAAGAATCATGTACACAGCATCCTTCGGCTCCTCCTGCGTATAGTAGAGTCCTTTCTGAGGAATACTATCATCCAAGATGTCAGCAGAAGCCCTACCTATCAGCCCCTGTATGAATTGCTCCAGCAACTTCCTGTTTTCCGCATCTTTTGGTCGAAGCGGGAATGCACCGATATTCACCTCGCCGATGGCCCTGTAGAACTTCGACACTTCGATGTCAGCCCTTTGGCCATCACCAGGGAACAGGATGTAGCCGCCAATCACCTCCTTCTTCAACTCCTTGGAAGAATGTTCCTTATAGTAGATGGCATCGCGGTAGCGGTGCATCTGGTTGATGGCATCATCCGGGGGAGTATCCACCCCTTCGTTTGTCCGGTCGCTGATGCGGTACTTGGCATCAAACAGATAGGTCATCTTCATCCCCTTCTGCAGATCATTCTTCGTGAGTTGCAGCACGATATCTGGCTTTTGGGGAACTGTCCTACTTTCTATGTTCGCCAGTCCGATATCTTCATTCCCGCTGTCTGTATGCTTCGGATTATAGACCAGTTCCGCCAGCTCTACGCCGTCTTTGCGAAACAGGATTCGCGAGTGCTCACCCTTGCCCAATTCCCACGTAAACACGCCGTTCATCTCCATGCGGTTCCGATGTTCCACATCCACATCAACTCCCATCTGCTCCCTCACGATATGGCTCACCTCGATGAAGCACCATATCTCGTAGAGCGTGGCAATATCCTTCGTCTGCAATCTGTACATACCATCATACAGCGAATAGGCACGCCTCAGCAACTGCCAGGTCCTATAGATCTGGCTATAGCCCGTAGCTCTTTGCAGCACAAGGCTTTCCTGATTCAGCCCCTTGAACCGCCCTACTGTTCTGAAGAAAGGATGACGCTTCAGGTGTGTCAGCGTTCTCTCAACATCGTCCATCTTTTGCTTCATCACGCTGGATGTATTCTGAATGGATTCTATTCGCCGCTTCAACCTCTCATATTTGCTGGATATCTGATTCAGTGCATATTTCAGGAAGCGATTTTCCTGCGTGTCGTTGGACTGCAGATGCTCCTCCACTCGATACAGGTGAGCCTGCTCTCGGCGATGCTCTGCCAGTTCGTTCTCTATGCTGACAGGCACCCGCTTCAACTTGTCGGCCCGCAAGTACACCTCATAGCCCCTTAACCTGTGCCGCGGCCGTTCTATGATACCCCGGCAAGCCTTGATGAACTTCTCCTGCTCACCCGCAAAGATGCTCCACCAAATCAGTTCTGGCGTGTCGCCCTCTGCATTTGGCGAGAATCCATGAAAAGTCCGCCTCATATAGTCGAGCGAGAGCATTCGGTACTCCGCCTCGATGTCCTCCACAATCTTCTTCCAGTGTTCGTGGTAGTTCAGTTTCGTGCTCAGCACCTCATAACCAAGTTTGAAGTGCCGCTGCTCTTTACCTATATTATATACCAGTTGCAGTTCGCTCCGGCCTATCTCGTTGCCATAGTTGATGAAGCCTGCCAACGTATGACCTCGGAAACTGAAACGGTCGTTGTCCGCCTGAATTGCAGAGCCGAACTGTGCCTTGCTGACATGCGTGCCAAAGTCCACCCAGACGGGATATTCCGCGTTGTCGAAGAACACCGCCCTCGCCCGCCCTCCATTCTCGAGAGCCTCGTCCCCAAGCTTTGCCGACGTGACGCCGTCCGTCCAGGTGTAAGTCGTAAGCAGATTCTCGCTGCCCACATTCCTCACAGCCTTCCCCCAGATGGCATCATACTTCGAACACTCCACATACAGCGTGAAGTCCTCGTGATGTATCGTCAGCAATTCCATACCTTATCAGCTCCAGAAACTGGTGTAGCCCGAATCCAGGCGTTTAATCATTTCATCCAACTTGGCAAGAGAGACTGATTTGTAGCCTTTTTTGTCTTCTTCATCAAAGAGGTCTTGAAAAACCTCTTCAAGTCCTTCTTTTATCGTTTCTCTAAGACCCTTCAGGAAGTCTTTGCTCACTTTGGACTCATCGCCCTCAACGCGCGAAAGAATCTTCATGCAGGTGATTTCGTCCAAGGCACGAGCCACGACAAACTCTTCTTTATACGTTGATTCCTCGTCACCTTCTATCTTGTCATATGGCAGATTATTGACAACATAGAGCAGCACTTCATTCCTCGTCCTGTAGGCAATCCTGAACGGAGTACCTTCCAGCTTTGCATTGACTTTCTGCAAGTAAGTAATCGCCGTATCGCAAACATCTTTAAATCCGGAATACACATCCACGCCCTCCACGGCGGTGCCTATCAGTTCCTCCTTTCCGAGTTTCCCTATCATGTCGTGTCGGGAGTCAAGGCCGCCCTTCAGATCCACTTCATTCATCTCGATGGTCATGGCTCTGTCGAGTACCTTGCGCGAGAACGAGAAAGTCGTTTCGTCCATGTTCACCGTGCCAATAACAATGAGGTTTGGAGGCAGACAGATGCCATCTTCGAGGAAACGATGCCGTACATCGTCATTGTCCGTCAATTCTCCTGTCAAAACACGATACCAATCCTCCTTACTCTTCTTCAGAATCGGATCTGTCGTGATATTCCCTTCAGCATCAGCCTTCCTGCTTTCCACCACACTCAGATATTCCGCAAAATACTGTTCCACAGGAGCCAGGTTCATTTCGTCGAGACACAGGAAAAAAGGAACTTCCGGTTCCTCCCAAGCCCGGGCCACAAACTTCAGGAAGTCGCCCGCCACAAACACAGGTTCTCCACTCACACGGCTCACATAACCTATCAACTCACTCGAATCGTGCCAGTTCGGCTTCACTTGCACCATCTCGAAGTTCTTTGGCCTTGGCTCTTCATATTCTTTTGAACCCACCTCCCAGCAAGCTCGCGCCAGTTCACGAACGATGCGAGATTTGCCTGTGCCAGAGATGCCTGCCAGAAGAAGGAATGGCTTGGATTTGATGGCGGTTAAATACCGACGATATTTTACATTAATCCCAGTCCCAACTTTCAATGAAGAAGGTTTGATACCTCTCAATAATTTGTTGATTTCATCAACATCTCTCTTAATATTTGAATCATATACACCCATAATTACATACCAATTTGTGAGAAAAATAAATCGGAGCCATCAAGCAGCTTTGATTCCAATGAAGAAACTTTAGAGATTAACCCCGCTTCTTCTAAAAAGCTTCTCAAATAAGAATAACATGTGTTTGGAAGTATTTCATTATCCTCATTTAAGAAAATAATCGAATCTATTTTTTTCTTATTTGCTTTGATTTGTATTATTGCATCTTCTATGGTTTTACCTATTTCTATATAATGCAATGTGTATAGGAATTCGTTCCAATGCATGATCCTAAATGTTTTTAGTAGTTTTAGAGCAATCCACATATTATGATGCTTCCATTCGGGATCTTTGTACATATTTACAAGGCCTTTCTGTTGTGTATTTCTTTTTATACTCTTGAGTCTTGAAACAATCTCATCTTTGTGTGGAGTTTCATCAGTTACATTTGCCAAAGCCCTACATGCAAGGACGAATTGTGTTCCTAATTCAGTAAAACACATGTTTGCAGCAAAATTACCTTCATAATCGACAAAATCAAGTTTTTTTAGGAGAGGGAAAAAAGTTCTTATTGCACTTTTAGCTTGAGTCTTTCCAAATAATTTTCTTCGTGCAGCCTCTTCCTGTATTCCTATATAGGTGATAGTCTTTGTCCCGAGTTCCTCTAGCATTTCATAAACTTGAACAATTTGGGAGCAACGAGTTGGTGACAAACTGCTACCATCAACACCCTTATAACTATCTACTGATAAAACAATATTCATAATATGGTCTCCTTTATTTTTTCTGCTATAATTTTTGCAAGCATTGGAGGAACGGCATTACCGACTTGTTTATATTGGCTTCCGCGTGTTCCTACAATTTCAAAATCATCAGGGAATGATTGAATACGAGCAGACTCTCTTACTGTTGGAATTCGGGGCTCCGAATAATGGAAATAATTTCGGTGTCCAGTGTCTATTGTATTTGAAGGTTTAAATGATCCCATTCTCTCGAAAGCCTTATTGTATTTTCTAATCTCCCACACTTCTTTTGGAAGATCCCTAATATTTCCTCCATCAGGGACTTGACGAATAATATCTATAGTCTGCTGCGTATGAGATGTATAATCTTGGTTTACTGGGTGTTTACATTTACCTCTCAACGTCCTTTGAAACTCATTCTGTGGTGCTGAACCATAATGATTATTATCGGCACCTTCCAAATCGCTTATACCATCTTTGGCCGTAAGGATTATATTTAATGGCTTAGGGAACTCAAAAGTTTTATTTTTTATTCCAACATAAAAAACACGATATCGATTTTGGGGTATACCATAATCTGCAGCATTTAGCAATTGATAGGTTATATTATACCCCAAACCGTTGGAGCCAAAACGCTCTATCAAGTCTTTCACAAATGCTCCCTTGTTAAGTGTAAGCATGCCCTTGACGTTTTCAATTACAAAAAAGTCTGGGGAAGCCAATTTTACAGCCTTGTAGAATTCCAAGTACATTTTATTACGAGGATCGTCAACTTCTCTTCGACCCACTGTGCTGAATCCCTGACAAGGTGGTCCTCCTATAATGCCCGAAATATGCTCCGACTTTATCAACTCTGGCAACTCTTTATCATTGAAGATTTCGACGGTTTCAACTTTTGCAATCTTCTTTTTCCTATTGTGATTATAGGTAACAACGGCATCTTTCCACATATCAACTGCAGAAACAACTTCAAACCCAGCTTGTTCGAAGCCGAGACTTAATCCACCTATACCACAAAACATATCAATTATTTTCATCTCTTATTATTTTCATTATCGCATCAGCTATTGCCTTTGCCATTAGTGGGGGAACTGCATTACCAATCTGTCTATACTTACTTCCCCTTGGACCTTGGAACTCAAAACTATCAGGAAAAGACTGCAGTCTGGCAGATTCTCTTATAGTCGGAATCCTATTGAAAATGGGATGAAAGTAATTACTATGAGCGTTGCCTGTATCAATCGTACATGATTGAGTGTTTGGATCAAGTCTCTTATATGCAGATGAATGTCTGTTTTTCCTATTAGTCGGCCATAAATCCTCTGGAACATCCTTCCAATTGCCTCCTTGAGGAACATATTTAATTCTCTCTTGAACGTTTTGAGCAGGATAAACAATATCTTGGTCTAATATGGAATTATCTTTTGTCCTGAAGAATGCCCTTAGAATAGTGTTAGGTGGTGTTTCTATATGTTTCACTCCATCAGCACTATTCTCAAAACAATATAGTTCTCCTATAGCATCCTCGACCGTGGTCTTTTCTTTCTTCTCTATGGTGTCAAAATCAAAGTAGATATCTTTGAAATCCTTTCTAATACCGATGATAATAGCCCTTTTCCTATTTTGTGGAACGCCATACTCTGACGCATCAAGTATCTGATATCTGATATTGTATTCTTCTGCACCAAGTATTTCTTCAATTCGTCTTATTGCATACCCATTGTCGCGAGTTAATAGCCCACGAACATTTTCTATCATAATGACTTTAGGATGAATCCTTTGAACGAAGCGGATATATTCAAAGAATAATTTATTCCGTGGGTCTTCCATCTCCTTCTGCCATCTATTTGCAGATGAGAATCCCTGACATGGCGGTCCACCAACTATTATATCAACATCCCCGTATTCTTCATCTATTTTGTCATCCGGGAATGTTATAATATCAATATTATGCACTTTTGCTTTTTGGAAATTGTGCATAAAGGTCATTGTTGCATGTTCGTTGAAGTCAATACCTCCTGCAATCTCAAAACCTGCAAGTGCGTAGCCTTCGCTGATACCACCACAACCACAAAACAAATCCAAAACTTTAAATTTTTTCTTTGCCACTAAAAAGCCCTCCTTTCGTTATTTTGAAAAGGGGGCGTGGAAGAGAGGTGTTTAACCAAGGCTTAGGACAGCCCACATCAGACAACAATCTTTATGTCCACGCCCCAATGAGCGCAAACATCCAGTTGCTTGTCCGACTGACGTGTTTCCTGAGGTCCTAATTCTGGTTAATCAGTCAAATCAAGGATGAAATCGAACTCTTTAATCTTTTCTTTTTTGTTATTGTTAATTCGTTTATTGGTTATCACTATCAACATAAAAAAAGTGGATGCTGACCTCTATCGTTCGCTTCCGTGGCTTACCACAGCCATGCTAATGAACAATCAGAGAGCATCCACTTTGGAGAATATAGTACACCCGTAAAGTGTGCGTGAGGGTACACGTACCCTCGCTGCACACTACGGACGTGAATATACCACCTCCGTGGCAGTCACTCGTCTTTGTCTTTGATTAGCAATTCGGATGTGGTAATTTCGGAACAGCCAAAAACAAAGCGTCAGTAACGCCTTTCAATATGTAGGTCTCAGCTCGATCTGTGTCCCCGAAGGCCTCACTTCACGGCTTCAACGGGACAAAAGTAGTAAAAAGGGGGGAGTTGAAGAAAGAAAAACGGGAAAAAATGCAATGGAGGAGAGGAAAGGGTGTGTTTTTGTTTCGGAAAGGAGGTGATTTCACTTCGGCATTATAGACCGTCTATCCTCCAAGCACCCTTTCATTCTTCGTGATGGAGTATGAAGTGGAGAGTATGAGGACATGGGAAAAAGGGAGGGTTACGTCTTGAGACGAACTCTCCAATTATTAGGGGTGATGCTGGATGCGGCGGGGGATGATGCAGGATGCGACGAGAGATGATGCAGGATGCGGCGGGCTGGAGCAGTGCCAACGTGGGGAGCTTTCCTTTGACGCCCCTTGGGTCGTCAAGCAGAAGATACGGATCTTTCTTGCTATGCGTCCTGATGTGTGCTTTGACGTCCCTTGGGTCGTCAAAGGAAACTGCTGGATATTTTTCGGCTTTCAGCCTGATGTATGCTTTGACGCCCCAAGGGTCGTCAAAGCGAAAATGCCGTTTTTGCAGAAAAAAAGTAGGGTTCGTTGGTACACAACTACACGGAATTTTTCGTATATTGCTGATTGTGTGCGCTTTGACGAAATTAGTTTTGTGTAGTTTTGGCTAATACTACATCAAAAACAGGCTATACTTGCACAAAGAAGGGCTATATTAGCACAAAATTAGGGTCGAATGAGTGCAAAAATAGGCTTACTAAGTGCGAAATTGTGGATTTAATGATAAAATTAGGGGGCTTTCTGTTTCTTTAGTTCGTCGTAAGGATTAGTAGAATGGAGGGAACTGGACAAAATATCCAGAGAATGATGTGGTGGTGCCATAAAAGTACACTATAGGACACTACGGTACACGAATAAACGTCAAAACATAAAAAGGAATGCCAAGAAATGATGTGGTAGTGCCATAAAAGTACATGGATAGGGCACAAAAGTACACAGATAAACGGCAAAAACATAAAAAGGAATGCCAAGAAATGATGTGGTAGTGCCATAAAAGTACATAGATAGGGCATAAAAGTACACATATAAACGGCAAAAGTACACAAATAAAGCCCATTTTTGCACCTATTATGCAGTAAACTACATTATTCTAAAAACGTCTAACTATTGAATATCAGCAATATATAAAATATTTTGTGTAGTTGTGTAGTAAAAATCGTTATTTTCATGCGCGCGAGACATTTTCAGTGAACGATTCCGGGCGGAAGGGAGGATAAGATGAGACTTCGAGATGGCGGTGCAGGGGCTTTAGATGGACAAGATGATGCTATTTGATGGCGGTTCAGGTGCTGTTTGGCAGAATTAGTCGTGGAATTTGGGTTATTTTTCGGGTTGGAGGCTGAAAAATAGTGGGTTTCGCGCACGGAATCAACTATTATTTGTAAATTTGCACCCGCAAAAGTGTTTATCTATAAATGAACAAGCGATTAGTGACAGGTGCCCTGCTGGCACTGCTCTCGGGCACTACAGCGGTGGCGCAGGAATGGATGCGGGTGCACCATCGGGCATTCGACACTCCGTGGACATTGCCCGTGATGGTCGACAGCATCGAGGAGATGCGCGTCACCGACGCCCAGAAGGTGCTGCGGGCAGAGATGCACGACGGATTCGCCGTGCCGCTGAGCATCAGTGATGTGGACAGTATCAACTTCGAGCAGGTGTTCGAAGCCGAGGAGAAGAATAAATACCAGGTTTTCCAACTCTTCGTCTATACAGAGGACGGCCAGGGCGTGCACTCCAAGGAGGAGTACGTGCCCTGCTACGTGGGCATCAACGGCGGCGACAGCTACGCCTGCCGCTGGCAGCGCGCGGGCATCCGAGGCCGGGGCAACAGCACCTGGGAGTGGTACGACAAGAAGCCCTACCGCATCAAGTTCGAGCAGAAGCAGAAGGTGCTGGGCATGGACAAGGCCAAGAGCTGGGTGCTGCTGGCGAACTACCGCGACCTGACGGACATGATGAACACCTTCGTCTTCGAGCTGGGACGCATGATGGGTATGCCCTACACGAACCACACGCGCTACGTGGAACTGCTGATGGACGGCGAGTACCTGGGTGTCTATCAGCTGACGGAGCAGGTGCAGCAGGGCGACAACCGCGTGGCGGTCAGCGACGACCGCGGCATCCTGCTTTCGCTGGACGTGGACGACGGTCCACGCGGCGGTTCGGCATCGGAGCGCAGTTTCTGGACCAGCGGCTACAGGATGCCGGCTGCCGTGAAGTACCCCGACGAGGAGCTGCTGACGCCCGAGCTGCGCGACAGCATCCGCGACGTCTTTGCCGAGCTGGAGATGGCCATCATGTGGCAGGACTACCAGTGGGCGTCGCAGCTGCTGGACATGGAGAGTCTGGCGCGCTACCTGATCATCCAGGAGCTGGTGTACAACGTGGAGATCGATGCTCCGCGCAGCGTGTTCCTCCACAAGGACGGCGACGGCAAGTGGGTGATGGGTCCGCTGTGGGACTTCGATGCGGGCTACGACTTCGACTGGTCTGACATGTACCGCGGCCACGGCTACTTCTCGAACTACAAGGAGACGGTGATGGGCACGAATCCCGTCCGCCGCAACGGCAACTACCCGGACGTGCCTCAGTTCTTCACCGACCTCTTCGGCACCCAGGAGTTCGTGGAGCTGTACAAGCAGACGTGGCGCCAGTACTCCGATAGCATCGTCAGCCGTCCCTGGCAGGAGGTGGAGCGCTATGCCGAAGGCCTGCGCCAGGGTGCCATGGACCGCGAGGCCCAGCGCTGGCCCGTGCGCGGCTTCAACTTCCGCAAGGAGCTGCTGCAGATGCACCTGTGGCTGCAGAACAGGGCACAATTCCTGGGGAACCTCATCGAGAATATCCCCGAGCCAGGGTCACATTAATTGCCCGTCCGCTATTAATCGACAGAAGAAAACAATAACCTCTATCTCAAAATAACAAAACAGCAATTATGAAACTCAAGAAACTTTTTGCTCTTTCGCTGCTGGCACTGGCCGCCGCTCCCGCTGCTGCCCAGACGCCCGAGCAGATGGAAGAGATGCAGCGGCAGATGTTGATGCAGCCGCTGCCCGTGGACCAGAAAGTGCGCATCGGCCGCCTCGACAACGGACTGACGTACTACATCCGCCACAACGAGGAACCGAAGGATCAGGCCTTCTTCTACATCGCCCAGAAGGTGGGTTCCATCCAGGAGGAAGAGAGCCAGCGCGGTCTGGCACACTTCCTGGAGCACATGTGCTTCAACGGCACCACGCACTTCCCCGACAGCACGCTCATCGAGTACCTCGAGAGCATCGGCGTGAAGTTCGGCGAACAGCTGAACGCCTTCACCAGCGTGGAAGAAACGGTTTACAATATAGATAATGTACCTGCGCGCGAGGGAGCCATCGACTCCTGCCTGCTCATCCTGCACGACTGGAGCCACGACCTGACGCTGGACGGCAAGGAAATCGACAAGGAACGCGGAGTCATCCACGGCGAATGGCGCATGCGCAACACGGGCTTCACCCGCATCCTGGTCCGCAACCTGGAGAAGCTGATGCCCGGCCGCTTCGGCCGCCGCTTCCCCATCGGTCTGATGTCCGTGGTCGATGAGTGCCCCTACGACACGCTGCGCGCCTACTATCATAAGTGGTATCGTCCTGACTTGCAGGGCATCATCGTCGTTGGCGACATCGACGTGGACCAGGTGGAAGGCAAGATCAAGAAGCTCTTCTCGCCCATCACCGTCAGCCAGCCCGTGGCCAAGCGCGAGTACTACTCCGTGCCGGACAACGACGAGGCCATCGTGGTCAGCGACAAGGATCCGGAAGTCACCACCCAGATGGTCATGATTTCCATGAAGCACCCCGCCACGCCTGACAGCCTGAACAACCGACTCGGCACCTACCTCGAGAACCGCATCAAGGCTGTGGCCCTGCGCGCGCTGAACCAACGCCTGGGCGAGCTGTCGCTGAAGCCCGAGTGCCCCTTCAAGGGAGCCAGCATCGACGACGACGACTTCCTGCTCTCCAGCAAGGTCACGGAATCCGTGAATATCCAGGTGGCTCCGAAGGAAGGTCGCGTGGAGGAAGCCGTGCAGGCTGTGATGGCTGAGGTCTATCGCGCTCAGCAATACGGCATTACGGAGGGCGAGGCCGGACGCATGGTCATGGACATCGTCTCCGGCATGGAACAGCTCTACAACAACCGCGACAAGCAGAAGAGCATCAACTTCGCCCACGAATACTACCGCTCGTTCCTCGACAACGAAGCCATCCCCGGCATCGAAGTGGAGTACCAGCTCGTCAGCCAGATGCTGCCCCAGCTGCCCGTGGAAGGATACAACGAGTACCTGAAAGAAGTCATCTCGCGCACCGACTCCAACCTCGTCGTGCTCGCCCTGAATCCTGAGAAGGAAGGACTGGAAATCCCCACCGAGCAACAGCTGCTCGACGCCATCCACGCCGCACAGGGCATGCAGCTCGAGGCATGGGTGGACAACGTGAAGACCGGTCCCCTGGTGCCCATGGAACAGCTGAAGAAACCCGGCGAGATCGTCAAGGAGCAGGAAGGTCCCTGCGGATCCAAGATCCTGACACTCTCCAACGGCGTGCGCGTCATCCTGAAACCCACGGACTACAAGGACGACGAGATCCTGATGACCGCATGGAGCAAGGGCGGACTGGGACGCTATCCCGACAGCGAGCGCATAGACCTCGGAGCATGGGACGACGTGATGGACCTCAGCAAGCTGGGCGACTTCACCAAGACGGAGCTCTCCAAGGCACTGGCCGGCCGCAACGTGGGCGTGAGCTTCAGCGCTGACCTCCGCACCGAGAGCCTCAGCGGTCACTGCTCCCGCAAGGACATCGCCACGCTGTTCGAACTCATCTACCTCCATTTCCAGCCCCGCGGGAAGGATATGGACGCCTTCGGCGCCTACAAGGAACAGATGAAGGAAGCCCTGCGCAACAAGGCACTGAACCCCATGTCCAGCATCAGCGACAGCATCCAGGCCACGTTGTACAACCACAATCCCCGCATCACTCCGCTGAAGGAGTCTGAGGTGGACCTCATCAACTACGACCGCATCCAGGAGATGTACGCCGACCGCTTCGGCGACGCCTCGGACTTCACCTTCCTCTTCGTCGGCAACATCGACGAGCCGCTGATTAAATTCCACATCCAGCAGTATCTGGCCACCCTGCCGAAGATGAAGAAGCGCGACGACACCCCCGTGGACGCCCACCTGAACTTCGCCACCGGCGTGCACGACAACATCTTCGAGAAGAAGATGCAGACGCCGCAGAGCTTCGCCGTCTATGCCTGGACGGGTGACATCGAGATGACCGTGCGCAACGAAGTGCTGGTCGATGTGCTCAGCACCTGCCTCGGCGAGGTTTACCTCAAGAAGATCCGCGAGGAACTCGGCGCTGCCTACAGCACCCAGTGCGCCGGCTTCATCACCCGTGGCAGCGACGACCGTCCGCGCTACGTCCTCCAGGCCGTGTTCCCCCTGAAGCCTGAGATGACCGACACCTGCATGAAGATCGTCCTCGACGTCTTCGACCGCGTGGCAGCCAACGGCGTCAGCGAGGAAAGCGTCAACAAGGCCAAGGAATACCTCCTGAAGACCTACACCCAGAACCAGCGCGAGAACCGCTGGTGGATGAACCGCATCGAGGGCATCGCCTACCGAGGCTACGACTCCGCCGAGAACTACGAGGAAATCGTGCGCGCCATCACGCCATCCAGCGTCAAGCAGCTGGCACGCACCATCAGCGACAACAACAACCGCGTCACCGTGGTCATGCTGCCTGATGCAGAATCGATGGAGGCCGCCAAGAGCGCCACAAACTAATCCCTGAAGAAGTAACGAGTGGGAAGTGCGAAGCAAGAACAGGCTTCCACTTCCCACTCTTCTTCCATTCAGAATCTCGACATCTCGGAATCTCGATATCTCGATGTTCCGATATTTCGATATTTCGGCATTTCGAGAACTCGACAATTAACAAAACCGACTAACTTCACTTATATGTCATCCCGACTTCTTACCTTACTCACCTCCTGCCTGCTGCTTCTCAGTTGCGAAGCACCTTATGTGGGCGAACCAGCTATCGAGGAAGAGGATGCCAACTGCGTGCTGCAGGTCACTGGCTTCCAGGTCATTCCCTTCGACGACGGCACCTCCGCCTCCCTGAATCCCGAGACTCGCGCCGAACAGGCCGTCACAGACCTCTGCACACGCCTGACCTTCGTCATCTACGAGGGCGAGACCAAGCTACGCTCCGTGGCGCAGAAGCAGGGCGACGAGGACTTCGGCACAGCAGCCTTCTCCCTGCCGCAGGGCAAGTACACCGTGGCCATCATCGGATACAACGGCGATGGCTGCACAGTCAACTCCCTGGAAAAAATTACCCTCAAAGGTCTCAAGGACTCGTTCCTCTACTGCGAGGAGTTGGAAGTCACAGACCAGAAGGTCACTCATGACGTGACCCTCAAGCGCATCGTTGCAAAATTTCGCCTCACGCTGACAGATGAAGAAATCCCGGAGGAGGTTCGTCAACTACAGTTTTCCTACACCGGCGGATGCACTACCTTCAGCGCCCTCACCTCTTATGGATCTACGACGAGCGGAACCCAAAGCGCCAAGTTAGAGGTGACCCCTGGGCAGCGCCAGTTCGAGGTCTATACCATCCCCCGCGACGAGACGGGCAGCCTGAAGATGACCATCAGCGCCCTGGACGCCAACGGCAACACCGTCGGCGAACGCGTGTTCGAGGGAGTGCCCGTGCGCCGCAACGCCATCACCACCTACACCGGCAACTTCTTCGTCAACACTGCTGAATCCGAGGACATTTCCTTCGGATTAAAGGCCGATGGAGCGTGGGAACAGGGCGAAGAAGTCACTTTCTGACCACAAATCAACGCCAAAGAAGGTCTAAAAAGTATTAAAAGCCGCCACGAGAGCCACTATCTCAGTTTTTATGCTTAACTTTGCACCCCGTAAACGAATAAACACATAAAGTATGGCATTGAAAGCTGGCATTGTAGGACTGCCCAACGTGGGCAAGAGCACCCTCTTCAACTGTCTGTCGAGCGCCAAGGCGCAGGCAGCTAACTTCCCCTTCTGCACCATCGACGCCCAGATGGGACAAATCACCGTCCCCGACGAGCGCCTGAATAAACTGGCCGAACTCGTACACCCCGGCCGCATCGTTCCCGCCACGTGCGAGATCGTGGATATCGCCGGACTCGTCAAGGGCGCCTCGAAGGGCGAGGGCCTGGGCAACCAGTTCCTGGGTAACATCCGCGAGTGCGACGCCATCATCCACGTCCTCCGCTGCTTCGACGACCCCAACATCGTCCACGTGGACGGCAGCGTGGACCCCGTCCGCGACAAGGAAATCATCGACACCGAGCTGCAGCTGAAGGACCTCGAGACCATCGAGAGCCGCATGCAGCGCGTGGAGAAACAAGCCCGCGTGGGCGGCGACAAGCAGGCAAAAATAGAACTGGGCGTGCTCGAAGCCTACAAGGCTGCGCTGGTCGAGGGCCGCAGTGCCCGCACCGTGACCTTCGAGACCGAGGACGAGCTGGCCGCCGCCAAGAACCTCTTCCTGCTGACCACCAAACCCGTCCTCTACGTCTGCAACGTCGATGACGCCTCTGCCGCAGGCGGCAACGCCTACGTCGATGCCGTGCGCGAGGCCACGAAGGACGAGCAGGCCGCCCTGCTCATCATCAGCGCACAGACCGAGGCCGACATCGCCGAGCTCGAGAGCTACGAGGAGAAGCAGATGTTCCTCGAGGACATGGGACTCAGCGAGAGCGGATGCGACCGCCTCATCAAGGCCATCTACTCCCTGCTCGGACTGCAGACGTTCATCACCGCCGGCGAGATGGAAGTGAAGGCGTGGACCTTCCGCCGCGGATGGAAGGCACCGCAGTGTGCCGGCGTCATCCACACCGACTTCGAGAAAGGATTCATCCGCGCCGAGGTCATCAAGTACGACGACTACATCCGCTACGGCTCCGAGGCCGCCGTGCGCGAGGCCGGAAAGATGGGTGTCGAAGGCAAGGACTACGTCGTGCAGGACGGCGACATCATGCACTTCAGATTTAATGTATAGCCCCTTCCCGACCTCCCCCAGGGGGAGGGGAATAGGTAGGCAGTAAATAAAACCAATATGTCACTTCTCATTCCATTATTGTCACAATTAGCTTCCTCCCCCTTGGGGGAGGTTGGGAGGGGGCTCCTCTTCATCCACTGGAACCCCGACGTCATCGCCTTCAGCATCGGTTCCTTCGGCGTGCGCTGGTACTCGCTGTGCTGGTGCATCGGCCTGCTCTCAGTCTTCCTCCTGGAGCAGCGTCTGTTCAAGGAGCAGCAGATTCCCGACGAGAAGTTCGACCCGCTGTTCCTCTACTCCTTCCTCGGCATCCTCATCGGTGCCCGTCTGGGGCACTGCATCTTCTATGAGCCTGAGTACTTCCTCAGCTCATGGTCCCACGCTGTGGAGATGATCCTGCCTTTCAAGCAGGGAGCCGACGGCGCCTGGCACTTCACGGGCTACACGGGTCTGGCCAGCCACGGCGGAACGCTGATGTTCATCGTCGCCCTCTGGCTCTACAGCCGCCGCACCAAGGTACCCTTCCTCACGGCGCTGGACAACATCGCCATCGTCACCCCCATCTGCGCTGCTGCCATCCGACTGGGCAACCTGATGAACTCCGAGATCATCGGCAAACCCACCGATGTGCCCTGGGCATTCATCTTCGAGCGCGTGGACCAGCTGCCACGTCACCCCGGACAGCTCTACGAAGCGCTGGCCTACCTGCTCTTCTTCTTCATCGGATGGTGGTTCTATCGCCGTCGTCCGGAGCGCGTGGGCACGGGATTCTTCTTCGGACTCTGTATCTTCCTCATCTTCACCTTCCGCTTCTTCATCGAGTACACCAAGGAGGTGCAGGTCAGCTTCGAGAACGGTATGCTCTTCAACATGGGTCAACTGCTCTCCGTTCCCTTCGTCCTGCTGGGCGCCTACTTCATCTGGAGAGGCAGCCGGAGTGCTAAGAGCAATACATAAAAACAACAGCTATAATGCGTAAAAAGAACAGCCTTCTCCTCCTCAGCTTCCTGCTCGCAGCATCATCCCTCTCTGCAGAGGAGACTACCCCCCTCCCTGATCAGGAACCGAAGGGGCACGGCACCTTTGTCGAGCAGCTGAAGCAGAACACCAGCTTCGGCGGATACGTCATCGCCAAGGTCAACGGCACCACCAGCGACGACGCCAAAGCCCAGGCAGACTTGGGGCTGCGACTCGTGCGACTGTACGTGGACACACGCTTGGGCGACTTCGCCTTCAAGCTGCAGATGCAGGTCAACGGCAACACCAGCGGCGTCAATGGCCCGCGCATCGTCGATGCCTGGGCAGAGTGGCAGCACTGGAAGGAGTTCCGGGTGAAGTTCGGACAGTTCAAGCGCTGCTTCACCTTCGAGAACCCCATGCACCCCTGGCTCATCGGAGGCGGAGCCTACTCCCAGCTGGCCGACAAACTGGCGGGCTTCAATGACCTCACCGGCGAACACTCCTCAAACGGACGCGACTTCGGACTCCAGTTCCAGGGCGACCTCCTGCCAGGAGGCACCGACGGCCACCGATGGATCCACTACCAGGCAGGCATCTACACCGGACAGGGCATCAACTTCTCCGACAAGAACTCGCGCAAGGACCTCATCGGAGGACTCATCATCTCACCCCTGAGTGAACTGCAGATCGGAGTATTCGGATGGACGGGCAACTACGTCAACGCCGACAACGAGACCATAGAGCGCAGACGCTACAGCGTGGGGCTGAACTACAACAAGGACTGGAACCTGCGCACGGAATTTGCCGTGGACAACGCAGGAGCGAAAGCCGATGCCTGGTACGTCACACTCGGCTCACCATCCTTCTACCGCACACGCATCTACGCCCACTACGACGTCCTACGAAACCGCAAGAGCTGGGACGGAGCCCACAGCCAGTACGGACTCTCGGTGCAACACTCACTCTTCACCAACCTCATGTTTCAGGCCAACTACGCGTTCCACGTCAACAAGAACGCCGCCGACACCCGCTACCACACCGCCGACATCCAAGTCTACTGGCGATTCTGACAAATCAGTAAATCAATAAATTCATTATTTCGTAATTTCGTAATTTCGATATTTCACAAATCTATAAAATTCCCCCCCGTGTCTTCCCAAGTCAACGTACAACTCCAGTCTCAGGTCCAAGTCCTGAATCCCCAGCAGCTGCTCGTCAGCGAGCTGGTGGAAATGCCCGCAGAAGCCCTCTACGAGCGTGTGGACCGTGAGCTGAAGGAAAATGTCTCGCTGGAGGCCGACCGCTCAGAGACCTCAGACTATGCCGACGGCCCGGACGCTACCGTGGACGAGAACTACGACGAGAACTCCGACTCCCCGGACTACGCAGACTCCTCGGAGTATGCCGCCGCCGACTACGCTGCCGACTACAGCAGCCCCGACGACATCCCCGACAACATGCCCTCGGACCGCTCCAACGTAGGCGAATCCTATACCCAGGAGACACAGTCCTTCTACGACCAACTGGAAGAACAAATAGGATTCTTCCACCTCACACCCCACGAAGAAGAGATCCTGCGTTACCTCATCGGTTCACTCGATGACGACGGACTCCTGCACGTCTCACTCCAGCAGCTGCAGGATGAACTGGAAGTCTATCACAACATCCCCACCTCACCCGAAGAACTGGAGCACATCCTCGGCATCCTGCAGAACTTCGAGCCCGCAGGCATAGGAGCCCGCAGCCTCCAGGAATGCCTCATCCTGCAGGTCCAGCACGCCCCCGACAGCCAATCTCCCGTCAAGCAACAACTGCTCTCGCTGCTGAAGAACCACTTCGACGACCTGATGCTCAAGCACTGGGACCGCATCCAGCGCACCATGCGCCTGAGCGATGCCGACGTCAGCCGCCTCAAGCGAGAGGTACACCGACTGAATCCCCGACCCGGCAGCTCCATGGGCGAAGCCATCGGGCGCAACATCCAGCAGATAACACCCGACTTCTACGTCGATACCGACGCCGAAGGACGGCTGACCCTCACACTGAACAACGGCCACCTGCCACCCCTCCACGTCAGCCAGGACGACATCGACTTCCTCAACACCTACGAGGGTCGTGACCCCAAAGAGCTCTCGCGCTCCGAGCGCGACGGCGTCACCTACCTGCGCGACCGCGTGGACAAGGCACAAGGCTTCATCGAAGCCCTGCGCCAGCGCCGCCAGACCCTCAGCACCACCATGCAAGCCATCATGAAGATGCAGCGACCCTTCTTCGAGAGCGGCGACGAGACCCTGCTGGCTCCCATGACGCTCGAGGACGTCGCCAAGCGCACCGGACTGCACCTCTCCACCGTCTCGCGCGTGAGCAACAGCAAGTGGGTGCAGACACCCTTCGGCATCTATCCCCTGCGCTGGTTCTTCACCTCCGCAGCACGTCTGCAGGGCGGCGACGAAGTCTCCGTGCGCAACATCCAGGCTGCCGTGCAGGAAATCGTGGACAACGAGGACCACAACGCCCCACTCTCCGACGACGCCATCGCACGCGAACTCCAGCAGCGCGGCTACGACGTAGCGCGCCGCACCGTCTCGAAGTATCGCGAACAACTAAACATCCCCGTAGCAAGACTAAGAAAATAAGTAGATGGCAACATCATGAACAAAGCACTCCTCTGGGGCGCACGCGCCCTCTCCAGTATCTTCCGCCCCCAGTACTTCCCGCTGGTGGGCTTTCTGGCATTGTTCCTGTTCACCTACCTCAGCCTGCTGCCCTTGAGCTTCAAGGCACTCATCATGATCATCGTGCTCATGGGAACCCTGCTGCTGCCCCGGCTTACCATCCGTATCTGGCGTCAGACCAACGGCCTGAAGCTCCATCACCTCCGCCTGCGCGAGCATCGTTCCTTCCCCTACCTCGTCTTTCTGCTCTTCTACGCCTTCACCCTCCACTTCCTTGCCCGCTTCCACCTGCCTTTCTACATGGGCGGCATCCTCGTCAGCTCACTGATGATACAGGCCGCCTGCCTGCTCATCAACATCTGGTGGAAGGTCTCCGTGCACTCCGCAGGTGCCGGAGGCATCATCGGTGCCGTCGTAGCCTTCAGCCTCCTCTTCAACTTCAATCCCGTGTGGTGGCTCTCGCTCTGCATCATCATCGCCGGCCTCGTCGGCAGCAGCCGCATGCTCCTGCGCCAGCACACCCTCTGGCAAGTCCTCGCCGGCACCTTCCTCGGCATCCTCCTCGGCTTCGTCGGCATCATCCTGAAGTTCTGATTGCAGCACCTCATCGCAGCGTTAACATCATCCGCATGAGCGACGGCACGACGCGGAAAGTGGTCGTGAAGTGATATCGTTTATGATGCGGCAGAAGCAGCTCACCTTCCAGCAGGACATCGATGTGCAAGGTGTGTGCGGTGCAACGCCGTGCAGCACTTCATCGAACGAAATCAAACAGTTGAGTACCGACATTGACAAGGCAACAACTGCCGTCATCAATGCCAAGCTGTCCTTGGAATCTTCTATCCGCCAAACCCAGCGTGAAGAAGGAGTGCTCGGTGCTGCCGTGAATACCATCAGTGACAAGGTTGACACAATCAATAAGCACATAGCCCAAGTCATGGAAGATGCGCCCACAAAATTGAAATTGACTGTAACAGTATGCGATACTGACTGGCAGAGGATACAAGAGGCCGAGGATGTCAGCATAGTTTGCCATATTTGGCTTCTGTATTACATGGAAAAGGGTAGCATTTACAGCTACCCTCGGAGGGTTAAACATTTCCTCTCTTTTTGGTGACATACAGTACGATAGTACGAATGTCTTCCACTCCCTATAGGAAATCAATCGTAGTGAGATTGCCGCATGATGTGTATTTCACAATCAATGCCAGCAAATCAACGACTGCATTTATCAACCCAAGGAGTTTCAAGAGGTCAAGCCCTCTCAGCCTATTGCTAAGTTGGGCAATCTCATGCCCAACCTAACTAAATAATTTGTTTACCATAGGAATTATGGTTTTTTATAATTATCTAATTATGTCACATCCTTCTCCCTGTGACACTGGGATGCGAAGCCGATTCCAACCCACTTCCACCCAGCTCTTGCAGCTATCGGCTTCATTATCTTAAAGGCCAAGCTTTATTCATCTGTTTTTAATTCAAAACCAAAGGTGATATCGGTGACTTTCTCGCCAGAAGCACTTTGTCTTTTTGCGGTGCTGAACTCACGACCATCATAATCTACTTTGTAGCCTTCAGGCATTTGTTGAGACTGACTACGGCAAGCTTGTTGGATAGCTTCAAGTTCACTTGCTGCGTTAGAAGAACTGGTGCATGTTGTTTGAGCTTGACCTGAGAGATTGTCAAGGTCAAAGTCTTTGAGAATAAAATTTGAATCGTTCATATGTTTGACGGTTTTGTTTCTTATCTTACAGGACGAATAGTCATTCCAGAATAGTAGTCTTTTGTTGATGAAATGGTAGTACCAGACCAATAATAGTTTTCATTTTTTTCCCAATTATAAGAGGTTTCAGGGCGATAGTAGCCAGAGCCCGTCCAATTGGCATACCCGTCATTTGTTCGATTGCCTGATTTGTACCCTGTTTTAGGAAGAAATATTGCATTTCCATTCTTTCCTGTTACTAAATAGCCTCTCACATTCTTATACGTTACTTCTTTCCAGAAACAACTATTAAGTATTTCTTGGAATTCTGTTCTTGTTGGCATTCTCCAAGGTTCGCCTAATTTTTTGCGTGCTGCATCATAATCTGTTCCACTTATATCATCAGGAACTTGAGATCTTTGATAGCTATAATTTGATGAATAGAAGAATGTACGGGTTTCCGTTTCTCCCCATGCAAAATAGTCACCGAAGTCTTCTGGAACTGTCGCTCCCAGGTTACATGTCGCCCATTTACAACTCACTCCCAAGTCGACATAACCTGTTTGTTGTATGTCCTTTGTTGTGAAACTATTTGTGTCGCTATAATAGTAGCTTCCATTCACCGATACTCTTATGCAATAATAATATGTTGTTGCTATAACGAGGTCTGACAACTCAGCAGTAAGTGCTGTTCCACTCAATTCTGGCGTTGCCAATGAAGAACTTGAAGATGATGTTAGAGAGGAACTTGACGTGCCATACACTATTCTATATTGAATGGTTGTGTTACTGGGATAAGCAGAAGACAGTGTAGTCGTTCCTTTTACTGTTGCCGAGGTCATCGTAATGTTTGATGCTGCCCCTGTTGACAAATAATCAGCACCCGATTTGGTTGTAAAGTTCATCGTTTCGCCATATATAGTCGTTCCACCAACATAAGCAGAAACACGATAATAGTAAGTTGTTCCGCTTTTCAGATTCGACACAGTTCCAGAAATGTTATTCCCATTTAGTGAAACGTTGCTGATTGTAGAATTCAAATTAGTACTTGATGTTCCGTATCTGATAGAATACTGGATAGACGTATTGCTTGGATAAATAGAAGACAATGTGGTTGTTCCCGATAGTGTAGCAGAAGTCAAAGTAATGTCTGATGCATTTCCCGTTGTAAGATAATCTGTACCAGATTTGGTCGTAAAATTCTTCACGTCACCGAATACATAATAACCATCCACATAGGCAACAACACAATAATAATAAGTTGTGTTCATTTGAAGGTTTGTAAGAGAGGCGGTCAAGTCATTCCCATTCTTTTGAGGATTGGCAGTTTCATAATTATATCCATATTGGTCATTAATGTTGCTACTATTTCTCGAATAACGGATAGTATATCGGATGGAGGATTCGTTATTTCCATAAAGAGTAGACAGTGTCGTCTTACCTTTCAATGTGGCAGACGTTAATGTGATGTCAGTTGCATCTTCTGTTGTAAGATATGAATTGCCTGACTTCGTGGTAAAGCTTTTGGTGCTTCCTGTTAAAGATACCCCATCTACACTAACATAAGCACAATAATAGTAAGTTTTGCCTGCTACAAGATTGCGAAGTTGTACGGTAAATGCTTCCCCTTCTAGGGATGTGGCATAGGCTGTTTCATACAAAGCATCTTGTGATACTCCATACCTGATGCCATATTGGATGCTTGTCCCTTTCGGGTACATACTGGCTATAGTAGAGGTATTTCTTACCGTTGCAGAAGTAAAGGTTATATCTGTGGCATCACCAGTTAATAGCTGGGCATCTGATAATGCTTTCGTGGCGAAACTCTTAATCTCTCCTAACTTATATTTCTTTCCTGCGCGTGTGAACGAGCAATAATAATAAGTCGTTCCTGTCTGTAAGCGAGAGATTGTATTCTTGAATGACTTGTTTTTTATGATGCTGTCAAGAGGACTCACAACTACATTAAAGCCTCTTGAATAATACCCATAGTAGGGGTCATAGCCTATGTAGGCACTGTCTGGATGAAGCCGAGTCTTTGATGTGGAATATGCAACGCCTATGACATAGTTGTTTTCTTTGTCGATAGAACTTGCATCACCACTGCATTTGATAGTGGCTGATGTAAAGGTTAAATCAGAGGCACTACCCGTCGAAGTAATGTTTGAGAAATCCTTTGTAGTAAAAGAGCGCTTCTCTCCGTAATAGTTTAAGTCGTTTACTTTTACGAATGTACGATAGAAATATTTCGTCTGGGCGCTTAAAGTGTCTATGACTACAGTTAGTTTGTTTCCCTCCAATCCTTTTGAGACTGCTCGTTTCGGATTGTCGAAATCCTCGTTCATAGATAACTCAATACCCACCTGTTGGCTGGTATAAGTCGACGTAATCAGATTAAGGTTTACATAACCATCGATGTGAGCGTAAGTAATACCCAGTTTAGACAAGTTACTCGTCACGGCAACGTCTGTCGTGTTGCTGCTGCCATCATCAAGTTTCTCATCGTCATCACCGCTGCATGAAAAAAGAGCGACACTCATCAGTGCTAACATCAATGATGGTAGCATGTTCTTGAAATGAAATACTTTACTCATAGTTCTTTACTTTTTATGTTAATACTTTACTTCATTCATCCCTATGGAAGTCAGCACTAACATTCTAGAGAACAGAAACAGCGCAGACCCACCATTTCCGTGAACAGGCCTACCACAGCCCTTAATATCCAATGGTGAAGTCTACGCTGTAGAGCGTACACTCCTTGGATATTAAGATTGCTCGTTTCTCCCGGTATCGAGGTGGTAGTTCGTTCACGGAAAGTTGAGCAAAAAATGTCGTGTCTCATCTGAAACACGTTGCAAAAGTAGTCAAAAATCTCCGTATTGCCACCATATTATATAAAAAAGTGCTAAATGTGATTTGATTTTAGCAGAAAAGTGTTCAGATACGTAGGAAATCGTAGATTTTTGACTAAATTTGCGACTGAAAATGGCTGAACCGAGACGGGAAAGCTCCAACGAAAAAAGAAAACGGCCGAAATGAGAGATTTGAGGCACAACGAAAATTTGAAGTGAACGAAATGAACCTTTTCAAGCCCAGCGAAAAATGAAAAACGGCAAAAATGAGCATTTTGGGCATTTAAAAAATCAAATGGCGGTAAAATGAATCACCTCATGTTGCTCCGTGAAGCAATGAACTTTGTGAAGTCAAACACCAAGCGAGGCTGGGAGAAACTGCTTGATGGGCGAAAGAATAAACCAGAGTATGCAGAACGTGCAGTTCTTGAAGCAATGGTAAACCATTTCATCCATCGTGACTACACCGTAATGGGTGGTGAAGTGCATCTTGACATATACGATGACCGGCTTACTGTTACCTCTCCTGGTGGTATGTACAATGGTATGTTGATACAGGACTTGGACATCGCAGACGTTTCTTCTGAAAGACGTAATCCCATACTTGCAAACGTAATGGCTCAATTGGATTATATGGAAAAGCGAGGTAGCGGTCTTACACGCATTTGTTATGAGACCAAAGCCTTGGAAGGTTATAAAGACGAGCTGAAGCCTGTGTTCAAATCTACTCCAACCCAATTCCAGACCGTCATCTTCGCCTCCTCCGACACCTCTAATGTCGGAGACCATGACGGAGACGTGTCGGAGACGAAACTCACTGAGCGTCAGCAGAAAATCCTCAATCTCATTAAAGAGTCTCCGACAATCACCGGC
>ONJJ01000043.1 GCA_900318115.1 uncultured Prevotellaceae bacterium | reverse complement strand
CAAAGATACACATTTTCCGCATTTCAAGCACCATGATTTGCATAAAAAATGCTCTGGAATGGGCAAAAAAAGTGATAAACAGCACCAAACTGCACATTTGGGAAAGCTTCCCTGCAGTGCAAAGGGGTAAAAACCTTGATGCAGGTACGCCTGGAAATGTTTTAGAGGAATTTGTTTTCAAACTCAATCAAGATTTGACGAAAATGTACATCTAAATGTGCACTTTTACTCAAAAACTGTATATTTTAGTGTTCAAATGACTTTGAAAAAGATGATTGAACTACGGGATTATCAGATAGAGATGCTGGACAGGCTGCAGAGAACGTGGCGGGAAGGGAAGAGGAGTGTCATGGTGCAGATGCCGACGGGAACGGGAAAGACGGTAGTGATGGGGGCGCTGATGAAAAGCCTCACCCCCGACCCCTCTCCGAAAAGAGAGGGGAGAAGGCTGGCGCGTAGTGGGGCGGGGCTCTTTGGCGGGGTGCTGATAGTGGCGCATAGAAGGGAACTTATCCAACAGATTCAAGATACTTTGAATCGGTTGGGAATTAAAAATGGAAAATTAAAAGAGAAAAATGAATTAAAAGATAAAAATGAGTCGGGAGGGGATGAGATGACGGTTGTGGTGGAGAGTATTCAGAGGCTGACGAATATAATTAAAAATGAAAGATTAAAAGAGAAAAATGAGGGAAAAGAGGGACGTGAGTTGATTCAGGGGATAGATGAAAGTGGAGAGGGGCTTCTGATTGTTATTGACGAGGCGCATCATGCGCTGGCGAAGACGTACAGGGCGCTGTGGGAACGGTGGCCGAAGGCGAAGTTCTTAGGACTGACGGCCACGCCGTGCCGACTGGATGGGACGGCGTTCACGGATCTGTTCGACGTGCTGCTGCAGTCAAAGGATATCCAGTGGTTCATCCGGGAGGGATGGCTCTCGGACTTCGAGTACGTGAGCGTGCTACCGGACAGCGAGGAGATGCGGAAGGTGAGGGGACTGAAGAAACGGGGAGCCGACGGGGATTACCAGACGAAGGAGATGGCAATGGTGATGGACTGCCCGGAGAGCATAGAACACCTGTATAACACCTATAATAATTATACGCGCGGGAAGAAGGGTATCGTGTATGCGATCGACCGGGCGCATGCGCAGCATATAGCTGAATACTATACGGAGAAGGGCGTCAAGGCGTGCTGGATAGAGGCGAAGACTCCGGCCAAGGATCGGGAGCGTCTGGTGCGGGAATACCGCGAGGGGAGGATGGACGTGATTGTGAACGTGGATATCTTCTCGGAAGGGTTCGACTGCCCGGAGGTGGAGTTCATCCAGCTGGCACGGCCCACGCTGTCACTGGCGAAGTACCTGCAGCAGGTGGGACGCGGCATGAGGGTGTCGGCAGGCAAACCGCATGTGTTGATTCTGGACCAGGTGGGACTGTACCAGACGTTCGGCCTACCGACGGTGGACCGAGACTGGCTGCAGCTGTTCCTGGGTAAGGAACAGGGCAAGGGGCAGGCGGACATCAGCCGATGCGTGGCCGTGGAGGATACGGAGGACAAGGAACTGGTGAATCCGCAGATGGTGCGCATCAAGAAAGCCGGACAGGTAGGAAAGGGACTGGAGGTGTTCCTCCAGGGCGGGCACTACGGCATCATGCGCAACGGCAAGGTGACGTGTCCGCCGAAGTTCAGGCGCGTGAGAAGGCTGGAGAAAGGATGCGGATTCTTCGCATTAGGCATCTACCTGAAGCGCGATGAGTACGAGCCCGAGAAACTGGTGGAGGTGACGACGGTCATCGACAACCGGGGCTGTGACCTGCACGTGATGCTCTATGGCAACGTGTGGTGGGCGGACGGATATTTCTACGGAGAATGGGTGGGGGCGCGCTCGATGTTCGTGAACTGTTGGGATCCCGTGGGCAATGCCTACTACGACACGAGTCCGAACTTCACGCGCGTGGCTGGCGTAGAACTGGCCAACTCCCACGAGCATGGCTCGCGGAATATGCCGTGTCTGCAGCTGCGTGTCTCGACCGGCAAGGTGAGTCCGAGGTTCAACAAATGGGAGATGTTCTACAACCACGACATCATCATCGCGCGAGACTACCTGGTGGTGAAGCGCGACCACAACCACTCCTACCGGATCAAGGGTTTCCTGGACGACAGCGTGCTGGTGGAAAGTGATGAACAATATGGATTCCAGCAGATCTGGCCCAATGGCAGGAAAGGTCAGCACCTGAACCGATTCCCCAAGGAAGCATCAAGGGTCTTTGACTTCCGGAGGTTCGGGTTGCAAAGGGTGAAAACAGAAAAGCAATAACGCAATAGATTCACAGAAAACAGCGAAGGGTTCCTCAATCGAGGAGCCCTTCGCTGTTTTCTGTGGTTTAGTACCTCACTTGCAGACGCGGATCTCAACGATGCGGGGTGTCTCACGTTCGGGTTCTGCGGAGAGATTCAGCCTGGCCTTCTCCAACTGGAGTCCTTCGGGCAGCTGCACCTCCAGCACGCCGTCGGGCTGCGTCTGGAAGGTGCCCAGCTCGTGGTCATCCAGACGGAGGCGCAACGGCTGGCGGTCGCCAGCGATGGACTGGATGCGGAGCAAGGTGGCAGCGGTGGTCTTCAGCTGGTAGGAGAAGGAGGAACGGGTGCGGCGCCAATGGAGCCCTTCCTCGCTGCCGTTCCAACTGCGCTCGGAGGCGAAGAAATGATCGCTCTCAGACTGTTGCTCGCCGCAGAATATCTTGTCGATGGTGCGTGCCTCCAACGCCAAACGCGCCTGTTCCTGCTCGGCCATCTCCTGCTGGCGTGCGGCCCACTCTGCCTCAGAATAGAGGGGAAAATAGATCTGATAACGACATTCATGGAGCTGATAGAAAGGCACCAGGGTCAGCCCCTCGAAGCGAGGGATGGTGACGCCATGGAGGTTGAACGTTAGCGGCCGCCCTTCGGCAGGTTGCAGGTGGCTGAGTACCTCGTCGGCCTCGCCCACGAGGGCTGGCATCTGGCTGAGCGGAATCTTAGGGCCTGCGGCTATGTGACCTCCGCGGCTATCGTCGGCAAAGAGACCATCCTGTCGGTCGGTGCCGGTGCGGGCAGCAAGCACGATGGGACCATAGAGGAAGGAGTACTGTGGGCGACCGTCGGGTGTGGTCTCGGCAGAGAGGTGCATGGGCAGGGTCACGTGGACGACATCGCCCTTCGCCCATTTGCGGTTGATGACGAGGTAGCCGTCGGACGTCTGGAAGTCAGAGGACTGACCGTTGACGGTGACCTGCATCCCCTGGCACCATCGAGGCTGACGGATCTTGAGGGCGAAGGTGCGTGCTCGTTTCATGTCCAGGGTCAGTGTAGTGGCGGCTTCGCGCGGGAAGTGATTGGACTGAGTGAGCGTCAGGCCGTCCCAGTTCAGCGTGGAGGGTATGAAGAGGTTCACCAGAAGGTCTTGACCCTCGTGGGCATAGATCATCTCGCCGTAGCGTGCGGGGTTCTCCAAGCCCGTGCCCACACAGCACCACATGGACGTCTGGGGCTGGGAGTAAACGCGGTAGTGGCCGGAGCGCATGGGGGTGAAATAGACAAAACCGCCCTGCACGGGATTGAGGATGGACAGGATGTGGTTGTAGAGCGCACGCTCATAGTAGTCGATGTAGCTCTTGTCGGCAGTGGTCTGGTAGAGCATCTTCGTCAGGCGCAACATGTTATAGGTGTTGCAACTTTCGGGACCTTGTTCGCTCTCGAGCAGTCCGCTGAAGTCGTTGGTGGGATTGAAATGCTCTCGCATGGAGTTGCCTCCGATGCTCACGCTGCGCTGGCCGATGACCACCTCCCAGAAGAACTTGGCGGCACGGTCCCAGTCCGCAAGCCCCTCGAGGTCGGCGATGCGTTTGTAGCCGATGACCTTCGGTATCTGGGTGTTGGCATGCTTGCCCGTCAGGTTGTCCTCGCCGCGCAGCAGGGGCTGCAGCATGCGCTGGTCGCTGAACTGATGGGCCAGGCGGAGGTATTTCTTGTCTCGCGTGATGTCATAGACATCCGCAAAGGTCTCGTTCAGTCCACCTTGTTCGCTGGCCAGCATCTGCTGGATCTGTTCATCGGAGAGTTCACTGACCTCCCGGATCATCCAGTCGGCCAGGCGGATGAGCATCTCGCGGGCGTCCTTGCGGCCGGCCAGGAGCCATGCGTCGCGCAGTCCGGCATAGATCTTGTGGATGTTGTAGAGCGGCACCCAGCGGTCGTTCAGCCCGAAGGATGCGGCACGGATGTCACCCCGCGCAATCTCATTCCAAATCTGGTCCGGGTTGGGCACTCCGCCGAGGTATCCGTCGGAGCGATGCTGCTGGGCACGACGCAGTTCGGAGAGGAAGTAGTCCAGGCGGGTAGCGATCTCCGGATTGGCGGTGGCGGCGTACATGTAGCTGAGGGCTGTGAGGTAGTGGCCACCGATGTGTCCGTCCAGGCCCGTGTTCTCCCAATTGGTGTAGTTCTCGGCACGGGGCGGCAAGCCTGCCCCCTTGAGGTAAGGTGCCAGCAGGCGGTCGGCATCAAGTCCCAGCAGATAGCTGATGTCTGCCTGCTGGTTGCGCAGGAACTGACTCGGTCCCAATCGCACAGCGCTGAGAGGAAAGGATTCAATGCGCGTGGGAATCTGAGCGCGCGACGGTGGTGCGCAGAGAACCAGGCTGAGCACCATGGAGGTGAAGAGATGGCGTTTCATGTCTGTATGCAATACTTTGTTGTTCTTAGATCTCGAATTCGGTTGCAAATATACCGGAAATACGTGAGCTGCCCAAGGAAAAGGCATTTTTTTTCATTCATTGAAACGTGGACATAGAAATTTCAGACCGGTGTGCAATAATTTGGCTACCTCGTGCGTTATATAGAAAATATGAGAAGACTCCTGACATACGTGATTCTCTCAATGCTCTGTTCATCGTTGGATGCGCAGGAGCAGGGTGGTGTTGTGGCTGCTGACTCCGTGGAGGTGGCAGCACAAGACACTGCACGATGCTCTTTGCATGGCCGCGTGACGGATGAGGATGGCAAGGCTTTGCCCTTTGCCAACGTACGCGTTGAAGGTCGAGGCGTGGGTACCATGACCAATCTGAACGGAGAATATACCATTGATTTCCAGACGGCAGATTCAGTTCGGGTGAAGTACACCTTGATGGGCTTCGAGCCCAAGGAAAAGCTGCTGCTGCGGCCACGCGGCAAGCTTGCCTGGAATGTGCAGCTGCGACAGAGCGGCACGCAGATGGGCGAGCTCGTGGTCAGTGAGGTGCGTCGGCAGATGGGACAGACGCAGGAACTCTCGACGCAAGAGCTGAAGCGTATGCCCTCCACCACGGGAAATGCCGTGGAGGAACTGGTGGCCACACAGGCCGGCGTGTCCACACACAATGAGATGTCCTCGCAATACAACGTGCGTGGCGGTTCCTTCGACGAGAACTGCGTCTATGTGAATGGCATGGAGGTGTACCGTCCACTGCTCATCAGTTCCGGACAGCAGGAAGGACTCTCCGTCATCAACTCCGACATGGTGGAGCGCGTGCAGTTCTCCGCCGGTGGTTTCGAGGCCAAGTATGGTGATAAAATGTCCAGTGTGCTTGACATCACCTACCGACGTCCGGAACGCCACGAGGGTTCGGTGGGTGCCAGCCTGCTGGGTGCCAGTGTGTATGACGGCTTCCGCGTAGGCCGTGTGTCGCTGTCCCAAGGACTGCGCTACAAGAGTAATCGCTATCTGCTGGGTTCGCTGGACACCAGTGGCGAGTACGACCCTTCGTTCCTCGATTACCAGGCCTACCTCTCGTGGTCACCCTCCAAGGCATGGACCTTGGATGCCATTGGCTACATCTCGCGCAATAAATATCGATTCAAACCCAAGAACCGCACCACCAAGTTCGGCACCATGAACGATGCCCACTCGTTTACCGTTTACTTCGATGGCGAGGAGGAGGATCTCTTCCGTACTATTTTTGGAGCCGTGACCCTCAAGCGCCGTCTGGGCGAGCGTTCGTCCCTGGAGCTGGGAGCATCTGCCTTCATGACCAAGGAACGCGAGACCTATGACATCCAAGGCCAGTACTGGTTGGACGAAGCGGCTTCCAGCGACCAGATGTCTGTGGGGACCTATATGGAGCATGCCCGTAACTTGCTCACCTCAAAGACGCAGACTCTGAGGCTCGGCTATCAGCTGCGCTCGCAGCAGCATCATCTGCAGGCGGGTGTGCTCTGGAAACATGAGCACATCAATGAGAATTCACGAGAATGGGAATTCCGCGACTCGGCAGGATACAGTATGCCACACTATGGCGACAGGCTGGAGCTTATCTATAATCTGAAGTCCGTGCAAGAGGTGGATGCCTCGCGATGGGAATCGTTCGTCCAGGACACGTGGCGTAAGGAGTTGAAAATCGGAACTTTCTCACTGAACTTCGGGGCGCGAGTGAGTCATTGGTCCTGGAATTCCGAGACGCTGTTCTCGCCGCGTGCAAGCCTGGGATTCGTGCCTGCGGCCAACGACAACCTCACGTTGCGCCTGGCGGGTGGCGTTTACAATCAAGCTCCGTTCTACAAAGAGCTGCGCGACACCATCACCGCCGATGGTGCCACGGTGGTTAGCCTGAACAAAGACATCAAGTCACAGCGTTCCTATCAGGTGGTTCTGGGGGGAGAGTACAAATTCCGCGTGGCCAAGCGGCCGTTCAAGTTCACCACGGAGGTGTACTACAAGAAACAGACTCAACTGAACCCATACAACGTGGATAATTTGAAAGTCGTGTACTATGGCCGCAATGAAGCTGACGGCTATGTAGCGGGCGTAGATTTCAAGGTCTATGGTGAGTTCGTGCCAGGTACGGATTCGTGGGTGTCGTTCTCGCTGATGAAAGCCCAGATGACCCTCCATGGCCGCGATATACCTCAACCTACGGATCAGCGATGGAGCGTCAATATGTTCTTCACGGATTATTTTCCCGGAACCACTCGCTGGAAGGGTAATCTGAAGATGGCCTTCGCGGGCGGACTGCCTTTCGGACCGCCTCACACGGGATTGGAAACCCACGTGTTCCGCGCTCCTGCTTATAGGCGTATTGACCTGGGAATGAGCTATCGCCTGTTGAACAACGAGGATCATCATCGCACACGCGGCTTGGGACGTCATCTGCGCAACGTCTGGTTGGGTGTGGATTGTTTCAATGTGATTGGAGTGAATAACGTTGCCTCTTATCTCTGGATCACGGACATCACCAATCATCAATATGCCGTGCCCGACTACCTTACCGGGCGCATGATCAATGCCCGTTTTCTTATTGAGTTCTGATTTGCAACTGCAACTCTCAACTCTCCGTTCGAGCTTGCTCGCTCATTCGAGCTTGCGAGTCTTGAGCGCTCGACCTTTGGTCGCTTGATACTTCAAGCGCTCGAGCTTGCTCTTTCCCCTCACGCAATTGCCGACCTCCGCTTCGGCTATGACAAGCATGCCTTGCATCTGTCGATTGCTGTGAAACCATCTTTGATGACAGCACTCAGCTGTCACCTGTGATGGCACCCTAAACTCTCAACTATCGAGCGCAGCTCGCACTGCTCTAAACTCTAAACTCTAAACTCTTGCAGGCTACTGCTTTGCTCTTAGTTGCCAGAAGGCGACCGCTGACGCGGCAGCCACGTTGAGTGAATCCACGTGGTGCGACATGGGTATGCGGGCTACGTAGTCTGCAGATGCGATAGTGGACGAAGGCAACCCATCCCCCTCCGTTCCCAGAATGAGTGCCAGGCGGGGCTCTTCCATCAGAGCGGTGTCATCGATGCTAACGCTGTTCTCCGAGAGTGCCAAGGCTACCGTCTTGAAACCTATTTGGCGAAGGATGTCTTGGTAGTCGTTGGCCGGTATCCACGTCCAGGGTACCAAGAAAACGGTGCCCATGGAAACACGCACGGCACGACGGTTCAGCGGATCGCACGAGTTGGTGGTGACGAGTACGGCCTCAATCCCCAATGCTGCGGCAGAACGGAAGATGGCTCCAATATTAGTCGTGTCCACCACACCGTCGATGACTGCTACCCGACGTGCATCCTTGCACACATCCTCGAGAGGCAAAGGAGCGGGGCGATGCATGGCACAAAGAACACCCCGGGTGAGCGTATAACCCGTGAGCTCGGCCAGCAGTTCGCGAAGTCCGGTATAGACGGGGATGTCCTCCGCTGAAGCGCTGATGCGCTGGATGATGTCGGCGGCATCGCCCTCGATATGGCGCGACTCGCACAGAAGTGCCCGCGGTTGATAGCCAGCATCCAATGCCACGCGGATGACCTTCGGGCTTTCGGCTATGAAGATTCCTTGTTCGGGCTCCAGACGGTTGCGCAGCTGTGCCTCGGTCAGCGTAGCAAAGATGTCTACACCAGGGTGGGTGAGGGATGTGATCTCAATGATGTGCATACCTGTCACATGATAGGGCGGAATTGCCGCTGCTGTTCGTTGTATTCAAAGCCCTCGGCAAGGAGTGCGGCTTGCAGCTCTGCCGGCTCGCGGTCGAAATAATAGCAGAGGGATTCCAGCGTGTCGAACTCATCGTCGCGAAGCAGCATGTTCACGGCGGAAACGAGCATTGCGGGGTCTTGGGGAAGGTGGTCCATGGAAGATTAAATGAATTAAAAAATGAGAAGAGAAAAGAGAAAAATGAATTAAAAGAGGAAAATGAGGGGATAGATGAAATAAAAGATGAGAAGAGAAAAGAGAAAGATGAATTAAAAGAGAGAAATGAAGTGAAAGAAAAATCGGGCATCAGAATTTGCTGAGAATGGCCTTGCAGCCTTGAAGCACATCTCGCCAGGTGGCTTCGAAGTCACCTGTGTACCAGGGGTCGGCGACATCGCCATGGCGAGGGGTGAAATCCAGTAACTTATGTATCTTGCCGGCGGGATCACCACCGCAGATGAGCTTCATGTTCTCGATGTTCCATGCATCCATCCCCACCATCAAATCCCAACGCCCGTATTCGCTGCCCCGCAGTTGGCGTGCAGTCTTTCCGGCGCAGGAAATACCATGTTCGGCCAACTTCATACGGGCGGGCGGATAGACAGGATTGCCAATCTCCTCAGTGGAGGTGGCGGCGGATTCGATGTAGAAATCCCCCTCGCGATGAGCATCGCGGACGAGTTCCTTCATCACAAATTCTGCCATAGGACTGCGGCAGATATTGCCGTGGCAGACAAAGAGTATGCGAGTCATTTTCAGTTTCTTTTAATAAGACTTTGAGCGTTCCGGGCTTCACAATCGTTATGCTCCTACGAGCCACTTACTACCCGGGAGGTAGGTGAGCAGCTTGGTGGTCAACAGGCAGCAGAGATAGCTGAGGATGGCGATGACGGGAATGGCCAGCCAGACGGGCAGCAGCGGGTTGGCAACATCGCCGGCGATGATGGCATTGCTGATGGGTGCCAGGAAGAGGAGGTGCATCAGGTACATGCCGAAGGTGAGTTTAGACGTCTCGGTAATCCAGCGCGGAGCCTGCTTCTGCTCTATGCAGGTGAAAAGCAGGAAGGCACCAAAGGTGGCGATGACCACGTTCGGTGTCGTGAACTCCCACGACCACTCCAAGAGGGGAGTCTGGATGAGCTCGCCGGGAGTGCCGCGCCACCAGAAGGACCAAGCCGTGAAGGCGGCACCGAGAAGGAAACAGAGTGCGCCCACGCGCAGCCGCTTGTCGCGATCCCAGTTCAGATGCACGCGGATGTAATGAGCCAGCACTAAATAGCCCAGGTAGCCAGAACAGTACCACAGGGCGTGGTATTCGTTCCAGAAGCACTCGCCCCATAACTCGGGAGCTACCAGACGATGGAGCCACGGCAGCAGGGTGGAAGGGCCCCAGAAACCGAGGAATAGACGCTCGTCGCGAGCCGAAGCACGTTCCAACCACGGCGAGACCACGGGGATGATGATGTAGAGGCTGATGAGCGGGTACATGAACCACAGATGTCCGGCCATCGACGGGAAATTAAACGGAATGGTGCGCAAGTCCTGCATGGACTGTTCCCAAGTCATGGCGCCCCAAGCCAGCGGAAGGAACGTGTAGATGAGCATGAAACAGAGCATGGGAGGTAGGATGCGCAGGAAACGGTGGCGGTAGAATGCGCCCATGCCTTGTCCGGCCTTGAGGGGGGCAAGCAGGAACGCAGAAGCAATCATAAATAAAGGTACGCACGTGCGCGCGACACCTCCATCGAAGAATGCCACCCAAAAGCGGTTCTGCTCCGTGGCCAGCAGCGAAACATTACCAGCCAGGCCTGAGGAGTCGGCCCCATAAAAATTCTCGCTGGCATGGACCAGCATGACCAGGAAACAGGCGACCACACGCAGGTAGTCGATGAAGACGATACGTTGTTTTTCCATCTCTGTTTGTAGTGCTGATTACGTTATTTCGGCGGCAAAGATACAAAAAAGTTTAAAGATACAGCTCCGTCGTCCAAACTTTTTCTTCCAGAGAGACAGGAATCGGTGAATAATATGTAACTTTGCGGCTCGAAAGACGAAAGAACCCTCTGTTCACTATGAAAATGCGGGGCACTATCGTGATCGCTAAAAAATAAACAGACTGTCAAATCATAAAATAAGAATATGAACTCCAAAGCAATTCCCGTCCTGCTGCTGACGGGTTATCTCGGCAGCGGAAAGACCACGCTGCTCAACCGGATCCTCAACAATCGTCGTGGCATCAAGTTTGCTGTGATTGTCAATGATATCGGCGAAGTGAATATCGATGCAGACCTCATTGAGAAGGGTGGGGTAGTGGCCCAGAAGGATGACAACCTCGTGGCGCTACAGAATGGTTGCATCTGCTGTACGCTGAAGATGGACCTCGTGGAACAGCTGCGCGACATCACTCGCCAACAACGTTTCGACTACATCGTCATTGAGGCCAGCGGTATCTGTGAGCCTGCTCCCATTGCGCAGACCATCTGCTCCATGCCTGCTATGGGACTGGAATATGTGCACGACGGCGTGCCCGTTGTGGATTGCATAGCCACGGTGGTTGATGCCCTGCGCATGCGCGATGAATTTGGTAACGGCCACGACCTCTTGCGTCAGAATCTGGATGAGGATGACATCGAGAACCTGGTCATCCAGCAGATTGAATTCTGCAACATCATCCTCCTGAACAAAGCTTCTGAAGTCACAACCGAAGAACTCGGGCGCATCAGGGGGATCATTCGTGCTATCCAACCGAAGGCTGAAATCATAGAGTGCGACTATTGCGACGTCCCATTCGAGAAGCTGTTGAATACCCGTATGTTTGATTTCGATAAGGTTGCCACCTCTGCTGCATGGATCGATGAGATCGAAAACCACCACGGCGACGAGGAAGATGATGACGACGAGGATGATGACGAGCATGAGGAGCATCATCACCACCATGATGACGAGGACGATCATGAGGACCATCATCACCACCATGATGACGATGATGATGACGAGGATGACGAGGAGCATGATCATGAGGAGCATCATCACCACCATCACCATCATCACCACCATCATGACGATGAGGGCGAGGCAGAGGAATATGGTATTGGCACCTTCGTCTATTACCGCCGTAAGCCTTTGAACTTGGGGCTGTTCGATGAGTTTGTAGCCCGCAAGTGGCCCAAGAGCATCATCCGCGCCAAAGGCATCTGCTGGTTCAACAACGAACCAGATACCTGCTACGTCTTCGAGCAGGCAGGCCGACAGGTGTCGTTGCGCAACGCAGGTGCCTGGTATGCTACGATGCCCGCCGATGAGCTGCGGGAGTTCCGGGCTCAACATCCGGACGTTGACAGGGACTGGGACGAGACCTATGGCGATCGTATGCAGAAACTGGTCTTCATCGGTCAACATCTCGATAAAGAGGCCATCACTCTTGCGCTGGACATGTGTTTGGTGAAGTAAAAACAAGAAAAACAGGCGCTGGAATGAAAAAACGAACCGAAATCTTTGGTCATTCCAAGGAAAAGTAGTACCTTTGCGCCCGATTTGAGACCGAAGGGGCTCGGTAAAGAGCTGCCACGAAGGCAGACGCCTCCCGGTAAAACCCGTTAAATACATAATAATTAAAATGTACGCAATCGTAGAGATTAACGGTCAGCAGTTCAAGGCAGAAGCCGGCAAGAAGCTTTTCGTGTACCACATTCAGGGTGCCGAGGCTCAGCAGACTGTTGAATTTGAGAGAGTGTTGTTGGTAGACAACGAAGGCGCCATCACCGTCGGTGCTCCCACCGTGGAAGGCGCAAAGGTGGTCTGCGAAGTCGTTTCACCCCTGGTCAAGGGCGACAAGGTCCTGGTCTTCCACAAGAAGCGTCGTAAGGGCTATCGCAAGCTGAACGGTCATCGTCAGCAGTTCACCGAGTTGAATATCAAGGAAGTTATTGCTTAACCACTAAAACCCCGAAAGAAACATGGCACATAAAAAAGGTGTAGGTAGTTCTAAGAACGGCCGCGAGTCCGCAGCTCAGCGACTCGGTGTGAAGATTTTTGGTGGTCAGCAGTGCGTGGCTGGTAACATCATCGTGCGCCAGCGCGGCACCAAGCACTATCCCGGCAAGAACGTTGGCATGGGTAGTGACCACACCCTCTATGCTCTCGTCGATGGCATCGTCACCTTCAAGAAGGGACGCCTCGATCGTAGCACGGTTTCCGTAGAACCCGTTGCTGAAGCATAAAGGAACAATCCCCTTTAACAACAGACTTCTCGTCCCTTCCTTCCAGACTGGAAGGGAGGGACATTTTCTTTACAGACAAAAGATTATCTGAAGATATGCTAACACTCAAACTTATCAACGAGGAGACCGAGAAGGTTATCCGCGGATTGGAGAAGAAACATTTCAAGGGCGCTGCAGAGGCCATTGCCGCAGTGCAGGCTACCGACAGACAGCGCCGCGAAGCGCAGCAGCAATTGGATCAACTGTTGGCCGATAGCAAGAAGAAAGCATCGGAAATCGGCGCCCTCATGAAGCAGGGGCTGCGCGAACAGGCCGAACAAGCAAAGGCCGCCGTCGCAGAGCTGAAGGAAAAAGCCAAACAACTCGAAACTGCCATGGACGAGGCTCAGCACCGATTGATTGAGCAGCTCTGTCAGATTCCCAATATCCCCTATGACGAAGTGCCCGAAGGCGCTGCTGCAGAGGACAATCTTGTGGTCAAGAGCAATTTGCGTGAGTGTCAGCCTGGCGACACGGTGGGGAATTGGACCACGAATCCTGTGGTGGAGGAAGCCCGCTTGCCGCATTGGGAACTGGCCAAGAAGTACAATCTTATCGATTTCGACCTGGGTGTGAAGATCACAGGTGCGGGTTTCCCCGTCTATATCGGAAAAGGGGCTCGCCTCCAGCGCGCACTCATCAACTTCTTCCTCGACGAGGCACGTAAGGCTGGCTACACCGAGATCATGCCTCCGACTGTCGTCAATGCTGCCAGCGGATATGGCACAGGTCAGCTTCCCGACAAGGAAGGCCAGATGTACCATGCCGAGGTGGATGATTTCTACCTCATTCCCACCGCCGAGGTGCCCGTGACCAATATCTATCGCGATGTCATCCTCGATGAGAAGGATCTCCCCATCAAAAACTGCGCCTACACCCAATGCTTCCGTCGTGAGGCCGGCAGCTATGGCAAGGATGTGCGTGGCCTGAACCGGCTGCATGAGTTCTCAAAGATCGAAATCGTGCGCATCGACACGCCCGAACACAGCCGCCAGAGCCATCAGGAAATGCTGGAACATGTCGAAGGGCTCTTGCAGAAGCTGGAACTACCTTACCGCATCTTGCGTCTGTGTGGCGGCGACCAGAGTTTCACCAGTGCCATTTGCTACGACTTTGAGGTCTATAGCGAGGCACAGAAACGATGGCTCGAGGTCAGCTCTGTCTCGAATTTCGACACCTATCAGGCCAACCGCCTGAAATGTCGCTATCGCAGGACGGATACGAAGAAGACCGAACTCTGCCACACGCTGAACGGCTCGGCGCTTGCCCTGCCCCGTATCGTGGCTGCACTGCTTGAGAACAACCAGACGGAAAAAGGCATCCGTATCCCCGCTGTCTTGCAGCCTTACACAGGTTTTGAGATCATCGACTGATAAGAGGAGAGGCCTTGGAGGCTTAAAATCCGTCAAGAAACATACCTACTTTGTAAATAAAAGGGCGAGATGAACTTCATTCTCGCCTTTTTTTTGTATTTTTGCGCCGGATTTACAACCAACACACAAAAACAAGAACGAATGAACAAGATTGTAGCAAAAGAACAGTTCTCAGAGAAAGTATATAAGCTGGTGGTCGAGGCTCCCTTGATTGCCAAGGCTCGGCGTGCCGGTCATTTCGTCATCGTCCGCGTCGGTGAGAAGGGCGAACGTATGCCTCTCACCATTGCCGATGCCGATGTGCAGGCTGGCACCATCACCCTCGTGGTGCAGAAGGTGGGCTACTCCAGCACCAAGTTGTGCGACCTCAACGTGGGCGACGAACTCACGGATATCGTAGGTCCCCTGGGCAAGGCTACTCACATCGAGAACTTCGGCACCGTCATCTGTGCCGGCGGTGGTGTGGGCGTGGCTCCTATGTTGCCCATCATCAAGGCTCTGAGGGCTGCCGGCAATCGTGTTGTCAGCGTGCTGGCAGGACGCAGCAAGGATCTTATCATCCTCGAGGACGAGGTACGTAAGCACTCTGACGAAGTCATCATCATGACGGACGACGGGTCGTATGGCCAGAAGGGTGTAGTCACCGTAGGCATTGAGCAAGTGATCCAGCGCGAGCGTGTGGACAAGGTCTTTGCCATCGGTCCTGCTATCATGATGAAATTCTGCTGTCTGTTGACCAAGAAATATGGCATCTCCACGGATGTTTCGCTCAACACCATCATGGTCGATGGCACTGGCATGTGCGGTGCCTGCCGCATCACCGTCGGTGGCAAGACCCGCTTCGTCTGCGTCGATGGTCCCGAGTTCGACGGCCACGAGGTTGACTTCGACGAGATGCTTTCCCGCATGACGGCCTTCAAGGAAGAAGAGATGGAGGCGATACAAAAAGAAAGCCCAGACTCTCCCCCAGCCCTCCCTGTTAGGGAGGGAGCAGATTGTTCTGAGCAGGCATCCGCTTCGCAAGAGTCACAGGTAACCGCTCCCTCCCTAACAGGGAGGGCGGGGGGAGAGTCCGAGGGCTCTTTGACCGATCGCAACGCCCCCTGGCGTGCAGAGCTCCGTGCAAGCATGAAAGCCAAGGAACGCACCCAGATCGAACGTGTGATTATGCCGGAACTCGACCCTGTCTATCGTGCCACCACGCGCACTGAGGAAGTCAATCAGGGACTCAGCGTGGAGCAGGCACAGCGCGAGGCACAACGTTGTCTGGACTGCGCCAAGCCTACCTGTATGGAGGGCTGTCCTGTGAACATACAGATTCCCGCTTTCATCAAGAACATCGAACGCGGTAACTTCTTCGGTGCTGCCAAGGTGCTGAAGATGACCTCCGCACTGCCTGCTGTCTGCGGCCGTGTGTGCCCGCAGGAGAAGCAGTGCGAGAGCCGGTGCATCCACTTGAAGATGAACGAACCCGCCGTAGCCATCGGATATCTCGAGCGTTTTGCTGCCGACTATGAGCGCGAGAGCGGAAACATCGCCGTGCCCGAGTGTGCACCGGCCAACGGCAAGAAGATTGCCGTCGTAGGTTCTGGTCCTTCCGGTCTCAGCTTTGCCGGCGATATGGCCAAGCTGGGTTATGACGTCACTGTCTTCGAGGCTCTCCACGAGATTGGCGGCGTGCTGAAGTATGGTATTCCTGCGTTCCGTCTGCCCAACGCCATCGTCGATGTCGAGATTCAGAATCTGGAAAAGATGGGAGTCAAGTTCATCAAAGATTGTATCATCGGTAAGACCGTTACGGTCGAAGAACTTGAGCAGCAAGGCTTTGCCGGCATCTTTGTGGGTTCCGGCGCAGGTCTGCCCAACTTCATGAATATCCCTGGCGAGAACCTCAAGGGCATCATGTCCTCCAACGAATACCTCACACGTGTGAACCTTATGGATGCCAGCAGCGCCGACAGCGACACTCCCATCCACCGTGCCAAGAGTGTGATGGTCGTCGGCGGCGGCAACACCGCCATGGACTCCTGCCGCACCGCCAAGCGCCTGGGTGCTGAGCGTGTATTCATCGCCTACCGCCGTTCGGAAGCCGAGATGCCTGCCCGTCTGGAGGAAGTCAAGCACGCCAAGGAAGAGGGCATCGAGTTCCTCACGCTGCACAATCCCATCGAATACCTTGCCGACGAGCAGGGCAACGTACGTGCGGTGGTGCTCCAGAAGATGGAACTTGGCGAGCCAGATGCCAGTGGACGTCGCTCTCCACAACCCATTCCGGGTGCCACGGAGACCATCGAGATCGACCAGGCTATCGTGGCTGTGGGCGTATCGCCCAACCCCATCGTCCCCACCAGCATCGAAGGTCTGGAACTGGGCCGCAAGAACACCATCGTCGTGAACGAAGGTATGCAGACCAACCTGCCGACCATTTTTGCCGGAGGTGACATCGTGCGTGGCGGCGCCACCGTCATCCTTGCCATGGGCGACGGACGCCGTGCTGCTCACGCCATGCACGAGTACCTCAGTAAGTAAAGACTTCGTGCCCGCTGTAGCAAGTAGGTTACAGCGGGCACTCCTTCACAATATCCTTTCCATGCAACAACATCGTTTTCTTCTTCTTTTCCTCGTCTTTGCCCTTCTGAGCAACCCTCTCTCTGCCCAGAAGAAACGTCGTGCGGCAGCACCCAAGACACCTGCTGTTCCGGTGCTCGAACAAGCCCGTCAAGCCATGGATGTATATGACTTCGATGGCGCCAGCAACATCCTTTCCAAGGCTATTGCCGAGCAGGAAAAGAAACGCAAACCAACGGAAGATATCGAAGCGCTGGAGGCCCTGCTCGAAGAAGCACAGCGCGTTGCAACAAAGCTTCATGCTACGGAGCGTATTGTTATCATTGACAGCATGGTATGCCCGAAGGAACAGATGCTAAAAGCTATCCGACTTACCCGTGAGAGCGGGCGCCTCGACACCTACGCTTCCACCTACCTCACTCGCGACACACTGGGCTCTGTCCTCTATGAAAACGAACTGGCCAACAAGCGCTACCTCGCAATTCCTATTTCTACCAAGAATGGCGAAGGGGGAACGCCTGGGGTGCACCTCCACTTGGCTGTTTCAGATAAGATTGGAGAGAACTGGTCCCAGCCTGTTCCCGTGACGGGACTCGGCGAGGACGACACTGCCCAGAACTACCCCTTCCTCCTTTCGGACGGAGTCACGTTGTATTATGCTGCAGCAGGCCCTGAGAGTTTCGGTGGGTACGATATCTTTGTCACGCGTGCTGACGGTGAGGATGGCAGTTTCCTCTCGCCGGAGAACATGGGTTTCCCGTTCAACTCACCCGCCAACGACTATCTCCTTGCCATTGATGAACTGGCACAGTTGGGATGGCTTGTGACCGACCGCCGTCAGCCCGAAGGGATGGTTTGTGTCTATACCTTCATCCCCAACGAAACGCGCGAGGTCTATGGCGACGAGGTGGACGAACAGGAACTACGCGACCTCGCACGGCTGACTTCCATCCGCGACACCTGGAAGACCACGACCTCCTCTCGTGTCAAAGAAGCCAGGCAGCGCCTCTCTGACCTCCGGGCCGGAAAGGCATTCGGACAGACGGTGGCTCCGGATTTTGTCTTTGTCATTGACGATTCCCGTACCTACACCCGCATGGAAGACTTCCGCAGTCCCGCAGCTAAGGAGAAGATGCAGCGCTATCTGCAGCTTTCCAAGAATGTGGATACGGATGCTACCATGCTCCAGCGCTTGCGCGACAACTATGCCACAGCACAGCCTGCCCAGAAACGGCAGTTGGCAGAGACCATCGTCCGGCTGGAACAAACTCATTATCCCCAAATCCAGCAGCTTCAGCAACTGGCAAAGGACGTCCGCAACGCAGAAATTACCTATAAATAAACCTGCAAACTATGAAAAAAGTATTTCCTCCTTCCGAACTTATTATCAACGAAGACGGTTCCATCTTCCACCTCCACCTGCGTCCCGAGCAGCTGGCAGACAAGGTTATCCTCGTCGGAGACCCTGGTCGCGTGCAGACCGTTGCTGCGCACTTCGAACGCATGGAATGTGACATCCAGAGCCGCGAGTTCCATACCATCACAGGCCGCTATAAGGGCAAGCGCATCAGCGTCGTATCTACAGGCATTGGCTGCGACAACATTGACATCGTCATGACCGAACTGGATGCCCTTGCAAATATTGATTTTCAGACACGTACCGAGAACGACGAGCACCGCACACTCTCCATCGTTCGTGTGGGCACCTGCGGCGGCCTGCAGCCCTTCACACCCACGGGTTCATTCATCGCTTCGGTCAAGAGCATTGGCTTCGATGGTCTGCTCAACTACTACGACGGCCGCAACGATGTCTGCGACCTTCAGCTCGAAGAAGCCTTCAAGAAGCACATGAACTGGTCGCCCCTGAAGGGAGCTCCCTATGTGGCACAGGCTAATCCCGAACTCATCGACCAGATTGCCCAGGACGACATGGTGCGTGGTATCACCATCGCTTGCGGTGGCTTCTATGGTCCTCAAGGCCGTCAGATCCGTCTGCGGATTCAAGATCCTCAGCAGAACGAGAAAGTCGAGGCCTTCGAGTATGGCGGACTCCGCATCTGCAATTTTGAGATGGAGTCATCCGCTGTGGCCGGATTGTCTTCCTTGCTCGGTCATCGTGCCATGACCTGCTGCATGGTCGTCGCCAACCGCTACACCACAGAGGTGAATACCGAGTATAAGAACTCCATCGACACACTCATCGAGATGGTTCTCGACCGCATCTGAATGACCGACACTATCTGCGCACTGGCCACCGCCCCGGGTGGCGCACTCGGCATCATCAGAATCTCAGGACCTCGGACGCTTGAGATTCTTTCACGTATCTTCACCCGCGACCTCTCTGCCGCTCAGCCCAACACCCTCCACTACGGTCACATCCGCGAAGAGGGTGGGGAAGTGGTCGATGAAGTTGTGGTCAGTCTTTTTCGTGCTCCACATTCCTACACAGCAGAGGACTGCGTGGAGATCTCTTGCCATGGGTCCCGCTATATCTTAAATAAGGTATTAGAGACTTTGGTGAAGCACGGATGTCGCATGGCTCAGCCTGGCGAGTTCACGAAGCGTGCCTTCCTCAATGGCAAAATGGACCTTTCGCAAGCCGAAGCCGTAGCAGACCTCATCGCCTCCACCAACAAGGCCACACATCAGATTGCGCTGAACCAGCTGCGTGGACATTTCTCATCGAAGTTAGCTCTGCTGCGCGAGCAACTCTTGAAGCTGACCTCATTGCTGGAACTCGAGCTTGACTTCTCCGACCATGAAGACTTGGAATTTGCAGATCGCAGTGAACTGCTGGATCTCACCAAGGCTATAGACCAACATATCACACACTTAGCCGATACTTTCCAGACCGGTAATGCTCTGAAGAATGGTATCCCAGTGGCCATTATCGGTGCCCCCAATGTGGGTAAGAGCACATTGCTAAATGCCTTGTTGGGTGAGGAGCGCGCCATCGTCAGCGACATTCAGGGAACCACACGCGATGCCATCGAGGACACCATGCAACTCGGTGGTGTCACTTTCCGTTTCATCGACACAGCAGGCATCCGCCATACAGAGGACGAAATAGAGAGCCTTGGCATTGAACGCTCAAAAGCTGCGGCTCAGCGTGCTCGCATCATCCTGTTGATGACAGAACCTGGTGTGCCCTATCCTGAGATTGACGTACGCGAAGACCAAACCGTCATCCGTGTCATCAATAAATCAGATAAAGATACTGCGGTTAAGCCATCTGTCGGCCCCCTCCTCTCGCAATCCGACAACGTCCTACATATCTCTGCAAAATACAATTCCGGCTTAGATGTCCTGCGTGAGCAACTTATTAGCACTGCTCCAAAGACTTCAGACACCGATGTCATCGTCACAAATGCCCGTCATTACGATGCCCTTGTCCGAGCCCACGAAGCCATCCAACGGGTCCTCGACGGCCTGCAGATGCAACTCAGTGGCGATATCCTCAGTGAAGATCTTCGCCAAGCCCTCGACATCCTTGCTGAAATCACTGGCGGAGCCATCACCCCGCAGGAAACCCTTAACAACATCTTCTCCCACTTTTGCGTGGGCAAGTGACCCCTTATAAACAACTCTGAACAACTTGGAGCAATTTAAACTAAGTCCCTCTAAATGAGGGACTTTTTGTATTTTAACACTTCAAGTTGCATATTTGTTAGTTACAGTTTTTCCAGTTATTTTTGCACCGTATTTCTACCGCGAGTGTAAAACAGAAAGTCAGATTCACACCTAAATGACATC
>ONJJ01000065.1 GCA_900318115.1 uncultured Prevotellaceae bacterium | reverse complement strand
AGGTAAGTGAAAATTCTGACATGGCAAAATCCTGGGCAACTTTTTGTTGCTCAGGCACTTATAAATAATGTTAAACTATAGTGTTGCGGAATTAAGGTAGATTTTAAGTGATTTAGTTCCTTTGACGTTGCAAAGTTACTATTTTCCCTCTTCCCGAGCAAAAAAATTACTAAAAAAAGGGCACAACCTCGCTGTTGCATCCTCTTTTTTTAACTATGGACTTCAACTGAAAAAGCGTCACCTTCTCTGCATAGACCTATCTCTTTATGATTTATTGGCAAAAAAAGGCAAAAAAAATAGTGCGCAACCGCTGTGGCTGCGCACTATCATTATAACTGATAAACTTTTTGTCCTGTCGAGCAGAGAGGACTTTGCTTGACCTTCTTGGGTTTGCTTGACCTCTCCTTACTTGACCTCCTCGAAGTCGGCGTCCTGGATGTTGTCGCCCTGCTGACCGCCTTGCTGGCCGCTTTGGGCACCACCGTTGAATCCGGCTCCGCCCTGTGCACCATTGAAGGGGTTACCCTGGGCGCCTGCACCTGCCTGCTGAGCAGCAGCGTACATCTTCTGGGCAGCATTGTTCAGCTCGTTGGTGGCAGCGTCGATGGCAGCGAGGTCCTGAGCCTTGTGGGCATCGCGGAGCTTCTGGAGGGCAGCCTCGACTTCGGCCTTCACGTCGGCAGGCAGCTTGTCGCCGCTCTCCTTGAGCATGTTCTCGGTCTGGAAGATCATCGAGTCGGCCTGGTTGAGCTTGTCGATCTTCTCGCGCTCACGCTTGTCGGCGTCTGCATTGGCTTCTGCCTCAGCCTTCATGCGCTCAATCTCTTCCTTCGAGAGGCCGCTGGAAGCTTCGATGCGGATGGCCTGCTCCTTACCGGTGGCCTTATCCTTGGCGCTGACCTTCAGGATACCGTTGGCATCGATATCGAAGCTGACCTCAATCTGAGGCACGCCACGACGGGCGGGAGCGATGCCGGTGAGGTTGAACTGACCGATGCTCTTGTTCTGCGAAGCCATGGGGCGTTCGCCCTGAAGGACGTGGATGGTCACCTCGGTCTGGTTGTCGGCAGCGGTGGAGAAGACTTCGCTCTTCTTGCAAGGAATGGTCGTATTCATCAGGATTGACGCCCTTGGACGGAGCCTTGCCGAAGAAGTCTTCGACGAGTTTCTGAATGGCGGGGATACGAGAGCTACCGCCCACGAGGATGACCTCGTCGATGTCGCTGTTGCTCAGACCGGCATCCTGCATAGCCTTCTGGCAGGGGACCTTACAAGCCTGGATGAGGCTGTCGGCCAGCTGCTCGAACTTGGCGCGGGTGAGGGTCATGACGAGGTGCTTAGGCACACCGTTGACGGCAGTGATGTACGGCAGGTTGATTTCGGTGCTGGTGCTGGAGGACAGCTCTATCTTAGCCTTCTCGGCAGCTTCCTTCAGGCGCTGCAGAGCCATGGGGTCTTGCTTCAGGTCCACGCCTTCCTGCATGCGGAACTCATTAGCCATCCAGTCAATGATGACCTGGTCGAAGTCATCGCCGCCGAGGTGGGTGTCGCCATTGGTGCTGAGCACCTCGAACACACCGCCGCCGAACTCCAGGATGGAGATATCGAACGTACCGCCGCCGAGGTCGAAGACGGCAATCTTCATATCCTTGTTAGCCTTGTCCACGCCGTAGGCCAGAGCAGCAGCCGTAGGCTCGTTGACGATACGCTGCACATTCAGTCCGGCAATCTGTCCGGCTTCCTTCGTAGCCTGACGCTGGCTGTCGCTGAAGTAGGCAGGCACGGTGATGACGGCATCCGTCACTTCCTGACCCAGGTAGTCTTCAGCAGTCTTCTTCATCTTCTGCAGGATCATGGCGCTGATCTCCTGAGGAGTGTAGAGGCGACCATCGATGTTCACACGCGGAGTGTTGTTGTCGCCGCGGTCTACCTGATACGGTACGCGGGCAATTTCCTTCTGCACCTGATCGTAGGTCTCGCCCATGAAACGCTTGATCGAGAAGATGGTGTTCTTCGGGTTGGTGATAGCCTGACGCTTGGCGGGGTCGCCCACCTTGCGCTCGCCATCCTTCATGAAGGCGACGATGGAGGGAGTTGTGCGCTTGCCCTCGCTGTTAGCAATCACGACGGGCTCGCTGCCCTCGAAAACGGATACACACGAGTTGGTGGTACCCAAGTCAATTCCAATAATCTTTCCCATAGTTGTATTGTTTTTATAGTTTTGTTATCTTGTTACTTTCCTTGTTCCTGAGGTCTCGCAGGACTCTTGTATCCAACGGGGACGTCAAGACACTCATAACTTAGCAAACTGTGTGCCAAAACGCCAAATCACGCCTGCGCGTACCTTATTTATTATAAAAAGGAGCCACTTTTTTTGGCCGTTCCCGCCATAAAGGCTATCTTTGTCGCAAAAATCTGCCAAAATGACAATGAATATGACAAAACCCGGACGTCTGCTGCCAGCTTGCTTGATGTGCATCGTACTCATGCTCGCAGCCTGCCACGGTGGCCTCAGCCGCGACCAGATTAAGGCCCGTAGTGCCGCCGAGCGTTGCTACAAATATCTTCGTACGGGTCGCTACGACCGCTTCGTCGGAGAGATAGCCTATGCCGACCAGATGTCGCCCGAGTACCGCCAGCAAATGCAGGATCTCGTCCACGAGTCAGCCCAACGCTATGAGTCCGAACACGGCAAGATGCTCTCTGCCGTAGCCGTGGGCGATACGCTCATGGATGACCTTGCCCACATTTATCTCCAGATTACCTATGCCGACTCCACCTCCGAGGAAATCGGGCTGCCCATGGTGTGCGTCGACGGCGACTGGAAGATGCAGTAATCTTCCCCACCCTATTTTCAGGTAATTCAAGCGCTCCCTGCCACCTCGTAGCTGCACGTTGTGGCGGGAAGTGCTTTTTCTATATTAAAAGAAGGAAAAAATGACAATATTCATCACACGGGTTAGTCTTTTGACTGGCTGAGGGGTATTACGGTAAAAGAAGACGCAATGGAAAAGAACGAGGTACAACGGCTGTTCGTGCAGCACTACGCCAGGATGTTCAGGGTGGCACGTTCCATCCTCTTCGACGAGCAGGAGAGCGAGGATGTCTGCAGCGACATCTTCGAGAGTCTGCTGCACAGCGGACTGGTGCTGCTGCCGGGCACGGAAGAGCAGTATCTGCTCACAAGTGTCCGCAACCGTTGCCTGAAGCGCCTGCGGCATGAGGAAGTACGTCGTCGGATGGAGCAAGAAGACTCCGGAAAGCCGACCGACGAAGAGCCCGAAGATGAACGTCTGGCTGAAGTCGAGGAAATCGTATGCAGTATGTCCGGGCAAAAGCAGCGTATCTTCCGCCTCCGCTATACGGAGGGATATACCTACGAGGAGATTGCCACAGCTGAGGGCATCAGCAAGGTTGCCGTATGGAAACATCTTTCCAGCGTCTTGAATGATATCCGTAATCATTTTAACCGCAGAGCACTATGAGTCCCGTGAACACCGACAAACAGATGTTCCTTGATATGCAGGAACATCCTGAGAACTATTCCGACGAACAGTTGGAAACCATGATGGCCGAACTCGACCGCGAGCCCGACGTAGAAGCTGCATGGGAGAAGCTTGAGAGGAAGGAAAAGCCCACGCCTAACCTTGGGCTCTTCCACCGCATCGCCGCCATCTTCCTCCTCGCCGCCTTCCTCGGCGGCCTGGCATGGGCATTTGTCCCTCGCCTCCGCCCTCACCGTACAGCAGAGCCACCTCTGCCCACAAAGGTATCTGCTCCCTCCCTAACAGGGAGGGCGGGGGGAGAGTCTTCCTCCATTTCCTTCTCCAACCTCCCCCTCGACAGCATCCTCCGCGTAGTGGCCGCTCACTACAGCTATGAAGTCTGCTTCCGCGACTCTGCAACACGGACGATGAAGTTCATCACGACTTGGAATCCAGAGGACTCCCTCGCCGCCTTCATCGAGCATCTCAACATGTTCGACGGCCTGCACCTGACACTCAGAGATGATACCATTTTTGTGGAAAGCACTAACGACGAAGAGGACGCACAATGAAACGGCTACTATACCTTATTATATATATGTGCTCTTTGACGAGTTCCCTGTCTGCTCAAGAGTCCGACTCGCTTCTCACCGTTCTCCGCAACATAGAACGGTCTCAGACAGAATACACCATCGACATCATCTCCGATGGTCTGGAAGAGCTAAAGGCACCGGCCACAAAGGCTGATGGACTGGACGCGGTGAAGGCTGTCATGCGGGCATGCAAGCGTCTGCCCGTGAAGGTGAAAGTGCATGGGAAGCACATCTACGTGCAGCACGAAGGGGTGAAGGTGGAACGCCAGCTGAAGTTGCAAGGCGTGGTACAGGACATCCGTGCCCACAAGGACCTGATTGGTGCCACGGTGGTGCTGATGCGCCCCGACAGCACGGTCATCGAGCAGAAGGAAGCCTACCAGAAATGGTACGCCGAGGGCTACTCGGGGGAGACCAGCGAGTTCTCCTTCACCGTGCCGGCCAAGCCAGCCAAATACCTCTTCCGCATCAGCCTCATGGGCTATCAGACCACCTACGTGGAATATGCCATCAACAAGGTAGGCCGGCGCGAGTACGAGCGCGGACTGCCTCCCTTCTACCTGGCGCCACAGGCCAGCACGATGAAGGAAGTGACCATAACGGCCTC
>ONJJ01000041.1 GCA_900318115.1 uncultured Prevotellaceae bacterium | reverse complement strand
TCCTGGCCTTCGGCAAAGCGCAGCACCGCGCCGGAGAACCGCTCCTGGTCCTCCGTCAGCACCTCCCTGTACATATCCTCGTCCAGGATATGCACGGCCTGGGTCTGATTCGGGAACCCGAACAGCCGGCAGAATCCGTCCGAAACCGCCAGGATCTCCACCCGGTGATCCGCGTATCGGAAGATCGCCGCGGGCTCCGGGGAATCCTCAATCGTCTGCCCGAGGCTGAGAATGCTGCTGTTGCCGAGGTTGATGAGGGCATCGGTGATGCCGAGGGTGGGGAGAAGAAGGCGCAGGCGCTCGAGGGCATAGCCCTTCAGGATGCCCGAAAGGTCGAGAACGATGTCCGGACGCTTAAGGAGCAGGATGCCGCCTTCGTGTTCGCCGACAGGTATGAGCTTCACAAAGTGGATGAGGCCGGGGATGAAGGAGGGGCTGTTGACGGTGATGTCAAAGAGGCCTTCGGTCTCGGTGTTGGCACGAAGACAGCGGGAGAGTAGTTCGAAGAGGGCAGGGGAGAGTAGAGTGTGTTCGCGGTTGAATCGTGGGCGAGAGCCGGGGTCGGGCTTTGAGGCCGTTGAGAGGGAGGCGGCGCGGACGGCGCGGGAGAGCTCGCTGTCGGGGTCAAAGCGGTTGCCCATGCGTTCCACCGTCTGTAGGTCGGCATGCACAACTCGCTCCGCCGCCTCGAACTCTGCTTCGGTCTGTGAACCGAGGAGCAGGAGGTCGAGGCGGGTGTGCAAGGCGGAGAACCAGGCATAGTAGCGGTTCTGCGCAGGAGCAGGGCGGAAGAGGTGGGGCAAGGAGATGGGTGAAATTTAACGACGACGCCGCTGTCCGCCACGATTGCCGAATCTGCCACGGTTGGGCATCTCATCAGGCAATTCGCGGATCTTGATGTTCTTGAAGTGTACTTCGTCGCCGTGATCCTGCAGGAGGATATGACCTTCGGTGGCGTTCCCGAAGTTGGGCCAGTCGCGGTACTTGCTGTAGGCCACGAGGGCGTTCCACTCTTGGTCGTTGCGGCTGTACTCCAAGATCTTGACTCCGTTGAGCCAGTGCTCTACGTGGTTACCCATGACGATGACGAGTGCGTTGTTATAGACACTCATGTGGAAAGGCTTCTGCTCGGGCGCTGGAATGAGGTCATAGAGTGAGGCAAGTTTGCGATTGCCCTTGACTCCAAGTTTGGCATCGGGGTGTCGTTCATCGTCGAGAATCTGGAATTCGCAGCCGATGGCTGACCCCTCGCCCTTATTCAAACCCGGATCCACGAAGTACTTGATTCCGCTGTTGGCTCCTGGGGTAATCTGGAAATCCACGCTGAGCATGAAGTTCTTGTATTTGCGTGTGGTGACGATGTCGCCGCCGTTGGTGCTCTCACCTCCGCCGGCCTTCTGAACGGTCAGCACTCCATTCTTGATGTTCCAACCATTATTTGGAAAATGGTCGAGCTTGGCTCCGCGCCATCCTTCCGTGGTCTTGCCGTCCCAGAGTAGTCTCCAACCATCGGCTTCCTCGCGCGGAGAGAGGGTGTTATCCATTCCGTTGACCTGTGGCGTACGGCCGTCGGCGGGCGTACAGAAGCGCGCCACGTCTTTGGTACAGATACGGATGTTGCGCCAGGCGATGGTCTTTCCTTCCTTGGAGGCGTCCTTGCCGATGCTGTGGACTTGCAGTGCGATGAAGCCTGTGGAGTCAGCAGTATCGTAGAGGTCGGCACACGGGATGCCATTGACGAACGTGCGGATACTCTTGCCTACGGCTTCCACGCGCGCATGGTTCCATTCCTTGTTCTTGAAAGCCGTCTGAGCAGAGCTGTTGCGAATCATGGGGTACAGCCATCCGCGTCGTGCCTCGTCGTAGATGCCGCCTGTCCAAGCACGCGGTGCAGGATCGATCTCGAACTGGTAGCCGTGTACGCGTCCGTTCTGGTAGGTAGGTAGGCTGTGGCTTCGCAGTTGTACACCGGAGTTCAGTGCGTCGTCCACCATGAAATCAAATTCGAGGATGAAGTCTCCATAGTCTTGTTCGGTGCAGAGGAAGGAGTTGTCGGTATTCATGCGGGAGTAGCCGACGATGGTACCATCCTTGACTTTGTAGGTGGCTTTGCCGCCGCGCTGTGTCCAGCCCTTCAAGTTCTTGCCGTTGAAGAGGGGACTCCACTCTTGGGCACTGATGGGCACACTACATATGAAATATAAGACAAAAAGTATAGGACAGATTCGTTTCATGTTATGATGAATTATTTAATTTTACTAATGCGGTATTCCTGGTTCCTACTTAAAGTTTATAGAACTCTTCCCAACCCTTGCGTGGTGGCAGTCCGCCAGCCAAGAGGGCGTTGGCAAAGGCGTTGTTGGTGAACTGCTTGGTGCGTGGGTCGAAGAACAACTGGGTGTTCAGCCGCTGTGCGATGACTCCAAGGCAGAAGACTTGGGAGAGCACACCATTGATCTCGAATGGGGAGCGGGTCTTTTCCTTGCCCATGCAGGCGAGCAGGAAGTTTTCCTGGTGGTTGCTGGGGCTCTTAGGTACTTCGGGCAGACGGCTCTGCATCTCTCGGGCGCGCTCCTCGGGAATGATGCTTAATGTGCTGCCGTGGCTGCCACCCTTGAAGATGAGGTCGCGTGTGTAGATAATCTTGCCAGGGTTGAGCTGGGCTCGTGGCGTGTCGCCCTGATTGGTGCTCGGGATGTTTGCATTGTATTCCGAACCGCCATAGCCTGCAGGCAAGGGAGGCAGGTTGTCCAGCCCATCGTACCAGGTGATGTCCACGGGTGGCATGCCACCTCGTGCGCCGAAGCGGAAAAGAATGGTGGAAGAGTACGGGAAGAAGAAATCGTTGTGTGCCTTCTGGTTGAGGAGTGTGACTTCATAGGGCAGGCCGAGGTCCAGGAACTCGTGCACGGTGTCGAGGATGTGTGCTCCCCAGTCACCGAGGGCCCCCATGCCGAAATCGTACCACGAGCGCCACTCGCCCTGATGATATTTGGCAGAGTAGTCGTGCCATTGTGCTGCTCCGAGCCAGGTGTCCCAGTCCATGCCCTGCGGCAGGGTCTCAGCTTCAGGCAGATGCTTGATGTTCGGGTCGAAACGATGCCAGCGACGACTATTGTTCATGTGCGCCGTCACTGCGGTGACATCCTTGATGATGCCCGCTTCCTGCCATGCCTTGAACTGGAAGTAGTTGGCCTCGGAGTGTCCTTGGTTGCCCACCTGAGTGGCCAGCTCCGGATGGCGGCGTGCCATCTGCATCAGCAGCTCTGCCTCGTGGAACGTGCGCACCATGGGCTTTTCGAGGTAGATGTGCTTGCCATGGGCCAGTGCCATCATAGCAATGGGGAAGTGGATGTGGTCAGGTACGGCGGCCACCACAGCCTCGAAGTCATTAGCGCTCTTCTCGAATAGCTCGCGGAAGTTGCGGTAGCGCTTGACGTTGGGGTATTTCTGCAGTACCTTCTGACACTGCTTGCCGTCGAGGTCCACATCGCAGAGGGCGGTAACTTCTACCATTCCTGTGCGGAGGAAGTCGTCGAAGTCTTGTTCACCGCGATTGCCGATACCGATGAAGGCGACTTTCACCTTCTCTTTCTTGGCATCGGCGGTTTCGCCGGAAGTCATGAGGTGAGGAGTGGTGGCGGAGGCCAGGGAGGGCACACCGCCGAGGGCGATTCCAGCAACGCTGGCACCCATGGTTTTGAGGAAGTTTCTACGGGTAGTCATTTGTATTCTATAATTTCTCAATTTACGATTCACAAATTGTCGTTCAGTGATTCCGTTATTTGCGGTTGTGATGGTGTGAGCGGTAGCCACGCTCGTGGCGATGGAGGATGAAGGGGAGTTTATGCTCGCTCTTGGGCTTACGACCGATGAGACACAGGAATAAGTAGGCCAGCAGACGTAGGATAATCCATACGGCATAGAGTACGAATGTAGCTTCCAGAACATAGAGGATGGAGGTCCATAGCTCGGTGAAGGGAGCATCGTAGGTCACAATGGCATAGACATTCAGGAGCACAGCTATCACGAAACAAATGAGCAGTGATAGCGACTCTGTGCGGATGCGATGGGTGGGAATATAAAAGTAGGGCATGGTTTTATAAATGAATATTGAGAGAGTGAAGAATGATGGGATGGGATAGGTGTCAGGGCGAGGTGCGAGAACTCAGCCCTTTTGTTCCGTAAGGCTCGTAGTCTATCTTCATCTCTTCAGGGAAAGGTAGAGGCTTGCCTTGAACAATGGCCTCGTGCCCGATGAGACAGAGTTGAGTGGCATAGTATCCTTCTTCGGCAATTCGGGGTGGCTGTTGTCCTGTGCACACGGCTTCCACGAAAGCTTCGGTTAGGAGTGAGGTGCCGTCGGCTTCGGGGGACTTCCCCAAGATCCATTCGCCCGGGTTGTTGCGTGCCACTTCGGGATCCCAGCTACTGCCGGCGAATTGGTTGGCTCCCCAAATCTTATCTTCCCAGTCCATCAGCATTTGGACGAAGGCTGGTGCTGGCGCTGGTCCGTAGTCCTCGAAATAGAACTTGCCACGCTCTGGTTCCACGGTGCCTTTGTTGCCCAGGATTTGCTCCTCCAATCCGTAGAACTTGTTACTGATGACGCTGGCATAGGTCATCTGTTTGCCGTCCTCGAATTCATAGATGCAGTGGACGTTATCGTAGACCTCGCGACCATCTTTCCAGAAAGTGATAGCACCGGAGCCCATGACGCGCGAAGGTAGTTTCCCTAAAGCCCAGGTTCCTACTTGAAGTTGGTGGCAAGCCAGTTCGGTCATCAGTCCCTTGGACGATTCGCTGTACAGACGCCAGTTGATCAGCCGTTCCAGCTCGGGCGAAGGCACCTCGCGTCGCCAGTCGCCATTGCGATTCCAATAGGCGTGTATGGCAGCTATCTCACCGAAGAGACCTTGGTGCACCATCTCCATGACTTGGATGTAGCGTGGGTCGAAGAGACGCTGTTGTCCGGTAAAGAATATTTTTCCTGTTTCCAGATGGCGACGATAGAGAGCCAGTGTCTGTTCCATCGTGTAGGCGATAGCCTTCTCGCAATAGACATGCTTACCGGCATCGAAGGCATCCATGGCAATCTGGTAGTGGGTGTTTAGCGGGGTGGCGATAACTACTCCGTCTATGCTCTTGTCATCCAGAAGTTGGTGATAGTCGGTATAGGTCTTGGCCGTTGGAACAATCTTCAGAGCCTCGTCCAGCGAAGGTTGATAGATGTCGGCGAAGGCAACAATTTCACATTTGGGGTTCTCGGATAGGAAACTGAGGAGAAAACGACCACGGGAACCGGGACCTATCATGCCGAGTCTGCAGCGCTCCCGGGCACTATCCTCCACTGTGGCAAAGGTGCGCAGCCAAGGGCTGGTGGCTGCGAAGGAGGTAGCGCCGGCAAGACCTAAGTTTTTAAGAAATAGTCTTCTATTCATAGATGTTCGTAAGAATTACGGCACGAAATTACAAAAAAAAGAATACCTGACCGCACAAAATGCAACCAAAATGGGCAAAAAACGATGCTTTTAGACAAAATAGGACCTAAAGGACACAAAAATATCCCTTTTTGGTCAGGAAATATTGCTCCAATCGATGCTATTTTTGTTCAATTCACGCAAATGAGCCCACATTCGAGAGTTCTCCGGAAGATTTTGGTCGGGGTCTTCGTCCAATATCTGGTTCGCAGTGTCTCGTGCCAGCTGTACTAACTGCCCATCCCTTGCCAAGTTGGCTATGTGCAAGTCAAAGGCAACTCCGCTCTGCTGTGTACCTTCCAGGTCGCCTGGACCCCGGAACTTGAGGTCGGCTTCGGCGATTTCGAAGCCGTCGTTCGTATCGCACATAATATCAATGCGTTGCATGGTCTCCTTCGCAAGATTGTACTTTGTCACGAGGATGCAGTAGCTCTGCTCGGCACCTCGTCCCACACGTCCGCGTAGCTGATGAAGTTGTGCCAGTCCGAATCGTTCGGCATTCTGGATGACCATCACCGATGCATTGGGCACGTTTACTCCAACTTCAATCACGGTCGTGGCAACCAGAATCTGTGTCTCTCCTCGAACGAAACGTTCCATTTCAGCATCTTTTTCTGCGGGCTTCATTTGCCCGTGTACCTTAGAGATACGCAGGTCGGGGAATACTTCGCAGAGTTGGGCATAGCCGTTCTCCAAATCTTGCATATCCATCTTCTCACTTTCCTTGATAAGAGGATAGACGACATAGACTTGGCGCCCTTTCTGCACCTCGGTGCGAATGCCTCGGTACAGCGTTTCTGGTTTCTCTGTCCAGAAGTGGCGCGTCTCTATCGGCTTGCGGCCTGGCGGCAGTTCGTCGATGACGCTGACATCGAGGTCGCCGTAGAGTGTCATCGCCAGGGTGCGTGGAATGGGTGTCGCGGTCATGACCAGAACGTGGGGCGGCACCTCGCTCTTCTTCCAGAGGCGGGCACGCTGCGCTACGCCGAAGCGGTGTTGTTCATCAATGATGACCAACCCCAGGCGGTGGAACTCCACGGTGTCTTCCAGCACGGCATGGGTGCCTATGAGGATTTGCACCTCGCCCGTGCGCGTACCTTCTAATATAGGAGCACGTTTCTTCTTGCCTTTGACATTGCCTGTCAACAATTCCACGCGAACGGGCATGTCTCTTAGGAATTCGCGGCAGGTGACCAAATGCTGTTCGGCCAGAATTTCTGTGGGCGCCATCATGCATGCCTGATACCCATTGCCTAAGGCAATCAACATCAGCAGCAGAGCCACCAGTGTCTTGCCGGAGCCAACGTCGCCTTGCAGCAGACGGTTCATCTGCTTGCCTGATTTCATATCGTTCCACATCTCGCGGACGACGCGCTTTTGAGCGCCTGTCAACTGGAAAGGAAGGTAGTTTGCATAGAAATCATTAAAATAGGTGCCTACGGTTGAGAAGACGTGTCCATGTACTTGTTCTTGACGCAGACGGGTGTAACGCAGCAGGTTCAGTTGGATGAAGAACAGCTCCTCGAACTTCTGGCGGTAGGTGGCGCGCCGCAAGGCATCGGCAGACGGCGGATAGTGCAAATCATGCAGTGACTGCGCAAGGGGAACCAGACTGAGGCGTTGGATGAGGCTGGCAGGTAGGGTCTCGGGGAAGAGGGAGGAGGACGTAGAAAACCTTTCGGCTTCACCATCACATGGCTGGGAAAACAGCTTGTTCACCAAGGTGCTGGTGAAACGTTCCATGGCGCGGCTGTTTAGCCCCGCCTTCTTCATCTTGTCCGTGGTGTTGTAGTAGGGTTGCAGACCCATGGTGCCCAACTGCAGCGAGTCTGCTGGGTCGATATCGGGATGAGGAATGTTGATGCGTCCGTTGAAGACACCAGGTCGGCCGAAGACGATGTATTTCTTGCCGATGGAATAGTTCTTCTTGATCCACTTGAAGGCTCCCGCCTGGAACCAGACAAGATCCAGGATGCCATGGCCGTCTGTGAAGTGGGCGATGAGGTGATGCTTGCGTCCATGCCCGTCCTCCTCGAAACTCAGTATCTCACCCATCACCTGCACGAAAGGCATGTCGGCCGTAAGCTCGTGCACGTAGTAGAGCCGTGTGCGGTCAATGTGTTTGTAAGGGAAGTAGTATAGCAAATCGCGGAACGTGGTCATGCCCAGTTCCGATTCCAGCACTTTGGCTCGCTGAGGACCGACGCCTGGAAGGTAGGTTATGGGAGTTGATAGGTCGATAACCGAAATACTTTCTGACTGCAAAAATACAACGAAAAACCGGACTTCTTGCTGCAAGGAACTCTTTATTAACGATGATTAACAAAAAAAGAAGCTGTTAGTTCCGAAAGATGCTGTATTTTTGCGACATTATTCAAAAAAATGATTTCATGAAACCTCGCATCCTTCTCTTTGCTGCAACTTTGCTGACGACTGCTGCAGTCCTGGCCCAAGGAAACATCCACGAGCAGTCCTCGTCCTACGAATGGCCCACGGACACGGCTGTTCTCCACAAGCTCAGGACCTGGCAGGACCAGAAATTCGGAGTCCTGCTGCATTGGGGACTTTATTCCGTGCCGGGTATCGTAGAGTCTTGGTCCATCTGTGATGAGGAATGGATTACGCGTGACACCACCCGCACTTACCAACAGTACAAGGACTGGTACTGGGGTCTGGCGGATGAGTTCTGCCCCAAGGCCTTCAACCCGGAACAGTGGGCGCAGGTGATGCAGCAGGCAGGGATGCGCTACATGATTTTCACAACCAAGCACCACGATGGCTTCTGTCTTTGGGACAGTCGTGAAACGGATTTTACCATCGCGCACCATGCTTTCAGGGACGACCCCCGGCATGACGTCCTTCGTCCTGTTCTTCAGGCGTTTCGTGATCGCGAAATGATGATTGGCACCTATTTCTCCAAGCCCGACTGGCACTCGCAGTTCTATTGGTGGGACGTTTATCCTACGAAAGGACGCAATGTCAACTATTCCATCAAGCAGAACCCTTGGCGTTGGCAGCAGTTTTGCCGGTTTACTTATCGGCAACTGGAGGAGATACTCTCGGGCTATGGTGGCATAGATCTCCTTTGGCTGGATGGAGGATGGGTGTGTCCGGAGAATCGCGAACAGGATATCGATATGCCGCACATTGCAGAAATGGCACGTCGCCACCAGCCAGGCCTGCTTGTCGTGGACCGCACAATTCATGGTCCTTACGAGAATTACCAGTCTCCAGAGCGCACGGTGCCCGAGAGTCAGTTGCTCTATCCTTGGGAGAGTTGTATTCCCCTCAGTGATGATTGGGGTTGGGTGCCTCGGCCGCGCTGGAAATCACCCCGCCAGGTCATCAACACCCTTATCGAGGTTGTGGCCAAAGGCGGTAACCTCGTACTTGGCGTGGGACCAACGGCCGAAGGCATTATTCAGCCAGAAGTCGTTGAACGCCTCCAGGTCATCGGTCGCTGGCTCAATAACTATGGCGAGGCGATCTATAACACCTTACCCACGCAGCCCTACCATGCTCCCCAACCGACTAAGCTCTCCGGCTCCTCTGCATCATCGGGTGACCTGTGGTTCACAGCCTCCAAAGATGGTCGCACTCGCTACGCCCTATATGCCCTTCCTGATTCAGCCTCTCTGCCGGCGACACTCGTTTGGCAAGGATGTATTCCTCAGCGTGGAACTCCCGTCCGCCTTTTGGGTAGTCACAAGCGCTTGAAATGGACCGAACGCGATGGCACTGTTACCATCCAGCTACCCCGTGGACTCCCTGAAGAATCCTTCGCACTGGAATTCAGTACCCGGTAAGCATGAATAAAAAATGTCCGTACGCGCCTTACGGCTCGTGCGGACATTCTTATTTGTTCTTCCTTAGCGGCCTTAATGACCGAAAGTGAGATGATCGCCTTCGGCGTCAACGAGGATGGCGTGGTCGCGGCTGACGGTGCCTGCGAGAATGGCCTTGGAGAGGTCGTTGAGGAGCAGGCGCTGGATGGCGCGCTTGACGGGACGGGCACCGAATTCCGGATCGTAGCCCTCGCGAGTAAGCAGGTCGATGGCACTTTCGCTGAGGCTGAGCTGGATGCCATTCTGTGAGAGCATCTTCTGCACAGCGGAAATCTGCAGCTTCACGACCTCTCGGATTTCGGTCTGCGTGAGTGGCTCGAACATGATGGTTTCATCAATGCGGTTGAGGAACTCTGGGCGAATGGTGCGCTTGAGCTGCTCCATGACCGTGCGCTTCGTCTCTTCAATCACAGCCTCACGGTTGACGGCTGGAAGTATCTTCTCTGTGTCCTCGGAGTTACCTTGTGTTCCGGGCGTCTTGTTCCCGTCGAGTTTCGAGAATTGCTCGCGGATGTACTCTGAGCCGAGGTTGGAGGTGAGGATGATGATGGTGTTCTTGAAGTTGACGGTACGTCCTTTGTTGTCCGTCAGGCGGCCGTCGTCGAGTACCTGTAGGAGGGTGTTGAACACATCAGGGTGGGCTTTCTCGATTTCATCGAAGAGCACTACGCTGTAGGGCTTGCGTCGAACAGCCTCCGTGAGCTGGCCTCCCTCGTCGTAGCCGACGTATCCCGGAGGGGCACCGATGAGTCGGCTGACGCTGTGCTTCTCCTGATACTCACTCATGTCGATACGTGTCATCATCGTCTCGTCGTCGAAGAGGAATTCTGCCAGGGCCTTTGCCAACTCGGTCTTGCCGACGCCAGTGGTGCCGAGGAAGATGAAGCTGCCGATGGGGCGCTTGGGATCTTGTAGTCCTGCGCGACTACGACGTACTGCATCGGCCACGGCGCGGATGGCTTCGTCCTGCCCGATGACGCGGCGGTGCAGTTCTTCTTCCAGGTGCAACAACTTCTCGCGCTCGGATTGCATCATTTTCGTTACGGGAATGCCCGTCCAGCGGCTGACGACTTCAGCGATATCGTCGGCGGTCACTTCTTCCTTGACCATTGCTTCTGCGCCCTGTGCCGAGTGCAACTGTTCCTGAATCTTCTGGATTTCAGCATCAAGGGCTTGCAGGCGTCCGTAGCGGATTTCTGCTACGCGACCGAAATCTCCTTCACGCTCAGCGCGCTCTGCTTCGAACTTGAGCTGCTCGATCTGCTGTTTGTTGGCCTGAATTTTGGAGAGCAGGGCCTTCTCGCCCTCCCACTTGGCCTTCATCTGCTGTTCCTGCTCGCGCAGGTCCGCAATGTCCTTGTTCAGTTGTTGTAGTTTCTCGGAAGCCGGGGACGTGTCTCCCATACTTTCTGCCTCGCGGCGGATGGCTTCGCGTTCGATCTCGAGCTGCTTCAGACGACGGGTAATCTCATCCAGTTCCTCGGGCACGCTGTCGCGCTCCATACGGAGCTTGGCCGCAGCCTCGTCCATCAGGTCGATGGCCTTGTCAGGGAGAAAACGGTCGGTGATGTAACGGTTGCTGAGTTCCACAGCGGCTATGATAGCATCGTCCTGGATACGGACGCGGTGGTGGTTCTCGTAGCGTTCCTTCAGGCCTCGCAGAATGCTGATGCTGGATAGCGTGTCAGGCTCATCGACCATGACGCTCTGGAAACGGCGTTCCAAAGCCTTGTCCTTCTCGAAATACTTCTGGTATTCGTCCAGCGTGGTGGCTCCGATGGCGCGCAGTTCGCCACGTGCCAGAGCAGGCTTCAGGATGTTTGCGGCATCCATGGCACCCTCGCTCTTGCCGGCACCTACGAGGGTGTGGATCTCATCGATAAATAGGATGATATGGCCTTCGCTCTTGGTGACTTCATTGATCACGGATTTCAGGCGCTCCTCGAACTCACCTTTATACTTGGCACCCGCGATGAGGGCACCCATATCAAGAGAGAACAGCTGCTTGTCGCGCAGGTTCTCGGGAACGTCACCTCGCAGGATTCGATGAGCCAGCCCTTCGACGATGGCGGTTTTACCCGTTCCGGGTTCGCCGATAAGGATGGGGTTGTTTTTCGTGCGTCGGCTGAGTATTTGCAGGACACGGCGGATTTCGTCATCGCGCCCGATGACGGGGTCGAGTTTGCCGGCCCGTGCTTCTTCAATAAGATTGCGCGCGTATTTCGAGAGACTCTGGTAGGTGTCTTCACTCGATTGTGATTTCACCTGTTGTCCTCCGCGTAGTTCGTGGATGGCGGCAGCGAGGTCTTTCTCATTCATTCCTGCGTCTTTGAGGATCTTGGCGGCAACGCTGTTGCTGCTGAGGAGAGATAATAGCATGAGTTCAAGACTGACGAACTCATCGCCTTGCTTGGAAGCCAACTCTTCGGCACGGGTGAGGATGGAGTTCGCTTCCCGACTGAGGTAAGGCTCGCCGCCCTCCACTCGTGGCAGGCTTTGTAGCTGAGCTTCCAGAGCCTGGCTGACGGCCTGTTCATTGACCGACAGCTTACGGAACAGGAACTGAGTGACCTGCTGCCCCGTCTTCATGATGGCGGCAAGCAGATGCTCGGGCTCGATGGCCTGCTGACGGCGGGCCTCGGCGATGCGCACTGCCTCCTGTATGGCTTCTTGCGCTTTGATGGTAAACTTGTCGAATGTCATAGTGTTATTTGGTTTAGTGATTTACAATTTGACGATTTCATTCTTATTGCGGCAAAAGGTGTGCGAAGATTATCAAAGTGGTCAAAAAGTCAGTAAAAGCGTCTTTTTGTCGGAAAAGAACCTTCTTTTTTGTTCCAAAAGATTGCTTAGGCGTTTCATTCAAATGAAATTTTGTCGTATTTACGCTTGCAGGTGATGTTTTTTTGTTACCTTTGCAACCAAAAAGATAACCTAACTCCAATAAATCTATGCAAACTTCACAAACAGAGCGCGGCAGTCGCGCCTACCTATTCTCAATTGTTCTCGTGGCCGTCTTGGGCGGCTTGCTGTTTGGTTATGACACAGCTGTCATCTCCGGAGCAGAGAAAGGACTCCAGGCTTTCTTCAAGGAAGCTCAGGATTTTGATTACACCGACGGTTGGCACGGCTTCACCTCCGCTTCGGCCCTCATCGGCTGCATCATCGGCTCGGCTCTCTCGGGTTTCTTGGCCACGAACTTCGGCCGCAAGAAATCGTTGATTATTGCGGGTCTGCTGTTCTTCATCTCGGCACTGGGTTCTATGGATCCCGAATTTCTGTTTTTCGATTATGGTACTCCCACCTATTCGTTGCTTCTGATGTTCAACGTGTACCGCATCATCGGAGGTGTCGGTGTGGGACTGGCCTCTGCCATTTGCCCGATGTATATCGGAGAGGTGGCTCCCTCAAATATCCGTGGTATGCTGGTCTCGTGGAACCAGTTTGCCATCATCTTCGGCCAGTTGGTGGTTTACTTCGTCAACTTCTTCATCCTGGGCGACCACATCCAGCCCCTCGTCGAGGAGATGGGCCGAGGCATCGCTGCCATTAACCCGGCTGCACAGTGGACTGTCACCACGGGGTGGCGTTATATGTTTGGGTCCGAGGCTGTTCCTGCCGGACTCTTTGCACTGCTCATCTGCTTTGTCCCCGAGACCCCGCGTTATCTCGTTTCCGTGGGGCAGGACCAGAAGGCACTGGGCATCCTGGCTCGCATCAATGGTTCGTCCCGTGCTGCCGAGATTCTGCAGAACATCAAGGACACGATGGTGGTGAAGACCGAGAAACTGATGACCTACGGTTTCATGTGCATCTTCATAGGTATCATGCTCAGCGTCTTCCAGCAGGCCGTGGGCATCAACGCTGTCCTCTACTACGCTCCTCGCATCTTTGGCGATATGGGTATGGAGAACCCGATGGTCATCACGGTCTTCATGGGCGTCATCAACATCCTGTTCACCCTCGTGGCCATCTTCACCGTTGAGAAGTGGGGCCGAAAGCCGCTGCTGATATGGGGCTCGCTGGGCATGGCGCTCGGAGCCTTCGGCGTCGCACTCACCTTCGGCCACGCCGGTCTGGAACTCGTCACGGCAGCCTCGCTGCTCATCTATTCTGCCTCGTTCATGTTCTCGTGGGGTCCCATCTGCTGGGTGCTCATCGCCGAGATATTCCCGAACACCATCCGTGGCGCAGCCGTGGCCATTGCCGTGGCTTTCCAGTGGATTTTCAACTTCATCGTCAGCTCCACCTTCGTCCCGATGTTCAACATGCACCTCCAGCCGGGCGACGACTTCGGCCACTGGTTCACCTATGGCCTCTATGGAGTCATCTGTATCATCGCTGCAGTCTTCGTCTGGCGTCTGGTGCCGGAAACCAAGGGCAAGACGCTGGAAGACATGACCCAGCTCTGGGGAAAGAAGAAATAGGTTATCGGGAGATTTCCCCGATGAAGTCCGTGACAAGACGAAAGAGTGGCAGATACGTGTCGAAGCGCACGTGCTGCCAATCGTCTTGTGGCGTATGGTAGAAGGGGAAGGCATCTCCTTCCTCGTTCTCGAAGAAGATGCAGGGTACACCACGCACTGCAAAGGGATAGTGGTCGCTCTTTTCTTCCAGCAGGCAGAGCTTCAGGTTGCGGAATCCTCCATTGCGGCGATTGATCTGTTCCAATAAGGAAAAAGCCCAGGAACCGGTTTCGCTGGGTTCGCAGTGCAGCGTGGGGTTGTTGTCGCCAATCATGTCTATATTAAAGAGGTATTTGATCCTCGAAAGGGGCACGAGGGGGTGATCTACGTACCAGCGTGAACCGCGCAGGTAGGCATCTTCGCCCGAGAAGGCAATAAAATACGTGTCAAACTCAGGACGCTGTTGTGCATAGTGACGGGCCAGGGTGATGATGGCCGCTGTGCCGGAAGCATTGTCGTTGGCTCCGCCATAGAAGACCTTGCGCCCGAGATTGCCGAGGTGGTCATAATGAGCGGTGAAGACGAAACAGCTGTCATGGCGGTGTCCTTCAATCTTGGCTATGATGTTGTCTGTGGAGTAGTCCTTGTAGAAGCGGTTTTCGATATTCACGCGGATGCGCTGCGCTTCTTCCGGCATGACGGACGACAGTGTCCACAGAGTCGGAATATCTGCCACTCGTTCGCCATAGGCCTTGTAGAATTTCAGGGGTTCATTCCAAGTATAGATGATGCCGCCGACGTGGCTGCTGTCTGGATTCTGCAAATAGGTGAAATCCCGGCGATGACGATAGGGGAACCAGAAGTCGCAAACGAGGAAACAACCGCGGTTCTGAGGGAGCGCAAGGTCTTTCTTTATGTGCTCGAAGTCGTAGTGCAGCGTGTCTATATGATACAACTGGAACTCACCCTGCACGCCGGGGTTGTACTCCCGAACGGTGAAGTCTCGTCCTGCTTTCAGCCGACGTCCGTCGATGGCGAGTTCCATCTTACCTGGAAAGGTGTTGATGTCCAGACAGAAGGGTTGAATCATAATGCTGTCAACGCCTGCTTTGCGGAACTCCCGCTGGATGAACTTGCTGGCTTTGCGGACACCATTTAGGGCATAGCCGCGGCCTTGGTATTTGGCGGAACTGAGTTGCTTGATGATTCTTTTGTAGCGAGGGAGGTCTTGGGCCGATAGGGTGCAGGCCATGAGCAGCAGGATAAGCCATATACTGCGCAGAAAAGACGATTTATGGTACATAGTAGTGGGAAGGTTAGGTTGTTTCTGGCCACAAAAGTAGCTCTTTTTTCTCAAAATGTATCCTAATTTCAGAAGAAATATAGGAAAGGAGGTCTCTGTTTGGAGTTTTATTACTACTTTTGTCCCCGCTAATTAACAAAAGTAACAAAATAGTCCTATGAGAAAGCTACTTGTTTCACTCCTGTTGCTGTCTGGCAGCATCCTGCAATGTGCGTGGGCTCAGAACGCTGATTTCGTTCGTGGGGCCGACGTCAGTTGGTGTACGGAAATGGAAGCAGCCGGCAAGTGCTTCTACGATGCCCAAGGTTCCGAGACGGAGCTGATGGCACTGATGCATCAGATCGGAATGACGGCTGTGAGGCTGCGTGTTTGGGTAAATCCAGAGCAGGCTTATGGCGCTTGGTCCGACAAGGCAGATGTGCTGGCCAAGGCGCGCCGCGCTCATGCCGCCGGGTTGGAGGTGATGATTGATTTTCACTATAGCGATTTCTTCGCTGATCCTGGTCGGCAGACGAAGCCCGCGGCCTGGGCTTCCTACACGGTGGAACAGCTGAAGAACGCTGTAGCCGGACACACCAAGGAGGTTCTTCAGGCTCTGAAGGCCGAAGGCATCGAACCGCGTTGGGTGCAGGTGGGCAACGAGACGCGGCCGGGTATGATCTTCGATGAAGGGAAGATAGACTGGAGCAAGTCGGGCGCAGCAGCCTGGGCGGGATATGTGGCCCTGAGTAATGCAGGCTATGATGCCGTGAAGGCGGTGTTGCCCCAGGCACAGGTCATCGTTCATATCGACAAAGGCCCGGATGACAATGCCTGGTTCTTCCGTGATTTTAAGAAGTACGGTGGCAAGTTCGACATGATAGGACTCTCGCATTATCCCGAAAGTGCATGGCAGAATGAGAACTCCAAGACGGCGGCTAACGCTCAGTCGCTGGCCACGCAGTTCGCTGTTCCCGTGATGATCGTGGAGACGGGCTATGCTTGCACCAACGAGGCTCTGGCTGGTCAGGTGATGGCGGATTTTATGGCGAAAGCCAAGGCTGCCAAGGGCTGCGCCGGTGTCTTCTACTGGGAACCGGAGGTCTATGGCTGGTGGAAACCGTCCTATTATAATAAGGTGGGGTGGAACGCCTACAACAAAGGTGCTTTTACCTCGCAAGGGCGCCCTGCCCCGGCCTTGGATGCTTTTGCAGGCGATGGCACGAAGGTGCAAGCGCCGTCTGCGAACAGCGCGAAGGACCGGAATACCTATGACCTCAGTGGGCGCCGGACATCCTCTTCGGCAAGAGGAATCTTAGTTACCAACGGCCGCAAAGTCATCCGCTGACCTTCCCGTCCTCTCATCTCTCCTTGTCCGTTTCCTCTCCCCTTGAAGAGAGTCAGTTCGGAATTTCCACATCGACTTCCACGGGGCAATGGTCGCTGCCGAGGATTTCGGTGTGGATTTTTGCATCTGTCACCTGGGGAAACAGGCGGTTGCTGACGAGCCAGTAGTCGATGCGCCAGCCTGCGTTCTTCTGGCGAGCCTGGAAGCGATAGCTCCACCACGAATAGACATCGCGCACATCAGGGTTCCGCGTGCGCCAGGTGTCTGTGAAACCGGCTTCCAGCAGCGTCGAGAACTTGGCACGTTCCTCATCGGTGAAGCCTGCATTCATGCGATTGCTCTTTGGGTTCTTCAGGTCGATTTCTTCGTGAGCCACGTTCATATCGCCGCACACCAGCACGGGTTTGCGGACATCCAGCCCAACGAGGTATTCCCGGAAAGCGTCGTCCCACGTCATGCGGTAGTCCAGGCGGCGCAGGCCGTCTTGAGAGTTGGGCGTATAGACGGTGACAACGTAGAAGTCGGGATATTCCAGCGTGATGACACGTCCCTCGTGGTCGTGTTCTTCGATTCCCAGCCCGTAGGCAACGCTCAGGGGGTGGTGCTTGGTGAAGATTGCCGTGCCGGAGTAGCCTTTCTTCTCGGCGTAGTTCCAATAACTTTCGTAGCCTTCGAAGGCGATGTCCAGCTGGCCTTCCTGCATCTTGGTCTCTTGCAGGCAGAAGAAGTCGGCATCCAGCTCGCGGAAACTATCGCGGAAGCCTTTGCCGTCGCAGGCGCGCAGCCCGTTTACATTCCAGGAAATGAACCTCATGTTATTTTAGGATTAAAAGATTTACTATTCAAGGATTTATCACCCCAGCACCTGTTATAAATGCTTTGCAGCTTAGGGATTTATCACCCTTGCGTCTGTTATAAATGCTTTGCAGCTTAGGGATTTATCACCCCAGCACCTGTTATAAATGCTTTGCAGCTTAGGGATTTATCACCCTTGCACCTGTTATAAATGCTTCGCAGCTTAGGGATTTATCACCCTTGCGTCTGTTTCATCGAGAGGGAGATGCGGTTGCGGCGTCTGTCTACCTCGATGACCTTCACCCTGACGTGCTGATGCAGTTTCACCACGTCGGTTGGGTGGCCGACATATTTGTCGGCAAGCTGTGAGATATGTACCAGTCCATCCTGATGAACGCCCACGTCCACGAAAGCACCGAAATTCGTGATGTTTGTCACGATTCCCGGCAGTTCCATTCCCTCCACGAGGTCGTCGATGGAACTGACGCGGCTGTCGAATTCAAATTCCTCTAACGCCTCGCGCGGGTCGCGTCCGGGCTTTTCCAACTCATGCATGATGTCGGTCAGGGTGGGCACTCCCACGTCGCTGCTCACATACCTCTTTATATCTACGCGTGCGCGAAGCTCCTTCTGGGCGATGAGGTCGGCCACGGTGCATCCCTGATCCTTCGCCATCTGCTCCACGAGGGCATAGCGCTCGGGGTGTACGGCACTGTTGTCCAGCGGGTTCTTGGCTCCGCTGATGCGAAGGAATCCGGCGCATTGCTCAAAGGCTGCAGGACCCAGCCGAGGCACTTTCTTCAGCTGCGCTCGGGAGGTGAAAGCTCCGTTCTCGCGCCGGTATTCCACGATGTTCTTGGCCAGCGAGGGACCAAGTCCGCTGACGTACGTCAGCAGGTGGACGGAGGCGGTGTTGAGGTTCACGCCCACGGAGTTCACGCAACTCTCCACGGTTTGGTCCAGCGAGCGCTTGAGCTTCGACTGGTCCACGTCGTGTTGGTACTGACCGACTCCGATGCTCTTCGGATCAATCTTCACCAATTCTGCCAGCGGGTCCATCAGCCGGCGCCCGATGCTTACGGCACCGCGCACGGTAACGTCCTCGTCGGGAAACTCCTCTCGAGCCACCTTGGAGGCCGAATAGACCGAGGCTCCGTCCTCCGAGACGACAAAGACCTGCGGGCAGGACTCCTTTGCGGTACCCTGCGAGGAGAACGCCAGTTCCACGAACGCCTTCGTCTCGCGGCTGGCGGTGCCATTGCCGATGGCGATGGCCTCCACTTTGTATTTCTTGATCATCGTGAGCAGCGCCTCCATGGCATCGGCGGTGCGGCGCACGGGAGGGTGGGGGAAGATGGCCTCGTGGTGCAGCAGGTTGCCTTGAGCGTCCAGGCAGACCACCTTGCAGCCGGTGCGGAAACCGGGGTCAATACCCATCACCCGCTTCTGACCTAAAGGAGCACCTAACAACAGCTGGCGCAGGTTCTCGGCGAAGACGCGGATGGCCTCCTCGTCGGCCTTCTCCTTGGAGGACGCGGCGAACTCTGTTTCTATCGAAGGCTGGAGCAGACGCTTGTAACCATCGGCTACGGCCTCGGCCACCAACCGTGCACAGCTGCTCGAAGGGGCTTGGGGCTTCACCCATTGACGGCAGAGTCTCTCCACGTTCTCCTCTTCGTCCACGGTGATGCTCACTCGCAGCACGCCTTCTGCTTCGCCGCGGCGCATGGCCAGCAGGCGGTGGCTGCTGCAGCGCTTCAGCGGTTCGCTCCAGTCGAAGTAGTCCGAGAATTTCTGGGCCTCGTCCGAGTCGGCTTTGCTCTTGACCGCCTTGGAGGTGATGAAAGCCGTCCGGCGGAAACTGCCACGTACACTCTGGCGGCTGCGTTCGTCCTCGCTGACCATCTCGGCGATGATGTCCTGGGCACCTCTCAGAGCCTCCTCGGCCGTGGGTACGTCGGGTGTCAGATAGCGGGTGGCGGCAACCTCGGGCTTTGCTTCGCGTTGCAGCAGGAGCAACGTCGCCAGCGGTTCCAGACCTCGCTCCTTCGCCACCTGCGCCCGCGTCCTGCGCTTAGGCTTGAAGGGTAGGTAGAGGTCTTCCAGTTCGGTGGCGTCCCAGCAATCGGTGATGCGTTGTTCCAGCTCGGGCGTCATCTTGCCCAGCTCCATGATGGTCTTCGTGACCGTCTCCTTGCGCTTCTGGATTTCCTTCAGGCGGTCGTTCTGTTCGCTGATGGCTGCAATCTGCACCTCGTCCAGCGCACCCGTGCGTTCCTTTCTGTATCGGGCGATGAAGGGGATGGTGGCACCGTCGTCCAGCAGCTCCAGCGTTCCTTCGACCTGTTTCTCCCGCAGTCCCAATCGTTCGGCGATGAGGCGGGCAAAAATGTTCTGTTCCATAGTTCGAATGAGTCTTTCTGCCGCAAAGATAGTGAAAAGAAGTTATTATTGTTGCATACAAGTGCAAAAACTTTAAACTTTAAACTTTAAACTTTAAACTTTTCCGTATCTTTGCGCCCAAATTAAAAGAAACGACCATGCAAATAGGTGAAAAAGTTAGGTTCCTGAACGAAGTCGGAGGTGGCGTAATCTCTGGCTTCCAAGGGAAGGATATCGTGCTCGTCGAGGACGAGGACGGTTTTGATATTCCGATGTTGCGCTCGCAGGTGGTGGTCATTGAGACGAACGCTAACAACTTCGTGCGCAAGCCAAAGGCGCAGAAGCAGGCCGAGACGTCAGAGGCCCCCAAGCCTGCTGCCACACCCGCCATCGAACGACAGAGCTTGAAGGCTGCGATGAACGCAGACCTCGATTTTGAAGAGGAGGACACGGATCCGGCCGACCGTCCGATTACTTTCCAGCCGAAGCCCAAGGAACGCAAGGGTGGCGAGCACTTGAATGTCTGCCTTGCCTTCGTTCCCGAGGACTCTCGTGAGCTGACAACCACTCGCTTCGAAGGCTATCTCGTCAACGACAGCAACTACTTCATCAGCGTTGTCCTGGCTAATAACGAGGGCGCAGCGTGGCACCTGCGTTGGCAGGGAACCATGGAGCCGAATACCAAGCAACTCGTAGAGACGTTCGACCGCTCGATCCTCAATGATCTCCAGCGACTCAGCGTACAGCTCATCGCCTGGAAGCAGGACAAGCCTTTCATGCTGAAGCCTGCCGTCGGCGTAGAGCTGCGTCTGGACACCGTGAAGTTCTACAAGCTCCACGTCTTCCAGCCATCGCCTTTCTTCCGCGAGCCGGCTCTCATCTACGACATCGTGCGCGATGATCGCCCCATCCGTCAGGTCTTCGTCGAAGCAGAGGAAGTGTTGGATGCCATGCGTGGAGTGGAACCCTCGTCGCCTTATCGCGAAGAGGCCCCCCTTGACCCATCCGTCCCCTCTTCCCCTTCCTCCGCTCCTTCTTCCCCTTCCTCCGCTCCTTCTTCCCCTTCTTCGCGCCAGCCTCTCCCCTCCCTGCAGGGAGGGGGCGGGGGTGGGTCTTCCTCTGCCTCGGCCGTGGTGCCCGTCGGGTCCCCGACGGGTCCCTCTTCCTCTCCCGTCCCCCAGCGCTCCCGCGCCGAAGAGCGCGAGGCGCTGAAAGCCGCCAAGCGTGCCCTCAAAGCCGAGCAACAGGCAAAGGCCGCAAAGAAACAGCAGGCCGCCGAGAACCGCGACCCGCACATCTCCAAGCCCAACCACACTCCTGCCGACGACGCACCCCTCGAAGTGGATCTTCATATCAATGCCCTCCTGGACAACACCGCAGGCCTGTCCCCTGCCGTGCTGCTGAACACCCAGCTGACGGAGTTCCGCATCATCATGGATCGCAACATCCGCAAGAAAGGTCAGCGCATCGTATTCATCCACGGTAAGGGCGAAGGAGTCCTGCGCGAAGCACTCATCAAGGAACTCCGTCGGCGCTATCGCACCTGCACCTACGAGGATGCCAACTTCCAGAAGTATGGCTTCGGTGCCACGATGGTGACGATTCGGTGAGTTGGACTTTTGGAACAACGAGAGCAGTCAAGCCTGCTTGAATTGCCGGGTTGTGGCAAAAGTGTTCAAAGCTAATGTTCAATAAATTGCACCTTTTCTCGCCATGGCAGCCTTTGAAGCGAGCTTCAGCCTGCTCATCTGGCTTAACGAAAATGTTCAATATAGAAAGATTGTAACTTGGAAAATCCAAAAGAAATACGCATCGCCGACTTCGCCTACGACCTGCCGGACGAACGCATCGCCAAGTACCCTCTGGCAGAGCGCGATGCTTCGAAGCTCCTGGTCTATGACCACGGCACCATCAGCCATCGTCAATTCCGCGACCTCCCGGAACTCCTGCCCGAGGGTTCGTTGCTGGTCATGAACAACACACGCGTCATTCAGGCACGCCTCCACTTTCGCAAGACGGCGACCGACGGCCAGACGGGCGCACTCATCGAGGTCTTCTGCCTCGAGCCTGCCCTGCCGAATGACTATGTCCTGATGTTCCAGCAGACGGAATCTTGTATCTGGCACTGCCTTGTCGGCAATAGCAAGAAATGGAAGGCGGGCTCCCTCACACGAACCATCGTCGTAGAAGGTCGCGAAATCACTCTGACCTGTGAGCGCGTGGCTGCCGATGATGCCGGAATAGAAGCTTCGCAGAAGGGCGGTGAATTCCTCGTCCGCTTCTCGTGGGCCGACGCCTCCGTCACCTGGGCACAAGTCCTCGACGCTTGTGGCGAACTTCCCATTCCGCCCTACCTCAATCGTCAGACCGAGGCCAGCGACCTACGCACCTACCAGACCGTTTACTCCAAGGTCAAGGGCAGCGTTGCCGCCCCCACGGCCGGTCTCCATTTCACCCCCGCCGTCCTCTCTGCCATCGATGCCCGCGGCATCGAACGTGCCGAGCTGACCTTGCACGTGGGAGCTGGAACGTTCAAGCCTGTCAAGAGCGAACGCATCGAGGGTCACGAGATGCATAGCGAGTGGATCTATGTTCCTCGCACCGTTGTCGAAGCCCTATTGCGCCATGGCGGAGAGTGCACCGCCGTAGGCACCACCAGCGTCCGCACCCTCGAATCCCTGTACTATATAGGAAGGAAAATTCTCGCCAACCCCTCTGTCTCCGAGGCTGACCTGAAAGTGCAGCAGTGGGAGCCCTATGAATCCCCCGCAGGCCCTGCGAACGTCGATGTCCTCTCCTCTCTCCGCGCCATCCTCGACTGGCTGGACCGCAACCACCTCAGTGCCCTCCACACCTCCACCCAGATCATCATCGCCCCCGGCTACCGCTACCACATCGTACGCCGCATGATCACGAATTTCCACCAGCCGCAGTCCACCCTCCTGCTCCTCGTCTCTGCCTTTGTCGGTGGCGATCGCTGGCGTGACATCTATCGCTACGCCCTCGACCATGATTTCCGCTTCCTCAGCTACGGCGACTCATCACTCCTCATGCCCGAATAATCTCATATTTGCACGAAGTTATAATTTTCTCAGTGTCTCAGTGTCTCTGTGTCCTAAAAATAGGTTGCTGATGATGCAAAAGGAAGGCTAATGCCCCTCTTTTGGCCCCTCTCGTTACTTTTAGTACCCAAACAGCTTGAAATTCACAAAGATTTTTGTACCTTTGCGGCGTGAACGCCGCAAAGGCTGGAAAGCAGGTGCCCTGCACAAGCACCTTTGCTTACTCGTATCAGGCAATTATCAAACAAAAATAGAAACAATATGAGAAGAAAATCTTTCTTTTTGATGCTCGCCCTGCTGCTGACGGCAGTCACGGGCGCGTGGGCCGACGACGATATCTACTGCACAGCCAGTGACGTCGGTCGCGTGGTTTGCACCGACGGCAGTATCTATGACAATGTATCGGCGGCAGAGGCTGACGGCAAGACGGCTGTGGCCATGATTGCCTACCTCGACACGGAGAACAACCACGGCCTGGCGCTGGCGCTGGCCGACGAGGGGAAGATGAACTTGGGTACGGCCAAGAGCACCTGCTCTGCCAAGACCCCGACCGTCACCGGCGGCACGTGGAAGCTCCTCACCGGCGGCACGTGGAAGCTCGCCACCAAGGACGAGTGGGACCTGATGATTACCGCTGCCGGCAGCTACGCCGCCCTGCGCGATGGTTTCAGCAGCGTCGGCGGCACGAATATGCAGTCGGACGACTACTGGACGTCTTCGGAGAGCGCTCCCGGCGTCTCGTGGTTCTACGGCTTCAGATACGGCACCTGGTACAACTGGTTCCCTGAGGGCGAGAACTACTATGTTCGCGCCTGCCTCGCTTTCGACTTTCCCCCCCTCACCTACCCCGTGAAGATGGCCGACAACTGGAACGTGGTCTATTCGAGGACGCAGACCACCTCGGCCAACTGGACGGCGCTGGGCGCGGGCTCCACCACGGGGCGGACGCTGGGCAGCGCAGATGCCGTGACGTACTATTACGCCTCGGACAACCTCAGCTTCACCAACTCGACCGCGGGCGGCAGCGGCCTGACCATCCAGGGCACGGTGTATCTCTACATCCCCTCGGGCAAGACTGTGACCTGCATGGGCCACGATGCCAGCGGGAACACTGGCGGCGGCGCCGGTATTGAACTGACGGCGGGCAACACGCTCTACCTCATCGGCGGCGGCAGGCTCATCGCCACAGGCGGCAACGCTGCCAACGGCGGCAACGGCGGCAAAGGAAATGATGCAGAAGTAACTTATGATGAAAGTATCCTCGGTGGCTCAGGCGGCAACGGTGGCAACGGCGGCGGCGGTGCCGGTGCGGGCATCGGCACACGCGGCGGCAATGGCGGCAGCGGCGGCAGCGGCGGTCAACGCAATGGCTCTTATGGACAAGAGACTACGCAATATGGCGTTGACGGCAGTGCCGGTACTGCCGGTAGTACCGCTGGCGCCATGGGCACGCTCTATGTTTACCAGGCTTTGCTCCCCACAGTGAATATCCATGGAGGCAGCAAAGGCTCAAACGGTACTGGTGGCAGTAGAGGTAAAACTGCCTCCCAACACCCTGGCTCAAATGTCTATATGGCATCTGGCGGTGGCGGCGGAGGTGCCGGCGGTGGCGGCGGCGCAGCCAACAACATCGGCACCGGTGGCCCCGGTGGCGGCGGTGGCGGCGGCGGTGCCGCCGGCAATGTGGCATGGGTCTTGTACTCTGGAACCGGCAACGGTTACTACCACGCAGGAGCTTACTGCGGCAAAGGCGGTAAAAACGCTGATGGCACAACGGCTCCCGACGGTGCTAATGTTGTGCTGACCAACCCAAAATATGCGGACATCCAAGGAGGTGGCCTCAGAGATAGTGCTGACGACTATACGGATGATGCTGGCTGGGAGAATGGAAACGGTGCTCATGACGGCGGCGCGGGCGGCGCAGCAGGTTCTGCCAGCGTCGGCGGCTCCTACGGCACCGTGACGGTGGACTGGACTACGCAGGGCAAAGGCACCGAGGACGACCCCTACCTCATCAGCAGCACCGACGAATGGAACAATTTTGCGTACAGCGTCAACAACGGCAACAACTACAATGGCCAGTACGTGAAGCTGACCAATGACATCAGCGTCTCTATGCCGGCGGGCATTCGCAAGAGCGACAGCTACAATTGGCCCTTCAGCGGCACCTTCCTCGGCGACGGCCACACCATCACCGCCGCACTTGCCATCGACGGTAAGCAGGGCTTGGCCCCCTTCCGCAGTATCAAGGACGCCACCATCCGTGACCTGAAAGTGGCAGGCACCATCGCCTCCAACCAGCACCACACGGCGGGCCTCGTGGGCTTCGCCTGGTCACCGCCACGCTCAACATCAGCAGCGACTATGCCGGCGGCATCATCGGCCACGGACTGACTTCTGCCACCACCATCCGGGGCTGCGCCTTCACTGGCACCGTCAACGGCGTGGACGGCAACCGCAGCAACATCGGCGGCCTCTGGGGCTGGAGCGACAGAGCCACACCCACGCTCGTGAACTGCCTGGAAGCCGGCACCTACACCAACATCGCGTCCATGCACCCCATGGGCTTGCAGAAAGCAGCGGGCAACATCACCAATTGCTACTATACGACACCGCAGATTGGCTCGCCCGAGAATGCCTGCACCGTCAGCGGAGCCAAGCAGGCCGTCGCCACTGCCACTGCCCCCGCCAACCTCGGCGACGCGGTTGAGGACTACGGCATGGTGAAGGCATACCAGAACGGCATCCTCGTCGGCGGCACATACTACGTGGTCCCCGCCACCGTCACCCTCGCCGACAATGCCGACAACAGCACAACGATCAACGATGCCAACGGCTACTTCGCCGACGTGACGCTCAGCGGCCGCACGCTCTACAAGGACGGCGCGTGGAACACGCTGTGCCTGCCCTTCAACCTCACCCTCAGCGGCAGCCCGCTCGACGGCGCCATCGCACGTCCGCTCAGCGCAGCCAGCATCAGCAACGACAAGACCACGCTCAACCTGGAATTTGGCGACGCCGTCACCGAGCTCGTGGCCGGTACACCTTATATTATTAAGTGGGCCAAGGCCGACGACTACGTGAACGATGATGCCCACAACATCGTCAATCCCCTGTTCCGCAACGCTACCATCGACGCCACCGACCGCAGCTATGACAACGGCGAGAGCGCCGACAGCCACGTCCGCTTC
>ONJJ01000039.1 GCA_900318115.1 uncultured Prevotellaceae bacterium | reverse complement strand
AGACTCTCCCCCCGCCCTCCCTGTTAGGGAGGGAGCGAATACCTTCAAGAAATGAATCCCGCAAAAATCGACATAAGCATTCATCATGCCCCAAAACACCAGCACCCAGTCAAATACTAACCTCCCCCTCCCTAACAGGGAGGGCGGGGGGAGAGTCTTTAACACCTAAGCATCCTTATGAGCCCTACCAATAACACCCAGTCAAATACTAACCGCCCCCTCCCTAACAGGGAGGGCGGGGGGAGAGTCTTTTTTCTCTCACTCATCACTGCCGGGGTGCTGATATTGGCCGCCCTCTTCGTCCGCAAGCATTTCGAGGACATGGATCTGCTCAGCGTGCAGCTCGTCAGCAGCAACGCCATCGACCTCACCCCCAGCCAGATACGCAGCATTCAGCGCATAGGACGATGGGAATTTCTCGCCATCTCCGACGAAGAACTCGTAGATACCCTGCGCCCGCGCACCTTCCAGAAGGACGACCGCCTCGTGCGCATCTACCACGGCACCCTCCGCCTCGGCGTAGATCTCCAGCGATGCCAGGACGACTGGGTGCGGCCACATGGCGACACCGTCAGCCTCACCCTACCCCCCATCCAGCTCCTCTCCGAACACTTCATCGACGAGGCACGCACGCGAGCCTTCTACGAGAGCGGACCCTGGGACGCCCGAGCCAAAGAACAGATGTACCAGAAAGCCGCTCGCCAAATGCGCCAGCGATGCCTCACGCCCGCCAACATCCGCCAAGCCCAAGAGGGCGCCCAAGCCCAACTCACCTCCCTCTTCCGCACCTTCGGCTTCCAGCACGTAGAAGTCAGTTTCCAGCCGGAAGAACGAAAATAGGTCCGGAGCAACAGCAAGATTGCCATGCTCCGTGCTGGCTCTTGCCGCATTTTTCCTTACAAAACGCAGGGCTATATTGGCTGAGGACGACGAAGACTATGTCGGGAGCTCGAAAACACTTCGCTTCATGCTTCTATTCTTTTTTTGGTAATCAGCAACATAGCAGCTCATCGACGTGCTCGGCCAGAGCCTGCATGGAAGGCAGGACGATGTCGGCTCCGGCCTGGAGGAGGACGGCGTCGGAGAGGGGGCCGGTGTTGACGGCGATGGTGCGGATGCCGGCAGCGCGGGCGGCGCGGATGCCGAGGGGTGCGTTCTCCACGACGATGGCTTGGTCGGCCTCGACACCCGCCTTCTGCAAGCCCATGAGGTAGGGTTCGGGGTCGGGTTTGCCGCGGCGTACGTCGTAGGCGGTGACCATCCGTTCGGGGGTGAAGTGACCGGGGAAGTGACGGTTGAGGTTGTCGAGCAGCGAGGCTTGTCCGGAGCCGGTGACGAGGATGCGCTGGAGTCCTCGCGCGCGAACCTTATCTAATACTTCGGCGGCGCCGGGCATGACGGGTGCCTCGCCGGGCTGGCACACGGTGCCGCTGGCGGCGCATCGCCGGAGGTATTCCTCGCTCTGGAAGTAGCGGTTGAACTCCTGGCTCTTGGTGCGGTAGATGGCCTGTATTTCCTCGTCGGTGGCATCGCGGCCCCAGGTGCGCTGCGCCACGGCGTTGATGGTTCCTGCGCCGGTGCGTCCCTCGTTCATATATACTTCCTCGCGGGTCATGGTGAGGCCGTATTGCTGCATGGCGTTAAGCCAGGCGAAGGCATGACCCGGCATGCTGTCGAAGAGGACGCCGTCCATGTCGAAGAGAACGGCGGAACAGGCGGACTCTCCCCCCGCCCTCCCTAAAGGGAGGGAGCAATTAGTATTTGAGTGGATGTTTTCTTTCATTGGAAATTATATTCTATGCTGGCTGGAGGCGGTCGTTTGAGTTGATTGCGAATTGATTTGATGTTCCATGAATGAGTCAATCCACAAAATAGCCCTCGATTTGGCTCATCACGGAATCTATATCGTAGAGGACTTCTTCATTCGAAAAACGCATGACGTGGAACCCCATGTTCTCGAGGTCTCTCTCCCGGCAGGCATCATCTTCTTGCTGCTCTCTTTCTGAATGATAGCCACCATCTACCTCAATGACCAAGCCGCCATGTTGCGAGACGAAATCGGCAATATAATCTCCTATAACGTGCTGCCTGAAGAACCGAACCCCGAAGTCGTTTCGCCGAAGGTTCTGCCATAGGAAGTCTTCTGCCTGCGTGGCATGTCTCCTATTTTCCAAGGCAAAAGCCTTCAGCAGCTTATACCTGTCAGGCGACGCTGTCCGATAATCCATAATGACTTAATTCACATTCCCGCTCCCTCCAATAAACTATCAGAGAGAGCGGGGCAGTGGTTTATTCTGATTATTTTGTATAAGGTATCCGCTCCCTCCCTTTAGGGAGGGCGGGGGGAGAGTCCGTTAGCCTAATCTCTGCTTGATGGCAGCCGTCTCCTTCTCGTAGCCGGGCTTACCCAGGAGGGCGAACATGTTCTTCTTGTAGGCTTCTACGCCGGGTTGGTTGAAGGCGTTGACGCCGAGGAGGTTGCAATGGATGCCGCAGGCGAGCTCGAAGAAGTAGATGAGCTGGCCGAGGTGGTAGGCATCAAGGCGGTCGATGGCGATGCGGATGTTGGGCACGCCGCCGTCCACGTGAGCCAGCTGTGTGCCGAGCTCAGCCATCTTGTTGACCTCGTCCACGCGCTTGCCGGCGAGGAAGTTCAGGCCGTCGAGGTTCTCGTCGTCGCTGGGGAAGAGGAGCTGGTGCTCGGGAGCTTCCACGCTGACCACGGTCTCGAAGATGGTGCGCTCGCCGTCCTGAATCCATTGTCCCATGGAGTGGAGGTCGGTGGTGAGGTCCACGCTGGCGGGGAAGAGTCCCTGCTTGTCCTTACCCTCGCTCTCGCCGTAGAGCTGCTTCCACCATTCGCCGATGAAGTGGAGCTTGGGTTGGTAGTTGGCCAGGATCTCGATCTTCTTTCCGGCGGTGTAGAGTGCGTGGCGCGTGGCGGCATAGAGTGCTGCGGGGTTCTGCTCGAAGGGCGTGCCGGGAGCCGTCTGGCGCTCCATGTCCTGCGCGCCCTTGACGAGCTGGTCGATGTCGAATCCGGCCACGGCGATGGGCAGCAGGCCCACGGGTGTGAGCACGCTGAAACGTCCTCCTACGTTGTCGGGGATGATGTAGCTCTTGTAGCCTTCCTTGTCGGCACAGGTGCGTGCGGCGCCGCGCTTGGCATCGGTGATGGCGACGATGACCTTGCGTGCCACGTCCTTGCCTCGCTGCTGCTCGCACTGCTTCTTGAGGAGGCGGAAGGCGAGGGCTGTCTCGGTGGTGGTGCCGGACTTGCTGATGTTGATGACGCCGAAGCGCTTGCCCTGGAGGTAGGTGGTGAGTTCATAGAGGTAATCCTCGCCGATGTTGTTTCCGGCGAAGAGGATGGCGGGACCCTCGGAGCCCACGAGCCACTGGAAGCTGTTGGAGAGTGCTTCGATGACGGCCTTGGCACCGAGGTAGCTGCCTCCGATGCCGGCCACGACAACGGCGTCGCACTCGCTGCGGAGGGTCTGTGCGGTGGCCTTCACGTCGGCCAGGAACTCGGGGGTGATGCTGCTGGGAAGGTGCAGCCAGCCGAGGAAGTCATTGCCGGGGCACGTGCCGTCCTCGAGGGTCTGCTGTACTTCGGCTGCGCGCGTGGCGTAGCCCTTGATGGTCTCTGCGCTCACGAAGGGAGCGACTTTGGTGATGTCGAGTTTTAACATAAAATTCAGGCCCACCCCCTGCCCTCCCTGTGAGGGAGGGAGTGGTTTGTTTTTGAAGTTATGGTTAATAAATACTGTTTTATCTGAAGCTGTCGGTGAGGAGTTTGATTTCCACGGTGGGGGCTATGCGCTCATAGAGGATGTTGTACACAGCGTCGAGGATGGGCATGTTCACGTGCAGGTGGGCGTTGATTTCCTTCATGCACTTGGTTCCGAAGTAGCCTTCGGCAATCATCTCCATCTCTATCTGGGCACTCTTGACGCTGTAGCCCTGGCCGATCATGGTGCCGAAGACGCGGTTGCGGGAGAACTGGCTGTAGCCGGTGACGATGAGGTCGCCCATATACACGCTCTCGAAGATGCTGCGCTGGATGGGATGCACGGTGGCCAGGAAGCGGTTCATCTCCTGCACGCAGTTGGACATGAGCACCGCCTGGAAGTTGTCGCCGTACTTCAGGCCCCGGCAGATGCCGGCGGCGATGGCATAGACGTTCTTCAGCACGGAGGCGTACTCAATGCCGATGACGTCGCGCGAAGTGGTGGTCTTGACGTACTCCGAGGCGAGCATGTCTGCGAAGGCCTGCGCCTTGTCCGTATCGGAGCAACCGACCGTGAGATAGGTCAGGCGTCCGAGGGCCACCTCCTCGGCGTGGGAGGGTCCTGCCAGCACGGCCAGGTTCTCGTCCGGCACGTTGTAGATCTGGTGGAAGTATTCCGAGCAGACGAGGTTCTCGTCGGGCACGATGCCCTTGATGGCGGTGATGTTGAACTTGTCGCGCAGGCGCACCTTGAGTTTCTTCAGATGAGGTTTCAGGTAGGGCGACGGGATGACCCACACGAGGGTGTCCGCTCCCTCGATGACCTCATTGATGTCTGCCGAGAAGTGAATGCGGTCAACATCAAAATGCACACTGGTGAGGTACGCGGGATTGTGGCTGAGCCGGCGGAACTCCTCGATGCGGTCCTCGCGGCGCATGTACCACCAGATGCTGTCGGTCTTCTCCAGCAACATCTTGGCGATAGCCGTGGCCCAACTTCCACCACCCATGACGGCGATGGAGGAGAAGGTAGAAGCCCCCCCTCCTGCCCTCCCCTCCGATGGGGAGGGAGCTGTTACTTTTGTGGATGAAGAACCGAATCCTAACATATTATTCTGTCTTCGGGAGGATGGCTTCCAGTTCCTGCACGCTGGGTTTCTCGATGTCCAGCTTGTACTTCTTGATGACCTCGCCTATCTGCTGCTGCACCTTCTGCGCCTTCTGTCCGGCGAGGTCGCTGACGAGGTTGTAGCCACACTTCCAGAGAATGGGGACGATGTCCTCCTGGAAGCCGAGAGCCGCGAAGGCCTCAGGCTTGTCGCGCGGGATGCGTTTCTCGGGTTTCATCTGCGGGAAGAGCATGATCTCGCCGATGGCGAACTTGCCCGTCATGAGCATCGTCAGGCGGTCGATGCCGATACCGATGCCGCTGGTGGGAGGCATTCCGTACTGCAGGGCGCGCAGGAAGTCGTGGTCGATGATCATGGCTTCGTCGTCACCCTTGGCGGCCAGGCGCATCTGCTCCTTGAAGCGTTCTTCCTGGTCGATGGGGTCGTTGAGCTCGGAGTAGGCGTTGGCCAATTCCTTGCCGTTGACCATCAGTTCGAAGCGCTCGGTCAGGCCGGGCTTCGAGCGGTGCATCTTCGTCAGGGGCGACATCTCCACGGGGTAGTCGGTGATGAAGGTGGGTTGGATGAAGGTGCCCTCGCAGAACTCGCCGAAGAGCTCGTCGATGAGCTTGCCCTTGCCCATGGTCTCGTCCACCTCCATACCCTTGGAGAGGCAGAAGGCGCGGATCTCGTCCTCGCTCTTGCCGTCGCAGTCGAAGCCCGTCTTCTCCCGGATGGCATCGAGGATGGGCAGACGGCGGTAGGGAGCCTTGAAGCTGATGACGTTGCCGTCGATTTCCACTTCCGGCTTGCCGTTGACGGCGGTGCAGATCTCTTCCAGCATCCGCTCCGTGAACGACATCATCCAGTTGTAGTCCTTGTAGCTGACATACAGCTCCATGCAGGTGAACTCGGGGTTGTGGGTCTTATCCATACCCTCGTTGCGGAAGTTCTTGCCCATCTCATAGACGCCCTCGAAGCCGCCGACAATCAGACGCTTGAGGTACAGTTCCGTGGCGATGCGCATGTACATATCCTGATTCAGGGCGTTGAAGTGCGTGATGAACGGGCGGGCGCTGGCACCTCCGGCAATGCTCTGCAGGATGGGCGTCTCGACCTCGGTGTAGCCTGCCTCATCGAGGATGCGGCGCATAGTGCGGACGATGACGGCGCGCTTCTCAAAGGTCTCCTTCACGCCGGCGTTGACCACCAGGTCCACATAGCGCTGGCGGTAGCGCAGCTCAGGGTCGTCGAAGCTGTCATAGACGTTGCCGTCGGCATCGGTCTTAACGATGGGCAGCGGCTTCAGCGACTTGCTCAGCAGCGTCATCTCCATGACGTGCACGCTGATCTCGCCCGTCTTCGTGCGGAAGACATAGCCCTTAACACCAATGAAATCGCCAAGGTCGAGTAGTTTCTTGAACACCACATTATACAAGTCCTTGTCCTCGCCCGGGCAGATGGCATCGCGCTGCACATAAATCTGGATCCTGCCTTTGGAGTCCTGCAATTCAGCGAAACCAGCCTTGCCCATGATGCGCTTGCCCATGACGCGCCCGGCGATGCTCACCACGGGGCTGTTCTCGGGCGTGGCGGCCTCGCGGACGTCGTTGCCATCCTCGTCCTTTCCGACGACGGGGAGGTCCACGAAATCGCGGACAATGTCCGTGCTCCAGGAGGTGACGGGAAACTCTGCTGCGGGATAAGGTTCAATTCCCATGGAGCGCAGCGTCTCCATATTCTGCCGGCGAACAATTTCCTGCTCGCTCAGTTCTAAGACTTTCAAGTCCATTTATATATCGTTTTTCGTTGTTAATCTCATTTTTGGTGCAAAGAATGCGCCCATTTCGGGGGCAAAGGTAGCAAAAATAAATGAAAGAAACGGCATCTGACACCGAAAAAAGCATTTTTCTTGCTTTTTGTTTGGTCAATCACGAGATTCTTTTTAATTTTACGCCGTAAAAAGAACATTCAGTATCGTTTTTTAACCCCTTTTAAACCTATTTCATTATGAAAAAGTATCTTGCAGAAATGGTGGGCACGATGGTGCTTGTACTCATGGGTTGCGGCACGGCCGTGAGCCTGAATTGTGGTGTAGATCCCGCTTCCGTCATCGGAACGGCTATTGCATTCGGACTGGCAGTTGTGGCCATGGCCTACACGATTGGCGGCATCAGCGGTTGCCACATCAACCCCGCCATCACCCTCGGTTGCTTCCTGACCAAGCGCATCGACGCCAAGGATTGCGCCATGTACATGCTCTTCCAGGTCATCGGCGCCTTCATCGGCAGCGCCCTGCTCTATGCCCTCGTGACCACCGCTCCCGGCCTCGCTGAAGGCACCACGACAGGCGCCAACGCTTGCGCAGCAGGTCAGACGAACGGCCTCATCGCAGAGATCATCCTCACCTGCGTCTTCGTCCTCGTCGTCCTGGGCACCACCGACGCCAAGAAGGGTGCCGGCAACTTCGCCGGCCTCGCCATCGGCCTCAGCCTCATCCTCATCCACCTCGTGGGCATCCACTACACCGGCACCAGCGTGAACCCCGCCCGCAGCATCGCCCCCGCCGTGTTCCAAGGCGGCCAGGCCCTCAGCGACCTCTGGGTATTCATCGTAGGTCCCTTCGTCGGTGCCATCTGCGCTGCCGGCATCTGGAGCTGCATCGGCGGCTGCGACAAGTGCGAGAAGTAATCACCTGACGTCTGCGAATACAAATAGCATTATTGGGCTGAGGTGAGGAATATTCCCTGCCTCAGCCTTTTTCGCTATTTCTGCATCGATACCGAACCATCCGAAATTATTCATAAACCATAATTACCCCTATGAAAGAAGAACTCATCCGTAAATCCTACGAGATTGCCAAAGAACGCTATGCCGCCATCGGCGTGGACACCGACAAAGCCATCGAACTGCTCGAACAGACACCCATCAGCCTCCATTGCTGGCAGGCTGACGACGTCGTGGGTTTCGAGCGCAACGAAGCCCTCAGCGGAGGCATACAGACAACGGGCAACTACCCCGGACGCGCCCGCAACATCGAGGAAGTGCGCGCCGACGTCAGCTTCGCCAAGAGCCTGCTCGCCGGCAACCACCGCCTGAACCTCCACGAGATCTACGGCGACTTCGGAGGCCAGTTCATCGACCGCGACCAAGTGGAAATCAAGCACTTCGAGAGCTGGATTCAGTGGGCCAAGGAACAAGGCCTGAAGCTCGACTTCAACAGCACCAGCTTCTCGCACCCCAAGAGCGGAGAACTCACCCTGAGCAACCCCGACCCCGCCATCCGCGAGTTCTGGATTGAGCACACCAAGCGCTGCCGGCGCATCGCCGACGCCATGGGACGCGCACAGGGCGACCCCGCCATCATGAACATCTGGGTGCACGACGGATCCAAGGACCTCACCGTGGAGCGCAAGCGCTACCGCGAGATCTTTGCCGAGAGCCTCGACGAGATCCTGAAGGAAGAGCTGCCCGGAATGAAGACCTGCCTCGAAGCCAAACTCTTCGGCATCGGATTGGAAAGCTACACCGTAGGGTCCCACGACTTCGTGGCCGGATACTGCGCCACCCGCAAACTCATGTACACCCTCGACACGGGTCACTACGAGCAGACGGAGAACGTCAGCGATATGGTGGCCTCGCTGCTCCTCTTCGTGCCAGAACTGATGCTGCACGTCTCCCGCCCCGTGCGTTGGGACAGCGACCACGTGACCATCATGAACGACCAGACGCTGGACCTCTTCAAGGAACTCATCCGCGCCGACGCCCTCCATCGCGCCCACATCGGCCTCGACTACTTCGACGCCAGCATAAACCGCATCGGAGCATATATTATAGGAACGCGCGCGACGCAGAAGTGCCTGCTCCAGGCGCTGCTCGAACCCCTCGCGCTGCTGCGCAAGTACGAGGATGCGGGTCAGAACTTCGAGCGTCTGGCGCTGCTCGAGGAAGCCAAATCCCTGCCCTTCGGCGCCGTCTTCGACTACTTCAACCTCAAGAACAACGTTCCCGTCGGCGAGGAGTTCATCCCCGTCATTCAGGACTACGAGAAGAAGGTCACCAGCCAGAGATAATCCCCGAACGAAAGCTGATACTATAAAAAAAACGGCAAATGCCTATTTGGTTCGCATATAGGCATTTGCCACTTCTTCCCGAGCCCCCCGCCCTCGCCCCATTCCGTATGCAGAACATGACAACAAACCTCGGCAATCCCACTACTGGCCGCCAGCGCTTCAACGAACTCGATGCCCTGCGCGGCTTTGCGTTGATGGGTATAGCCCTGGCCAACTTCCCGGAGTTCGGTCTGTGGACATTCATGAGTTCCCAGGCACAAAAGGCCTTGCCCTCCGCCGGACAACTACATTAAACTATAGAAAAAAAACAATGAAACAGAAATCATCCTCCCTGAAGAGTACCATCGCGGTCTCCCTGAACAACTATCTCGATGCAGGAGCCATCGTGGCGGGTGCCAGCGGCATCACGCTGTGGCAGAACTACCTCGGGTTGAGCGAGATACATCTCGGATGGCTCAATGCCATCAGCGCCAACGCCCTGGGAGCTGCCATCGGTGCCATCATCGGCGGCTTCCTGGCCGACAAGTTCGGCCGCAAGTTCATCTTCACCTACAACCTGCTGGTGTACATGCTGGGGGTGCTCGTTGTCATGCTCTCCACGAACTTCCCAATGCTGCTGTGCGGCTTCCTCATCACGGGCATCTCCGTGGGCGTCGGCGTTCCAGCCTCGTGGACGTATATCTCCGAGAGTTCCGAAGTCGGCAACCGCGGACGCAACATCTGCATCTCCCAGATGTCGTGGGGCATGGGGCCCATGATCATCTTGCTGTTCGGTATGTTGTTCGCTCCCGGCGGTTATCTCTATGGCTTCGTGGAGTCCGTGGCGCACGCTGTCATCGGTGCCGATGCTGCCGAAGCCGCCGTGCAGGTCTTCTCCTCCCGCGTGGTCTTCTTCACGCTCTTCGTCGTGGCCTTCATCGCCTGGACGCTGCAGCGCCAGTTGGAAGAGAGTAAGGAGTTCAGGCCCGCCCAGGGAGAGGGGAGCCCGGGAATCGAAACGGGAGCCAGCAGCTCCATCCTCGACAACATCAAGGCCTTGTTCACCAACAAGATTGCCGTCAAGACCGTCACCTTCCTGGCTGTCATCTACCTGACCTGGAACCTCGTGGCATCGGTCATGGGTTTCTTCCAGCCACATATCTACGAGACGGCCGGAGGACTCAGCAACGAATACGCCAACATGCTCAGCTGCGTGGGATGGCTCGTGGTAGTGGTGGTCACCTTATGCCTCTCGTTCTTCATCGATCGCCTGCCGCACAAGCTGTTCTACGTCCTCGGCCTCGCGGCCGCTCTGGCCACTTGGGTGGTCATCATCAAGGGCGTCACGGGCGTAGGCAGCCTCTGGGCATTCTCCATCCTGTGGGGAATCAATGGCGGCTTGAGCGTGCAGATCTTCTACGCCCTCTGGGGCAGCGAGCTCTTCCCCGCCAAGTTCCGTGCCGGTGCCCAAGGCCTGATGTTCTTCATCGTCCGCGGTCTCTCTGCCGCCTGGGGCATCATCTTCACCTATATCTACGGCGAGAATGGCGAAGGCTTCACCCTCGCTGCCTGGTGCATGATCGTGCTGCTGCTGATCTCGCTGGTAGTGGGTGTCGTCGGAGCACCCGACACGCGCGGCAAGTCCCTCGCACAGATAACGAAGGAACGCTACGGAGAAGATTTCTAATGAATCCCCAGAATCCCCGAAACCTCGAAATATCGAAACCTCGAAATATCGAAATATCGAGATGTCGAAATATCGAAATCCCGCCCCCTGAACCCCGAATCCCAGAACATCAATAAACACTATCAACAATGGAAAGTATATTAAACGAGAGAAATGAACTGAAAAGAGTGGTGAACGATGTCGCAGAGGTGGCTGGCTATCTCTGGCAGAAAGGATGGGCCGAGCGCAATGGCGGCAACATCACCGTGAACATCACGGAACAGGTGGACGATGCCATCAAGGCGCTGCCCGCCATCTCGCCCGTCTATCAGATCGGCACCACCCTGCCCCACCTCAAGGGCTGCTACTTCTACTGCAAGGGCACGCAGATGCGTATGCGCGACCTCGCCCGCTGGCCCATGGACAACGGCAGCATCATCCGCATCCTGGACGACTGCGCCTCGTATGTCATCATCGCCGACAAACCCGTGAAACCCACCAGCGAGCTGCCCTCGCACCTGGCCGTGCACGACTACCTCCTCGCCAAGGGATCTCCCTACCGCGCCAGCCTCCACACCCACCCCATCGAACTCGTGGCCATGACCCATAACAAGACATTCATGGAGAAGGACGTGGCCACGAAGCTGCTGTGGTCGATGATTCCCGAGACCAAGGCCTTCTGCCCGCGAGGACTCGGAATGGTGCCCTATATGCTGCCATCCAGCGTAGAACTCGCCGATGCCACCATCCGTGCCATCGACGACGACTACGACGTGGTGATGTGGGAAAAGCACGGAGTCTTCGCCGTGGACACCGACATCATGAGCGCCTTCGACCAAGTGGACGTCCTCAACAAGGCTGCCCTCATTTACATCGCCGCCAAGAACATGGGGTTCACCCCCGACGGCATGACCGATGCGCAGATGAAGGAACTCAGCGATGTCTTCGGACTCCCGAAATAATCTCCCCCGAAACATTTTGCAAAACCGCTTTAGAAGAGGCACTGCAGGACCATTCCTGCGGTGCCTTCTGCTCTTAACCGGCTGGAATACATCATTTGAAACACATGCAGAAAGAATTGAGACATCAGAGAAGACGTGATTCAGCGATTTTGAAGTACCTTTGCACACAAAATCATCACTAACACCCCTTACTCACAATGAAGAAACGATTCTCACTCCGAAAGCTTCTGCTTTCCATCCTCACCTTGGCTGCCCTGTTGCTCGGCAGCATCCAGAGCCTGACGGCTCAGGAACGTCGCCCCATTGACTCCCGCCATCCGATGTGGCTCATACACGTCGATGTATGGAACAAAGCCGACCCCCAGAAAATCATCGACCTCATCCCTGCCGACGTGCGCCCCTACGTCGTCCTCAACCTCTCGCTCTCCTGCCAGTACGACACCGAGAAGAACGTCTATAAGATGCCGCAGAATGCCGTGCGCACCTACAAGTCCTGGGCCACCGTCTGCCAGCAGAACGGCATGTGGTTCACCTGTCAGCCCGCCAGCGGCGGCCACACGCACATCCAGGACACGGATCTCGAGACCTTTGAATACTTCTATCGCCGCTTCCCCAACTTCCTCGGCTGGAACTACGCCGAGCAGTTCTGGGGCTTCGACGAGGCCAACGACCGCAGCTCCAGCACCCAGGCGTCGCGCATCGCCCTTTTCGCCAAGTTGGTGCCGATGGCCCACAAGTACGGCGGCTTCCTGACCATCTCCTTCTGCGGAAACATCTGGTCCCACCCGCTGAATCCCGTGGGCATGATGAAGCGCAACAAGGACCTGCTCGAAGCCTGCAAGCAATACCCCGAAGCCATCCTCTGGCTCTACAAGTACACCACCTCCAGCTGCTTCTACAACAACGAGAGCGTCACCTTCTCCCCCTTCATCTCAGGATTGGCCAAGAACTACGGCGTGCGCTACGACAACTGCGGATGGAACGGAGCCCTCAGCTCCATCCTCGGCGAAGACCACGGAAAGAAATATCCCGTGGCAGCCGGAATCGGAACCGTCATGGAGCAGACGTGCGTCAATGGAGGTGCCGTCTGGGACGGTCCTGAACTCATCTGGACAGAGGATTTCCAGAACCTCAACAACACCACCGTCAACGGCTACACCCGCCGCAACTGGGGCACCTTCCCCGGCTTCAAGAACGCCTGGCTGGATATGTTCCAGAAGATCATCGACGGAACCCTGTACATTCCCTCGCGCGAGGAAGTAGTGGGGAAGACGAAGATCATCGTCATCAACAACGTCAACTCCGGCAACGACGAGCAGAAGTACGCCGCATGGGGCGACCTCTACGACGGCCTCTACAAGCAGAAAGACCCGTTCAACCGCGGCAACGGACAGTGGATGGACAACTACTGCTACTTCAAGAGCACCGGCCGCTACGGAGCCATCCCCGTGGCCATCGACGTCTATGACGACCTCGCCAAGGCCATTCCCGTGCAGGTGAAGAAGTCCGCCTACACCTCGCGCTGGGGCACTCAGGCGAAGAAGGTGAAGGACTTCAATGAGCAGTACCCCGAAGTCTCCACGGGCGACCTCTACGTCAACCGCTTCCACAACCAGCTGGTGACCTACACGCCCTACACCTACCTCAACAGCAAGACCACCGCCTCAGCTGTCATCCCGCTGCAGTACAACACGTGCGAGGAGCTCAACCTCACGCTGGGCAAGCTCAGCAGCGGCCTCGTGCGCGAATATGAGGACCACATCGACTTCTACCTCAACAACTACCGCTCGGACACCACCGCCATGGTGCTCGACCAGATCATCGTCCGCGGAGCCACCGCCGAACCGACCTACACCCTCACCAAGCGCGCCCAGGCCACGGCCAGCGCCGCTGCCGAATGGGACGCCGAGTCGAAAGCCTACACGCTCAACGTCAAGCACAACGGTCCTGTTGACCTGACCATCCAGTGCGCCGGAGCCGCAGAATCCGTGCTGACCGACGTCCTGCCCGCCACCTCCCTCGCACTCGACCTGCCGCGCCAGCCCGAGGCATACCGCGGCGAGATCATCATCGAGGCCGAGGATATGGATTACAAGAGCATCAAGAGCTGCGTCACCGACCCCTATAACTGGTACCCCAACGTCCGCGGCCAGGCCGGCAACGGCTTCGCAGACATGGGAACAAACACCGCAGGAGCCCTGCGCCATACGCTCAAGCTGCAAGAAGGGGGCGACTATGAGATCAGCATCCGCTACACCCAAGCCGCACGCGCCAGCCGCCTGACGGCAATGATCAACAAGACCCGCAACACCGTACAGCTGGAGAAGACCGCCACCAACGAGTGGAAGAAAGCCACCTTCAGCGCCACGCTGAAAGCCGGCGACAACGAACTCATCATCACCAACTCCGCAGGCATCGGAATCTACATCGACCAAGTCATCTACACCCCCGCCGGCACACCTGCCGAGCGCTTCCTCATGACCATCCGCCAGGCCGAACACGGCACCGTGACGGCTGACGTCGCAGAGGCGGCAGAGGGCGAAGTGGTGCACCTCAACGTGGTGCCCGAGGAAGGCTATGCGCTCGCAGGATGGACGGTGGAGCACGGAGGCATCACCGTCGGCGAGGACAACTCCTTCGCCATGCCCGACGACAATGTCACCCTGGTGCCTCTCTTCAAGGACATGACAGCCGTCTATCTCCTGGACTTCGCCAATGTGCTCAGCGGCACCCTGCCCGAAGGATGGCGCGCCACACAAGGGGGCGGCGAGGTACACGAATATCCCAACTCCTACAGCTCTGGCGCCCGCACCTTCGTGGGCTTCAAGGGCTATCAGGGCAAGGGCCTCTACTGGCGCGAGAGCAATGCGGAATATGGTCGTCAGGCCAAGTATCCGCTGGCCTTAGAGCCGGGCTACTACCGCCTGACCTTCGCCTGCGCCGCCTGGAAGGGCACGCCCCGCTACCGCGCCCGCATCCTTAACGAGAAGAACAAGGTGGTGGCTCAATCCAGCATCTACAGCGCCACACCTAATGCCGACGGCAACACCGCCGCCAACCTGACGTCAGCGAAGACCTACACCCTGGAGTTCGAGATCACCGAAGCCGGCAACCACATCATCAGCTTCGTCAACAACGGCTCGGGCTTCGATGAGTTCCTGCTCCTCGAATGCCGCCTGAACACCTACATCCCCGACGGCATCGACGTAGCTCGCCAGACAACGACGACACCTGCCATCTTCGACCTCACGGGCATCCGGAAGCAAACGATGCACCGAGGCCTGAACATCATCCGCACGGCCGACGGACAAGTCCGAAAAGTTCTTGTAAAATAGCGTATTATCGAACGACAGAACGGCGTTGAACGACAGAACGGCATCGAACGGCCAAATGACGTCGAACGACAGAACGACATCGAACGACAGAACGACATCGTGAAATAACTCAGAAGGGCGCCTGCACCTCAAAGTGCAGGCGCTCGTGTGTCACGGGATGTTCGAAGTCGATGGCCTCTGCATGCAGGTAGAGGCGGTCGGCCACGCGCCCGTAGAGGCGGTCGCCGAGGATGGGGGTGCCCAGTCCTTCGTGCGAGGCCGCATGCACGCGCAACTGATGCGTGCGCCCCGTATGAGGATAGAAGGCCACGCGGGTGACGGGAACATCCTCCACCTGAGCGGTGCTGCTCGCTGTAGAGGTGACGGGGATTTCATCCACCTGCGGGATGTTGGTTGCTGAAGTCCTCCTACTCACCCTACGCGTCTCCTCGCCCAGCACCTCATACTCCGTGATGGCCTCCTTTCCCTCCTCGAAGTCCACCCGCTGCCGAGGCAGATTCTCCAAGTCAGGACCGAGAGGAAGATCGATCACGAACCTTTCAGACATCCCCGCAGCACTCCCCTCCCCTGGGAGGAGCCGGGCCATTCCTCCACACATCCTCCGAACTCCCCTCCCCTGGGAGGGGTCGGGGGTGGGCTGTTGGAGGGTGGGCTGTTCCAGCAGCGCCACATACCTCTTCTTCACCTCCCGCAGTTCGAACTGCCGGCTCAGGTCATGATGCACGCGGGCATTCTTCGCCACCACCATCACTCCCGACGTGTCCTGATCCAGCCGATGCACGATGACGGAACCGCTGACACCCGGGCACAGACGCTCCACGGCGTCCAGCAGACAAGGCTGGTCGCTCTTGCCGGGGATGCTCACCCACCCTTGCGGCTTATAGACGACGGCCAGATACTCGTCTTCCCACAACACACGCACGGGTTCCAGCGCCTGCTCATAGTGAGCAGCCGGGTCAGGGTCCAACGTCAGGCCCTGCAGCATATGTCCTAAGATGGGATGGCACTTGCTCCGACAGGCAGGGAAGAATGCACCCGGCTGGCGATAGCGCCCAGGCTTGGAAGGTCCCAGCCAGAACTCTGCCATCGCCACGGGCTTCAAGCCCAGTGCATAGGCTGCCTGCAGCAGTTTCGGCGCACAGCACTCGCCGGCGCCCGAAGGAATCAGATGAGGGCCGAAGATCTCCTGCAGGTTCTTTCGTTCGCCCTTGGCGTTGAGGAAATCAAACTGCCCGAACAGCCACTGCTGCAGCGCCTCGCTGCGTCGCTTACGTTCCTCGTAGAGTTCATGGACAGCCGCATTGTGCTCCGTCAGCCGCGCCTCCAGCTCAGCTATCTCCTGCTTATGCAGCTGCTTGGCCCGCTGGATATCAGCCTTCTGCCGCTGGCTCTCGCGGATAAGTTCCAGGTAACCATCCTCTTCTTCCCCTTCAATTTTTAATTCATTCCTCCCCTCAATTTTTAATTCCTCTCTTTTAATTTTTAATTTTTCTCTTTTAATTTTTACTTCCTCTCCCCCTTCCTCTCGACCTTCTTCTCTTACCTCTAATTTTTCCTTTTTATCTAATTTTTCTCTTTTATCTTTTTCTCTTTTAATTTTTAATTCCTCTCTCCCCCTCTTCCCCTCTGCATACACCCTCTTCGCCTCGGTCACTGCCGCCTCCCGTTCAGCCCTCAGCTGCGCCACGCGTCGCTGCCACTCCATCCGCTCCTCGCTCTCCCGCATTGCCTCCAGCCGGCGGCTCATCTCCACAATCTCCTTTTGTTCCAGCTGGAAGTGGCTGTTGGGATCCAGATAATCCACCACGGGCGGCACAAACCACGGATAGTCGTAGCTGCCCCAAAGCTGCCCGGAGTAGGCGGCAAGGAAAAACAAGGAAGACTCATGCCCCTCTAAATCTCCCCGCAAGGAGAGACTTCCGTTTCCGCTGACTACCAACACCCCGAACATCTTGCCCTCCTGAAAGCCCATCCGCTTCACCTCCTCGGCCACCACGGCAGCCGCCCGCTCGCACAGCGGATGCGCCGTGTAGCGGAAAGGATAGGTGAAGGCCGCGGGTAGCGTCTCCGCGCCCAGCGCCAACGGATGCACATAACCAGGTAACGCCGTGCTAATCATTGATATAACTCTTGGTGGTCATATCGTAGTACAGCGCCTCCAGCTCCTGCACCGTCAGGTTCTCCAGCGCATGTTCGATCTTGCGAATCAGCTCCTCGCGCCGATACTCCTCCGTCTGTGTGTAGCTTCCGAAATAGGCCATCGTTCTTTCTTCAATTACATTTGCAGTCAAGAAAAACATTTTTTAACTCAAAAAAGACCGCACCTGTCACTAAGTAGTAGCTTGCGATGACTATTTCACCACCACCGCCAGTACAGGTGCAATGTCGCCGCCAGGACGAGCTGCAGGCAGCGTCACATGCAGCCCCGTGGCATCCACCGTGTACGGCACCCGTCCGTAACCCAGCAGCTTCACGCTGCGCACGCGCTTCCCCTGCATCACACTCGCGCCATCGGCAAAGCTCTTGATGGTCGTGGTGTTCGTCTGCGGCCACCCCATGAGTGTGGCAAAGACGGTGTTCTTCTTAGCGTTGAAACGGATGTCCTGAGCCGAGTACTTGATGCCCTCGTTGAATCCCTGCGCATTCAGCGGATTGGCCGCCTCTGCCAGCGGACCCTCGCCGAAGGTCACCCAGGGACGGGTGCCGAAGATGCTCTCGCCGTTGACGTCCATCCAGGCCTTCAGGTCGTGCAGGATGGCGACCTCCTTCTCGTCGATACTGCCGTCGCCGCGCACGGGAATGCTCAGCAGCAGACAACCGTTCTTGCTCACCACGTCCACCAACATCTTCACCACACGGGCAGCGGACTTGTAGTCGCCGCGGTTGTAGATGCCGCGGTCGTAGTGCCACGAACCGATGCACGTACACGTCTGCCAGGGCAGCGCCTGGGCGCGGTCGGGCACGCCGCGTTCCACGTCCCAGAGCATCAGCTGTTTCTGCTCGTCGTTCAGTATCTTGCCCATGGCCACCACCTGCTGGCGTCCGTGATGGCGGTTGGCGCTGTGGTTGTAGAAGTGTGCGAGGATGTTCTGCCCCACCTGGTCGTCGCAGCCGTAGAACGGCAGCACGGTGTCGTCGAAGTAGAGCATCTGCGGGTCGTAGTCGTTGATGAGTTCCAGGACTCGGTTTTGCAGCTTGCGCTTGTAGGCTTCGGAGGGCAACGAGGCGCCGTTCTTCCATTCCCACTGGCTGTGGATGCTGCCGGCGTTCTCCCACCCGCGGCTGGGTTCGTGGCGCTGGGCGTAGAGTTCCTGCGGGTCAAGTCCCCGCCACCACTTCTCGGTGCCGTCGGGGTTGGGCTTGTAGCCGTCCTCCTTCGTCAGGTTGCCGTCGAACTTCTGTGCCAGTTCGAACCACGTCCAGGCGTGAGAACCGTGGATGCTGACGCCCAACGGCAGCTTATATTTCTTGCACGCACGTGCCCACTCGCCGACGATGTCGCGCTTGGGTCCCACGCGCACGGAGTTCCACTCCTGATAGGGCGAGTCCCAGAGGTCGAAGTTGTCATGGTGCTGCCCCAGCGTAAAGAAGAACTGCGCCCCACACTCCTTGTAGAGCTTCACCAGCGACTCGGGGTCCCATCGCTCGGCCTTCCAGGCATTGCAGAGATCCTTCATGCCGAAGTCCGCCGGCGAGCCATAGTGCTCCACATGATACTTGTACTGCCAGCCGCCTTCCTGGTACATGCCGCGGCCGTACCAGTCGCCCGACTCTGCCTGGCACTGAGGTCCCCAATGCGCCCAGATGCCGAACTTGGCATCGCGGAACCACTCGGGGCACTCCCACGCTTTCAGGCTCTGCCAGTTGGCCGCGAAGGGGCCGTTTTCCACGGGGACGTCGCCCTTCGTTTGCGCCTGCAGCGGCAGGGCGGCTGCGACGACCAGGGCCACGGTCGTAATTGCTCTCTTCATACGGTTTCTGCTGTTCGTTTTCATATCTTCAGGTTTAGTTTAGCGTTTCTTGGAAGTCGGTTTTTTCCGTTTCCTACAAATCCCTGTTCAGCACCTCGCTGACTTCGGCCGTCGCAGTTTGCGGCTGCCATCGGCTCAAGAGTTCGCAGACGACCACGCCCTCGGCGTTGGTCAGCGTGTGGAGGTAGCTGCCGTCCTCGGTGCGCGCCATGCGGCAGGTGAGGGTGTCGTCGAGGTAAGTCTCGTGCAGCCAGTGGACGGTGAGCGATGCCAGGGTCTGCCCGGCCAGCACCTCCTCGGGCATCGTCAGCAGGGCCAGGCTGACGTAGCTGCGGTTGCTGACGTGGAAGTTGAAGTCCAGGTCCAGGCGCGTGGCGCGATGCACCATCTGCAGGTCATAGGCCTGCACCTTCGGGAAACGCACCTTCTTGTGGCTGGCCGTCATCAGCTCCGGCACCACCGTCAGCCGATCCTTCAGGAAGTCCGTCACCTCCAGCCGCTTGGTGTCGAGATTGAGGATGTTCCACTGGCTGGTGCCGGAGGCCAGGAGCGCCTCATTGTCGCGGCGGACGATGCGGAAGTCGCAGTAGATGCGCAGCGCCGACAGCTCGCTCACCCACAACTCCACCGTGAAGTCCTCGGACCAGAAGGCCACGGTCGGCTGCACGTCGATCTGCACCTCCGTGATGACCCACATACGCCGCTGCTTGACGATGTCGAAGGCCGCCACGCCATTGATGGTCATCAGGCGTGCAAAACTATCTTGGAAGTACATCAGCAACGCATTGGGCGTCAGCCGGTACAGCGGCGTGATGTCCGATGCCGTAGGTGTGTAGGTATGTCTGTATTTTCCTCCTATAATCATATCTTTTCTTACCTTTATACTCGCGGATTCTACTGAATCGCCGCGCAAAGGTAGTCATTCTTGGCGATACGCCTGCCACAAAAAACATTTTTTAACTTCGAAAAGTGCGCACCTGTCACGGATTCGCGTCAGGGCTCCGACTGGCGAAGCTACTTTCTTTGACATGGATTTTTGTCGGTTGATATTTTTGGCAACAAAGGGTATATTTCTCAATCAAAGATTAGAGCACCTCAGAAGATCGGCTAAAGGGCTTCTGAGGTGCTCAATACATAGAATGACGATCTACTTTATGACCAGCTTGCGTCCACCTACTATGTAGATGCCCCGCGTCAGCTGTCTCAGGGTCTGAGGTGTGGCTCTACGCTGCAGCAACTGCCCGCTCAGCGCATAGACTTCTGTGCCCTGTGACAGAGTAGATGACACTTGGTTTACTGAGGTATATTCTCCACTGACAGGGATGAGCAGGTCACCATCGGCCGGCTCTGCTATGTTGGATGCCGCAAGATAGGCTGTGTTGGCGCCGAGCCACACGCTGTTCAGTGTCGTGGTGAACTGCGGTCCCTCCGCAATGGCCATGCCCTGTTCGACCATGGTGCCGAAGAACGTTCCCACGAGTCCGTTCTGGTCCAGGGGCTCAGCCACGGGTGACGCTCCATGCTTGAAGAAAGCCTCAATGGGTTCCTGTTCTTCACCATACTCTCCCTCAGCGATGAACACGGCAGGCTGGCCTGCAGCAATGCGCTTTTCGGGCTGCAATACAGCACAGACCGGGGAGTCAGCAGTGGGGGCTGTGACGCCCTTCATGCTGTACAGTTGTCCACCGTCGGTGACTTCGATGTCCACAGGATAGCAGAAGGTATAGAGCCGCCCGGGTTCCACCAGCATGGACGCTTCTGCGGCATCGTCGGCAGTGACGGTAGCGACCTCATGAATCATCATTGTGGAGTTGGAGCCTGGTGTCATGGCATCCCACGTCACCAACTGCGCAGCATTGTGCTGTACATGTGCGTTGGTCTGACTGGCACCATCAAGGGTGCTGACGGAAATCAGGTTGGTGCCAAATCCCATGGGTCTGACGTTCACCAGCGAAGGCTGCAAGTCCACGAATGCTATGCCCTGTCCGGGATTCTGGAAGCGGACAAAGAGGCCTGTGGCCTTGTTCTGGAGCATAAAGGCACTGTCTCCTACAGCCACGAAACGGAACCACGAGAGTTCCTCGTCCTGCAGAGCCTGGGGATTGTTGAAATAAATGCCTGTTGCCAAATGTGCATCTTGTGCACTGATAGGTGTTACTTCCTGTGTTCCCGTCTCCTCGTCTATAGACAACACAGCAGGTGCTGCCACGAGTCCGTAGAGGCTCTCGGCTGTCTTGTTGCCATAGGAGTCGAAGGCGGCCGCCGCACCAGATTTGTCCCATTCGTGCTCGTCGAACATCTCTTCTGTAGGGAATTGGATCTGATACCACTTGTCGGTGCTGACTTGGATCACCTTCTTGTCGATTTCTGCAGTCAGCCCTTTGAGCTGCTGGATGTGTGCCTCCACCTGCTCCTTCTTGAGACTACCCGTTGCGAGGTATGCCTTAGCAGCCTCTATTGCCTCTTCGATCTGGTTGCTACCCGTTCCCAGAGGCCAGAAACCTGGATCCGTACCCTCTGCGATGATGGCCACCTTGGCCTCTGCCAGTGTGATGCTGTTCAGGAGGTCGGCAGGATTGACGAACTTGGTAAGGAAGAGGTCATAGGCCTCTTGCAAATCTGTGTAGTCGTCGGGTGTGACGGTCTCGCGGTCAATACCTATTTGCTTCTGCAGCAGAGCCTTCAGCTGGGTGTAGGCGTCGCCCATGTGTGCAGCCTGCGCATTGGGATTGGGCACCACCCGATGGAAGTTCAGTTCTGCGGCATGCCAGAAACCATTGGCGGAGTTGGTCTTCTCGGAATAAAGACGTACCCACTGGAAACTTCCGACGAAACTGAAGGTTGCCGACATCACTTTTCCGGCGATGAGGTCTGGGAACTTCACGGTTGCCAACAGCTTGCCCGTTTCCTTGCCTTCGGCATACAGGTCGGGTTCATGGTCATAGCCATAAAGGCTGAATTCCAAGGTCTGGTCGCTGTCTATGCTTCTCCTCACATAGTCCATAGCCACTCCGTCCGTGACGGGCTCCACGAAATCAATCTGAATGAAGTGTGTTCCGCCGGGCTGGGGTCCGGCATCCCATCTTGAGTGCCAGAACGTGGAGTTGTTGCCATCCAGGAGATTGGATAGCGGGTAGTTGTCATCGGTCATGGCAGAGGAGTATTGTTCCTCGGTCGTCACCAGGCGATCGGATTCCACCTGCATGTCTTCTGCCAGCGCCACATCGCGGAGTACTTCCTGGCGAAGGCTGTCGTACTTAGCCAGTAAGCGGTCCTTGTTGCTCAGAATCGAATAATTATCGAGCATGGCCTGCGCCTCCTCCTCGGGCACGGATTCCACGGACCAAAGGCTCCACAGACCGCTATGATCCCAGCCCACGATATTGCCGGAGCGGCCCGTTCCGTTGCCATGCTTGTTCTGGTGGAAAAAGCCGTAGGCATCGGTATTGTCTGCCCTCGAGAGTGCCACATAGATGATAGAGGGGTCGTTCTCGTCGCGGGAGACATAGGAGACCTGAATCTCGGACTCCTCGGGTGTCAACGCGGGATTGAGTTGGAGGTGATCAGCCCCTTTGAGGGAAGTAAAGCGGCCGCCATTGGTGACATTGTAAACTTGGTAGTTGCCTGTCTGCGCATCTCTGTCAAAGCGCCAAAGGAAAGTGCAGGCGCGGTAGGTGCTACGGTCCAGATCACTCCACCCGCACTCGCTGCCCTCGCCCCAGAGGCCCTTCTCGGGATAGACGACCTGGTCATCACGTTCTTCGTAGTAGAAGTTGCTGGCGGTGCGGATGCGGTAATAGCCATTGTCCAGCACATATTCCACGCGTGATGCCACGACGTTCTCATAGGCCTGATTCAATTGTTCAAGCATCTGGTCCAGTTGTGCCTGGGTCAGTTTCTGAATCGGCGTATCCAGAAGGACGCCGGCCTCGTTCATGGTATTCTGGAAAGCTTCCACCTCTGCTGCTCCATAGTAACCGGGCTCGGTGCCAGGCTCGAAGGCGTCGTAATAGTTCTGCAGTTCGAAATATCGCCGCAGCACTCGTTCATACAGGATTTCCAAATCAGTGACCTCTACCAGTTCTACGGGAAAGAGTTGCCAGTCATAGTTGGCGTTTAGGTCGCTGCCGGCTCCCGAATCCCAATAGGAAATGGTGCTGCCCGTGCCATTGTTGTCGATGCGGCACTGGAGGGGATCCGTTGTCATGCAGAAATGCCCCAGTGACTCGGCTATGAGCGTGATATTCCACGCATCAGCATCTTCGAGAGAGGCCGTTGTGGAGAGTTCCGTGCCATTGACTCTCCGCTCGGGTGATTCCGCGGCCACATAATTGCCGGTGCCGAACTGCAGGTGATAGGCAGGCACCTCTGAGGCTCCCTCCGTGGGAATGAAACGGACGAGGAAGCCGGCTTTCTCCGTGGCCAGGTCGCCGTCGGTGACATTGTCAGTGGATGGTTTGAGCAGGAGACTGCCAGCACCCATGTCACACATATATCCGCCACTGCCTCGTGCCTGAAAGAGCAGATACCAGGTGCCAGGCGCCATCTCCTCGGCCTGTTCCTGAATGACAATGGTTTTCTGCTTCAATTCATCCAATTGAGCGGCCAGAGGTATCGCCCATAGGAGAAGGAAGAAGGTTGTCAATAGTGATAGTTTTTTCTTCATAGTTTGGTATTTTTTAGGGTTCAACAATTACCTTTCGGCGGCAAAAGTAGATATAATTCCCGAACCGCGATATGTACTTTTTCTTTTTCTTTATGGACAAATTAGCCATCAACGGCCATAGGGAAAGAAATCATTTTACCAGTATCGGGAAAAAAGGTACCTTTGCAGCATGGAAACAAAACATAGAATAATCTCATCTGCCTGTTATGCCAGCCTACTTCTGCTGCTGAGCTTAACCCACGCCTGCCAGGAAGACATTGATATGTCCAACCGCTATATCTTTGAGGAACAAACCGTACTGAGTTTCTTGGAAGAGGAGCCTTCGGCGCAGTTCTCGGAATATGTGAAGCTGCTGAAAGAAGTGCCCATCAGCAACCAGTCCCATTCCAGTGTGGCACAGCTGCTTTCGGTGCGCGGCCACTACACGTGCTTTGCACCTAACGACCAGGCCATCCGCGACTACCTGGACTCACTGTATGCCAAAGGGCTGATCACGGAACCCTCCTGGGATGGCTTCCCGGAGCAGCGGACTTTGGATTCCATCCGCAAAGTGATTGTATATAATAGTATTATAGATGGTGGGAACAGCCTGATCTACTCCACGAGCGACTTTCCTGCCCACGACGGCGAAGAGTTTGAGTTGCCCAACCTGAATGACCGACGGATGAGCGTCTCACGAGGTGCGGTGAACTCCGACAGCATATTCATCAATGAACAGGCTCCCGTGGACCTGAAGATGCGTGACATAGAGGTGTCGAACGGCTGCATTCATATGGTTCGCGCCGTCATTTGTCCTTCCAACGAGACACTGGCTGACATGGTGGGCAATTGGTCACGAGGAAGCAACAGCGGCTACACGGTGATGTCGCGCCTGCTACTGGCCTGCGGACTGACAGACACCCTTTCGAAGGTGCGGGACGAGGTCTGGGAGAAGCTCTATGCCACGGGAGTTGTCAAGAACCTGGGACTGCACCCCACAGAGGGAGCCAGCGGGGCTGGGTTCCTGCCGCCCCACCGCAAGTATGGCTTCACCATCTTCGCCGAGACGGATGACTGCTGGGAGAGGTTGCTGGCCGAGGCCGGACAGCCCAAGAGAGCCAAGGACATCGGCGTACAGGAAGTAAAGCAGTTTCTGCAGAGAATAGGTGCTTACGCGGACGCGTTGCAGGACGACGACTTCACCAACGAGGACAATATCATCAACCAATTCGTGACCTACCACGTGCTGCCTGTAGGCCTCAGCCGCGACAAACTGGTGCTGCACTGGAACGAGCGCGGATATAACTACAAGAACGCATCGAACTACACCATCCCGGTCATGGAATACTACCAGACGCTGGGACGTCACCGGCTGCTGAAGATTTTCCAGAGTGCCGAGAGCTTCCGCCAGAGCACCAACAGCGACGGCATATTCCTGAATCGATTCCCCATCCTGCGCAACGGCAGAGGAGAGTTCGGCCCCCTGCAGCAAAACATCAACGACTATCATGAAAGCGGACGCTTCTACCCCGCCTCGACCGGGGCCTTGAGCCCTGATGAGAACGAAGGCGTGGAGATCATGCGCTCGCCCGCCTATATCGCTGCCAACGGTTACGTCTATCCCCTGGAACGCCTGCTGGTATGCACAGAGAACGTCCGCATCCAACAGCAGCGACAGCGCATCCGCTTTGACGCCGCAGCCATGTTTCCGGAGTTTATGAACAACAACCTGCGAGGGCTGAAGGAGCGCTACACCGAAATGGGTAAGAACCGAGGATTCCCCACCAACTATAAATACATCGATGGCATAGATATCTATGAGGGAACACAGTTCTACTATCTACCCGGACGAGGGGATGCATGGCAGAGCTATCAGGGCGACGAGTTCAATATCATCGGCAACTATGAATTCATCATCAAGTTGCCAACCGTTCCGAGGGCTGGGCACTATGAGATCAGATATGGATGGAATGCCAACAACACCCGTTCCATGTGCCAGATTTACTGGGGCGAGGACAAGAACAACCTGATGGCAATGGGAATTCCCCATGACCTGCGCATAGGCGGACTGAACCACTATTTCCCCAGCGGCAACCTGCCCTCCATCGTCGGATGGGAAAGCGACACCGAGGATCCGACCTACAATGACGAGGTGGACAGGAGGATGAGGAACAATGGGTACATGAAGGCGCCAAACTCATACACCAGCGCCTATGGCACCATCATCACGTGCAGAAGCCAGCCCGACGTGCTGAGGAAAATCATCGTCAGCGCCGACATGGTTCCTGAGAAGACTTATTACCTGAAGTTCAAGTCGGTGCTGGACAACGAGAAGAAGCAATGCAACCTGGACTATCTGGAATTCTGCGCCAAGGAAGTCTTTGACAACCCCGAGGAGACTGAAGACATCTGGTGAACTCCCGCATCGGAGCTACAACCTGCGCCACCGCGCAAGGCTATCCGGTAGGCTGTGGGGGACATTCCTACGGTCTTGGTGAACAGGCGAGAAAAATAGCTGCTGTCCTCGATGCCTAACTTGTAGCAGATCTGATTGATGTGCATATCTGTGGTCTCCAGCAGGCGGCAGGAGTATTCAATCTTCAGATGGTTGAAGAAAGCCTTGATACTCATGCCAAGACGTTGGCGGAACAGGGATGAGAGATACGTCTGGGAGTAGCCGACATAGGCCAGCACCTCATGAAGGGTGATGCGCCGTTCCATATTCTCTTTCATGAAATGCACGGCAGCGCCCACGACGTCGAAGGTGCCATCCAAGCACTGACTGCTCCGGCCGACGGTCGACTGGCAGTTGCCGGAGAGACGATATTGAGGGACGTAGCGCATGGAGGCGAGGAAGTAGTGCAAGAGGGAGGAGGCATAACGCAGGCTGTCGATGGTATTGGCACTGTGCAGCGTCAGGAATAGTTCCTCAAAGATATCGATCCTGCTGAGGATGCGTGAATCCTGCGCCACGCGGATGGTCTGAGGCTGCTGGGCATCGGCGGCATAGACAGCGGCTTGCTCTCCGCTGAAATGAACCCAATAGATTGTCCACCCCTCGCCGGAATCACTCCCATAGGCATGAGGCTGACTTGCGGGAAGGATAAAATACTGACCACGGCTCACGCGTTGGAGGGGGGCACCGCCAATTCTGTACCAACCACTACCATCCACGCAGTAGATGAGGATATACTGATCGGCACCTTCCTGCCGCTCGCGGTAGTGATTCGCCGCCTTCGGGTAATAGCCTATGTCGGTCACAAAGAGACTCCTGGCCAACGGATCGTTCTTCTCAAGCTCCACAATCATGCGGGGCAGGAGAACAGAGCGCTCGCCTTTGAAACCATCTTTTCTCTTAATCATGACTCAACGTTTTGCTTTTTATGACTCCACCATCTTTTTGAATATCAATCTTTTTTCAGCACTTTCCTGCCGCCAGCGATATAGATGCCACGTGGCAGGCCGTCGAGCGAGGTGGTTCCTCGACGTACGATGCGCCCTTGAAGATCATAGACATTGTTGCCGTTGGCCGCTTTCTGCGTGCCGGCCATGTCTGAAATACTTGTGGGCAGACTGTTATTGTTGGTCTCGCCATAAACATTAGTCTGATAGAATTTCACTCGGTAGGGCCATTGTTCTTCGGTGTTGTCTATCCAGCCCGTGAAGTTATGAGTCCAATAAGTCGTTGGCGCAGCACTGACGACGAGCCAAACGTAGCTGCATCCGGCAGGGCAGTCGAAGGCAATGGTGCGAGAGGCATCGTTGTAGGTGGCGGAATTCATGTCGCCGTAGATGCGTGTGCCGTCGTTCTTGAACGCCACGAATCCAACGCGCCATCCTGCTCGCGTGAGATTCTTCGCGACGTATCCTTCTGCCCCGGCCTTGCCTTCGAATTCGACATAGATCGTCTTGGCTTTCCCTGGTGCATTGAGGCGTATGGCGTTGTTGCCGTAGTTCTCGATGCAATCCTTCTTCTCGGGCCACCAGTAGCCGTCGTCGTCCTTAGTCATGGCCGTCTGTTTGCGCCAGCTGGCCTTGCCTGCTCCGGCAGAGCGTATGGGGTCGAGGTCGAAGGTGGTCATGCGCGCGGCCCACTCCCACAGCTCGTCGCCGAGCTGGCTGACCTTCTGGCTGGTGGTACCCGTCATGCGGGTGCGCATATACGTCTCGAAGGGATCTTCGGGATCCTTGCAGTCGTTCCACAGGCGCCCTACGGCATCCCAACCGTGCTTGTGTACGAAGAGGTCTTGGATGAAGAAGTTCTCATAGCGGAGGTACCCGGCCAGCGGATGGCGGTGCATGCCGTTGAGCGAGTTCCAGAGCCACTCGTTGTCGTTGAGGAGCTTGTTGGGATAGAAGACGTAGGCCATCCACTGTGCGCACATCTCCCAGAAGGGATTCTGTGTGGATTCGTGCCAGTTGTACATCCATCCGTTCCAGTCGTTGTTGTCGCAGTGGACCTGGTACTGGAAGCAGTGCCCTATCTCGTGGGCTACTGTCTGTCCGCCGCGCGAAGTGTAAGCCCATCGCGAGAGCGAGAGCATACCGATCTGGTTGTCGATGCCGCTGCCTTCGGCCTTCCACTCGCTGGTAGAGAAGAGGCGGATGATCATCTTGTAGGTGTCGCTCTTGGACTTGCCCTGGTTGATGGTGATGAAGCCGAGTTTGTCAGCATACATCTCGAAGATCTTGTCGGCCGTATCCAAGATGCCCGGTACGGCACTTGGCACTTCGTCG
>ONJJ01000057.1 GCA_900318115.1 uncultured Prevotellaceae bacterium | reverse complement strand
TCAAGCATGCCAAGGCCGACGCCATCACGGCTCCCTTCAACGGCCAGATATTCTTCGAGATTACCGGCGATGCCGGTGTCATGCGCTGTGCAGAACCCGCCATCGGCACCAACTACGCCGAGGGGGACTTCTTCTGCTACATCCAGAGCCCCTGGGGCCAGACCTTGCCCATCAATGCGGCTCTCGGAGGCAAACTCGTTGACGTCGCCGCCAAGCAAGGACAGAAAGTCCTCAAAGGACAGACCATCGCTTGGTTGGAGCGAGAGGCTAAGTAAAAAGAAAAAAAATAATTTCCAAGAAGGCCCCGGTTGCGAACTTGCAACCGGGGCCTTCATGATTATCTGCAGATCCGAAGGATCTTTCGCAGGATGATTTATTTGACCAGCACCTTGTGGAGGCGACCATCGGCCGTGCGCACAAGGTTGATGCCACGCTGCATAGCAGGAATCTGACGACCATCGAGGCTATAAATGGCAGCAGGAGCGCTGGCGGAAACGGCGGGACGGACGTCCTCCACGCCATCCGGTGCCTCCTTATCGAGGAAGGTCAGACGGAAATTATCTGCCACAAACCAGTTGGCATTGGATTCGCGCACCCGGATACCGATGACCACCGGGCTGACGCCATCCGCGTGGAAGTTAAGTGTGTAGTGCTGCGGAGTGGTTCCGCCTTCTTCGCTGAAGGCTTGAGTCATGGCCAAAGAGCCGATCTGAGCAAAGAGGCTTACACCCTGAATGCCCTCGTCAGGAGTTCCGGCCTGCAGGAGAGCAAAGCCATCAGCTTCGAGGCTGTAATAGCCTTCGGGCAGGATGCCGCCCAGTTGCTGACACACATCACCATCGTTGAGCGGCTTGTTGTCGGCGCGCCACGACTCGATGAAATGCTCAATCTTGATGTCACCATTCTCATAGATGGCATTTGCCTGATAACCTTGGTTGTCGCCTACGCGTCCGCCTTCTTCCTGAGCAATGATACTCCAGAAGTTGTCATTGAGAGTCTCGAAGTCCGGATTGTTGATGATGGCAGTCACGTCGTCACCTGCCTGAGCACCCTTCATCACGGCAACGGTCCATTCGTCCTTGATGCGCTGGATATAAGAATTCATCTCTGCGATGTTCTGGAACTCGACATTGGAAATCTTGATGCCTACTTCATCCAACAGGGCGATGTACTCCTCCGAGGCGAGGCTGAACTCATCGACCTTAGCCGAGTAGTACTCATGGACGTCAGAGACCTCTTGATAGACAGGCTGTTCGTCCTTGATAGTCTGAATGAGAGACTTGATATCATTGAAGAGCTGCAGAGCATCGTCTGTCGTGGTGAGTTGTTCTTTCTTGTCGATGCGCTCAAAGATCCTGTCAGACTTTTCACGCACGTCAAGGGTGAGGTAGTTGTCCTCGAAGAGGCGGGTGAGTTCATACGCGAGCATGTCGATCTCCGAGAGGATGGCTTCGAGGGACTCCGTTCCTAAGTAAGTGAGAGTGAAGTTATCCCAGATAATCCAGAGGGCATTATTGTTGATGTGAGCACTGCGCACACCGATTGTGAGGTCACCGCCCGTGTGTACGATATTTACGTTGTTGAGGTAGAACAGGTTGCCGGTCGCCGGATTGACGGTGGAGAAATAGACACCAGCGCCCTGCATGGAGTTCGGCTGATAGCCAAGACCATCCTCGCGCGCGGTGTCATAGGGCCAGCCCGGAGTGTTGCCGTCGGCGTCGGCCAGCAGCGGTACTTCGCTGTATTGCTCGGTGATATCCATAAACTGCTTGGTGGAGATGCCTGCGTAGAGTTCCATATCGTTCTCGCCGCCGTCCACGCGGACATAGCCTTGAACGGTCACGCGGTAGACACCAGCAGGCAAGTTCTTGATGGTCTGATTGAAATCGAAAGCCTGGCCGTAGGCTTCGATATTATGCCATTCCCCGCTGAGCTCCTTCACGTTACCACTTGTAACGGTCCAGCCGGGAATGGTTCCTGCGCTGGGATTGAAAGCGGCATCTGTGTTGGGACCATACTGTCCCTGGTTGAAGTCTGCGTTCTTCACGAGGATGGTGAGGTCGTCGCCGACAGCGATCTTTGAGCCATCACCAATGAAGTCAGCAATCAGCTGATCCACGTGGCCCTGTGCTTCCTCCAGCCCGTCGGCGGTGAGGGTTCCTTCGCCGAAAGCCTTGCCGATCTCCTCTGCCCAAAGATAGATGGAGTTCTGGAGGTCCTCCCACTGACCAATTTCCTCAAGTCTGAAAGCAGTAGCAACAGCTTGTGTGTAAACCTGCTGGTAAGCCTGATAGTCCTCTGCAGACTTCTGCAACTCCGCTGAAGCCTGCTGCAGTTTCTCGATAGCTTCCTTGACAGCCTCGGCAGAACCCTTCAGGGCGACCTCTGCGTCGGAGACCGTTTCCTGGAACTTCTCTGCCACAGCCATATTGACATTGAATCTGTTGGGGTCTTCGATATTGTTTCCACCGAGCTGACTGATGAGTTCGTTGGCCTCAGCGATAGCATTGCGCAGCACAGTGACATTGGGGTCTTCCTTCACCCCACCAATGGCGTAGAGCCTGAAGTTATCGGCAGAAATCCAGTTAGCATTAGTGCCCTCCACAAGCAGACCCATCAAGAGGCGGTCGGCATTGAAGTCAAAGTCCCACTCATAGTGCTGAATATCATAAGGTGCGCCCGTGACGGACTCGTCGCCATGCAGATTATAAGTGCCATTACCCGCGAAGAGGTAAACGCCAGTGATGGTGGTGGGATCGAAGTCGGCACTCTGGTTGCAAGCCACCGCGTCCATAGCCAGACGATAGCGACCCTGAGGCAGTCCGCTCACCCACTGACCGATGTAACCATCGCCGAGGGTCTGGGGGGCTGGGATCCAGCCCTCGATGAAGTTATCGAGGAAGAGTTCCGGATCATTCGGATTGACGTCCTTGCGGTTCTGCTGACCGAGGTTCTGTCCCTTGACTGTCACTTCCCATCCCGGAGGCGTGGAACCATTGGCGCAAGAAGCAGAGAAGTCGGGGTTTTGGAGCACATAGCGGGTGACATCAAAGGGGTTCTCCTCGCTGGAGTTCACAATCCTGTAGTTGAAGACATCGGTTTTCAATTGTTCCTTGGCAGCTTCGATTTCAGCGACGGTCGCGTCAGATTTCGTATAGACAGCACCAGCTGCCGTAACATCGACACCGGCGTCCTCAGCCTCAAGGATAAAGCTCAGGAAATCCTTCCTGGCATCATAAATTACCAAGTCCGCGAGGAACTTCTGATAAGCGCCTGTGGCATAAGCCTTGATGGCCTCGGCGTTTTCGTCTGTGGCCTCGATGAACTTCCATTCGATGCTATAGTGGCTGTCGGCGACTGCGTCAGCCCAAGTATAAGAAGTCGTAGCACCAAAAGCATCGACACCCAGGCAGAGGCTCTCGTCGGTGTTGGGATGGAAGACGTAAGCGCCAGACACCTCTTCGATGTACCAGCGACCTGCACGTCCCAGATCACCATCTGACCACGAGGCATTGCCCTCGGCGGTGACGTAAGCCCCCGTTCCCTTGTTTGTATTCAAGGTGCGGATGAACACGAAACCCTCCGTATCGCTTTCCTCAACGGAGAAGGGAACCACGTAGTTCCTGTCCAGAGCTACAGCAACCTGTTTCTGGCTCACCAGGACGACAGAATCTACCGTGGTGATGGTGCGTGTGCCCCAGTCCAGGCCAGTGCCCATGAACTGGCTGGCCCCCACATTATAAATATAATACTGACCGCCTGTGGCGGGTGTCACCCACGTACCCTCAAATGCGGGGCGCGATGGAGCAACGGGTTCATCCCAAGCTGCGACATTGGTGGTGAGCATCAATGAGCAAGCGAGGACGTAAAGCGTAATGATTCTTTTCATACGTTCCTGTTTTGATAATGATAAAATGTTGTTTAGTTAGTGAATATCATTTGCCGAAAGAAACAAATCCTTAGGATTTCAACGGCAAAGATAGCTTAAATAGTAGGAATAAATGCTAAAAGGAAAGTAGATTTAAGTTTGTTTAACCCTCTTGCCCCATCTCCTGTGGTCAAAAGGCTATAACTTTGCACCATGTTTTCGTGGTTATTCCCTCTTATGATGGCAACAAGCCCCCTGAGCGCCGACACGCTGAACGTCGACACTCTTGGAGTCGACACCTTGCGCGAAGTGACGGTGCGTGCAGGAAAGCACATTCCGTTGCCGGGAATGGTAATCAACCCTAAGATGAAAGAAGAAGTCGTTCCGCCGCCCAGCCTGAGTTCCGTGCTGGAAAAGCTGTCGCCTGGCATCAACGACAAAATCACCCATCCATTCGCCATCAAGCAGCGCAAGAAGGAGCGGAGACGAAAACGGAGCCTGAAGGCACTGGAGGACTTCGACAAAGTAAAGACCTTCGATGAACTCCTTCATGAAGCCTATCGCCGACAAATGCACGAAGACTCTGTCCAAAGGGCAATATCTGACCAATCTGGCGACAATAACTGACCAACTTGATGTCAAAAATGTCTGATTGAGTGCAATTCTTTGGCGGTCTAAGCTTTTCTTCTTACCTTTGCAGCAGAAAACAAAAACTACAAATGTGCATATGAAACACTTGCTTACGACCTTTCTGACGTGCCTTTGTGTGCTCACAGCCCAAGCCGCCATCACCATGGCGCAGACCTACCGCGTCACGTCCAAGAAGTTCACAAACAAATCCCTGTTCGTTAAGGACGCCTCCATTGCCGCAAACACCGATGTGGTGCTCTGGACAGAGACGAAAGTGCCAGCCCAGCAATGGACACTGCATGAGGTTTCGGATACTACGGCAGCCCTGCTCAACAACTACACCTCGACGTATGCCACTGCAAGCACCATGCGAGCCGGTGGCAGATTGCGCATGAACCGCACTACGCGCAGCGGCGGTTTCGTGTTCGAGGCCGTGGACGAGGCCGCGGGCGTCTATCGCATCATGACGCCCGACCGCGCCTGCTGCCTCAGCGTCACAAAGGGCGAGGATGGCGAGGTGCCCGTCTGGGCCACCTTTGCCGAGGGGCAGGACGAGCAACTGTGGATCCTCGAGCAAGTGGAACCCTGCACATCCTTCGACGCCGCCTGCCGCGATGAGATGGTAGCCCGCTTCCTTAGCAAGTACTGCACATCGCGCGGTTCCGGAATGCGGACCTTCATCCGCGGAGGATGGGGCGAAGCAGAGATGCTCGAGGTGATGCTGGACGCCTACGAGAGCACCGGCAACGAAGAATACCTCAGCACGGCGCGCTACGTGTACAGCTACTTCAACAAGTATGTGGGCAGCAGCTGGGACAAGCTTGTCTACACGGATGACTACAAGTGGTACGGCCACGACTTCAACGACGACGTCATGTGGCAGGTCATCGCCGTGGCTCGACTGGGCTGGCTGGCGAACAACAAGACTTACACCAACGCAGCCAAGGCGAACTTCGACAAGATCTACGAACGAGCCTACATCCCCTTCACGGGGCTGATGCGTTGGGCACAGAACTCCGGCGACCCCTATGGCACAAACTCATGCATCGCAGGCCCCACGGAAGTGGCTGCCTGCTACCTCGGCATGAGTGGATGCGGCGAGGAATACTTCGAGAAGGCGAGAGACCTCTACGCTGCGCAGCGCTACGTCCTGGCCAACAATATGTCGTCGGGCAAGATCTGGGACAGCTGCGTCTGGGACCCGGCCACGCAGAAAGTGAAGTCCAAGAACGAATGGGCTTCGACCTACAACCAAGGAACCATGCTCGGTGCCGCCTGCCTGCTCTATGACCACTACGGCGATGAACAATACCTGAAAGATGCCAAGAAGATTATGAACTTCACCAAGTCCGACCTCTGCAACAGCTATGGATTTATCAAAGTGTGCCAGGACGAGGCGAACGGCGACCTCTGTGGCTTCAAGGGCATCCTGATGCGCTACGTCCGCCGGTTTGTGCTGGATTTATGCCAGCCTACTTTCCAGAATTGGCTGATAGACAACGCCTGGTTGGCATACAACAACCGCAATGAACAAGGACTGACGGGCACAGGCTGGCTGAAGAAAGCCACGACCAGTTCCACGACCAACCCCTTCGGCTGCAGCACGGCTGTCTCCGCCGGCGTAAATGCCGTGCTGGGCGACGTCATCAAGGAGGGCTTCGCCACGCTACAGGCCGAACGCTTCGACTACCACCGCGGCGTGGTCACGGCCGAGGAAGAGAGCTGCGGCGGAGGTGCCGTCATCAAGGTGGCCAACGGCCTTTGGGCGCAGTATGACAACGTGGACTTCGGCGAACAGACGGCAAGGAGCATTGCCATTGACGTTGCGCCCCCGGCAGGCAATGCCACGGGCACGATAGAAATCTTCTTCGACAAGCCCGAAGGGGAGCCCGCAGGCATCCTTGAGCTGAAAGACCTCAGTGGCGATGCCGCCTGGCACACCCTCCGGGCAGACATCACCCCGACTACCGGCCAGCACCACCTCTACCTCCACTTCACGTGTACGACCTCTCGTGCCAAGGCCTACAGTATCGACCAGTTCACCTTCTCCGCCGAGACGGCAGACGGCATTCAGCACCCAGAGCAGGAGCGGACGGAATCTCCCGCCGAGCTCCTGGACCTCAGCGGACGCCACCTGCAGGCAGCACCCCTCCACGGTCCATTCATCGTCCGCCAAGGCCAGCGCGCGCGCGTAGTTATTAAATAAGGTATATCGTATGAAGCGACTTCTTCTCTGTTTGCTGGTCTGGTCTGCACTTGCCGTTCTGCAGGCACAGACGTGGTCTGGCGTCTATGTCGGC
>ONJJ01000037.1 GCA_900318115.1 uncultured Prevotellaceae bacterium | reverse complement strand
AGATAGGTGAAAAATCTGACATGGCAAAATCCTGAGCAACTTTTTGTTGCTCAGGTACTTAAAAAGTTATATTTGTAATAGTGTTGCGGAATTAAGGGTAAATTCTCTATGAATTATCTTTGTTTGCTTTTGCCTCTTTTCGGCATCTTTTGCTTCAAGTCCTTGAACCGTAGCCCGCTACGCTTCTTCGGCCTTGAAACAAAATCTGCTCGAAAAAAGCCTAAGAGCAATCCAAAGCTAATTTATAGAACCCACCTATAGCATATTATACGATGATTATAGGTGAGGCCGCATATATGCTGACCAAGGAGTTCAAGGACTTACATCCGTCCACTCCTTGGCGTCAGATTGAAGGTATGCGTCATCATATTGTCCATGGGTATGCCCAGATCCGAAAGGACATGCTTTGGAACGTTGTGCAAGAAGATTTAAGACCTCTGAAGGCCCAACTCACAGGACTCCTTTCTGCTACCGACTGGGACAAATGGGAGCAGACGAAGTCGGACATATAAAGATGCACGCAGCCAAGTTTTTCTTCTTGACGATGGTGAAGCAAGAGCGCACCCGCCACGACGAAGCGTGACAGGTGCGCTCTTTTCCAAGTTAAAAAATGTTTTTCTTTTGGCTGCCCTGAAAAGCAGAAGGGCTGTTCGCTTCGTTCACATCCTCCGTAGGGCCATACCCCCGTGTATGGCCGCATGATTACCGCCGCGTGTATGGCCGAATTTTGCAACCGCCACGCATGGCCGAAATCCGAGGAACGTTTGGACACATTCGGCGGTGGCATTCGGCGACCGATGGGTGTATTCGGCGGGCATACACGGGGGTATGCCCCTACGGCGGATGTTTTCTTTTTCGCCCTTCGCCCCTTTTGCGGCCCCTTTTATTTGGGCCGCCTTTTGGGCGAAGGACGGAGAAGAGCCGAATGCCTTCGTGAGTGTATGATACTACAGGACAAGGCGCAGCCCGTGGTAGTAGCTCCGGTAGCCAGGCGTGATGTAGCTCCGGTCCGACACACGGCAGCTCCAGGCGTTGAAGAACCAGCAGCCTCCACGGCTCACGCGGTAAGAGCCCGAACTTGCGCCTGTCGGATTCGTTTGGGACGAGGAGCTGTAACTTCCGAACCAGTCCTGACACCACTCCCCCACGTTGCCACTCATGTCATAGAGCCCCAGTTCGTTCGGCGACTTCTGCTTCACGGGATGTGTCTCGTTGCCGCTGTTGTCTGTGTACCACGCCACATTGCCCAAAGAGTTGCTGCCGCTGTACTTATAGCCCTGAGTCTTGTTACCACCACGAGCCGCGAACTCCCACTCAGCCTCCGTAGGCAGGCGGAAGTTCTTGCCTGTAAGGGCATTCAGACGGCGGATGAACGTCTGACATTCTTCCCAAGAGATATAGTACATAGGATAATTGCCACCTACCCCACGTAAAGGCCATTCTTTATTGGTTTTGTCGCGTTGTTGGGCTACGGTAGAGCCCATTACAGCCTGCCACAAATCCTGAGTCACTTCCGTCTCACAGATGTAATAGGTGGACAGGGTGACTTGATGGGCTGGCTTCTCGCTACCACCCGCATCACTTCCTTGCTCCGACGTCGCACCCATGGTGAATGTGCCGCCGTCCACGCGAATCATCTTGAAGCTGACGCCGTTGACGGTGAAGGTTTGTTCAGGAACATCCGTAGGTGATTGCTTACGTGGTTTCGGCTTTGGGTTTGTTTTGGGTTTTTGCTTCGGCTTAGATACCGTAGTGGTGGAAGTCGTGGTGGTTGTTGTCGTGGTGTTGCGGCGGATGATGACATCCTGTGCCTGTGCCACCGTCAGCGCGAGCAGGCAGACCAGCAGTGTGATGTAGTGTCTCATTCTATTCTCCATATTTAGATGTTAGCTTTTATGTTCTGATAGAGGGCCACAGGGCCGAGATGCCACATTTTGGTGCTCTCATCCTCCAGTTGCTTATAAGTCTTGGACAAATAAATTTCCTTGATGGCATCCAGAAGTGGTAGATGTTCATGCTTCTGAATCATGCCTGCCAGCAGACTGACTTTTGAGGGCAGCAGCAAATACAGATTGTCTTGGTCTATTTCTCCGATTATCATAGTGTTACCTCCTTTGCTTCTAAGAAACTTAAAAATTGCAGCGACCGTTCTGTATGGAAGAGGTATTGGTCAACCAATGTGTAGGTGCGTAATTCTGCGATGAGTGCCAGCTTGCTGATGACTCGCCCCTCGTAAAGGGCAAAAGCCGTGTAAACATGGTCACTGGCCACGGGGCCATACACGATGTCGTAGTCATGCGTAAATCCTTCTTTCACCCGATTGGCCATCACGAAGTCCACCCACTCCTCGGTAGGCTCCGGGAAGGAACGTGTCTTGAGCACGTGCATCGCCTGCAAGTCAAAGTCGTAGGTATTGATATAGCCGAGAGACAACTTCTTCTCGCGCATTCTGCGACGCACCCATCTTTCGGCCTGCTCAAAGGATGTCGTGGCATAAAACCCACTGCCATAGTCGAGGGTTCGCTGCGGTTGCCTTATTTCAGGCCGGGTGACCTGTTCAATGCTTCCGTGGTAGAGTATCATCTTTTGCCCTCCTCTTTTCTGATATTGATAAATTCGTCGATGTCCTCAAGAATCCATTGGTGGCTCTGAGTGTGAAGTATCTCAAAGTGCTCTTCCAGATATTCAAGCACACCATACTTGTCGAGTTCCCTCATGGCTTGTTCGCCCGTGAGTCCCTTGGCGTGTTTATATTGCTCTATGCAAAATGACACGAAATAGGCTATGTCTTGTGCGTCTTTTTCCATTTGTTTGCTCTGTTAGAAGATTTTTTTCAGTATTCTGTGCAGCCAACTTAGAGGGTTGTTGTCTTCCTGCTTTGGCTGTTGCGGTCTATTCTCTCTCGCACGCACGATATTAACGAAGTTCGCTCGCGAGGTTGCCTCCTCGTTGGGTGCCTCTGCATCAGAGGGTTCGGCCTCCACGCCCAGGATGCGGATGAGGTAGGCTGAGTGGTTGTCGGCGGCAGCGGCGGTGGCAGCGCGCAGACGCTGGAGGAGGCTGTCCTTGCTGTCGTCGCCGCAGAGGATGCCGAGGAGTTGGCTGTCTGTGAGCTGCTCCACGATGCCGTCTGAGCAGAGGAGGAAGAGGTCGCCGGGCCGGAGGTCGGTGGTATGGACCACGTCGGGCCGGAAGCGGCGTTCCTGGTGGGGTTGCATGGCACGGGTGATGACGTTGCGACCCTCGTAGGTGTCCATCTCGTCGCGGGTGAGTTCGCCTGCGAGGAAGAGGTCCATGACGAGGCTGTGGTCACGGCTTTGGTAGAGAATGCGGTGTTCGGAAGGTCGCACATGGTAGATGCGGCTGTCGCCGATGTGCGCCATGGTGGCCCCGCCGCGGTGCAGGCAGAGGAGTGTGAGCGTGGTGCCCATGCGGCGGCGGTCGTCGGGGTTATCGCGTGCATCGAGCTGGTCGTAGGCGGCAGCGATGGCATCGGCCAGGAGTTCATCAGACAGCGGCTGACCGGGCTGCCAGTGCTGGAGGATGTAGGTCCCGATGGTCTCTGTCACCGTCTGCGAGGCCACCTCACCGTGGTCGTGCCCTCCCATGCCGTCGCAGACGAGGAAGAGACGGTTGTCGGCCGTCGCCTGCCCGAAGGCCGGGAAGAGGGCATCCTCCTGGTTCTGGCGTGCACCGAGTTCTTGGAGGGCTTGTGGGGGGACAATCTGTATGTGCATAATTCACAATTCACAATTCACAATTTGTAATTCACAATGAGGCATGCTACTCATCAGCGCATGTACTTGATGCGTGTCTGCCCGATGGTGATGGTGTCGCCGTTGGCGAGGACATAGGCGTCGCCGGGCAGCAGCGCTTGGTCATCGATGAGGGTGGGACGCTGCTGCATCTTCTCCTCATCGCGCAGGTCGGTGAGCACTGCCTTGACACGTCCGCTCTTCAGTCGGTGGACCTGGATTTGCGCGTGCAGTCGGCTCATGCTGAGATCCTGGGTGGGCAGCTGGATGGTGGCGGTGCTGCTCTTGCTCTGCCGCCCGATGGTGTTGGTTCCCTCTGTGAGGACATAGCGCTCGCCCTCGAAGAGGAGGTGTCCTATCTGGTTGTCGTGCGGCTGGCGGTCGGCCAGGATGGTGTCGCCGGTGGCGAAGGTCACACGCATCTTGGCTCCGCACTGCGGGTTGGGACATGTGATGAGCAGCACGGGATCATCCTTGGGGTTGGTGACCTCGAGGATGCCGTGGCAGCGTGGACAACGGATGGTTTTCTTTTCCATTGATTATTAAGTATTACCAAGTCATGAGCGGCATATCGTTGTCGAATCGTCCCCACATGACTGGATGTTGTTTCTGGCGCGACTTCTGTTGCACGCCCTCGCTGACGAAGCGGAAAAGCTCGTGGGCTGTGACGGTGCGGTTGCGGTCGGTGTCTGCTCCTCCTCGCAGACCGCGCTCGAGGTAGGCCGTGAAGAGGCTGTTCTTCATGGTCCGGTTCTCAATAGAGGTCTCGTTGGTGCGGGAGCTGAGGAAGAAGAGCACACTAGTCTGGGCGTAGGTCTCGGCGGTGGCGTGGCGACGGCTGCGGCGTGCTTTTCCGGCGAAGCAGGCGTCGGCGAAGATGATTTTCTTCTTCGCAGCCGACCGCCCCAAGGCGCTGACCACATCGTCGTAGCGCAGGAAATCGTCGTGGCAGACGAAGGCGCCCGGCACGCCGTGTCCGCTGAAGTAGAAGATGACGGCATCATCCTCCGTGGCCTCGTTGCATAGCTCATCGAAGGCGGCGGTGACGGCAGCCACGGTAGCCTGCTCGTTCTGGAACAGGCGCACCGTGGACTGACCGTTCTTCTGATAAAGAGTCTGCATGGTCAGGGCGTCGCCGGCACTCAGCCGCAGGTCATTCTGCGTGCCGGGATAGTCGGCAATGCCCACGCAGAGGATGTAGTTGCGGGCACCTGCGGGCAGGAGTGCCAGCATGAACAGCGCGGCACCTGCAAAAGCCTTGCGCAAGAATGCCATTTCCAAGAGATTACTGATGTTTTGCATCTTATCCTTCAACTGATTGACTATATGGATTTCGCGTGGAGGCGTTCATTTCGGACAGACGCGGAGTATGTCCTTACAGAGGTTGCTGCCAGAGAATTATCTCTATTATTTAATGATGAAACTTCCGCAGTGGGGACATTTCTTCATCTGTCGCAGAAGGTCGTAGCTCTGCAGGTTGAAGAGGCTGCCGCAAGAGGGGCACACATAGCGACGGCGGATCTCTTCCTCCAACTGCTGCTGGCGCAGGGGAACTCGCGAGGCGGAACGCCATGCGACAATCAGGAACACCAGCGAAACGACGCCCATGACCACGTAGAGAATCAGGCGCGCTGAAATGCCATTGCCACTGCCTTCCATGAAGCCCAGAATCATGGCTGCCGTGGTCAGCAGTCCCGTGGCGGAACGCAGGACGCCGAAGCGACGTTCCTTGATTTGCAGCTGTAGGCGCGCATCCTGATAGTCTTTCCACACCTGCTCCAGGGGGCGGATGTCCGCCAGGCGGAAGAACTTGTCGAGGAGGTCCCACGAGAGCAGAAAATGGTCGCTCCCCAGCTCTATGCGGTCGCCGTGCCGGATGCGCTTGCGTTCCACTCCGTAGCTGTTGACGTAGAGGTCATTCTCAATGTGGAGGTTCTGGATGATGATTCCTCCGTCGTCCGCCACGGTCAACAGGACGTGTTCGCGGCTTACGCTCTTGGGCACGCTGTCCGGCTCGCCCGCGAGCACATTCTTGCCGCCTACGGCGATGCAGAGCTTGCCGCTCTCGCCGTCGCGGCCTATTTTCAGTTCAATGAGGTTCATAGGCGCGTTTGTATAAAGAGGTCTTTCATCTTGCGAAGGGCATCCTTGGAAATAGGCAGGGCGAAGGCGAACGACTGCATGTCGGAGAGCACGAGCCGCTGGCGGGCACAATCGATGTTGAACACGAAGTCGCGGTTGATGATGAAACGCTTGCCGATGCGCATGAAGACGGAGGCCTGCTCTCGCAGCTGCTCGCTCAGCGAAGCCTCCATGCGTGTGAGGCTGACACCCACTTGCACCTTCAGTTTGTTCTTGGTCATGATGTTGGTGTAGTTACCGTCGGCCTCGAAGTAGGCTATGCGCCCCACGTCCAACCGAAGCAGGTTGTCGCGGCTGTTGAAGAATATCAGCTGTCTCATAACCGATTGCCATTCTTGTCGTACCAATTACCCTGATCGGGCTGTCCGTCCTTGAAGGAACCCTGAAAATAGCTTCCGTCCTCTTTGACGGTGTAGCGTCCGCTATAGAAGCGGTTGTCGCGCATCTCGCCTGTGAAGACATCGCCGTTGTTCATGCAGAAGGTGGCATCGGAACCCTGCATGGTTCCATGGACGAAGGGACCGTCGTAGATGCGGCCGTCGGCGAAGGTGGCCTTACCTGTGCCGTGGGGCTTGCCGTCGGCATCGATGGCTCCTGTGTAGCGGTAGTCGCCTACGGGAGAGGTGCAGCTCAGATCCGTGGCGGTGGGGGGAAGCACGGCTTCCACGATATCGGACTTCGCCGCTTCAGCGTTCAGAGAATCGGTTTCTCTTCCGCCACCTTCTGCCGGAGAGGACGGCAACAGAAAGACTACGAGAGCTATGACCAGCAACGCTGCCACACCGCCCACGATGCCCTTTTTCTGCAAGCCCGTCAGTCGGCTCCAGGAAAAAGGTTTCGGTTCCGCGTGCGGCTCAGTATCCGGCATCCGTGTGCTGTCGTCGTCCCCGCAGTCTGTAGCGAGTGGTTCTACAGGGTTCGGTTCCATCTGCAGGAACTCGCGCACCTCGGCCACGCACTGCGGACGCTTGCGGCGATTGGGATTCATCATCCAGAGGACGAGTCTCTGCATCTGCTCGCTGATGCCCTTGGGGAAAACGAAGGCGCCCTCCTCCGCTTCCTGTATCTCAGAGACCATCGGTGGAACGTTGCCCGAGAGGAGGTTATAGAGCGTGGCACCGAGGGCGTAGAGGTCTGTCCAGGGTCCGATGCGGTCGAGGTTCTGGTCCACTTGCTCCGAGGGGGCATAGCCCTGGGTGTAGGTCATGCCGATGGAGGTGGAGTTGGCTCCTCCCACTCCCAGCTGCTTGCTGGCTCCGAAGTCGATGAGCACGGGGCGGCCCTTCTCTGTCAGGAGGATGTTGCCCGGCTTCAGGTCCAGATGCCACATCTGCTGACTATGGACATATTCCAGAGCATCGAGGATGGGAGGCAACAGCTGGCGCACGCGCTGCTCGGACAGGGGTCCGTGGCGCTTGACAGCTTCTGCCAGCGAACCGCCGCCGATGTAGTCCATTACATAGTAAGAGGTTCCATTCTCGTCGAAGAGATCCTCCACATGCACAATGCCCGGATGGCGCAGGCGGCGCAGGCGCCGGGCCTCCTTGTTGAACTTCTCACGCTGCGCCTCGAACTGAGGCAGCGAGGCCGTGGCCACGCTGACTGTGCTGGTGTCGCCCTCGCGCTCGCTGATTCCTTTCATGAAGAACTCCTTCATCGCCCAGCGCTCGCCGAAGCGGAAGTTCGTCACTTCATACGTGTTTCCAAAGCCGCCGGAGGACAACTGACGCTCCACGCGGTAGCGCCCCTGCAGTTCTGTGCCCACTGGCAGCAATTGCTTGTCTTTCTCGCTTGACATTTCTCTACTTTTTTCTTGTTTTCGGCGACAAAGATAGTTACTTTTCGCCATGTAGCCAAAAAGTTAGGCGATTTTGTGAGGAAATGGGGAGATTTCGTGGCGAAAAGTGCCGTAACATTATTATTGAACCAATCATGCCGATTCACAGACAACACCCACCGTAGGGGCATACCCCCGTGTATGGCCGAATGATTGCAATGATAGAGTCTATGTACCTACAGAGCAAGGCGGAAACCAACGCCATCATTATGCCAGCCTGCGCTACCCCAGCCACGACATGATACACGGTTTTCTCCGTAATTGTTATACCAACAGCCGCCACGAATCACGAGTTTATCACATTCCTCTGGAGCGGAATAGTTAACACGCCAACAATTGGAAGTCCACTCCCACACATTGCCACTCATGTCATAGATACCAAGTTCATCAGGCAACTTCCCTTTCACAGGATGAGTTTCATCGCCGCTATTTCTAGAATACCAAGCCACATTGCCCAGTGTATTGCTGCCACTGTACTTGTAACCTTGGCTCTTGTTGCCACCCCAAGCTGCATACTCCCATTCGGCTTCCGTCGGCAGGCGGAAGCTGCGACCCGTCAGAGAGTTCAACTTGTGGATAAATGTCTGGCAATCGTCCCAGCTCACCTGCTCCACAGGGCGATTGTCGCCCTTGAAGTTGGAAGGATTGCTGCCCATCACGGCCTCCCAAAGAGCCTGAGTCACTTCCGTCTCACCAATATAATACGACGAGAGCGTCACGCGATGTGTAAGTTTCTCGTCATCTAATGCATCACTCCCTTGCTCCGGGGTGGCACCCATCATGAACGTGCCACCCTCCACACGAATCATCTTGAAGCTGATGCCGTTGGCGGTGAAGGCCTGGGAGGAAACGGAGGGCGGCTGTGTTGTCCGAGGTTTCGGCTTGGGCTTGGGCTTCGTAACGGTGGTCGTGGACGTGGTGGTCGTCGTGGTATTGCGACGTATAATCACGTCCTGCGCCTGAGCAGCCATGAGTACAAGCAGGCATGCAAGTAGTGCTAAATACTTCTTCATAGTGGTTTGTGGTTCAGGAGTTAAGCGATATCTACATCGGCATCGTTCATGTAGTCAGGCATGTCTGGTGCGAGGTCGTCCTGCATGTAGCTGGCCTGCTCGAGCTGAGGTTCCTGTTGCATCTGTTCGGCATCTGAGATTCTCTGGAAGGTATCTACATCGAATCTGCTGTCGGAGATGTCGGATATCTCATTGTCCTCGATTTCACCATTCCGGTTGTTGTCTGTCAGGCTGATGTCGAAGATCTGGTCGTTGTCCACGTCCACCAGTGCTACTTGTACATCGTCCACGGTCATGTGTCCCACGTTGACGGTTTGCCCACCCAGTTCGCGTGTCTCCACCCCGAGAAAGTGCACCTCGGGTTCGGCGGTGTCTTCCACGTGCGCGGTATGATGGACATTATCATCAGGCTGAACGGTCTCTATGCGTGTGGTGCTCTCCGTATGAGAGGACGTGTGGGTAGAAGTCTGAGAAGCAGGTTCTTCCGTCTGCTGGCTGAGGTAGGGCTGCACGTCTGCCGCGAACTCATCCTTTTGTACATCGCTCATGCCCTGCCATTCCTCGGCGGTGAAGGTGTTGTAGAGCTGTCCGTGCCAAAGAAATACACCGCCAGGACCGACTTCAGCCCGGGCTGCTGCGAAGGCATCGCCGAAGGAGAGGTTCTGGTTTACGGTGGCCTGATGCACTTCGGCAACGGAGGCTCCGGCAGCCTCTGCGGTTGTTGCTCCGGCAGCCTCGTCTTCCTCTGCCAGTTCTACATCTTCTGCCGCGAAGGCCTCGTAGGCCTGAGATGCAGCGATGCCCATGGCTATTCCGGCGACTCCTCCGATGGAGACCGTCTGCCAGCGAGGGGCATTCTTCTTGTTTGAGGCTTCAGCGGCCGGTGAGGCGATGGTGGTGGACTGTGGGATGTCCTGACTCTCGCGGAAAGTGGTTTCGTCTTGAGGATTCATAGTTGTAATGGGGTGTTAAGGGGTTAGACATGTTGTTTTCTGCGGCAAAGGTACGACATGGGAGGTGTCTTTTGCAAATTTCCCCGTTTGTTTTCCACCAAATGCCCCGATTCTGTGATGAAACCGGCGTTTTCGCCTATTTATTTCGAATGGCCATATTCCACCATACGCCGATGCCACGTTTTCTTATCCTCATCATTGAGATATCCTTCTGAAGCATCGTATATACCCATGCCATCCATCATCACCTTCTTTCCGAAGAAGAGTGTCTCGAATCGCATACGCTGGTATTTCCCACTAGCCCATGAATGATGAGCCATGCACAAGACATCCCCCATGGCTGCTCCAATCTCAAAGTATTTATCGGCCTCTTTCTCATCCTCTTCTATATGATACGTTATACCCATTATTGTATAAGAATCCGGGTCATTGAGTTCCATGCCCTTGAGTGCCCATTTACGGGCACCTTCTATGTCACGGGGAGCCTGCCCGAGAAAACCATTCAGATACAACCCCGCCATGATACCGATTGCTTCTGGATGATTCTTGTCGGCCAGTTCCTTAATTCTGGAGCGGGCACCTGTCTTGATGCTCGGATTAATGTCATCATACCATCCTTCGGATATCATTTCCAAAGCCCTGAGGTCCCCTATGGAATCCGCTTTCCTCATCCATAAATAGGACTCCTCCTTCTGGTCGTATCTCAGCAGCTCGCCCAGATAGTACCAAGCCTTCTCGTAGCCGCCGCGGGCAGCTTTCCTGAAAGCGTCGATGGCCTCAGCTTCTTTATCATCGCGGAGTTGATTGATACATCCCAGCTTGAACCAGCTCTCTGCATCGCCCGCTTCGCCCGCCAAGGTGTACCAGTGCAGAGCTAATTGCAACGTATCTGTCACATTCCACAACCCCCACCGATAGATATCGCCCAGCTGTGCCATCGCCTTCGCATCTCCCTGTTCAGCATAGAGCCGTGTCAAGTTCAAATCTTTCGATGCAATAGCCTGATCGCTCGATGCAGACCTGGACGAATTGGCGTCGGCTCGCTTAGGCTTAGCTGTGTTGGCTGATTTCTTGGCTGGGGATCCGGCGGAGGTCTTGGGAGTCGCCTTCTGAGTTGGTGTGGTGTTCCTGCGGATGATGACATCCTGCGCCTGCGCAGTCATCGCCGTCAGACACAACGACGCCAACAGGCAGAAGATTTTCATGTACTTCATATTCATTGTTTTTTAATCTATAAGTTTCCTTTTTCAGTCAATGCCAGGCGGAGGCCTTGATCGCGGTATTTCCTATAAGTATATCGGACAGAAGGCAAGGTAAGGAACCCCAAATCTAAATAACCACCTCCACGTGCTACATGAGATTCTCCTTGAACCGGACCTGTGGGATCGGTCTGGGCACTTGAAGGATATTTGGCATACCAGTCGGAACAGGGTTCAAGGACATTACCACCCATGTCGTAGAGGCCCAGTTCGTTTGGGATTTTGGTAGCAACGGGATGCGTCTTTGTACTCCCTGTACTTTGAGTCCAACCCACTTCAGAGTGTTTGTTGCTGCCGCAATAGGTGTAACCCTTGCTCTGGTTGCCCCCGCGTGCAGCAAATTCCCATTGTGCTTCGGTGGGCAAAGTAAACGAACTTCCGGTCAAGCTGTTCATCTGTTGGATAAAGAGCTGACAATCATCCCAACTAATGGATTCAACAGGCAAATTCTCTCCTTTGAAAAAGGATGGATTGGTATCCATAACAGCCTGCCAAAGGGCCTGGGTGACTTCTGTTTCACCGATGTAGAAATCTTGCGTGAGCGTGACCGTGTGCACGGGCTTGGCTTCAACGTCATACGTTTTCTCGCCCATATCAAACGTTCCGGCCTCCACGCGAATCATCTTGAACGAGACACCGTTCACCGTGTACGTCCTGTTGCCCAAGGAATCCTCTATATAGGGCTTCTGCTCTTCCGAAACAGCCGTGGCAAGGGAGTCTGTTGCCATCAACGAATCGCCTGGAACATCAGCGGGTGTGTGGCTCATGGAACAAGAACGAGGCAAGAAAAATATCATCAGGAGGATGCCCCCGAGAACAGCCAAAGCCGCCAGCAACCTCAAGAGCCACTTCTTCAGTGATTGCACATCGACCTTCACTGCCCTGCCCGCTGCCGGCTGCTTCCGGGGAATGGTGTACGTCGTCTCTTCCGAGGCAACGGGTGCAGTTCCACGGTCTTGCACGACCTTTTCTGTTTCAGGAGCCGTCTGTACCAAGGGCTTCAAAGCCTCCAGCACCTCCCGCACGCTCTGATAGCGTTTCTTTCTCATAGGCTGCATCGCCCGTCCGATAACGGCTATTGTGCCAGCCGAGACACCATACTTTTCGAGGACAAAGGCGGGGAAGCCGTCGTTCAGCACCTCGCTGGCCTCGGGCGGGCGCTCGCCCGTGAGCATCTTGTATATGGTGGCGCCAAACGCATAGACGTCCATCGTCACGGGCAAACCGTCGCCACGTTGGTAATTAGCCTGCTCCAAGGGAGCATAACCAGGTGTGCCGCCACCGATGGTGGTACTTGACTCTGGAGCACCGTTCTTATCGAATTGCTTCGAGAGTCCGAAGTCTATAAGCACAGCATCGTCCGCAGAACGCAGCATCACATTCGCTGGCTTCAAGTCCAAATGCAGCATCTTATGGGCATGCATGAACTCCAGGGCTTCGCCAATCTGCTGGGCAATCCCCATGACCTCCGATTCACTCAGCGCTCCATGCTTCTCGATGTAACCTTCCAGGCTACCGCCTTCCAGATACTCCATCGCATAGTAAGCTGTGCCATTGGCCTCGAAGGACTCCAGCACCTTCACGATATGGGGGTGTTGCAACTTTGCCAGATTCTCTGCCTCGCGCAGGAACTTCTTTTTGTAGTCCACGAAATAACCACCCTGACTGCCAGCCGTCACCTCTGAACCCTCACGACCGTTGAAGTCCTTCATAAAGAACTCCTTCACCGCCACCTGCACCCTGGTCGTGAACGAACCCATCTGCCCGCTCAACTGCATTTCAGTGGTAGCGAGGTACGTAATGCCGAAGGTGCCCTGACCCAGAGCCCGCTGTATCTGATAAGTATTTCTGGGGCCAATCAATCTGGTTCCCTGAGAAAGGGGATTTATAATGTCTGCCATCATTTTTCTAAATATATCATCTACATAAGTTCCTTTTGGATTTACTATATTTATTTTAACTGATGTCCCTACAGTGGATGTTGATATACTCTGCTATTCAATTTTATTTTTGCCGCAAAGATACGCACAAAACGCTTTCCTTCCAAATTTTTAGGGAAGTAAGACATCGAAATTGCATCAAAATGAGGAAAATGGGATACTGAATGCCGAATAATGCACGAAATATTTGGCTTGCATCTCATTTTCACCTACCTTTGTCCCCGACTCCATATCCAAACGAATATCTCGAATACGCATCATGACAGGAAAAAGAAACGCAAATTCATCAACTTCGACTGGGTGAAGAGATGGAGAAGGATTGCAGCAGGGATTACAACAAGGACTGCAACACGGCCACGACGAAGGACTGCAACAAGGTGTCCGGCAGGAGAAACTGGACAATGCCCGCAAGATGAAAGAGCTGGGCGCTCACGCAGACTTCATCGCGCAAGTCCCCGGCCTCGAAACAGAACATATCGAACAATTGTTGCTAACATTACGAGTATCCGAATCCATGTTTGTTGGCGGGGACTAATTTGTGTCCTTTCTCAATATTCACTCTCTTTGTAATCCTTTTTACAGGGTCGCTTCAAGGAAGAACCGACAGCGCACCTGCCACGACGAAGCGTGACAGGTGCGCTCTTTTCTGAGTTAAAATATGTTTTTCTTGCGTTTCTGAAGTGACCTTTCGGAGAGTCCGTGGGGTTACTTCACGAGGATCTTGAGGGCCTTGCCGTTGGAGAGGCGGACGATGTTGACGCCGCGCTGCTGACGGGCAATCTGCTGGCCTGCAAGGTTGTAGGTGGCTACGGGCTGAGCCTCGGCGGCATCGACGCCGGCGATGGCATCTGCGCCGAAGCCTGCGACAGTCACCTCGGCGGCATTGATGACCTCGCCCGACTGCTTGTTGAAGAGGATGGCCACGACTTGCAGATCTCTGCCTGCCACCAGCTCGGCTACGGTGACGTGGTCAGCCTCGTCTTCGCTCAGGCGGCTGGTGCCGATGAGGGCGGTGGTGAGGTCAGCCTTGAAGGTGGAGGTGATGTTCTGTCCGGCGGTGATGGCTCCGGTGATGCTGCCTTCGACGCCATTCTCGACGCCCCATGCAGCCACGGCTACGTGGTTGAATTCCATGCCGATGATGTACTCGTCCTGCTCCACGAGCTTCAGGAGTTCTGCATCCCCATCTGCTGCTTCTTCATCTCCGGAGTAGTAGTTGGACTGGGCCCATTCACGTCCCTTACCGCTGAGTCCGTCGGCCACGACGACATATCCGATGGCCACGGAGGACTCGGGCTCGCTGTACATCATCTTCGTCTGTGTCTCGATGTTGATACGGGTCAGTTCCTTGTCGGCCCATGCAGCCTTGACGGCGATGGTTCCAGCAGCCAGGTTCTTGAATGCAGCCTCGACGTCGTCCTTCACGCCATAGCTGGCCTCGCTGCTGCCGTAGTAGGGATCCACGTTTGCAGAGCGGTCGATGAGCATGCTGGGGAATCCGCTGATGTTGCTTGCGATGACGCCCGTGTAGGCATCAATCTCCATGGGGTCGCTGTTGTGGATGGCGATGGGGATGACCTTTCCCTTGAAGTCCTCAGCGATCTTCTCCAGTCCCACCATTCCGCGGGGGCACCATCCGCACCATGTTCCGGTGTATTCCTCCACGAGGGGTGTGCGCTGGGCTGTCTCGCTGAGTACGAAGATGCTGCCATTGACCTTGGCCTCTACCTCGTTGGGCTGGCCGTTGATCTTGGTGACCGTCAGCTGGATGTTCTGGGTTCCGGTGGCGCTGCCGGCGCCGAAGGACACCTCGGTGGTGTAGGTCTTGAGGATGCCTTCCACGGGTTCTTCGAGGGTGATGGTCTTCTCCTCGGTCTTGGTGCCGTTGATGGTCACTTCGTAGGTGAAGTTCTGGATGCCGTTCTTACCGCTGTTGGTCAGTGTCAGGGGGAATGTCACGTCGGAACCGACGAGGGCGTACTTCTGTCCGAGACCTTCGACAGATGCTGCATTGTCGAGGAACTTGTCGCCGCCGACGAGTGCTTCCAATGCGACGCAGTAGCCATAGGCGCTGTAGTCGTCCCAGCCGAGCATGTCGAGATATTCGTCATCGCCGGTGGCTTCAGCATAGTAGGTGTAGAGGTCGTCGAAGTACTTGGATGCGAAGACCATGGTACCCTCGTTCACCTGGTCGGCAAAGGATACGAAGAAGGGATAGGCGTTGGCCTCGTTCTCCTCCAGCCAGGGGACATAGACTTCTTCATACCACCATCCGTAGTAGTCCTCGTCGGAGATCTCGCTGTCGTCGGGTGCATCGGGCATACCGCTGATTTCGAAGGAAAGTCCTATCCAGAGTCCGCCCTCGGGAATCTCGTAGCTCTTGGAGAGCTTGACTTCGGTGTACTCTCCAGGCTTGTAGTCGAGGAGGAAAACGGACTTCACTTCGAGGTCGGCACCGGTGTCGTACTCCCCGATGGCCGGGAGTTCCGTGGATACCCATACCTTGAGGTTCTTCACTTTGTCGGCCTGAAGCATGAAGCGGATAGCATCGATGGTGGCACCCTTGCCTGCGATTTTGCCGTAAGGGAGGTACACAGCCAGGTGGTAGTCAGCATTGATGGCGAGGCCCATGTCTGTCAGTGCGTCGGCATCATCATAGCCGAACCACATCTGTCCGCTGCCGACCTCGATGGCGCGCTGCGGAGCACGACGGAGGCCGCCGGCGAGCAGTGCCTGGGGGCTACGATGTCCTTTCTTGAGGATGTTGTGGGCAGAGGGTGTGCGTTGCTGCCGTGTTGTTTGTGCGCCGATGGTCATCGTGAGGGAGAGCATCAGCAGGAGAGTGAGTAGTTTTTTCATCATAAGCTGAAAGTTGTTTGTGTTAATAAATATTGGAATAAAGTTACAATCTTTTGCAAAAATCGGCGCAAAGGTAGGAACTTTGTAGCAAAAGGCCAAATATTTTCGAGAAATATTTATTTTAGCAGCCTCAGAAGAAGCCAAAAGAGTCTAATTTCTTATCCTTTCGAACGAAGGCATGCACCACACTTTGGAGAAAGCAACGTCCCGCGGGGGAGCGACGAGTGACAGGTGCGCTCTTTCTATAGTTAAAAAATATTTTTTTTGGGGGGGGAAGCCCGCAAGGGCGAAACGGGGCAGAGGTTCCCGAAGGTGGAGGTCGCGGAAACTGCTGATTGTGACATTTGGACAAAAGTTTGTTACGTGTGTGAAAGGGTTGTTGTGGCAGAAGCTGTACCTTTGCAGCCAGATTTCATGATTCACAAACAAAAATGATCGTATGGTGAAAAGAGGTATTTTATTTTGTGCGTTGGCGTGGCTTGCGCTGACGTGCCAGGCGCTGACGGTAACAGACACACTCTTCAACCGCAGTGCTCACGAAGACTTCGCCTTCGGTGCGGACGTGAGTTTCGTTCCCCAGATGGAAGGTTGGGGCACGAAATGGCTGGATAAGGACGGCCGACAGAAGGACATCCTGCAAATTCTGAAGGAGCAGGGCATCAACAGCGTGCGTCTGCGCGTGTGGACGGTGGGCAGCGGTGCGAGCAGCAAGGGGGAGGTGGTCAGTATGTGCAAGCGTGCGAAGGCTAAGGGGATGAGCGTGATGATTGATTTCCACTACAGCGACACGTGGGCAGACCCCGGCAGCCAGACCATACCCTCGGCGTGGACGGACCACAGCGTGGATGCGCTGGCCAAGAATATCTACGACCACACGAAGGATGTACTCTCGGCCATCAAGGCGGCGGGTGTGGTGCCGAAGTGGGTGCAGGTGGGCAACGAGACGAAGCGCGGCATGCTGTACCCTGTGGGACAGACGAACAAGGGCGGCAGCGTGGCCTTCGCGAAGTTCGTGCAGGCGGGCTACGATGCCGTGAAGGCCGTGGACTCCACCATGCAAGTCATCGTCCACCTGCCGGACGGTCATGACAACGGGCTGTACCGCAGCATCTTCGACGGGCTGAAGAAGAATGGTGCCAAGTGGGACATCATCGGCCTCTCGGCCTACCCGCGGTGGTCGCACCTGGACGGCCCTACGATGATCACTCGAGTGATGGCGAACATCAATGACCTGAAGGCTCGCTACAAGACTCCGTGCATGGTCGTGGAGACGGGTCACTATCCGAAGGAGGCCGTGGTGGGGAATCAGTATCTGGCGGGTGTGATGGACAGGATGATCAAGAATGGCGACCTGGGATGCTTCTATTGGGAGCCGGAGTCCATGGGCGGCTACGACATGGGTGCCTGGGACGAATCTACGCGGCGTCCGACGGTGATGATGGATGCCTTCCTGGGCGTGAAACACACGGAGGTGAACTGGATGATGAGGGTGCGTATGCTCTCTCCGACGAAGGAACAGAGTGTTGCAGCGGGCGACGTGGAACTGCAGACACGTGTGCAGCATCAGCGGAAGAACCGCCTACAGTCCGTGGAGTTCCATATAGACAGGAAGACAGCCGGGACGTACAAGGTTGAAGACCTCAGTTCGGTCGGCACAACGGCGAGTATTCCCTTTCTGGTGCCCGAGGTACCCGTCGGCGTTCACACAGCGTGGTCGAAGGCCACAGACACTTCGAAGAACGTAGAGGTGAGCGACACGGTGACATTCTTCGTAGGCGAATCGGTGCTGCTGGATGGAGGTCTTGTGGAGAACGGGGACCAGAAGGGCGGCACTGCCCGATGGGGCATCGTAGCACTGGAAGGCGGTCAGTACCGTCTGGCATTCAAATACAGTAGTCCTACGCTGCGCGGAGTGGAGTTGTATCTGGACGGCGACAGCATCTCTAAAGTGTATTTCTCGAAGAATAGTGATTCCTACCAGACCCTCGACATCGCAATAGGAAACGCGGGACGCCATGAGCTGCGACTGACGGCAACGAGTGTTACGGGAATGCCGGAAATCAGCGGGTTGCGCATCTTCCCCCTGGAAGGTCAGGCACCGCCGACAGGGGCTGATGTGACGGGTCTTGGTTCTGCCTGCCGGGAGGATGCCGCTGCGATAGCGGATGTGTTTACGTTAGGCGGTGTTTTCGTAAGTCGGATGCCCCTTTCTCAGTTGGGAGTCAGACTTGAGGGCCGTTCTTCAGCGGTGGTTGTCCTGCCGAATTGTGTCGGCGGCACGCCATACATCGTTCGGAAGCAGCGGCTGAAGTAGCTGACAGAGGTGAATCCGGTCTGGAAGCTGATTTCCGTGACGGACAGTTGCCCTTGGTTGAGCAGTTGTGCCGCCCGGCGCAGCCGGATGGTGCGTATGAACTCCGACGGTTTCTGCCCTGTTGCAGCCTGAATCTTTCGGTAGAAGGTCATCCTGCTCATTGCGAGATCGCTGCTGAGCTGCTCTACTCCGTAGTTGTCTTCGTCGATGTGTTGTGTGACGAGGTCAATGGCTTTCTGCAGCCACTGCTCTTCCGGGGTAAGGGGTTGAGGGGGGCCAACCTCCTGCCCCTCACCAGAAGCTGATGGCGCTGCGGCTGTGGGGGGGGAACTCAATTGTCCCTCGCCTGAAGATGAGAGGGCTGCGGCTGTCGGGGACGGTGCTGTCAGGCGGACAGACTCGCGGATGGATCCGAGGAATCTCCTGCGCTGGCGCCTTAATATATAATAATGTATGAGCAGTGCTATCAGGGATGCTGCGAGAAGGAGGTAGATGGGGAACATCCACCAGGCAGTGAGCCATCGCGGCAGTCTTTCGACGACGATGTCCTGCTGCGGCCTGCTCCATCGCTGATGCGGCTGTGTCTCTGCGAGTTCGATGGCGTAGGTACCCGGTGCTTCGCGGCTCTGCTGGCGCAGGGTATGTCGCCGTGGATCGTAGAGTCGCACGTAGCGTTCATAGACCAGGAGCAGCCGCCGGAGGCTGTCGGCCTGAATGTCGAGGAGAGCATCGCCGTATTCATTGGATGCGTAGTCGTCGGTGTGGAGACGGCCATCCTTGTAGCTGTGGAGGACGCCGTAGATGCTTCCGAGCCAGAGGGTGCCGTCCGGCACAAAGGTCATGGCTGAGATGTCAGGCAGCTCTGGGAGGATGACTTCCTCGGGGGTGGCCGGCAGGCGCTGGCGGCGAATGTCCTGCCCGGTGCTGAACCAGAACTGTCCCTGGGAGTCGAAGGCGTAGGCCGCAGGTCGCTGTGTGAGTGCTCTGGCGGCGCGCAAGGAATCAGCAAGGAAGGGGGATGCAGGATGCGGCTGGTACCACGGTTGCTGCGGTGTGGCCGCAAGCGCGAAACAATTGCCCGCTCCATCTGCCATGAGCTGGCGGCCACCGGCGTCGAAACGTGCGAGGCCCATGGAGAAGGCGGGGAAGGGTTGTCGGGAGACGGAATCAGAGAGCGGATCGGAAGGTTGGTCGGGCCGGTAGAGGACGGTGCCCCTGCCGAATGTGCCGATGAGGAGCCCCGGACCGGAAGGGTTGTCAGCGATGTTGGTGGGTGCTGCATCAAGGGGCCAGGGTGCTGTCTGGAGGGATCCTTGCGTGAGTCGCAGCAGCCCCCCTTGCCACTGTGAAGCCCAGATGCAGCCGGCGGTGTCTTGATGCAGGCGGAAGATGTATTTCTCCCCGGCAGGATAGGCGTTGAGGAAGCGTCCGTCGGAGGAGTACTCATAGATTTTCTTGTTGGCCGTGAGCCACCAGTGACCGTCGGCTCCCACGATGACATCATCGACCCGTTTGTCATCGACCTCGCTGAGAGGACGTATGCTGTAGTCATCCTTGTTGAGGACGTAGGCTCCGTGGAAGGTTCCAATAATGATGTGTCGGTCAGCAGCTGCCAGACTGGCTATGTTGTTGCTTCCGAGCAGGTGGGGATGCTGGGCATCGTTGCGGAAGACGGTTATCTGGCGGCCGTCGTCGCAGCAGATGCCTCCGCCCTCGGTGGCATACCAGAGGAATCCTTCCGTGTCCTGAAGGACACAGAGCACACGTGGCGAGGGCAATTGCTCGAGGTTCGGCAGCTGCAACCGCAGGAAGCTCTGGGCACAAAGGTCGGCATGGAAGAGGGTGATGACAAAAATCAGGATGCAGCAGTATGTTGGTTTCATTAAGGAGTGCTTAAAGTGTGAATGTGAGGACAAAAGTAGCAAAAAAAACCTCGTGCACGGCATGAATTGCCGAAAAAAAACACGTAATGGCGCATTTTGTTACATTTGTGCAATGAAATGTTAAGAAATTGCAATCCTATTCGGACAATTATGGCCATCTTTGCAGCACCAAACAGTAATCAAACCCATTCATTACCGTATTTATGAGAAAAGCGATTGCATTCTTCGGCACTCTGATGTGTTTCTTCAGTGCCAGCGCCCAGACGGCGCCGATCCGTATCGACCTGCAGCAGAAAGGTGCTGTGGTGTCGCCCAACCTCTACGGCATCTTCTTCGAGGAGATCAACCACGCCGGCGACGGCGGACTTTACGCCGAGCTGGTGCAGAACCGTGGCTTCGAGGAGCACGTGCTGCCCTCGGGCATGACGCTACGCGACGGCAAGGCTTGGGCACCCGATGCCATGAACTATGAGCACCGGCGCAACCGCAACTGGAACATCCCCTGGAACGTGGAGGAGAAGAAGATGACGGGATGGCGCGTCGCAGGAGAGCAGGCCACCGTCAAGGGCGAGGTCATCGAGGCTCCGCAGCCTCTGCACCAAAACACGCCCCACGCCATGCAACTCACCATCAAGAAGGTGCAGCAGGGCGGCAAGGCAGTGCTCACCAACACAGGCTACTGGGGCATGGGCTTCAAGGCCGGCGAGAAGTACGACCTGCGTTGCTATGTCAAGAGCAGCAACTACAAGGGCAGCATCACCGCCCGCCTGGTGGACACGGAGAGCGGCGCATCGCTCGGCAAGGTGGAATTCAAGGACAAACAGCTGAAGGAGTGGACCGAACTCACCGCCACGCTGACCGCCGAGGGCACTGCCGCCAAGGGTGCCTTAGCACTGGAGTTCGACCAGAAGGGCACGGTGCTGGTGGACTACGTCTCGCTCTTCCCGCAGGCCACGTTTAAGGGCAGGAAGAACGGCCAACGGGCCGACGTGGCTCAGATGCTGGTGGATCTGCACCCGAAGTTCATGCGCTGGCCCGGCGGCTGCATCGTGGAGGGTGCCACGTATGAGAACCGCGTGAAATGGAAGGAGACGCTGGGCGATCCCATGACGCGCCGTGGCGAATGGGACCTCTGGGGCTACCGCGCCACCTGGGGCATGGGCTACCATGAGTTCCTGCAGTTCTGCGAGGACCTCGGCATGGACGCCATGTTCGTGGACAATGCGGGTATGTCGTGCTCGGTGCGCAACGGCGACTTCGTCAGCAGCGATGCCGACATGGATGCCGTCGTCCAGGACTTCCGCGATGCCATCGACTATGCTTTGGCAGACCCGGCCACGAATAAGTGGGCCAAGATGCGTGCCGAGGCCGGCCACCCGAAGCCCTTCCCGCTGAAGTACGTGGAGATCGGCAACGAGAACGTAGGACCGGAGTATGTCACCCACTTCAATTATATTTTCAAGCGCCTGAAAGCCGAGTACCCGCAGATCATCTTCATCAACACCCTCGGCCACACCGACCCGCTGCTGGAGCGGATTCCGGGCGAGTACATGGTGGATCCGCACTGGTACCGCAACCCCGACTTCTTCTTCGCCAACAACCATCTCTTCGACGACGCACCCCGCACGCATGACATCTACGTCGGCGAGTACGCCTGCAACGGTGGCGTCGGCGCCGGCAACCTGCTGGCCGCGCTGAGCGAGGCCGCCTTCATCCTGGGCATGGAGCGCAACAGCGACGTGGTGAAGATGTCGTCCTACGCTCCCCTCTTCGAGAATGAGAACCGCCGCGACTGGCCTTGCAACCTCATCCACATCAACAGCACCGAGGTCTATGGCCGTGCATCGTACTACGTGCAGCAGATGGCAGCCGAGCACCGGCCTACCTATAATATTTACGTGAGCGAACCCACCACGGCAGCTCCCGCGCAACCCTTTGCTGTCGGAGGCATCGGACTGGGCAGCTATGCGACTCAGTGCGAATACAAGGACATCAGCGTGACCACCGCCGACGGCCAGACGACTCAGTACCGGCCCGACCAGCTCACCACCGAACGCGGACAGTGGCAGGTGGAGGGAGAGGTGCTCCGCCAGACATCCGATGCCCGAACGTCGCTGGCCATGTTGCCTGCCACGAACAGCGACAACTACACCCTCACCCTGAAAGCGCGCAAGACGGGCGGCATGGAAGGGTTCTTCATCTTCTATTCCCTCGACGAGAAAGGACGCAGCGGCTATGGCGTCAACATCGGCGGATGGAACAATCAGATCACCGCCGTGCAGCCCATGCGCGGCGGACGCCTGACCGACGTGGTCAGTCCGCGTGTCCGCCAGAGCGTGGAGACAGGTCGCTGGTACGACGTCAAGCTCGTGGTCACCCCGATGGCCGCCACGCTCTTTGTCGATGGCAAGGAAATCACCGTAGCCAAGCCTGCCGAGCCCACACGCCACTTCTGCCAGACGGGCTTCGATGAGCAGACGGGCGAACTCGTCATCAAGGTCGTGAACGGCACCGAGCAACCCTACAACCGCTCGTTCGTCATCGACGGCGCCAAGAACGTCATGCCCACAGGCCGCGTCATCACCCTCAGCGGCAACGCCCAGGACGAGAACACCTTCGAAGAGCCCACCAAGCTCGCTCCCGTGGAGACGCGCTTCGGCAAGTTCGGACGCCAGTTCCAGTATGAGTTCCCGCCGATGTCGTTCACCATCATGCGTGTGAAGGTAAGCCGATGAACAACACAAAGCTACACACTATACTGCAATGAGAACAATACTGATTTCAGCAATGCTGTTCGCGCTGCAAGCAGCAGCCACCTCCATCCAGGCACAGCCCATCACAGCGGGCCAGCACACCCGCGTGGAAACCGTCTATGGTCCCATCGAGGGTTATCAGGACGGCCGTATCTTCACCTTCAAAGGCATCCGCTACGCCAAGGCCGAACGCTTCATGCCGCCTCAGGCGCCTGATAAGTTCACCGAACTCAGGCAATGCAAGGTCTATGGCCCGCAGGCGCCGCAGGGCGAGTCGCTGCGCTGGAACGAGCGCAACAGCCAGACTGACTACGGCTTCGGCAACCAGTTTGTCACCGAGCCGATGGACGAGGCAGGGTGTCTGGTCCTCAACGTATGGACGCCGGGCTTGGCCGACGGCAAGCAGCGCCCCGTCTTCGTGTGGATCCACGGCGGAGGCTACGCAGGCGGCTCTGGCCACGACCTGCCTTGCTACGAGGGGCGTGCCCTGGCCGAGGCGGGCGACATCGTGGTAGTCAACCTCAACCATCGTCTGAACGTGCTCGGCTACATCGACCTGACGGGGCTTGGCGGCAAATACGCACAGAGTGTCAACCTCGGCATGCAGGACATCGTGAAGGCACTGGAATGGGTGCGCGACAACATCAGCCGTTTCGGTGGCAACCCCGATGAGGTCACCATCGGCGGGCAGTCGGGTGGCGGCGGCAAGGTCTCCACGCTCCTGGCCATGCCCTCTGCCAAAGGTCTCTTCAAGCGTGCCATCGTGCAGAGCGGTTCCACGCTGCGCCAGGCACTGCCCGAGCAGACACAGGCCTTCGGGCGTGCCTTCGCTCAGGAACTGGGGCAGCCCGCCACGGGGCAGGCCGACTTCTCGAAGTTCACCTACGACGAACTCAACTACGCCGTGCAACGGCTGGCACAGCGCGGCATCCGGGGCGGTTTCTCGCCCGTGGTCGATGGCACCATCCTGCCCCAGCACCCCTTCGAGCCCGCAGCCCCCACGGCCAAGGATGTGCCGATGCTGATAGGCACCGACTTCAACGAGTTCACCTTCGACATCAGTCGCAACATGACGTGGGACGAAGCCGAAGCCGCAGTGCGTCAGCGGCAGGGCGAGCGCGCAGAACAGTACATCGCAGCCTTCAAGAAAGCCTATCCCAAGGCCGAGCCCAAGGAAATGACCTACGTCGATACCGGTTTCCGTGCCGGAGCCGTGAAGCAGGCAGCAGCCAAGGCGGCTCAGGGCGGCGCTCCGGCCTACCTCTACCTGTTCACCTGGAAACCCGAGAGCAACGCCCTCGGAGCATCCCACGGCATGGAGCTGCCCTTCATGCTCCACAACGTCAGCCTGCAGCGTGAGATGACGGGGGCGTCTGACCGGGCCTACAAGTTCGAGCAACTCGTCAGCAGCATCTGGCTCGCCTTCATCAAGACGGGAAATCCCAACGTGAAGGGCGTGCCCCAGTGGGAGCCATACAACGACGAGACAGGTGTCACGATGATTCTCGACGACAAGTGCGAACCACGGCATCACCACGACCGGGAACTGATGCAGCTGAGCCGCAGCATCTGGTAGAGTTCCCACCGATTTATTCACCAACTCAAAGATGACATCATGAAAAAGACCTTGCTTTTCCTGCTACTGAGTATTCAGCCGCTCGCTGCCAGCATCCTCTGCGCTGCCACAGGAACGCGCGTCAGCGTGCACGACCCGAGTGTCGTCTGGCAACCGACAGCCAGAAGGTACTACATCTTCGGCTCGCATCGCGCAACAGCCACGAGCACCGATATGATCAACTGGACGTGGAGCAGCTTCTCCTGGTATGGCAATGCCAGCAATGCCGCCACATTCAGGACACAACAGGTAAAAACCGTGACGAAAAACGGCGAAGAAGTGGAATTCCCTAATTTCGACGCCACCGGCTGGTCAGGAGCACTCGGCAACTACAACATCGACGGGAACCTGTGGGCTCCCGACGTCATCTACAACACAGCCATGAGGAAATGGTGCATGTACATGAGCGTCAACGGACCTACATGGAACTCCAGTATCGTGCTCCTCACGTCTAATAGCATCACCGGTCCCTACCGTTACCAGGGACCGGTCGTGGTCACTGGATTCAACGTCAATGGCAATGCCAATGTGGACTACAAGAAAACGGACCTTGAGACGGCACTGGGCACCCAGAAGTCGTTGCCCTCGCGCTACGCTGCCTATTGGGGACGACGCTGGCCTCATGCCATCGACCCCTGTGTGTTCTACGATGAAGAAGGGCTCTTGTGGATGGCATATGGTTCCTGGAGCGGTGGAATCTGGATGCTTCAGCTGAACGCCGAGACTGGATTGAGAGACTATGACGTCAAATACCCCACCGCAGGCTCTGGCGACAACGTGACCAGCGACCCCTATTTCGGCAAGCGCATAGCCGGAGGATTCTATGCTTCGGGCGAAGGATCCTACATCGAATACATCGACGGATACTACTTCCTCTTTGTCAGCAATGGCGGCCTCGCTGAAGGCGGCAAGCAAGACGACTATAACTTTGGCGGCTATCAGATGCGGGTATTCCGGTCCACCAACCCCGACGGGCCTTATAGGGACCGACGCGGACAACCCGCGGTCCTGGGCAACTATGAGCTTAACTTCGGGCCAAACAGCAGCCAGCGCGGTGTGAACATCTTCGGGGCCTACACCGATTGGGGCAATCAGACCATCGGCGACAGAGGTGAACGTTCCCAGGGTCACAACTCGATCATCGCAGCGCCGGACGGCCGCATCTATCTTGTGTACCACACACGCTTCCAGACGGGAGGAGGATTCGAAAACCGCGTCCACCAGTGCTACCTGACCAAAGATAAATGGCTGGTGGCAGCACCCTTTGAGTATTCCGGCGAGAGGGTGAAGACCGCAGACATCAGCGCCAAACAGATCATCGCAACGGATAAGGTTCCCGGCGTATATAAGTTTCTCAGGCACAACTATGGACTGGACCACCGCAAGAAAGAGGCCAGCACACCTGTGGAAATCAACCTCAATTACGACGGGACAATCTCCGGAGACCTCGCTGGGAAGTGGACCATAGAAGAAGGTACTTCCTATATAAACATCAATTGCGGAGGCGTGGCCTACAAGGGTGTCATGATTGAACAGACCTTGGAGCCACGGACCACCCGCACACCTGCGTTCACCGTCCTCGCTGCCAATGGAACCACCGCATGGGGCTACAAGAGCGGCACCCTGCCCATTCCTGATGCCCTCGACGAGGTCTCTGAACAGCAGACCTCACACAACCAATGGTACGACCTCAGAGGCATGTCCGTGAAGGAGCCACTCAAGAAAGGCATCTACATCAAGAATGGACGCAAGTACGTTATCAAGAACTGACTTCAATCATCAAAAAAGACTATTCACACATGAAAAAGACATTGATTTCACTATTGCTCCTCGCCCTGCCGATGATGGTGGGCGCACAGAACGTCCAAGAAGATTTCGTGAAGGGAGCCGACGTGGGATTCCTCACGGGACAGGAACGCCGTGGAGTGAAGTTCCACGATCGCAACGGACAGGAGCGCGAGTGCCTGGAACTGCTGAAGAACGACTACCAGATGTCGGCCATCCGCATGCGCGTATGGGTGAATCCGCGGGGCGGCGACTGCGACAAGAACGTGCTGCTGGCCATGGCGCGCCGCGTGAAGGCCCTCGGCATGGACCTGATGGTGGACTTCCACTATGCCGACTCGTGGGCCGACCCCGGCAAACAGCCCATCCCCGCCGCCTGGCAGGGACACTCCTACAAGCAGATGCTGCAGGACCTGCGCGAGCATACCATCGACGTCCTCTCGCTCCTGAAGCAGAACGGCATCGAGCCACGCTGGGTGCAGGTGGGCAACGAGACGGCCAACGGACTGCTGTGGCCCATGGGACATATCGAGAAGAACCCCAAGCAGTATGCCGGTTTCATCCGCGCCGGCTACGATGCCGTGAAGGAGGTGTTCCCGCAGGCCACGGTCATCGTGCACCTGGACCGCGGACATCAGCAGAGCCTCTATGACTGGAACCTCGACATCGTCAGGAAATATGGCGGCAAGTTCGACATGATAGGCATGTCGCTCTATCCCTACTGGGCCACCAAGGGCGGCACGCCCGAGCAGGACCAAAAAATCATCACCGACTGCATGGCCAACATCCGCCACTGCAGCGAGAAGTACCAGTGCGACGTGATGATCGTGGAGACGGGCTTTGAGGTCGACGAGCAGCACCCCGAGAAGATGGAGGAGGGACGCCGCCAGCTGGCACGCGTCATCCGCGAAGCACGAACGGCCACGAACGGCCACTGCCGCGGCGTCTTCTACTGGGAACCTCAATGTCTGCCCGGTGGCTACAAGCTGGGAGCTTTCGACCACAACGCCGCACCCACCGCCATCATGGAAGGTTTCGTGGAAGCCGACCGAAATGAAATCAAGATCACAGAGAACATCAATTACCGCTCCCCCTTCCCCTCCTGCGTCCTCGACCTCGCCCAGCCCCTCTTCGGTCCGCAGAAGAACCGCCCAGCCATCCTCATCATCCACGGTGGGGGATGGAGCGCAGGCTCGAAGAGCGACATGGTCTATCGCACGCTCATGGTGGACTATGCCATGAAGGGCTACGTCGTCTGCAACATGAACTACCGCCTCGTGCAGGAGGCACCACTGCCCGCCTGCATCGAGGACGTGCGCTGTGCCATCCGCTGGATGAAAGCCCATGCCGAGCAGCTTGGCATCGACCCCAACCGCATCGGCACCTATGGTCACTCGGCCGGCGGACATCTCTCGCTCATGGCGGGCGTGGCAGCCGGCAGCACGGCTTTCAACGACGATGCCGACCCGTGGAAGGACTACGACTGCTCGGTGGCTTGCGCTGCCGGCGGCGCACCTCCCACGGAGATAGGACGTGCCGGCGAGTGGGCCGACCACACCGAGTGGTGGCCCATCGGCTACATCGGTCAGAGCCCGACGCCCTTCCTCGTGCTGCAGGGCGGCGAAGATCCCATCGTGCGGCCGAACCTCACCGAGGACTGGGTCCGCAAGATGCAGCGCGCCGGCGCCAGCGTCGATTACGTGAAGGTCCACGGCCAGCACGGCGTGGCCTTCGACCAGCAGCTGGAGTTCACGCGCCCGGCCATGGATGCCTTCTTCGCCCGTCACCTGCGCCACTACGACCCCAGCGTCAGTTTCGAGCAGATGAAGGTGCCCGAGTACGGCGGCAGCGGACCTCACAAGGCCGTGGCCGTGCGCGAGAAATCTTTGTCGGACTTCGTCGTTTACAGGCCTATGAACCTGGATGCTGCCATGGATGTGGGCCGACGTGGGATGTTTGGCGGCGGCGAGGTGAAGCGAGAGAAACTGCCCGTGCTCATTTTCTGCAACGGAGGATGCATGGACACCAGCATCGGCTACGAGAATATGCTCATCGACGTGGCATCCTACGGCTACGTAGTCATCGCCATCGGCGAACTGCAGATGTTGGCTCATCATGAGAAGGACCAGCACACCCCATCGACGATGGTGCAGAAGGCCCTGGACTGGATCTGCCAGCGCGCCGCCGACCCCGCCTCGCCTTATTATAATAAGGTGGACATAGATAAGATTGCTGCTGCCGGACACTCATGCGGCGGCGCTCAGGTGCTGGCCAACGCCTCCGACCCACGTCTGAAGACCTACCTCATCCTCAACGCCGGTATGGGCACGATGACCATGGCGGACGCCAGCGCTGCTTCGCTGAAGAATCTTCACGGCCCCATCCTCTATCTCGTCGGAGGTACCTCCGACGTGGCCTGGAAGAACGCACAGATGGACTACGACGCCATCCGTAAAGTGCCCGTCGTACTGGCCGACAACACCCAGAGCGGACACGGCGGCACCTACGAGCAACCGCTCGGTGGAGCCAATGCCCGCATGGTGCGAGCCTGGCTCGACTGGCAGCTCAAAGGCAAGAACGAGCCTGCCGCCCTCTTCCTGCAAGACGACCTCACGGGCTACGACCAGTGGACCATCAAGCACAAGAACTTCAAGTAGCTCGTACCCCACAAGACGGAACCTTCAGCGCACCTGCCACCTCCCCGCGTGACAGGTGCGCTCTTTTTCAAGTTAAAAAAAGTTTTTTTTAAGGGAACGGAACCGGAAGAGTGTCTAATTTTTAGACGTTTTTAGCTTCCGAAGGGCAGAAAGTGGGACGGAGGTCTTGCAGGGAATGAGGAAATGTGTGTAACTTTGCAGCAGCAAACGAACTAAAACCCAAAAGCCCACCCCTTGCCCCTCCCAGGGGAGGGGAACCAAGACTGGCAGCAAACGAGCTGTAATGAACTCCCCTCCCTTGGGAGGGGCTGGGGGTGGGCCTCACTTTAAAATTCACTCAATATGAATAGTCTCTTCTACCTGGCCCGCCGCTTCAAGACGGCCACCGCCCTGAACCTCCTCGGCCTGACCGTGGCCTTCGCCGCCTTCTACCTGTTCATGACACAGGTGCTGTATAACCACAGCTTCAACAGCGAGCTTACTGACGCCGACCGGCTGTACCGCTTTGAGCTTACCTCTTTATGGGGGGACAACGAGGGCCGTTGGAGCAGCAATTGCTCGCGTTTCGCAGGTGAAGAGCTGGCCGCCGTGCCACAAGTGGAGAGTGTGATGCTGGCACAGTCAGGCTGGTATGAGCGCCGCTATTTGCACGGCGATTCGGAGTTCCACTTCGACTTCGTCACCACCGACAGTCACGGCCTCACTACCCTGCAACCCCGCTGCCTCGACGGCCGATTGGATTGGGACGAGGGCGACACGGGTGGCGTGCTCATCGCCGAGTCCATCGCGCGTACCTATTTTAATAACGAGACGCAGGTGGCAGGCCGCGCCCTATGGGACGGGCAGGACAGCATCACGGTGCGCGGCGTCTATGCCGACTTCCCGGAGGCCTGCGGCTTCAAGAACGCCGTGGTGGAGAACTTCGGCGACAGGGACCTGGGCGCATTCAACAACTATAACTTCGACTGCTATGTCCGTCTGGCCGCCGAGGCCGACACGGCCGCCGTGCTTGAGGCGTTTCGCAAGACATATTTCAGCAAGCTCCGCGATGCTGTCCTCGCGAAGTGGGGAGCGGATAGTTGGGACAAAATCAGCGACTCCTACGGCGCCATGCAGTTCCGCCTCACACCCGCGACTGAGACCTATTTCTCTGGCGTAGACGACCGCGTGGACAAGGGCAACCGCTTGGTCGATGGCGTGCTCATCGTAGCCTGCGTCCTGCTGCTCATCGTCGCTGCCATCAACTTCCTGAACTTCGCGCTGGCCGAGGCTCCGATGCGCGTCAAGGGTGTGAACACACGGCGCGTCCTCGGCAGTACGTTGGGCAGCATCCGAATCGCGCTCATCGCCGAGACGGTGGCGACGGCACTTGCCGCTTACGTCCTCGCCATGGGTGCGACATATCTGTTGACACAATGGCCACTGATGAGCGAGCTCACCGTGGGCAATATCAACCTCGACAACCACCTCCCGCTGCTGGCGTGGACGGCCCTGCTGGCCATGGTCGTGGGCATCGTTGCCGGCATCTACCCCGCTTTCTACGTCACCTCGTTCCAGCCCGCCTTGGCACTGAAAGGCAGCGCAGGCCTCACACCCCGTGGCCGCCAGCTGCGCACCACACTCATTGCCTTGCAGCTCTTCATCTCCTGCATCTTGGTCGTTTATATCGCCATCCTCTACCTGCAAAGCCACTACCTCTTCACCTCCGACTACGGCTTCGACAAGGACGAAGTACTCTATGTGAGGCTGAACAATGAGATCCGGGCGAAGAAAGATGCCGCGCAAGGCGAGCTGCTCAGGTTGTCGGGCGTGGAGGACGTGGCCTACTCGCAGTTCCTCCTCGGCGTGGGCAACGGCTTCATGAGTTGGGGCCGCGGCGACGACGATCACCAGATAGAGACCATGGCTGTCTTCCCCGTTTCGTGGCAGTTTCTGCGTACAATGGGCATCCGCATCGTCGAGGGACGCGACTTCAACCAGCATGACCACCAAGTGTTCATCATCAACGAAGCGGGCCGCCGCGCCTGGAACTGGGTGGAGATGGACAAGCCGTTACTCAGCGACATGGGTAATGTCGTTGGTGTGTGCGCCGACCTCCGTTTCAGCACCGCCCGTGCCGACCGCACACAGAAACCTATGGCCTTCGTCGCCTATGACGAGAAGGATCAGGATTACGGGGCCTATAATTATATGTTTATTCGTACCACCCCAGGCTCGGATAAGGTGCAACTGCGCCGCATGGTTACTGAGAGCCTGACAGGACTTGGCCTTGAGGAACAGCCCGAAGTGCGCTTCATCGACCAAGACTTGGAAATCACCTATCAGGAGGAACTGCGCTTCATCCGTCAGGTGCTGCTCTTCAGCATCATTTGCCTCGTCATCACCCTCATCGGTGTCTTCTGCCTGACGCTCTTCGAGACGGAGTACCGCCGC
>ONJJ01000036.1 GCA_900318115.1 uncultured Prevotellaceae bacterium | reverse complement strand
CCGTGATGCTTGACGACCCAAGGGGCGTCAAAGGAAACATCAGGTTCTTTCGGCCGATACATCCTTATCTTTTGCTTGACGACCCAAGGGGCGTCAAAGCAAAGACCGTGGTCTTCTTCTCTGCCAGAAAGGGAGTCATTATTTTCTGAACGGCCATATTGTTCAGTCATTTCTTGCCGAATGCTCCCATAAATCTCCTCATCTCCTTCATTATCTCCTCATCTCCTTCGCATCTCCTTCACCATCTCCTTCAACTTATTCGCTTATCTGTCAGGCTATTATCCTTGCCAGAAGGAGATGAGGACATTTTTAGTGGAAACAAACATTTCATAGACCTAAGAGCGTAGCGCGCGACCGTAATCGCTCTGGTTCCATGATCAGTTCAATTTATGACGATGCACTACAGAAGTTCAAAACTTGCACCTTTTCTCGCCATGACAGCCTTTGAAGCGAGCTTCAAGCTGCTCATTTGGCTTAACGAAAACGTTCAATAACTTGCACCTTACAGCTGTCCGAGGAATTCGGAGCGTGTGGCAGGGTCATTGAAGGCTCCGATGTGGTGCATGGTGGTGGTCATGGCATTCTGCTTGTTGACGCCTCGCATCTGCATACAAAGGTGACGTGCTTCAACGACGACCATGACGCCCTGTGGTGCCAGGGCCTCTTCGATGCAATGTGCTATCTGCTGTGTCATGCGTTCCTGCACTTGCAGACGATGGCTGAAGGTGTCAACGATGCGTGCGAGTTTGGAAAGGCCTGTGATCTCGCCATTAGGGATGTAGGCGATGTGCACCTTCCCAAAGAAGGGCAGCAGATGGTGCTCGCAGAGGGAATAGAATTCTATGTCCTTCACGACGACCATATTGTGGTAGGACTCCAGGAAGAGTGCCGAGCGCAGGATGGCCACGGGATCTTCGTCGTAGCCTCGGGTGAGTTCCGTCCAGGCACGAGCCACCCGGCGAGGTGTCTTGACAAGCCCTTCGCGCGCAGGGTCTTCGCCCAGCAGTGATAGGATTTCAGCGTAGTGTGCTGCCAGTTGATCCTCTCGTTCTTTCATTTTAGTAAATGACTACTATCTGACTCTTGACAATGGAAGCCTCGCGGAATTTCTGCGTCTCACGCATACGGTGGAGCATTTCTGCGGCTTCCTCACGAGTCTTGAAGTCACCCACGCGACAAGTCCAGCGGGGTGAAATAAAATTGGTATAGACAGATACATCGCTGAAAGTGGAACGTACGATGCCTGCCATACGATAGGCCTCGGCCTTGGACTGGCGGTTGTTGCCACCGGCATAGACCTGCACGCGGTAGCCTGTGGCACGCATACGGCGGCCAAAGACCGGCAGCTGGTCGGTGGCGGAAGATACACCGGCAAGAAGGCTGTCGGTGTGTGCCGCCGTGGCGGATACGGCAGGGGTCTGCGGGCGCGAGGCTGGAGCATAGCCTGCATAAGTAATCTGTCCGTTCACCAGGGCCTCAATATCTGAGTCGTGGTGAAGAATCACCGAGCCCTCACCCGCTACAGTGCGCGTGAGGTGCTCGGTGAAGGTCTGGGCATGAAGAATCGAAAACTGGAAATCGAAGATAGGTATTTGGGTATGCAGTACTCCTGCCCACAGGAAGCAGGCAGATACGAGTGTGCGCAAAGACCATTCCATTCTCATGACTCTCAATTCTTAATGCTTGAAGTAGGAATTATCAGTTCCAGGCATCGATGATTCCCTTGAAGTCAGCGCACTTCAGGGCTGCGCCACCAATGAGACCGCCATCGACGTCGGGCTTGGAGAATATCTCGCGGGCGTTGCTGGGCTTGCAGCTGCCGCCGTAGAGGATGCTGATGTTCTCTGCAGCAGCCTCGCCAAAGCGACCTGCGATGCAGCCACGGATGAAGGCGTGCATATCCTCTGCCTGCTCGGCGGTAGCGGTCTTGCCGGTGCCGATGGCCCACACGGGCTCGTAGGCGAGGATGACGTTCTGGAGTTGCTCTGCGGTGAGGTCGAAGAGGCTATCGGCGAGCTGTGCGCCCACGACCTCGTTCTGCTTGCCTGCCTCGCGCTCCTCGAGCACTTCGCCGATGCAGAAGATGACCTTCAGGCCGTTGGCCAGTGCGAGGTTCACTTTCTCCTTCAGCAGCTCGGCTGTCTCGCCATAGTACTGACGACGCTCGCTGTGGCCGAGGATGACGTACTGTGCTCCGGTGCTCTTGACCTGAGCAGCGCTGACTTCACCCGTGAAGGCGCCCTTCTCCTTGTCGGCGCAGTTCTCAGCGCCCAGTCCGATGACGGTTCCAGCCACCACGTCGGCGACTTTTGCGAGGTGAATGAAGGGGGTGCAGATGACAACGTCGCAGTTGGGTTTTTCAGCTGCGAGGGCTTCTTTCAATTCTGTGGCCAGTTGGAGGCCTTCCTGCAGGTTGAGGTTCATTTTCCAGTTACCTGCTACGATTTTCTTTCTCATTGCTATTTATTTATAAGAGTTATGATGTTTATGTGTGCATGGTGAAAGAGCGGATGCGGCTCTAATTCGGCTGCAAAATTACGGTATTATAGTCGTTCCACCAAAGATTTCGGCTTTTTTTAATTGTTTTTAGTTTTCCGGCGGCTCCTTATCCATTTTTTGAGTGCAAAAACGATACGGTCGGCGAGTGTCAGCGGCACCAACGGGAGGGCATAGAGCACGAAGAGGTAGAGGAGTGAGGCGAAGGGTGGTTCTGGTTCCTGGGCCTCGGCCACCATTTCGTGGAAGGAGTCCGAAGTCAGCACGTCGGAGCCCAGCTGACCTGCAGCCCACTTGCCGATGATACGCCCGTCGTGCAGCAGCACGATAGCAGGATTCGTCCGCGCGATGGTCTTCAACACCAATTCGTCCATGAACTCGAAGGAGTACTCAGCCCCGGTGAGATCCAGCCAGCGGTGGACGGCTTCGGTGTCGGAGGCCGTCAACGCCAGGAAGCGATAGCCCTGCTGCCGGGCGAAGTCGTAGGTGGTGTTGATGCGGTCCATGGCTCCGTCGTCCGCCAGTTCCACGTGGGGAGAGATGAGCAGGAAGGTGTAGGAGGTGTCCTCCAGCACGGCGGGATCGATGTCGAAATCCAAAATCTCAGGCAGAGCCATGGGATCCTCGGGCCACTCCATGGCCGACGGGATGTGCTGCCCTACATAGAAGGGGCGGAAGTCGATGAACGGTTCGGCCACGATGCAGAGGCCACCGATGAACAGCCCGACGATGATACTATACAGCGAAATCATCCATTGGACGGACTCGCTGATGAAGCGTGTCATGCGCTGGCCCTGCCACCAGATGATGATGACCATCATCAGCAGCACTGCGTTCTTCCCGAAGGTCTGCCAATTTGTCAGCCGCACGGCATCGCCAAAGCAGCCGCAGTCGGGCACACCATTGGTGATGGCCAGCCACAAGGTGAGCGGCGTGTAGAGTACCATGAAGACAAGCAGGCTCCACGATGTCAGGCGCCGGCGAATGCCGAAGAAGAGATAGACACCCAAGAGGAACTCCACCAGCGACAAGGCAACAGCGGCCACCAGCAACCACACGCTCTCGGGGCTGATGCCGAGGTCGAGGGCGATGAGGTAGTCCTGAATCTTGTACTGCACCCCCACGGGATCCAGCAGCTTCACCAATCCGGAAAAAATAAAGGTGGCGGACACGAGCAGCCGGCACGTGTTCACCACTATCCAAAGAAATCTGTCTCTGTTCATGCTCCTACCCATTTCCCGTGCTAATCGGGGAAGGTGAGTTTTATGAGGCCGAAGACAGCGTAGTTCATCATATCCATATAGTTGGCATCGATTCCCTCGCTGACCCATGTGGCTCCATCGAGTTCCTCGATCTGCTTGGTGCGGAAAATCTTCTGGAGGATGAGGTCAGTGTAGCTGCTGACGCGCATTCCGCGCCAAGCCTCGTCGTAGTCGTGATTCTTGCGCAGCATCAGCTGCAAGGTTTTCTCGGAGAGGCGGTCGTACTCCGCCATTGCCTGCTCCACCGTCATGTCGTCTGGTTTCTCGGCGAAGCCGTGCTCCAGCTGGATGAGCCCAATGACAGCGTAGTTGACGATTCCTATGAACTCCGGGCGGATGCCCTCATCGACTTTAGCCTCACCCTTCAGTTCCAAGGAGCGGATGCGGTTGGCCTTGATGTAGAGCTGATCCGTCAGCGAAGGGATGCGGAGGATGCGCCAGGCGGCTCCGTAGTCATGCAGTTTCTTGGCAAAGATTTCCCGGCACTCGGCCAGGACTGCCCGGAATTGCTCTTCGGTGGACATGAGGGGGATTTACTGATTTACGGATTTACTGACTTACAGATTGGGAATCTGCGAACTGGGATTTGCAATTGGGGATTTGCAATTACGAGTACTTGAGGATCTGTCCTACACGGAGTTTGGACCTTGTGGAGAGGCCATTGGCACGACAAAGCTTGGCAACGGTGGTGCCATGCTTCTTGGCGATGCTGGAGAGGGTCTCGCCCTTGCGCACCTTGTGGGTGCGGGTGTTGCGGGCAGCGCGCTGTGAACGCAGCTTGCTCTTGGCATCCTCCGAGGATGTATAGGACACCTCTTCCTCTGTTGCCTCGGCATTCTCAGCACTCTCGAGGTTATCAGCCAGTTCGCTGCCGTCGAGCCGAGAAGCGTTGGGATCATGCTTGCCCAGCAGCGTACCTCTGCCACGGCCGCGGAAGACATAGAAGTCACCCGTGACATCCTGATGTTCGAAGTCAAAGAGTTTGGCGGGATCAATGTATTCGCCCAGCAGACGGGTCTCAAAGTGCAGGTGTGCGCCCCAGCTCCGGCCGGTGTTTCCGGCAAGTCCGATGGGTTCGCCCGCCTTCACGACGCTCCCCTTCTGGGTCAGATGCTTGGAGAGATGCCCGTAAACGGTTTCGAGGCCATTGTTGTGGCGGATGACGACGACGTTGCCATAGCCTCCGCGCTGGAATTCCACCACACGCACCTTGCCATCGAAGGCAGCACGAATGGTGTCACCCTTGTTGGCGTCGATATCCAGACCTTTGTGCTGACGGCGGAAACGAGGACGATAGCCATATTTTGAGGTGACGATGCGGTTGGTCGTCGGCATGCAGAAGTGGCGCAAGTCAATCTTCAGCTCTTGCGGCAGCTCCACATTTCCATAGGCATTAATGAATCGATCCTCCCAATCCGGGTAGAGTTCAGCGGCGGGGTTTTCGAGGTTCTCTTGTTCAAACAGGCGCTGGATAGCCACGCTGTCCACGGCGCGCATTTTCTTATCTACCGGAGCCTGACGAGCCAGCAAATCCTGTCCTGCCACAGGCATGGCCAGAACGCTGAGCAGCAGTGCTGCCGTAGTTTTCTTAATGACGTTTCTTATCATGGGGGTTTAGTTAGTGGGTTCTATTTGAGAGATTTTATTGCAAAGCCTCATCTACACCATAGAGGAAGTCGAAGACACCACTCTTGTAGTCAAAGATCTCCTCGGGGCGGAAGAAGCGGCGCAGTTCGATGGCGGCATTCTCCACGGAGTCGGAGGCATGGACGATGTTCTGCTGATTGCTCATGGCATAGTCGCCACGGATGGTGCCGGGATCGGCCTTGCGACCATTGGTAAAGCCCGTCATGGCACGCACAACACCCACGGCCTCGAGGCCGGAGAGCGCCAAAGCGACAACGGGGGACGTCTGCATCGATGCTGCCAACGTGGGGAAAAAGGGACGATCTACCAGGTGAGCATAGTGCTCCCGCAGGATGGCATCGTCCAACTGCATCATTTTCATGCCGGCAATGCGCAATCCGCGGCGCTCAAAGCGATGTACGATTTCACCAATCAGTTGACGTTGGACGCAACTGGGTTTGAGCAGTACGAGGGTTGTTTCCATCTATATATATTATAAGGTGTAACTTCAAGAGCAGGAGAACACCGCAAGGCATACTCCACGATTCGGCGGCAAAATTAGGCAAAATTCCCGAAATAAACGAATTTATTAACGCTTTTTATTATTTCTCCCCCTGTTCACGAAGCAGAATAGGTCATTTACGGTTTAAACCTTCGTTGCATTGTCACGTCTAAAAAGCAACAAACCATTTTATCACATCGCCCCATGAATCGAACGTTCTCACTCGCACTCTTGTTCCTCCTAACCTCCAATTTACTGGCGCAGGAACCCGCCACGCAAGATCGTCCCCATCGCCCGCGAGGCCGACGCACCATGATGCCCATGCCCTCCTACCCTGCCACCCTGGACGCCGACGGCAAACACGTCAACGCCCACGGCGGATGCATCATCGCCTACAAGGGTGAATGGCTGTGGTACGGCGAAGCACGCCCGCACTTCGGGTTCACCTCCGAAGGCGTCAGCCTCTACACCGCCCCCATCGGCACCCAACCCGTCAGCGCCCAGGACACCCTGAAGGCAACGCCACTGGATTTGCGCTGGAAGAATCGAGGTGTGGTCCTCACGGTGGTGGACGACGAAGGTTCGCCCATAGAACGGGGATGCATCATCGAACGTCCCAAGGTGCTCTACAACGAACGCACGAATCAGTTTGTCATGCTCTTCCACTCCGAACTGAAGGGACGAGGCTACGAGGCGGCGCAGACAGGATTTGCCACCAGCGGTTCGCCCTACGGTCCCTTCCGGCTACATCACGTCCAGCGCCCCAACGCCGGCCGGTGGCCTGCCGACTTCACGGAAGACGACATCCGCAAGGCCAAGGCACTGAACCCCGCAGACTATCCCGAATGGTGGACACCCACCTGGCGGACAGCCGTGGAGCAAGGGCTGCTGCTGGCCAAGGACTTCGAGACGGGACAGATGAGCCGAGACATGACCGTGTTTGTCGATGACGACGGCACCGCCTGGCACATCTACAGCTCCGAGGAGAACCTCACCATTCAGGCCGCAGAGCTGACTCCCGACTACCTCGGCTACACAGGGCGCTACTATCGCATAGCACCGGGCGGGCAGAACGAGGCACCTTGTCTGCTCAAGCGCGGCGACACCTACTGGCTCATCTGCAGCGGATGCACGGGGTGGACGCCCAACGAAGCTCGAATGTTCTCCGCCAAGAGCATCCAGGGACCATGGACTCAGCACCCCTCGCCCATGCAGGGTGCTGGTGCCCAACGCACCTTCGAGGCACAAGGCACATGGATCTGGAAACAATCGGCGAAGGAAGGCGACACCACAGCGCTATACTTCATGGCAGACGTGTGGGTGCCACGGAGTCTGGCCAATTCCCGTCATCTCTGTCTGCCTATCACCTTTGAAGGAGACGTGCCGGTCATTCGCAAATGAGTTTTTTTGATACAAGATGTCTCATGAACAAGAAGAAATGTCTCATTCAGGGATATTAGAGAAAAAAGAGCCGAAAAGTTTGGCTCTTTTTCTTTTTTTTACGTAATTTTGCAGCGGAAAGCAGCATGAATGGGTCACAATGACTGCTTGACCCTCCATTTATCAGCGAAAGCAAATACTCACTAACAATACAAATTTAAAATGGAAAACAAAGAATTCACTTACCAGGGAACTACGCTGAACGGCTTCGGCATGTTGTTCCTGAACCTGTTGCTGACGCTGGGCGGCATCGCCTTGTTCATCCTCGCCATCGAATACGAAGACGTCCTTATGGGCATCGGCTGCGCTCTGGCGCTGCTGGTCTCCTGCTTCCTCTGGGCAGGTTTCATAATGCTGGAACCCGGCGAGGCACGCGTGGTGATGTTCTTCGGCAAATATGTAGGAACCTTCACGCGCACGGGATACTTCTGGATCAACCCCTTCACCAGTACGAAGAAGCTGTCGCTGCGCGCACGCAACCTCGACGCAGAACCCATCAAGGTCAACGACAAGGAGGGCAACCCCGTGATGATCGGCCTTGTGCTGGTATGGCGACTGAAGGACACCTATAAGGCCCTGTTCGAAATCGACTCCCAGACAATGGCCGCCAACAATGCACAGGTGGGCACGGACGTGAAGTCGATGATGGCCGCCTTCGAACGCTTCGTGCGTGTGCAGAGCGATGCAGCACTGCGTCAGGTAGCCGGGCAGTATGCCTACGACGACACGGAGACGCAAGCACAGGACATCACGCTGCGCAGCGGCGGAGAAGAAATCAACGACCAGCTGGAGCAGAAACTGACCGAGCGACTGGCCATGGCAGGTATTGAGGTCGTGGAGGCCCGCATCAACTATCTCGCCTATGCGCCCGAGATTGCTGCCGTGATGCTGCGCCGCCAGCAAGCCACAGCCATCATCGCAGCCCGCGAGAAGATTGTGGAAGGTGCCGTGTCGATGGTGAAGATGGCGCTGGAGCAACTGGCCGAGCAGGACATCGTCAAGCTGGACGATGAGCGCAAGGCTCAGATGGTGTCGAACCTGCTCGTGGTGCTCTGCGGAGAGGACAACGCACAACCTGTGGTGAACACGGGAGCATGAGGACGGATACTGTTACATAGAATCAATAGTATATTATGGAATATAGAGTCTTAGGTAAGACGGGACTGAAGGTGTCCCAACTGAGTTTTGGAGCCTCGTCGCTCGGCGGTGTCTTCCACGACATCGACGAAGGCCGAGCCATAGATGCTGTCTTCACGGCAATCGACGGAGGCATGAACCTGATTGACGTTTCGCCCTACTACGGCCACTACCGTGCCGAACAAGTGCTGGGAAAGGCCCTGCGACAAATCCCTCGCGACCGCTACATCCTATCCACGAAAGTGGGACGCTACGGCAAGGACGGCGTGAACACCTGGGACTACAGCGCCCGCCGCGCCCAGGAGAGTGTCTGCGAGAGCATGGAACGACTGGGAGTGGAATACATCGACCTGATTCACGTCCACGACATTGAATTCCAGGCAGCCCTGCCCGGAGGTCTGCAGAAAGTGGTGGATGAGACGCTGCCCGCACTGGTGGAACTGAAGTCGAAGGGACTGGTGGGGCACGTAGGCATCACAGACCTCCAACTGAGCAACCTGCGATGGGTCATCGACCACTCTGCCGAAGGCACGGTGGAGACGGTGCTGAACTTCTGCCACTACTGCCTCTGCGACGATGCCCTGGCCGACCACCTGGACTACTTCGAGGCCCATGGCATCGGGCTCATCAACGCTTCGCCGCTGTCGATGGGATTGCTCTCCGAGCGCGGAGTGCCCGCGTGGCATCCTGCTCCACAGCCGTTGGTGGAAGCCTGCAGCCGAGCAGCCGACTACTGCCGGCAGCACGGCTATCCCATCGAGAAACTGGCCATGCAATTCTCCGTCAGCAATCCTCGCATTCCCTCCACCCTCTTCTCCTCTGCCAACCCCGACAATGTACGGCGCAACCTCGCTTTCATCCAAGAACCCATTGACTGGCAAATGGTTCGCCAGGTGCAGGACATCATCGGCGACCAACGGCGAGTGACGTGGGCTAATACCTGAGCTGTCATGACGATTATCGATGCACACACCCACCTGTGGCTCCGGCAGGACACCGTGGTCAACGGTCAGCCCATCCGTCAGCTGACACCCAACCGCAGCCGTTCGCTCTTCTTCGGCGAGGAACGCCAGATGCTGCCTCCCTTCATGACCGATGGTGCGAACTCCGCCGAGCGACTGCTATCTAATATGGATTACGCGCGCGTAGGAGCCGCCGTGGTCACCCAGGAATTCATCGACGGACTACAGAACGACTACCTCGCTGACGTGCAGCGCCGCTACCCCGACCGTCTGTTTTGCTTCGCCATGCCTGACTTCCGACTCGAAGGCTACTATGAGGCAGGGCACCGGCTGTTGGAGGAAGGCGGATTCCGAGGCATCAAGGTTCCTGCCGCACGACTCATCGGGCAGGATTGGCGAGTGAGGATGAATGACCCGGAGATGATGCGTCTCTGCCACTTCATGGAACAGCGAGGCGATATCCTGCACGTGGAACTGGCCGACGGTGACACCCAGGTGGGCGAGCTGCGCGAGGTCATCGAGGAGTGCCCCCGGCTGCGCGTGGTCATCGGGCACTTCGGAATGGTCACGCGCCCGGGGTGGATGCAGCAAATCCTGCTGGCACGTTACCCCAATGTCTATATCGAGAGTGGCGGCATCACCTGGCTCTACAACGACGAGTTCTACCCTTTCCCATCGGCCGTCCGCGCCATCCGCGAGGCAGCCGACGCCGTGGGCTTCGAAAAGCTGATGTGGGGCTCGGACTACCCTCGCACCATCACCGCCATCACCTATCGGATGTCCTATGACTTTCTGCTGCGCTCATCCCTGCTCGCCGAAGATGAACTGACCGCTTTCCTCGGCGAGAACGCGCAGCGGCTTTTTGATTTCAAGGACCTGCCAGAACTACCTTATATAAAGAACATGAGTGAATAACACAAGAACCATCATGAACAACAAACCTTTAGTCTCGAAGAAATACCTCTTCACCTTCATCCTCATCACCTCACTGTTTGCTCTCTGGGGGTTCGCCAACGACCTGACAAACCCCATGGTAGCAGCATTCCAAACCGTCATGGAGTTGTCGGCAGCCAAGGCTTCTATGGTACAGTTTGCCTTCTACGGCGGCTATGCCACCATGGCTATTCCTGCAGCCTTGTTCATCCGTCGGTATTCCTACAAGGTGGGAGTGCTCATCGGCTTGGCGCTTTACGCCATCGGTGCGTTCCTCTTCATCCCGGCCGCCCAGTACCAGCAATTTTCGTTTTTCTGCATTTCGCTGTATATCCTGACTTTCGGTCTTGCCTTCCTGGAGACGACGGCCAACCCGTTCATCCTCTCGCTCGGTGACAAAGACACCTCCACACGCCGCCTGAATCTGGCACAGGCTTTCAACCCCGTGGGTTCGCTCTCGGGCATGGCCGTAGCCTCGTTCATCGTGCTCCCCCAGCTGCTCTCCGACAAGCGCGACGCCGCCGGACAGATCATCTTCGGCTCGCTCTCCGAGGCCGAGAAGGCAGACATCCGACTACATGATCTCGCCGTCATCCGCGACCCCTACGTGGCCATCGGACTCGTCGTGGTCGTCATGTTCGTGATCATTGCCCTGACAAAGATGCCCAGACTCACGGGCGAAGGCACAAAAATACACGCCGGGCAGACACTGCGACGGCTGTGGCACAACACCATCTACCGCGAGGGAGTGATAGCACAAGTCTTCTACGTCGCAGCTCAAATCATGTGCTGGACCTTCATCATCCAGTATGCCGACCGCCTCGGCATCAACAAAGCCACGGCCCAGGTTTTCAACATCGCGGCTATGTCCCTGAACCTCATCGGACGTTTCATTGGAACATTTATCATGCGCTACGTCAACACCCGTCGCCTGCTTATGATCTTCGGCATCTGTGCCTCGTTGTGCACCCTGGGTGCCATCTGTATCGACGGACGGGCAGGTCTTTACTCGCTGGTTTGCATCAGCCTCTTCATGTCCATCATGTTCCCCACCATCTACGGCGTAGCTCTGGAAAACGTAGAGGCGGAGGACACGTCACTCGGCGCAGCCTTCCTGGTCATGGCCATTGTAGGCGGAGCCCTGATGCCTCCCATGCAGGGAGCAATCATTGACCTCGGCACTGTTGCGGGCTGGCCCGCGGTGAACGCGTCGTTCTGCCTACCCCTCATCTGCTTCATCATCGTAGCAATTTACGGCTACCGTTCCTTGAAGTTAAGAACAGCATAAACGATTAATTTTCTTTCTAATAAGCAACCAATTAAAATTAAATGACAGCATCTTTAGGACACAGAGATACAAAGACACAGAGTTTATCTATTTTTCCTGTGACTCTATGCCTCTGTGTCTGAAATGTAAACTAATTGTATTCATCTACTTAATTATCAAATCAGGTTATTGTCAAGACTAAAAAAACATAAGGAAATGAAAGCATTACAAATTACAGATAACCATCTCCTGGAAGTCCTCGAGTTGCCAGCCCCGCAGCCCGCTACCAGCGAGGTGCTGCTGCGCATCAAGTACGTTGGCTTCTGCGGTTCAGACCTCAACACCTATCGTGGCCGCAACGCTCTGGCACTGAAGCCTGTCATCCCCGGTCATGAAATCAGTGCCGTCATCGAAGCCATCGGTGCCGACGTTCCCGCTGGGCTGCAGGTCGGTCAGCAAGTGACGGTGGACCCCTATACTGCCTGTGGTCGCTGTCCCAGTTGTCGTCGCCGCCGCTTCAATGCCTGCCAGCACAACGAGACGCTGGGCGTTCAACGTCATGGTGCCATGCGCGAGTTCATTGCCGTTCCGTGGCAGAAAGTGATTCCTGCTGAAGGCCTGAAGCCACAGGAGGTCGCACTGATTGAACCCATGAGCGTGGGATTCCACGCCGTGGACCGTGGCCAAGTGACGGATGCAGACACGGTGTTAGTCATCGGCTGCGGCATGATTGGCGTCGGAGCCATCGTGCGAGCCAGCCTCCGAGGCGCCACGGTCATTGCCATGGATCTCGATGACGAGAAATTGGCGTTGGCACGCCAACTCGGTGCTGCCGCCACCATCAACTCTGGAACAGACGACATTCATGCCCGTCTGCAGGAGCTCACCGATGGAGCAGGGCCCGATGTAGTCATCGAGGCTGTCGGGGCTGCTGTCACCTATGCCTGCGCCGTCAATGAAGTAGCCTTCACAGGGCGCATCGTCTGCATCGGCTATGCACCCACGGACGTCACCCTCCCCACCCGTTTCTTCGTGCAGAAGGAGCTGGACATCCGAGGTTCCCGCAACGCACTACCCGACGATTTTCGCGCCGTCATCCGATACCTGCGTCGTGGTCAGTGCCCCACCGACCGCCTCATCTCCTCCATCGTCACACCCACCGATGCCGCCCAAGCCCTTGCCGACTGGGATTCGGCTCCCGGAAAGGTTTTCCGTATCTTGGTAAAATTCTAATCTCAGTATTCTCATGCAACCCCTGAATTCCAACACCGCTCCCAAGGCACAGCGCCCGGAGCGAATCATACAGTTTGGCGAAGGCAACTTCCTCCGCGCATTCATTGACTGGATCGTCTGGCAGATGAACCAGAAGACCGACTTCGACGCTTCCGTCGTCATCGTACAACCCATTGCCCAAGGTATGGCCGAGCGCCTGCAGGCACAAGACTGCCTCTATCACGTAAACCTCCAAGGCCTCATCGACGGTCAGGCCGTGAACTCGTTGGAGATGATCGACAGCGTCAGCCGCACCGTGAATCCCTACAGCGACCATGCAGCCTTCCTAACATTAGCTTCGCTGCCCGATGTGCGCTTTGTCATCTCCAACACCACCGAGGCTGGCATCGCGTTTGACCCTGCTTGTCGCTTGAACGACGCTCCTCCTTCCTCTTATCCTGGCAAGCTCACTCAGCTGCTCTATCACCGTTTCCGTGCCTTCAACGGTGACCCCGCCAAAGGACTTATCATCATGCCTTGCGAACTCATCTTCCAAAACGGGCATCACCTTGTGGATTGTATTCGCAAGTACATCGAGCTTTGGAAGGAAGACTTGGGCGACGACTACGAGGCGTTCCGCCAGTGGTTTGAGCAGTCGTGTTATGTCTGTGCTACGCTTGTGGACCGTATCGTCCCCGGCTTCCCGCGCAAGGATATCGACGCTATCCAGCAGAAAGTGGGTTATGCCGACCAGATGGTAGTTCAGGCTGAGGCTTTCCACCTCTGGGTTATTGAGACGGCTCCCAACCTGCCCATCGAACAACTGGCACGGGAGTTCCCGGCAGACAAAGCGGGTCTTCACGTGATTTTCACACACGACGAGTCGCCCTACCACGAGCGTAAGGTCACGCTCCTGAACGGCCCGCACACCGTCCTCTCGCCTGTTGCCTTCCTTGCTGGCTTGAATATTGTCCGCGATGCCTGCCAGCATGAAGTGATCGGTCCCTTCGTACGCCGTGTGATGTACGAGGAACTATTGCCGACCTTGAACCTCCCCGAGGATGAGTTGCGCCGCTTTGCCGACGATGTGATGGAGCGTTTCTGCAACCCCTTCGTCGATCACCAACTCACGAGCATCATGCTCAACTCGTTCCCGAAGTTCCAGACACGCGACCTGCCCGGTCTGAAGACCTATCTTGAACGCAAGGGCACATTGCCAAAGGGCATTGTCCTCGGATTGGCTGCCATCTGCGTTTACTATCGCGGCGGCGAGCGTGCCGACGGCACGGCCATACAGCCCAACGACAATCCGCGTATCATGCAGCTGCTCACGGACCTTTGGCAGACGGGCGACACGCGTAAGGTGGCTGAGGGCGTGCTCGCGGCCGCAGAACTCATCTGGCACGAACACGGAGACCTCAACGTCATACCGGGCCTCACCGCCCTCCTCACACAAAGCATCGACAGCATCCTGCGCGACGGAATGATGGAAACCGTGAAGAAACTCATATCCTGATTCCTACACAGATGAAAGATCTCCTGCATATTCATCCTGCCGACACCGTGGCCGTAGCCCTCACAGACCGCCCTGGCATCCCCGCCGGCCACAAGATTGCCCTGCGCGACATCGCCGAGGGCGAGGATGTCATCAAATATGGGGACCCCATCGGCCACGCCACCCGTCCTATTGCCAAAGGTGAACTCGTGGACCACCACAACCTGGCCACAAACCTCCGTGGCACCCTGGATTACTCGGCTCTCCGCCCACTCGAGGACCCGCAGCCACCAGTGGTCGAATGCCCACAGACCTTCATGGGCTACTTGCGCCCCGACGGACAAGCTGGCATCCGCAATGACATCTGGATTGTCCCCACGGTGGGGTGCGTCAATGGCATCTGTCAACGCATCGCAGAGAGGGCTGGCAGAGGGACGGCCATTCTTTCCTTCTCCCACCCCTATGGTTGCTCCCAGCTGGGCGACGACCACGAGAACACGCGCCTCATCCTGCGTGACCTCGTACTTCACCCCAACGCCGGCGGCGTACTCGTCGTCGGGCTCGGCTGCGAGAACAATCAGCCACGGGAATTTGAACGCCTGCTGGGTGACTACGACCGCTCGCGCATCCGTTTCCTTGTGACTCAGGAAGTGGAGGGCGACGAAGTGGAAGAAGGAGTGCGCATCGTACAGGAACTCTATGCCCAGGCACAGACTTTTCAGCGCCAACCCCTCCCCCTCTCGTTGCTGCGTGTGGGGCTGAAATGCGGCGGCTCCGACGGTTTCTCGGGCCTCACGGCCAACCCCCTGCTCGGTCGTTTCTCCGACTGGCTCTGTATGAAACAAGGCGGCACCACCATACTTACCGAGGTCCCAGAGATGTTCGGGGCCGAGCACTTGCTGATGCAGCGTGCTGCTTCGGAGGAAATCCTGCAGCAGATCGTCCGCCTCATCAATGACTTCAAGCAGTACTACCTCAGCCATGGCCAACCCGTAGGCGAGAACCCTTCGCCCGGCAACAAAGCAGGCGGTATCTCCACCCTCGAGGAGAAAGCCCTCGGCTGCACCCAGAAGTCTGGCAGTTCTCCCGTGCGCGGCGTCCTTTCCTATGGCGAACGCCTCTGTGAAATGAAAGCCGAAGGCGAGACTGAAGAAGGACGCACGCCCTCGGGTCTTCACCTCCTCTCTGCCCCCGGCAACGACCTGGTAGCCTCCACGGCCTTAGCTGCCGCCGGCTGTCAGCTCGTCCTCTTCACCACCGGGCGCGGCACCCCTTTCTCCACCTTCGTGCCCACCCTGAAGGTCTCCACAAACAGCGACCTTTTTCAACGCAAGCAGCACTGGATGGATTTCGATGCCGGCACCCTCGTCAGTTCGGGCGAAGCGATGGAGTCCCTCTTGACGCGATTCACAGACCTCATCGTAGCCACAGCAAACGGAATGCCTACCCGCGCGGAGCAGGCAGGCATTCACGATATAGCCATTTGGAAAGACGGAGTGACCTTATAAATCAGAAGAGGAACTTCATGGCATCATTGAAGAGGGCGAGAGCCATAAGTCCGAAGAGGAGGATCATGCCGACGTACTGAGCGTACTCCATGAACTTGTCGGAGGGCGGACGGCGGGTGACAGCCTCCACGAGGAGGAAGAGGATGTGACCGCCATCGAGGCCGGGAATGGGCAGGATGTTCATCACGGCCAGGATGATGCTGATGAAGGCGGTGATATTCCAGAAGGCTTGCCAGTCCCAGACGGAGGGGAAGAGGTTGCCGATGGTGCCAAAGGAACCTACGCTTTGAGCTCCTTTCTTGGAGAATACGTAGCGGAGGTCGCTGACATATCCCTTCAGGGTCTCCCATCCGTAGGCGATGCCAGCGGGTATGCTCTCGAAGAAACCATAATCACGGTGGACATAGGCATCGCGGTAGTGGAACTGATAGGGAAGCTTGAAGAATCCGAGTTTATAGTCTTCGCTGAGTTGGATGGTGACCGTGTCGGGTGCGGCACCTTCGGCAGCGATGAATACCACGGGCAAGGAGCGCAGACGCACACTATCCTCATGGGAACATTCGGAGGCCAAGACATCGTTCTTGCGTCCCATGAGTTCATCGAAGTCGCCCCACCAGGTGATGGGCGTCTCATCAATAGCCAGCAGACGGCTGCCCTTGCGGATGCCGGCCAGGTCGGCAGGAGAGCCAGCCATGACGCTATCCACAACGGCTGGAACATTGACGGAGAGGAAACGCGGGTCTGTGTCAATCATATCCAGCAGGTTCAGGCCACCCTCGGGCATCTGCAACGTGACTTCTGCACCATCGCGCAGGACGGTGACAGTCTGAGCCTTGGAGATAGCACGATAAACGGTGCCATCCCATGCTTCGATGGGTTGACCATCGACAGCCACTGGAATGTCACCATCCACGAAACCCAACTGCTCAGCCATCTGATTGTAGGCAAAGCCATCGGCCATCGAACGAATGGGGAGACTATCGCTGCCCCAGGCGAAGAGGATCATGGCATAGATGAACAAAGCAAGGAGGAAATTGACGAGCACACCGCCCACCATGATGAGGAAGCGCTGCCAGACAGGCTTGGCACGGAACTCATTGGGTTGCACGGGCTGTTGCATCTGCTCGGTGTCCAGACTCTCGTCGATCATACCGGCAATTTTGACGTAGCCGCCCAGGGGAATCCATCCGATACCATATTCAGTCTCGTTGGCAGCCACCTTCGGGAAGAGGCGGGCGAACCAGCGGTCCTTGGTGGAGAAGAGATGGAACTTCCAGTCGAAGAACATGAAGAACTTCTCGACGCGGACGCCAAAGAGCTTGGAGAAAAAGAAGTGTCCGCCCTCATGAAGAATGATGAGGAGGGCGAAGCAGAGGAGGAGTTGGAGTGTCTTTATCCAGAAAATACTCATGGTTGTATAGTTACGAATTACAGATTTACGATATTACAGATTGAGGATGGAGGTGGCGATGCGGCGCGCCTCGGCATCGGACTGCAGATAGTCCTCGTATGTCGGAGTAGTGATGAAGGTGGCACGGTCGAGGGTGTCGGCGATGACGTCGGCCATCTGGAGGAAGCGGCAACGCCCTTCCAGGAAGGCACGATTGACAATCTCGTTGGCGGCATTGACGATGCAGGGTGCGTTGCCTCCACGGTGCAGTGCTTCGTAGGCCAGGGCGAGGCAACGGAAGCGCTCGGTGTCCGGAGCCTCAAAGGTAAGGTCGTGCATCGTGAACCAGTCAAGGCGCCCGAAGTTGCTATGCAGCCTTTCCGGGTAGGAGAAAGCGAGTTGAATGGGGACACGCATATCGGGCACGCCGAGCTGAGCCTTCACGGCGCCATCGGCGAACTGCACGGCAGAGTGTACGACACTCTGGGGATGCACGACGACCTGAATACGGCTGGGTTCCACCCCAAAGAGCCACTTGGCCTCAATGACCTCGAAGCCCTTGTTCATCATCGAGGCGGAGTCGATGGTAATCTTGGCTCCCATATCCCAATTGGGATGCCTGAGCGCCATAGCAGGAGTGACGGTTTCAAGTTGTTCGCGGGTGAAGGTGCGGAAAGGACCACCGGAGGCGGTGAGGATGATTTTCTCGATGGGAGACACCTCGCCGATGAGGCTCTGGAAGATGGCGGAGTGCTCACTGTCCACGGGAAGGATAGGCACCTGATTCTCCCGGCAGAGGCGGTTGATAAGTTCTCCGGCCACCACCATGGTCTCCTTGTTGGCCAGGGCGATGGGCTTGCCGGCACGAATGGCGGCAATGGTGGGAGCCAAACCTGCAAAGCCTACCATGGCTGTCAGCACCATTTCGACTTCCGAGGACTGCACGACCTGGCAGAGGGCGTCTGGTCCGGCAAAGACCTGAATAGGCAGGTCTGCGAGAGCGGCGGAGAGTGCCTCGTAGTGACGCTCGTCGGCAATGACGACGGCAGCAGGCAGGAAGCGACGGGCCTGCTCTGCAAGGAGTTGCCAACGGGTGTTGGCAGTCAGGACACGGGCCTCGAAGCGGTCGGGATGCTCGGCGATGACATCGAGAGCTTGGGTGCCTATGCTGCCGGTGCTGCCGAGGATGGCTATTTGTTTTTTACTTTGTTCTTGGTTCATATTTGGGGAAGTCGCCATGAAATGACGACAGAAAAGACGAGACTGTTAGGAGTTCAGGACTGGGGTTCAGATTGGGGAGCAGATTAAGAGGGTCAAATCGAGGGGACGAATCAGGAATTCAGGTTGAGGAGTTCTTCCGGGACACTGACGAGGAGACGGCGCTGGCGATGGTCTGCCTCGAGGATAAAGTCCTCGTGGGCGGGGATGAGGAGTTCGCGGTCATCGGGTGCGGTGACGACGAGGAGGACGTTGGCGGTTTGGTCGAGGACGGAGGTGACGGTGCCCAAGAGACTGTCGTCCTGCCAGACCTCAAAGCCCGTGAAATGCTGCCATTCGAGTTCCTCTTCGTCGAGATCTTCAGGCGTCAGATCCTTGGGGAAATAGACCTCAGTTCCTACGATTCGCCGCGCGTCATCTGCTGAGTCGATGTCCTCAAACTTCAGCAGTGCCACATCATCCGAACGGAAACGCCATTCCTCGAGGAAGAAAGGCACGAGCAACCCGTCGAGGCGCAGGAAGAGGTAGTCCGCCTCCACACGATCCCAGACATCGTCGGTGAACTGAAAAGCCACCTCGCCACGGACCCCGTGCGTGCGCGTGAGCGAACCTATTTTATAAACATCGTGGTCGGTTATCATTATTCTTCTGTACGTGTGATATGGGCACCGAGTGCATTGAGGCGTCCTTCGATGTTCTCGTAGCCACGGTCTATCTGCTCGATATTGCTGATGGTACTGGTGCCCTCGGCACTCATGGCAGCTATCAGCATGGCGATACCTGCACGGATATCCGGGGAGGTCATTCGCTGGGCACGCAGGCGCAGGGCATGGTCGTGACCCACGACTACGGCGCGATGGGGATCGCAGAGGATGATCTGAGCGCCCATATCTATGAGCTTATCGACGAAGAACAGACGGCTCTCGAACATCTTCTGATGGATGAGGACAGAGCCTTTGGCCTGTGTGGCGACCACCAGTAGCACACTGAGCAAGTCGGGCGTCAGGCCCGGCCAGGGGGCGTCGGCAAAGGTCATGAAGGAACCGTCGATGAAGGATTCTATCTGATAGTGATCATGGCGAGGGACAAAGATGTCGTCACCCATACGAACCACCTGAATACCCATGCGCTGGAAGCTGTAGGGAATGATGCCGAGGTCCTCGAAGCTGACGTTCTTAATGAGGATGCCATCGCCACACATGGCCGCCATCCCGATGAAGGAACCGATCTCGATCATATCAGGCAATATTCGGTGCTGAGTTCCTCCGAGCCGATCCACCCCCCGAATGGTCAGGAGGTTGGAGGCGATGCCCTCAATGCGTGCTCCCATTCGGTTGAGCATACGGCAGAGCTGCTGGATGTAGGGTTCGCAGGCGGCGTTGTAGATGGTGGTGGTACCCTCTGCCAGCACGGCTGCCATGATGATGTTGGCCGTTCCGGTGACAGAGGCTTCGTCGAGGAGCATCCACGTTCCATGCAGTTTCTGAGCCTCGATGCGGAAGAAGCCTCGTTCGAGGTCGCTCGTCACCTGTGCGCCCAACTTCTCCATACCTAAGAAATGAGTGTCCACACGGCGACGACCAATCTTGTCGCCACCAGGCTTCGAGACCAGCGCCTTGCCATAGCGAGCCAAGAGGGGACCAACGAACATGATGCTGCCCCGCAACTTGGCAGAGCGGGAGAGGTATTCGTCGCTCTCGAGGTACGTCAGGTCCAGTTCATCGGCCTGAAAGGTGAAATCGCCCTTACCGTGCTGAGTGACCTTCACACCGATCTGGCGAAGCAACTGAATCTGGTTGTTCACATCGGCGATGTCTGGTATGTTCTCGATGTGCACAGGCTGGTCAGTGAGCAACACGGCACAGAGCACCTGCAGGGCTTCGTTCTTGGCACCTTGCGGAGTTATCTCGCCACAGAGGCGATAGCCGCCTTCGATTCTAAAGGAACTCATAATCTTACTTCTTTCTCTTCTTCTTGCTGGCATTGCTGCCGGGGAGATGTCCGTTGGTGACGGATGCGAACTGGAATCCTTCGGGCACACGGGCAGCACCATCGGTGTAGGAATCAAGGTCTGCATCAACCTTGCGCTCGTCCATTGCATCGCGGTTCCAGTTGTAGAGGCTGCGCTTCATGTAGTTGGCCATCATGGAAGTCAGTTGCTCGCGTTCTTCGCTCTCGGGCATGTCGCGCAGGTGCTTCATGAAGGCTTCTGTCAGATGCCCATAGTGGCGGAAACGAATGCGATGCATGGGGTATTTCAGCGGACGCGGACGCGCCTGCATCTCCTCGCGCTTGACGACCTCGAAAGGCCAGTCGATATCCAGCCGGTAGTCCGAGAGGATTGCTAACTGATCCCAGAGCTTGTGCTCATAGTCGGGCTGCTGACGTCCCTCGGGGTTCATCGTGGCCATGATACCGATGATGGTCTCGGCGCAGAGTTGACGTTGCGAGCGGTCTTCGATGGCAACACAGATGTCCACCATCTCCTGAATGCTCCGCCCGTACTCGGGCAGGATGAGTTTCTCGCGTTGGGTGTTGTAAGTCATTTATATTTTCGAATTAACTGATTTACAGATTTACGATACTATTGATGCAACAGATCCTTGGGCTTGGTGGCCACGAATTCCTTCAGGTAGAAGGGTTCGAAGTAGGCCACGTCCGCCAGGTCGCCATCCCAGAGCTTGCGCTCGGCCAGGGGCTGCATATACTTTGCCTGAGGATGGATGTCATCGATGAAGATGGCATTCGGATGGGTGATGACTTCCTTACACTTGGCGGCTCCCGGGCCGAAGAAGCAGACAGGGCCTCGCTCGAGGAAGGAGGCATAGGTGGTGGCATCGACGATGTCGGCCTGAATGCCGCGCGCTTCGCACAAGGCACGGTCATAGACGGCGGCATAGACCTCCATGCGTCGTGCATCAATCATGGGGACAAAGAGAGCCTCGTCCGGCAAGTCCTCGCGGAAAAGCAACAATGGCACGGTGAGCAATTTCAGCGTAGGCACAGAAATTAAGGGCACTCCGCGCCCATAGGCTACGCCCTTGGCCATAGACACGCCGATGCGCAGGCCCGTGTAGCTGCCTGGTCCTTCGCTGACCGCCACGGCGTCCAACGGGATGGCGTGGCTCTCGGCAAAACTCAATGCTTCCTCCACAAAAGGTCCGCAGACCTGAGCGTGGTTAGGACCCTCGAAGTCCGCTTTATCAAAGATGACGGCACTGTCCTGACTGACAGCCACGGAACAGACCTTCGTACTCGTTTCTATATGTAGTATGCAAGCCATTTTCTCGCGTTCGTGTACTAATTTGGGCGCAAAGATATAAAAAACTCCCGTCATTAGTGCAGGATTAGTAAAAAATAACGTTGCCGAGGGCACGTAAAACGAAAGAAAGCAGTAACTTTGCGGGCAAAAAGCAAGAAAACCGCGGCAGAAATGGCGCAAGAACCTAAACAAAACAGAAAGAACCTAAGAGAAATGAATCGCACCCTACCCTATCTCCTTTCCTCACTTTTCGTATTCTCCCTCGCCACCAGGACCTCGGCAAAAGACGTCCGCACGCAGGTGGCGGTATCACCCGTGGAACTCGTGAATCCCTTCATCGGTACCAGCGGTATGGGGCACACGTTCCCCGGTGCCTGCGCCCCCTTCGGTGCCGTCCAGCTCAGTCCTGACACCGACACCATTCCACACAATGTCAATGGACAATACCAACCGCACACCTACGACTACTGCGCGGGCTACCGCTATGACGACACGACCATCGTAGGCTTCAGCCACACCCACCTCAGCGGCACCGGACATAGCGATCTGGGCGACCTGCTCATCATGCCTCAGACGGGAGCCCTGCAGCTGAACCCTGGCACCCGCGAGAACCCTGATGCAGGCTACCGCCAGCGCTATGACCATGCCACAGAACAGGCCCGTCCGGGCTACTACGAGGTCACATTGGCGGACAACGGCGTACGAGCTCAGCTGACCGCCACTCCGCGCGTGGGCGTTCATTGTTATACGTTTCCCGAAGGAGCCGATGCGCAGCGTCTGATTCTGGACCTGACACACGGCATCTATAATTACGACACGAAGGTGCTCTGGAGCAGTCTGCGCGTGGAGAACGACACATTGCTGACGGGCTATCGCATCACTCAGGGTTGGGCACGCGCCAACTACACCTACTTCGCCATCACCTTCTCCCGCCCCATCCAGAGCTATGGCTATACCGACCGCCGCAAAGAGCCGTATATGGGCTTCTGGGGTAAACTCGACCGGACACATAACTTCCCGGATATCGGAGGCCGAAGCGTAGTAGCCTATTTCGAGTTCAGGAACCCCCTCCCTTCCTCCTCCGCTTCGGAAGAGACCTCCAGTGAAGGGCCAGAAAATGTCGCAAACGAGCCCTTGGTCGTGAAGGTGGGGCTCTCCGCCGTATCCGCCGAAGGTGCCCTGCTGAACCTCCGCACAGAAGTGGGCGGCAAGGGTTTCGAACAAGTATGCGCCGAGACGCGTGCGGCCTGGGAGCGCGAGCTCTCGGCCATCAAAGTCGAAGGCACCGAGGACCAACGGACAATGTTCTACACCTCGCTCTACCATACGATGATCAACCCCTCGGTGTACTCTGATGTGGACGGCCGCTACCGGGGTGTGGACGGCGCCATCCACGAGTCCGACGGTTTCCAGAACTACACCGTCTTCTCGCTCTGGGACACCTATCGCGCCCTGCATCCCTTGCTGGGCCTTATCCAGCCCGGACGCAACGCCGACATGGTCCGTTCGATGCTGGCCCACCAGCAGCAGAGCGCCAACCACATCCTGCCTGTCTGGAGCCTGATGGGCAACGAGGGGTGGTGCATGACGGGGTATCATGCCGTCAGCGTGGTGGCCGACGCCGTGGTGAAAGGCATCTCCCTGGATCGTCAGGCCGTGCTGGACGCACTCCGCTCCACCGCCACCTGGACGCGGTTTCCCGGGCTGGAAGCCTATATGCAACGCGGTTATGCCCCGTATGACCACGACGGCACCGCTGCCTCGAACACCTTGGAATATGCCTACGACGACTTTGCCGTCTCGCGCGCTGCCCGCGTCTTGGGCGACTCGCTGATGGGCGATGACTTCGAGGCCCGCGCACGCTACTACCGGAACACCTTCGACCGCCGCACGGGATTTGCCCGTCCGCGCCTGACCCGCGGCGGCTTCAAGCAGGATTTCGACCCTATGCAGACGTATGGCGAGGGGTTCATCGAGGGCAACTCCTGGAACTTCTCGTTCCACGTGCCGCATGACATCTACGGTCTGATGGAGTTGATGGGCGGCGAGGCCGTGTTCCGCGGACGTCTGGACACCCTGTTCACGATGGACCTGCCTAAGAAATACTACGCCGACAACGAAGACATCACCGAGGACTGCCTCGTGGGCGGATACGTCCACGGCAACGAACCCAGCCACCACATACCTTATTTATATGCGTGGACCACGGAGCCCTGGAAGACCCAAGAGTGCCTGCGCAACATCATGAACAAGATGTACCGCAATGATATCCGCGGGCTGGGCGGCAACGACGATTGCGGGCAGATGTCTGCCTGGTTCATTTTCTCGGCCCTGGGCTTCTACCCCGTCTGTCCCGGCACGGACCAGTATGTTCTTGGAGCACCTTACATCCCTTATGCCGACGTCACCCTGCCTGGCGGCAAGCATCTCATTGTCAAGGCTCCCAAGGTGAGCGACCGCAACCGCTACGTGCGGCGGGTGCTGCTGAACGGGCAGCCCTACCCGCGTCTCTACATCACACACCGGCAGCTGACCGAAGGCTGCACGCTGGAGTTCGAGATGACGGACAAGCCCAACCGCCAGCGCGGCCAGAAACCTGACGACAAGCCCTACTCGCTGACGGGTACGGAGCAAAACCGATGGGACCGGCATCTGGATCAGATTGTCTTCATCAACCAGGCTCCTCAGACGCAGGGCTCCGCCATCTATCATGCCCTCATCCCCAACCCCGACGGCTACATCAGGCGCGTGGCTCGCGAGGTAATGCAGTGCCTCTATTTCTCACCCTCCGACAGCATTCCCCAGCTGCGCCGCCTGCGCTATATCCTGAAGGACGATCCGGGTATCTCGGCCAAGGGCGGTGGCGGTGGTTTCGTGGAAATCTTCTACAGCACACGCCACGTAGAACGGTCGTTCGTGAACCAAGACACGGCACGCGTGGACTTCGAGACCCGTGGAGTGCTGCTCCACGAACTGACCCACGCCTTCCAACTGGAGCCCCAAGGTATAGGTGCCTACGGCGAGAATCCCGTGGTATGGCAGCTGATAGAGGGCACGGCCGACGCGGTGCGTGTGGCTTGCGGAGGCTTCCACGGCGAGGCGGACCGCCCCAAGGGTGGCAACTACACGAACGGCTACCGCCACGTGGGCTATTTCTTCGACTGGCTCCGGCGCACAAAGGACAAGGATTTCATTCGCAAGATCAACCGCTCGTGCCTCGAAGTGGTGCCCTGGTCATGGGATGCCGCCATGAGCTACGCCCTGGGCCGCAAATGCACCGCCGACGAGCTCTGGCATGAGTACCAAGTTGCAGTCGGAGACGTAAAAGAATGACTTTTTGTGCGCTTTTGCATAAAAACTCGAAACTCGAAACCCTAAACTCTAAACTTTTTTGTACCTTTGCAGCCAAATTCCCATAAACCCTGAACGCATCAACGCTAAAACGAAGCAAGAAATGATTCTATCCATGACAGGCTACGGCAAAGCCTCCGCCGAGTTTGGCGGCAAGAAAATAACTGCCGAGATAAAGTCCCTGAACAGCAAGGCCCTGGACCTGCAGACGCGCATAGCCCCCATCTACCGCGAGAAGGAGATGGAAATCCGCAACATGATCAGCATCGAGCTGGAGCGCGGCAAAGTGGACTTCAGCCTCTATATCGAGCGCGACGACGTCAGCGCCGCCGCCCCCATCAACCGCCCCATCCTGAAATCCTACCTGGAGCAGATGCGCTCCATCTCCGAAGAATTCGGCATCGACGAACCTGAAGAGCAATGGTTCCCCACCCTGCTGCGCCTACCGGACGTACTGACGAAGACCGAGGTGGCCGAACTCACAGAAGAGGAATGGCAGGTGGCACGGGGAGTCGTGGCAGAATCCATCGCACACCTCATGGATTTCCGCCGGCAGGAAGGCGCTGCTTTGGAACGCAAGTTCACGGAGAAGATTGACAACATCGCAACCCTACTGGCGCAGATAGAGCCTTTCGAGACGGCTCGCGTGGAGAAAATACGCGTCCGAATCATCGACGGCCTCAACTCCATCCCCGAGGTACAGATAGACCGCAACCGCCTGGAGCAGGAAATGATCTACTACATCGAAAAACTGGACATCAACGAGGAGAAGCAGCGCCTGGCCAACCACCTCCGCTACTTCCGCGAGACCATGCAGAACGGCCACGGTCAGGGCAAGAAACTTGGATTCATCGCTCAGGAGATGGGACGTGAGATCAATACTACGGGCAGTAAGTCCAACATCGCCGAGATGCAGAACATCGTGGTTCGCATGAAGGACGAACTCGAGCAAATCAAGGAACAGGTCCTGAACGTGATGTAGAAGTTCCTGTGCCAACACCCAAAATGAAATGAACCATGAGTAAAGTGATCATCGTCTGTGCTCCCAGCGGAAGCGGGAAAAGCACCATCATCAACAGTCTGATGCCGCGCGAGGAGCTGCATCTGGCCTTCTCCGTCTCGGCTACCACACGTGCGCCCCGGGGACAGGAGCAGAACGGAGTAGAGTACCTGTTCATGTCGATACCTGAATTCCGGCGCCATGTGGAGGCAGACGACTTCATCGAGTACGAAGAGGTCTATGCCAACTGCCTCTACGGCACCTTGAAGGCCCAGGTGGAGAAGCAGCTGGCGGCAGGACAGAACGTAGTCTTCGACGTGGACGTGCATGGCGGAATGCGCTTGAAGGAGTACTTCGGCGAACGTGCGCTGAGTCTCTTCATCCAGCCGCCCAGTATCGAGGAGCTGCGTCGCCGGCTGGAAGGTCGGGGCACAGACGCCCCCGAAGTCATCCAGCAACGATTGGATCGTGCAGCCTATGAACTCTCCTTTGCACCACGCTTCGACCGCGTGGTGGTGAACGACGACCTCGACACCGCCAAGGCCGAGGCTTACAAGATTATTCAAGCATTTATCAAAGAATAGGAATTTCTAGGAAAACCTAGGAAAACCTAAGAAAACCTAGGAAAGCCTAGAAAACCTAGAAAGTCATAGAAAGTCCTAGGAGCACCTAAGAAGCCCTAGTAAAATCCCAAGAAAAGTCCCCCCATGACCACAGGCATCTACGGCGGCAGTTTCAACCCCATCCACCAAGGCCACACGACGCTGGGGCGCTGGTTGGTTAGGCATGGCTATCTGGATGAGCTCTGGTTTCTGGTGTCGCCACAAAATCCGCTGAAACCAGCCACGGAACTGCTGGAGGATTGTGCACGCCTGAAGCTGGCCCGTCTGGCCGTGGGGCGCAAGCGCGGTTTGCGCGTCAGCGATTTTGAATTTCATCTGCCCCGCCCTTCCTACATGGTCCACACACTGGAGGCCCTGCGCGCCACCTACCCTGAGCGCGATTTCGTCCTTGTCATCGGTGCAGACAACTGGGAACGTTTTCCCGACTGGTACGAGTCTGCGGAAATACTCAGGCACCACCGGCTGCTAATCTATCCCCGTCCCGGCTCGCCCGTGGATGCCACGGCGTTGCCCGAGGGGGTGCAACTTGTAGAGACACCCCTGCTCAACATCTCTTCCACCCAGGTGCGCAATGCCATCCGCACCGACCCCTCTTATGACGGCTTTGGCCTTGACTCCCGCGTATGGGCAGAAATCAAGGCCAAAGGTTACTATAAGAGTGATTTTCATTACACAATTCCCTGAGCCATCATCGCTTTGGCAACCTTCATGAAGCCGGCAATGTTGGCGCCCTTCACGTAGTTCACGTAGCCGTCGGGCTGGGTGCCGTACTTCACGCACTGAGCATGAATGGCGTGCATGATGCCGTGGAGCCGTTGGTCCACTTCCTCTGCACTCCAACTGATGTGCATGGCGTTCTGGCTCATCTCCAAGCCGGAGGTGGCGACACCACCTGCATTCACGGCCTTGCCGGGAGCAAAGATCATCTTGGCCTCGATGAAGGCGTCGATAGCCTCGGGCGTGCAACCCATGTTGCTGATTTCGCCCACACACTGCACGCCGTTCTGAATGAGTTGCTTGGCATCCTCGCCGTTGAGTTCGTTCTGGGTAGCGCAGGGCAGAGCGATGTCGCACTTCTGCTCCCAGGGTTTGCGACCGGGGAAGAACGTAGCTTCGGGGAATTCCTCGGCATAGGGAGCACAGACGTCATTACCGCTGGCACGGAGTTCGAGCATATAATCTATCTTCTCGCCACTGATGCCCTCGGGGTCGTAGATGTAGCCGTCGGGACCGCTGATGGTGATGACCTTGGCACCCAGTTGGGTGGCCTTCGTGGCGGCGCCCCAAGCGACATTGCCGAAACCGGAGATGGCCACGGTCTTGCCCTTGATCTCCTTGCCGTGGGTGTTCAGCATCTCGTTGACGAAGTAGAGTCCTCCGAAGCCCGTAGCCTCGGGGCGCACCAGCGAGCCACCATATTCCAGCCCCTTGCCGGTAAGCACACCGCTCCAGTCGCGCGTCAGCTTCTTGTACTGGCCGAAGAGGTAGCCAATCTCGCGGGCACCCACTCCGATATCACCTGCGGGGACGTCCACTTCCGGACCGATGTAGCGGAAGAGCTCGCTCATGAAGGCCTGGCAGAAACGCATGATTTCGGCATCGCTCTTGCCACGGGGGCTGAAGTCAGAGCCACCCTTGCCGCCGCCCATAGGCAGGGTCGTCAGGGCATTCTTGAAAGTCTGCTCGAAGCCCAGGAACTTCAGTATCGAGAGATTCACGCTGGCGTGGAAACGCAGGCCTCCCTTGTAGGGGCCGATGGCGGAGTTGAACTGCACGCGGTAGCCCAGGTTCACCTGCACCTCACCCTTGTCGTCCACCCAGGGTACACGGAAGGTGATGATGCGCTCGGGCTCCACCAGACGCTCAATCAACTTAGCACGCTCGAACTCGGGGTGCTGGTTATAGACTTCTTCGATGCTCATGAGTACCTCACGCACGGCTTGCAGGTACTCTTTCTCACCTGGATGTTTGGCCTCCAGGTTGGCCATGATAGTTTCAATTTTCATAGTCGGAAAAAGTGTTTATAAGGTTTTTTGTTTCTTTTCCGCTGCAAATGTAGCCTTAAATTTTATATCAGCCAAAACTTTTTGCACTTTTTTTCATACCCTGTTGGCCTTCGGCACCTACCGAAAGGTGCTTTTTTCAGCAAATCTTGCATCAAAAGGGCTAAAAGTTTGGTCATTTGGAAAACAAACGCTACTTTTGTGGCAGAAAACAAGAATAAACGTAAAAAAATGCCTATGAAACGAATTTCCCTCCTCCTGCTGGCCATTGTTGCATTGTTGCATCCCCTGAAGGCCGAGAACCTCCGTCTGGAAGACCTCACCCGAGGCGTGTACTCCGCCCGCGGTGTCAGCGGTGTGCGTCCGCTCAGCGACGGCGAGCGCTACTCCCAGATCTCTCCGGACGGAAAGATCATCGCCCGTTCGTTCCGCACCGGCGAACAGACCGACGTGCTCTTCGACCCCGCCGCCACCAAGGGCGACATCCGCATCCAGCACTTCTCCGGCTACATCATGAGCCCCGATGAGCAGAACATCCTCATCGAGACCGAGCGCCAGGGTATCTACCGCCACTCCTTCACCGCCGTGTACTATATTTATAATGTACGCAACCGCACGCTCGCGCGCCTGAGCGAAGGCGGCCCGCAGGAACAACCCGCCTTCTCGCCGGACGGCACCATGGTGGCCTTCGTGCGCGAAGGTAACCTCTTCCTCGTCAAACTCCTCTTCAACAACTCCGAGAGCCAAGTCACCAAGGACGGCGAATTCAACAAAATCATCAACGGCAAACCCGACTGGGTGAACGAGGAGGAGTTCTCCTTCGCCCGCGCCTTCGACTTCAATGCCGACGGCACCATGCTCGCCTGGATCCGCTACGACGAGAGCGCCGTGCCCCAGTTCAGCTTCCCCCTCTACCGTGGCTCGCATCCCGCCCAGGACCAGTACGCCACCTACCCCGGCGCCTACACCTACAAATACCCCATGGCAGGCGAGCAGAACGCCACCGTCAGCGTTCACAGCTACGACATCAAGAGCCACGTCATCCGCCAGATGAAGCTGCCTCTGGACAAAGACGGCTACGTGCCTCGCATCCGCTTCACCTCCGACCCCGACAAGCTGCTCGTGCTCACCCAGAACCGCCATCAGGACCGCCTGGACATCTACATCGCCAATCCTCGTTCTACCGAGTGCCGCCTCATCGTACGCGACCAAGTGGAGAAATACATCACCGAAGAGCCCTACAAGCAGCTGCAACTCTTCCACGATGGATTCGTACTCCTGAGCGAGCGCGACGGATGGAACCACGCCTACCTCTATGACTTCAACGGCACCCTCAAGAGGCGCCTGACACAAGGCCACTTCGTGGTGCGCGACTTCTACGGCTACAATCCCCAGACGGGCGACTGCTACTACTCCAGCAACGAGGAAGGGCCTCAGTACCAGGCCGTCTATCGCTCCGACGCCAAGGGCCGCGTCACCCGCCTCAGCCAGGAGCGCGGCACGAACAACGCCATCTTCAGCAAGAACTTCAAGTACTACCTCAACGTCTATTCCAACATCACCACACCGCCCGTGACCACGCTGAACGCCGTGGGCGGCAAGGCTCCGCTGAAGACCCTGGAGGACAACGCCACCCTGAAATCCAAGCTCGCCACCCTCAACCTCGCCAAGCCCGAGTTCTTCTCGTTCAAGACCTCCGAGGGCGTGGAGCTCAACGGATACATGGTGCGCCCGGCCGACTTCACTGAGGGACGGAAGTACCCCGTGGTGATGTACCAGTACAGCGGCCCCGGCTCGCAGCAGGTGCTGGACTCCTGGTACTCCGGCAACATGGGCGGCTGCCTCTATGAGCACTACCTCGCCAGCCTCGGATACATCTGCGTCTGCGTGGACGGACGCGGCACGGGCGGACGCGGCGCTGCCTTCGAGAAGCAGACCTACCAGAACCTCGGACTCCTCGAAGCCCGCGACCAGGTGGAGACTGCACTCTACCTCGGATCGCTGCCCTACGTGGACAAACAGCACATCGGCATCTGGGGATGGAGCTACGGAGGATTCAACACCCTCATGTCCATGACCGAGGGACGTCCGGCCTTCGCCGCCGGTGTCGCCGTGGCACCCGTCACCTGCTACCGCTACTACGACACCGTTTACACCGAACGGTTCATGCGCACCCCGCAGGAGAACCCCACGGGCTACGACCAGAACCCCATCACCCGCGCCCCGCAGCTCCACGGTGCCCTGCTCCTCTGCCACGGCTCGGCCGACGACAACGTCCACTTCCGCAACACCGCAGAGTTCACCGAGGCCCTCGTGCAGGCCGACAAGCCCTTCCACCAGCTCGTTTACACCAACCGCAACCACAGCATCTACGGCGGCAACACCCGCCTGCACCTCTTCCGAGCCATCACCCAGTGGTGGGAGGACCACCTGAAATAAGGCAAGACTCCCTCGCCACCTCCTGATACACATCCCCGTGGTCTTTATTTTGACCACGGATTTCGCGGATTTACGCGGCCTCTTTATTCCAGTCCTATTGACTTCTTTAAAAAGCCGTGAAATCCGCGTAATCCGTGGTCTTTTATTTTTTGATCGCAGATTCTCTATCTGCTCACCATCTGGCGGTTCCTGCCCGCTCGCCTGAGCGAGACGTGAATCCAGAATGAGTTGCCCCGGCGCTCGCGCAGCAGCTGGTCAAACGGGCAATTGTCCATGATCCACTCCGCCCACTCCCGCATCCGCTGCCGCGCCTCCGCGCTCGTGCTGTCGGGCACCAGCCGCCTGACCACGCCCTCTGCGGTGCTCACCTCGACCTCCCTGC
>ONJJ01000025.1 GCA_900318115.1 uncultured Prevotellaceae bacterium | reverse complement strand
GTTTGCGGGTGCAAAGGTACGGCGATTTTCTGAAACCACCAAATCTTTTCACCACTTTTTTGCAAAAAATCTGCAAATAGGTTGACAAAGGTCAAGCACACGAGAAACGCTCGCGCGCGTACCTTTTATATATTATACGCGAGGGAAAATGCAGGGTCACGCAACTTTAAGCAAAGAAAAGTGGCATAGGAAAGACGATGTTCGAAATATAATTTGTACCTTTGCCAGCGATTTTTAGAAAAGAAATACAACCTAAACACTCAGATCAGTTATTCAACCATCGAATGAAAATCATCTTGGCCATAGACAGTCTGAAAGGATGTCTCTCTTCTGCCGAAGCGAACCGCGCTGCGGCAGGGGCTGTTCGCGAAGTCCATTGCAAGGCAGAAATCGTGGAATGCACCGTCAGCGACGGCGGCGAGGGTTGGATTGACGCCTGGGGCACAGGCGAAGTCATCGAGACGACTGTACACGACCCGTTGATGCGTCCCATCCGGGCGAGGTACCTGAAGCAAGGAGAAGTGGCGGTGGTCGAGATTGCGCAAGCGTGCGGGCTGACGCTCCTACGTCCCGAGGAACGCAACCCGCTGTCGGCCTCCAGCTACGGAGTGGGCGAACTGATTGCCGATGGCTTGAAGCGTGGATGCACACGATTCATCGTGGGGTTGGGCGGTAGCGCCACCAGCGACGCGGGGCAAGGGATGCTAAAAGCTCTGAAAGATGTGGATGCGAGGGGAGTCACATTCACCATTGCCACAGACGTCGGCAATCCGCTGTATGGCGAGCGGGGTGCCGCTGCGATATTTGCGCCCCAGAAGGGAGCAACACCCTCTATGGTGCGCGAACTGGACGCGCGTGCCCGTCTGTTCGCCGAATCAAATGCACGCGAGATGGGATTCGACCGTTCGCAGGCGGCGGGAGCTGGGGCAGCCGGCGGACTGGGATATGCCTTCATGCAGTTTTTCAATGCGGACTGCAGGCCCGGCGCTGAATTATTACTGGACACCTTACATTTCGACCACATACTGAAAGATGCCGATCTCGTCATCACCGGAGAAGGACATGCCGACCGCCAGACGTTGATGGGTAAGTTGCCCTGCCACATCCTGAACCGTGCGCGCGCCAAAGAAGTCCCCTGTCACCTGATAGCAGGCGGCATTCAAGATGCAGACATCCTACTGGCTGCCGGTTTCGCAAGCATCCATGAAATCAATCCCCCGACCCTTTCCCTCGAAGAAGCCCTCAAGCCCGAAACGGCCAAAAGGCAAATCGCCTGGACGGTTCAGCAACTCCTGCACTGACACGCCCTTCTATTCTACCATTCCCTCACAGCCTTGTCGCTTCATCTACGCTCTGCCACCTCCCCTAAAGAACCATCCTCACAAGTACTCTGCCATTCCCCTCACCAAAGAAGATCCAACAGGACTGGCAGGTGGTCGCTGATGCCTCCGTGGTAGGCAGGCCCGCGGTAGGTTCGCCAGGGCATCTCACATCCATACGTCTTGTTCTCCTCCAGGAGCCACGGGAAGCGAACTGTCCTCGCCTTGCCACGTGTCTTGATCTCTGTTGAGACATAGATATGGTCCAACCATTCCCAGAAACCTTGAAAGCAATAAGTGCCTGCATCGTGTGGATCATCCGTACACAAAAGAGGAGTTCTGCGGAAGATACGGTCGGAGGACGAGGCATTGAAGTCCCCCATCACCAACAGCCGGCCGCCCGACCCGACGATGCTGTCGGCCACGGCCCAAAGTGTCCGTGCCGCCAAGGCACGGTTCCTGTCGCCCTCGCTGCCACCAGCGCGACTGGGAAGGTGAACGACGATGACATTCAGCGTGTCCACTCCCGTGGAGGTCAGCACACGTCCACGGACATGAAGGAAGTCGCGCGTAGGGCGAAAGCCATGCTCCTTGCTGGGCACCCGTATGGAACGGCTGTCTATCAGGCCAAAGCGCACGGGTTGATAGAGCAACGCCACGTCCACTCCACGCTGATCCTCGCTGTGGGTGATAACATAGTGATATCCTAAATGTCGGAGTACGCTGCGCCGAGTAAACATAGTAAGGACACTGTCGTTCTCCACCTCACAGAGTCCGATGATATCCGGGATTCCTCCTTCCTCCCCCACCGCCGCGATGACTTTTGCCAGTTCTGTCATTTTCTGCCAGCAGCGGTGCGATGTCCATCGGCGCTCGCTTGTGGGCAGGAACTCCTGATCCTGAAAGCCCTCATCGTGCACGGTGTCGAAGAGGTTCTCCACATTCCACTCCATGACACGCAGCGACCTCGGCCGACGATTGTCGCCAGGCGAAAATGCCTGCCGCTCATTCACGGACGAGGAAGGCTGGCGGGCGCCCACGAGGAGCAGCAGAAGAAGAAGAAGAAGCGGGAACAATCTACTCATGACAAGCAATCCAACTACGAAATAGAGTGTGCGACCTACAAAATAAATAAGGGTCACGCACGCGCGACCCTTATTCTATTATTCACCTTTGGAAATCCTTAAGCCTTCACGCGACCCTGGTAGCTACCGTCGCGCGTGTCAACTTCGATGATTTCGCCTTCGTTGATGAAGAGAGGCACACGCACTTCGGCACCCGTCTCCACGCGAGCGGGCTTGAGAGTGTTGGTTGCGGTGTCGCCCTTGAGACCCGGTTCTGTCCAAGTGACAGCGAGTCTCACCTTCACAGGTACGTCTGCGTAGAGAACCGTCTCTGTGCTGGCGTCGGTAACGACTTCGACGTTTTCACCTTCCTTCATGAAGTCCACACCATTGATGAGGCCCTTGGCAATAGGAATCTGCTCATAGGTCTCGTTGTTCATAAAGATGTAGTCTTCTCCCTCCATATAGAGGTACTGATAGCTACGACGCTCCACGCGCACATCCTCGAGCTTCTCGCCGATGTTGAAGCGGCGCTCGAGCACGTTACCGGTTACGACGTCCTTCAGGGTAGTACGCATGATGGTGTTACCCTTTCCAGGCTTCACATGCAGGAAGTCGATGCAGAAATAGAGCTTGCCATCCATGCGGATGCAGGTGCCCTTCTTGATGTCTTGTGAGTTAATCATTCTTTCTTATTTATGAATTATGTGTGATAAAATATGTGCGATTTTGTCTGTTTGCGGGTGCAAAGGTAGTGAAAAATAAACAAAAAATGCAAGAGAAAGCGGAAAAAATCACATAAGACTTGCGTGAATGAAAAAAAGTAGCTACTTTTGCAGCCCGTTAGCGCACATTTTGCATCAAAACAAATAAATATAAGAGCAATGAAAAGAACTTTTCAACCCCACAATCGCAAGAGAAAGAACAAGCACGGTTTCCGTGAACGTATGTTAACCGCCAATGGCCGCCGCGTGCTCGCCGCCCGTCGCGCCAAGGGTCGCAAGAAGCTCACCGTTTCTGACGAGCGTCACGGCAAGTAAGACATCCTTGTTCGCAGTATGCCGCCCCGCAGTGGTGTCCGGCATCCCGATACCCCATTACACAGGCGCAGATGATGCACCACTCATGGTAGCATCATTCTGCGCTTCTTTCATTTTCCAAATCGAGCACCAACGCGACTCGTCCTATGGGATTCAAACAAAAACTCTTCAGTCCCCTGGTATGGGGCAACTTGCTGGCCATGCTCCTGGTGGTCATTGCAGCCATCATCGGCGTGTGGTACTTTCTGTCGGCCTACACCCATCACGGCGAAAGCATCGAAGTTCCGAACATCGTCGGGCACCAGGAGAGCGACGCACGCTATCGTCTGGAGAAGATCGGGCTGAAAGCCATGGTCGTGGATTCAGCCTTCAACAAGCAGCAGCCCGCGGGGTGCGTGCTTGACCAACTGCCGGCAGCAGGCCGCAGAGTCAAATATGGCCGAGAAATCTACCTGACCATCAACAGCGGCAACACGCCAACGCTGGCGTTGCCTGACATCGCCGACAACAGTTCCCTGCGCGAAGCAGAGGCCAAACTGACGGCCATGGGCTTCAAGCTCGGTCCGGTGGAATATGTATCGGGCGACCTCAACTGGGTGTACGGTGTCAAGAGTCGCGGCCGCAACGTTTATGCCGGCGAGCGCGTACCACTGGATATTCCCTTGGTCTTGCAAGTAGGCAAGGATGCCAACGGCGACGACTACGATGAACTGGATGACTTCGGCGAACCCGAAGAAGGCGAAGGCCTGGATGATTTGAGCGAACCGTCTACAGAAGTAGAATGGTAACAGACAGACAACAAGACAAGACCGTTGTTCCTGAAGACCTGGAAGGGCTGGACGACGAGGCACTGGAGCTGGACGACGAAGGTCTGGAGACAGCCCCCGACGGAACTCTGTACGAGCACCGCCGCGTGGTGGCCGACAAGGGGCAGACCCTGTTGCGTGTGGATAAGTTCCTGATGGAACACCTGCGCGACACCAGCCGCGCACGCATCCAGCGGGCCGCTGAAGCAGGGTGCATCCACGTCAACGACCACCCCGTCAAGAGCAACTACCGGGTGAAGCCGCTGGACGTGGTGACACTGATGCTGGACCACCCACGCATGGAAACGGAGATTACCCCAGAGGACATCCCCCTGGACATCGTCTATGAGGATGATGACCTGCTCGTGGTCAACAAACCTGCAGGGTTGGTAGTTCATCCGGGTGTAGGCAACTACACGGGTACCCTCGTCAACGCGCTGGCCTGGCACCTTCGCGACAATCCCGCCTACAACCCCAACGACCCCAGTGTGGGGCTCGTACACCGCATCGACAAGGACACGAGTGGCCTGCTGGTCGTGGCCAAGACCCCGGACGCCAAGACGCACCTCTGCCACCAGTTCTTCGTGAAGACCACGCGCCGTCAGTACAATGCGCTGGTCTGGGGCAGCTTTGACAGCGATAGCGGTCGCATCGAAGGCAACATCGCCCGCGATCCCAGGGACCGGCAACGGATGACCGTGTTTCCGCCCGACAGCGAAGTCGGCAAACCTGCCGTCACCCACTGGCGCGTGCTGGAGAACTTCGGTCCTGTGACGTGGGTAGAGTGTGTGCTCGAAACAGGACGCACGCATCAGATTCGTGCCCACATGAAACATATCGGGCACCCCCTCTTTGCCGACGAACGCTACGGCGGATGCGAGATACTGCGCGGACAGCCTACAGCGAAATACCGCCAGTTTGTGCAGAACGCCATGCTCTTGTGCCCCCGTCAGGCCCTGCACGCGCGCACCCTCGGTTTCGTGCATCCCCGCACTGGCGAGGAATTGTTTTTCGAGAGTCCCCTGCCCGAGGATCTGACACAGCTGACCGAGAAATGGCGCGTGTACGCACGTACCTTATTATAATAGCAAATTCGGAAACAGACATATAAGAAATAAGGAGTAATCATGATTAAGAAGAAAATCGTTGCCATCGTCTGTGGTGGCGACAGTTCAGAGCACGATGTCAGCCTGCGCAGTGCACAGGGCATCGAGAGTTTCATTGACAAGGAGAAATTTGAAGTCTTCATTGTCGAGATTACGGGTCTCGTCTGGGAAGCCCATCTTCCGAACGACAAGCACGTGACCGTCAGTCGCGAGGACTTCTCGTTCAAGGTCGGCCGCCGCACGGTGCATCCCGACTTCGCCTACATCACCATCCACGGCACCCCCGGCGAGAATGGCATCCTGCAAGGCTACTTCGACCTCATCCACATGCCCTACTCCACCAGCGGTGTGCTCATCGAGGCCATGACCTTCAATAAGTTCACACTGAACCAGTACCTGAAAGGCTTCGGCGTCAGCGTCTCCGAGAGTCTGGTGGTTCGCCGTGGCAACGAGGATCTGGTCACGGACAGCGAAATCATCGACCACATCGGCCTGCCCTGTTTCGTCAAGCCCAACGCCGGTGGTTCCAGTTTCGGTGTCACAAAGGTGAAGACCCTGGAGCAGCTACGTCCCGCCATCCATCTGGCCATGGAAGAGAGCGACGAGGTGATGGTCGAGGCATTCATGCCCGGCACCGAACTCACTTGTGGCTGCTACAAAGTGGCCGCCAAGGAGGTGGTGTTCCCTGTCACGGAGGTCGTTACTCACAACGAGTTCTTCGACTACGATGCCAAATACAACGGCGCCGTGGACGAGATCACCCCTGCCCGTATCGACGACAAACTGCGTGATCGTGTGCAGGCACTCACCAGTGCCATCTACGACATCCTCGGCTGCTCCGGCATCATCCGTGTGGACTACATCGTCACCAAGGTTAAGGACGAAGAGGGCAAGGAGCGCGACCGCATTAACATGCTGGAAATCAACACTACGCCCGGAATGACCGCTACCAGCTTCATCCCCCAGCAAGTGCGTGCGGCAGGCCTCGACATCAAAGATGTGCTCACCGACATCATCGAGGATAAGCTGTAGGAAGAATTAAAGATTATAAAAATTAAAAAATACAAGAATTAAAGAATATAGGAAGTAAAGAATACAAGAATTAAAGAATATAGGAATTAAAGAATATAGGAAGTAAAGAATTATTATATTCGAGTTAGCAAGTATAAGTCATGAATAGCAACCAAATTCCAGAAGAGTTCAAGGACATTCGCCCATACGGCGATGACGAGGTACGCGATGCCATCGACGGCTTGCTTCGCGACCGTCAGTTCTCACATATCCTGAAGAGTTTCGTGCCCTTCCTGCCCGTGGGGCTTACCCGCGGCGTCCTTCGTCTGACCACGCTTGGTCTCCACTCCACGCTGGACTTCCAACTGCGATTCATGAAGCCTGTGGTGAAGCACGTTCTTCGCCGTTGCACCAGTGGCCACAGCTTTTCCCACGGCAGCATTGCCCCAGGGCCAGAGCGCTACACGTTCATCAGCAACCATCGCGACATCGTGCTCGACAGCGCCATCCTGGACGTGATGCTCCACGAGCACAAGTTCCCCACTACCTGCGAAATCGCCATCGGCGACAACCTGCTTATCTACCCGTGGATCCGCACGCTGGTCCGCCTGAACAAGGCTTTCATCGTCCAGCGCTCCCTCTCCATGCGCGAGATGCTGCACGCCTCGCAGGTAATGAGCCGCTATATGCACTTCGCCGTCACCCAGAAGCACGAGAATATCTGGATAGCCCAGCGCGAGGGTCGCGCCAAGGACTCCAGCGACCAGACCCAAGTCTCGCTGCTGAAGATGCTGGCTATCACGGGCGAAAGCGGCACCCAGGGTGCCATCGCCAGCATCAAGGAACTGAACATCGTGCCGCTCGCCATCAGCTATGAGTACGACCCCTGCGACTACCTCAAGGCCCAGGAATTCCAGCAGAAACGCGACAACCCCGCCTGGAAGAAATCCAAGCAGGATGATCTCACGAACATGAAGACGGGCATCTTCGGGCAGAAGGGTCATGTCCACTACCAGGTCGGATGTCCCGTGAACCAGTGGATCGACAGCCTATCCGCCTTGCCCGAGAAAGAGTTCTTCCAGGCACTGGCCAATCGCATCGACCTCGAGATCCACCGCAACTACCGCCTCTATCCCGGCAACTACATAGCCGCCGACCTGCTCCGCGGCAATGCGTCGCACGCCAATTACTACAGCGCAGAGGATCAGGCTACTTTCGAGACATATCTCGACAGCCGCATTGCCCTCGTCGATGTGCCTAAACCCGACGTTGCCTTCCTGCGCGAGCGTCTGCTGACGATGTACGCCAATCCCGTGTTTAACTTGGAACGAACACTGTCATGAAACGATTCTACCCCTTTCTGCTGGCCCTGCTGGCAAGCTTTGCCAGTTGCTCCAACGACGAAGAGTACTATCCAGACCTCATCACCGAAATGGCCATGGCCTACGGCGATGCCCAGGGTCTGCTGGAACGCTTCGTCACCGACAGCGGCAAGACATACCGCGTGTCCAATGAAATCAAGGGGCTGGAGGCCAACGAGACCGTGCGCGCACTGATTGGCTACGCCCTCTATGAGGATGGAGATGAGATCCGAGTACAGGTTTACACCGCTCAGGTAGTTCCCGTAATGCCCGATGTGACGGGCAAGACCGAGCCTCAGCACGACCCCATCAACGTGGAGAGCGTCTGGCTCGGAGGCGGATTCATCAACATGCACCTGTTGCCCAAGAGCCAGGGTGAGAAGCAAGGCTGGGCCTTCCTGCGCGACAGCACTCGCACCAATTCCCTCGGCGGACGCACCCACCACCTCTCTCTGTACCATCATCAGCAGGACGATCCCCTCTCCTACAGCCGCCACGTGTACCTCAGCATCGACTTGGACTCCGTGGCTTCCGAGTTGAGGCCCACGGACTCCATCACCTTCGTGATCCAGACCTTCGGCGGTCCTCAATCCTGGCACTTCGGTAAGTTCTAACCTCGTTTCACCCCTGCCCCAACAGCCCCACTATGGAAGCAAAGATTTCTGTCGTCATCAACACCTATAACGCCGAGCGACAGCTGGCCGAAGTGCTGGAGAGCGTGCGGTCGTTCGATGAAGTGCTCATCTGCGACATGGAGAGCACAGACTCCACGCTGGACATCGCCCGTGACTTCGGTTGTCGCATCATCACCTTCCCGCGTGGCAAGCACCGCATCGTGGAACCTGCCCGCGAGTTTGCCATCCACGAGGCCAAGTACGACTGGGTGCTGGTGGTAGATGCCGATGAGTTGGTGACGCCGGAGCTACGCGCGTTCCTCTATGATTATATCCAGCGCAGCGACGCTGCCGATGCCCTCTTCATTCCCCGCAAGAACTATTTCATGGGGCAGTGGATGCATTGCATCTACCCCGACCCCATCCTGCGTTTCATGCGTCAGAGCAAGACGCGCTGGCCCGAATACGTTCACGCCATCCCCGTCGTTGACGGTCGCGTGGATCGCATTCCTCCCCGCCGCACAGAACTGGCTTTCATCCACATCGCCAACGACCCCGTCCGCGCCATCGTCAGCAAGATGAACGACTACACGGACAACGAGGTGCAGAAGCGTGCCCACAAGAATTATGGCTTGGGGGCCCTCTTCTATCGTCCCTTCTTCCGCTTTTTCAAAGCTTATATCATCAAAGGTGGTTTCCGCGACGGCCGTGCCGGCTTCATCCGCGCCTTGCTGGATGGATGCTACCAGGTCGTCATGCTCGCCAAAATTACCGAGGCGAAGAGGAAGGGGGAAATTGAGGAGAAGTAAGGGAGGGACTGCGATACAGAAGCAGCAGAACCAACGGGCCGCGCAGACAGCCCGCGGGTCTTTCACTTAGGAGCAGATAGCAAATCTGTTCACACAGGCCCGAAGACTTCCTCTATCTTTCGGAACAGCACATCGAATCGGCTGAAGGACTGCTCGCTGAGAGTTGCTTCGGGCTGCCGGATCCAATAGAGCGGCAGGTCGCGATACATCGCAGCCACCAGCGAAAAGGTGCTGGGGGCACCAATAAGGTAGTCACAATGCGACAGCAGGCAAAGGTCCTCGCCCGGATTCCCCTTCGGAAACACGAACCGCACCTCGGGCACGGCCCTCCTGTACGCTTCCTCGTCCAGCCCAGGATCGTTGCCACAGACGAATGCCACCACGGCCTTCCCCTTCATCAACTGGCTGAACTCACGAATCAGGCGTTGCATCGTGGCGTCATCATAGAAATATCGTCCACCGAGGAACCGCGCGTAGTCCCCACGGCGAATATGCACCCCCAGACAGACACACCCTTCCCTGGTCAGCCATGGCATCATCCTCAACTGCGCTTCCTGCTCCACCTCGGGCAAGAAGGCAAAGAGCTCTCGAATCTCCGCCAGGTATTTCCGGAAGAGGTCATAGAAATGCACCGTCCATCCGTCCACCAACATCGTCCCATGACGCCGCATCAGCCGATCCATCCCCGTCTCGTCCGCCTGTCGTTCCAGATCGAAATCCACGGAGGGTATCAGCCGGAGTTTAGCCGCGTACTTGGCGGCTGCGTAGGTCAGGAAGTGATGGTACTTGGTCCGGCAGATGTGGAAGTACTGGTACTTGTAGGCAAAGCGCACCGACACCGCCCGGCGCCCGTGTTCGCGGCACCAGGCGTAGATGTGTCCGAACTGCAAGATGTTGTTGCACATCTGTCCTCTATCATGAACGAAGATCATACGCTTTCGTTTTTGAATTACACCAACTTGAATTGTCTCTTGCCTTCAGAATTACTTCATCTTTAGTTTTCCCGTCTTCGGGTCAATCATCTTGTCATATTCCTCGCGTGTTCGCTTCCATCGGTTGTGTGTCCACAACCAAAGGTGTGGTTGCCTCCTGATATTCGCCTCCAGCCGCCGGAAGTATTCTTCCGTCAGCGCCAGTTCCGGCTGTTCGTTGGGGCGGTCCGTCATCAGCTGGAACTCGGCCTCGTAGTATCCGCGCGCTGTGCGCTGGATATCGATATAGACGGCGGCCATATCAAATCGGCGTGCCAACCGTTCCGTTCCCGCCAGCACGGGTGTCTGGGGATGGTTGAGGAAGGTCAGCCAGTGACCGATATTGTTCCAGAAAGGAACCTGGTCGGCAATGAATCCCATCAGCACTGGTCGCCCCTCTTTCTTGTTCTCCACGATGTAGCGCAACACCTGTTGCATGGCCACGTTGTCCGGTCCCATTCTGTGGCGCGGGAACAGCAGCAACTGGTTCATCACCGGGTTCTCCAGCGGGTGGTAAACCTGCGACCCCGCATAATCCCCGCGCACCCACAGCGGAATACTCGACACCCACTCCCAGTTGCAATAATGCCCCAGGTAGAGTGCCACACTCTGTCCGTTGGCCAACAGGCTTTCCACGGCTTCCACTCCCTTGAAGGTCAGTCGGCGGCGCATCTCCTCCTTACTTATCGAGAAGAGCTTCACCGTCTCGACGATGTAGTCGCAGAACCATCGGTAGAAGTCACGCTCGATGCTGCGCCGTTCCTCCTCGCTTTTCTCAGGAAAGCTGTCCGCCAGATGTTTGCGCACCAGCTTCCGACGGTAGCCCACCACGTGGTAAACCAGTCCGTAGCAGCCCGTGGAGAGGACGTACAGCACCCGCATCGGCAGCAGCGACACGCCATAGAGCAGGCCGAAGAGCAGGCCGTAGCAGAGGCGTTGCCAGAGGGTGAGGTTATTCGTTGTATGTGCCATAGTTGTCTATATATATTAAGGTGTCTATTCAGTCGTCAGCCGGTCTTCGTTCATGCGGCTCATGTACTGCTGGATGATGGCTCGCAGTTCACGCTCCATCTGTGGTTGCTCCTCGCGCAGGCCCAGCAGGTTATGTTGCAGCAAGCTGTCGGAGAGTTCATAGAGGGCGTGTGCCTTGCCGCTCGTGCCATCGAGTTGCAGCAACAGGTCATGCTTCACGTACTGATAGATACCATTGTTGTAGTTCACGGCCCAGGTGCTGTCCGCTGGCGTGTGGAAGAGGTCACAGCCGAAGGCCACGTAGGATCGGTCGTAGCCCAGTAGGCCGAGCACACTTGGCAGAATGTCCGTCTGCTGGGCGATGGCTGGTCGCCGTCCCGGCAGGATGAGTTCCCTGCTGGGGTCGTAGAAGAGTATGGGCGAACAGAAACCGCCAATGTCGGTCTGGTAGAAGGCGTGGTCGCTCAGGTTCGTGTGGTCGGAAGTGAGTACGAACAGGGTGTTCCTGAACCACGGCTGCCGACGGGCTGTCTGGAAGAATCGGCGCAGGGCATGGTCTGTGTAGCGAATGCACTTGTGGATGACGATGCCCTCCTCGGGGAAAGTGTCGCGGTAGGCCTCGGGGATTTGATAGGGGTGATGGCTGCTGGCAGTGAAGACGGCCGTCATGAAGGGTTCCTTCAATTCGCTCATTTTCTGGGCATAGAACTGCAGGAAAGGCTCGTCCCAGATGGCCCACATTCCATCGAAGTCCCTGTCACCGTCGAAGCGCGCATCGGCATTGTACTCCGTGCGTCCGAAGTAGTGCTGGAAACCCGTCTTGCGCGCAAAAGCCTGGAAGCCCATCGAGCCATTCTCGGCGCCGTGGAAGAAGGCCGTCTCATAACCCTTGCTGACCAGTGCCTGCGCCACGCCGCCCACCTCGTTCATCGAAGCCGGAGTGAGGAAGAACGGCTCCACGAACATCGGTATTCCCGAGAGGATGCTGGGCATACCGTCTATGCTCTTGCGACCATTGCAGAACGACCACCTGAAGGTGGCACTGCTATCGCAGAGTTCATCCACGAAAGGTGTGTACCCGCGGTAGTGTCCGTCCTCCAGCGTCTCGTTCAGTGCGCCGATGTACTCACGGCCGAAACTTTCCACGATGAGTATCACCACATTTCGCCGCTTCAGACTGTCGCCTTCAGCGAAGGTTGCTGCAGGCGTGTGTACAGGTGAGTACGCAGCCTCCAGTTCGGCCTCGCTCTCGAAGAACTTTGGCGTTACGAACACCGACTTGCCGATGGTCCGCAACAGCGAGAAGGGGGTGTTCAGCACGACGGCCGCCTCCGACGGACGCGCCACATACTGCGCGGCGTTGGAGATGGTGATGGGACGAACAGCCGTGGTGGCTCCGCCCCTCATGCCGATGATTGTCAGCGGAATATATGCCACGAAGCAAATCAGCTGCGCCAGGTAGTAAGCCACAGCAGGCAAGGTCGTCCTACCCTCGGAGCCTCCTCTGCGGTATGCCTTCCAGAGCAGAGCAATCAGCGCCACTCCTGCCACCACGAGATACCAGTGGCGCAGCAGTTCCACTGCGAAGATGCCGCCGAGGTTGCCTTCGTTGGAAAACTCGCGGAACACCGTGGTTGTCGTACGCCGGCCGGTGTAGGGGAAGTAGGCCGCATCGGCCAGGTTGATGACCACGGCCAGTCCGTTCACCACGACGTACAACCACTTGGCGGCGCACTGCCATCTCTTCCCTTCCTTCCAATGCAGCGGAATCAGCATCATCACGGCGTAGAGGACGTTGGTATAGAGGATGGCGGAGGAGTCGAACTTCCACGCCCCCGCCAGGATGTCACGCAGCGCGTTGTGCGACCAGAATCCCTCGAAGGCCGACGCGTTCTCGGCCCAATAGACGATTCGGCAGAGCCCGTAAACGAGGTACACGAGCAACATGTTCCAGAGGAACGCCAGTGGGGTACGTAGCAGGGCCTTCATTCTTTCTGATTTTGGTTCATGACACTCAGTCGGTTCTCATTCATGCGGGTGGTGTACTGCTGCACGATGGCCTTCAGCCTCCGCTCCATCCTTCGCAGGGTGTCCTTCGCGCCGGGCGATGCCACCAGGTTAGCCTGCAGCAGGGGGTCGTACGTCAGGTCATAGAGTGCCACGGCATGTTCGCCGTCGAATTGCAGCACGTGGGTTCCCTGAACCAGTTGGTACAGTCCGTTGATGTATCCCACAGCCTCTGTCTCTTCGGCCGGAGTACTGAGCAGGTCGTTGCCGAAGGCCAGGTACTCACCTTGGTAACCCACGTAGGCGAGCACCGTCGGCAGGATATCAATCTGCTGCGCAATGCCTGGACGACAGCCTCGCAGTGTCGAGTCCGCTGGATGGTAGAAGAGGACTGGCACCTGAAAGCGCCCGTAGTCATTGACGTATGCCGGTGTTTCCTGCAAGTTGGTGTGGTCGCCGGTGATGACGAATAGAGTGTTGTCGTACCACGGCTGCTGCCGGGCCGTCTCGAAGAAGCGGCGCAGGGCGTGGTCCGTGTATCGGATGGTCTTGTAGATGGGCAGTCGGCCCTCGGGGAACGTGTCGCGGTATGCCTCCGGGATCTGGAAAGGATGGTGCGAGGTCAGCGTGAAGAGGCCCGTGCAGAAGGGCTGAGCCATGGTGGTCATCATCCGGGCATAGTACTGCATGAAGGGTTCGTCCCAGATGCCCCAGTGGTGATCCCAGTCCGTATCATTATCGTACTCATTGCGACCATAGTAATGCTCCATGCCACAGGCTTTGACGAAGCCGTCTATGCTCAGTGAGCCGTTGTCAGCACCATGGAAGTAGGCCGTATGGTAGCCCATCTGTTTCAGGTAGTTACCCAGTCCGTCGAAGGTGTTCATGGTGGCCTGGCTGCTCATCAGGCTCTCGACCATCATGGGTATGGAAGCGAAGACGGAGGCCTGGGCGTCGATGCTGCTGAGGCCGTTGGCCATCATCGTCTCGAAGGTCAGTCCCTGCGCCATCAGTGAATCCAGGAAGGGCATGTAGCCCACGCCCTCGCTGTAGGGGTTCAGCCGCGCCGAGTACTCGCTGGCAAAACTTTCAAGCAGGATGACCACGACATTGGGCCGACGGCGGTCCTTGGGCTCTGCGGCGGCGTTGGCCGGATGCACGGGCGTGTAGATGGCATCCAGTGCTTCAGGTGTAAAGTATTGCACGGTGGGATAGCTCTTCTTGGAGGACGTGCGGATGATGGAGAAGGGGGTGTTCTGCACCAGCACGGCCTTGGCCGGCTGCATCACGTACTCCCGCGCCATCCCATTGTGCAGGGGGCGTTGTTCGGGATCCAGCCCTCCCCGCATTCCGGCGAAGCAAGCCAGGGCGGACAACAGAAGTCCCACGCCGCAGGCCGTGTAGTACCGGCCCCGCTTCTCGGGATGCAGCACGGGGGTACGGTACATCCAGCACAACGCCACCGCCAACACCACGAACAGCAATGTCAGGTACCAATGGTTCACCACCTCCACGGTGAAGACGTCCAGGAAGTCTCCGCCGCCGAACTCGCGGAACACGGAGGCTGTGGTGCGCCGTTTGATAAAGGGGTAATAGACGGAGTCCGCCAGGTTCGAAGCCAGACAGATACTATTGATAATCACGAACAGTCCGCGCAGCATCCACCTCCAGCCCCGGCGTTCCTTCCAGGGCCAGGGCAGGTAGAGAAGGATTAAGTAAAGGGCGTTGGTATAGGCGATGGCGGCCAAATCAAAGCGCAGCCCGCCGCGCAGCAACGACGGCAGTTCGCTGACCACCACGGGTTCGAACATCGCTTGGTTCTCCACATAGAACGCCGCACGCGTCAGCATGTAGCAGCCGACGAGCAGCAACAGGTTGCCCACAAGGGCCAGGGGTGCTTGCAGAAACTGTAGTTTGTTCGTCATGCGGGTCCGTTGCTGAGTTTACGTTCTATGTGCTCCACCACCACTGCGGGTGCTATGCCGCGCAGGCAGCGGTAGTCGCCGAACCGGCAGGGGGTCTTGCCGTAAGTGGAACAGGGGCGGCAGGGCAGGTCCGTGCGTTGCACGGCATCTTCCTGCAGCTGTCCATAGCCCAGGAAACCGCCCAGGCTGTGGGTGGCACCCCAGATGCTGACCACGGGCACACCCACGAGCGAAGCCAGATGCATATTGGCCGAATCCATGGAGAGCATGACACGACAGTGCGAGATGAGTGCGGCCTCCTCGGCCAGGTTCGCCAGCCGGCCTGCCATCGACTCCGTGTGGGGGTACTTGGCGGCCCAGGCTTCCAGCGTCCGGCGCTCTTGCTCGCCCGCGCCAAAGAGGAACAGGCGCACATCACCGCGGGCGGCCAGCTGCGCCACCACCTGCTCCATCAGTTCCAGCGGGTAGATTTTCCCCTCGTAGGTAGCAAAGGGGGCTATGGCCACCCAGTTACGCTCGGGGCGCTGTGCGGGATCGAAAGTGGGCAGACGGCGGTTCAGGTCCGCAGTTCCCTCGGCAAAGAGGCCCCTGAAGTCCACCTCCCAGTCCGTGTAGCCCAGACGGCAGAACACATCGGCATATTTCACAAACACTGACGTCTGCGGTTTCTTCACCTCGGCCTGGATGAAGCGCCTGCGGGCACGCCTGTTCTTATTAATCTTGCGCACCGTGCGTCCGGCAATGCGGAAACGCGTGCGCAGGTATTTCGTGCGCAGCACATCGTGGAGGTCAGCCACCTGGGTGGGTTGCAGGGCCAGCAACCGGCGCGCCAGCAGGTTCAGTCCCTTCCATCCCTGGTGCATCCCCTTCAGGTCAGCCGTCACAAACGACACATTCGGCGGTAGCAGGTCAAACAGGGGCTTCGCCCACGCCCGACTGCACACCGTCACCCGCACGTCAGGATGTTGCCGTGCAAAAGACTCCACCACAGGCAACGTCATCAGCACGTCGCCCAAGGCCGAAAAACGCAATACCAGAATATGCTCCACCTTAAACTTTAGACTTTAAGCTCTCACCCCTTGCCATACAGCACCGGGTTCGTGCTGGGGTCGTTGTACATCTTCATCTGTTTATAGACCTTCATCCACTTGCGCCCAGCCTCGATGTCAGCCAGCAGTTGGTCGATAGCGGTGCTGAGGTCCACCTGCTGCTCCAACAGAACATCCAGTTTCTTCTGGCAGGCTGCACGGTGTTCCGGCGTGGCATCGGTGCGCTGCACCTGCTCGCGCATGTGATAGATTTTCAGGGCGAGGATGCTCAATCGGTCCACGGCCCAGGCGGGGCTTTCAGTGTTGATGGTGGCATCCGGCAGGGGAGTGATGCCGCTGTACTTGGTGTAGAAATAACTGTCGATGGTCTCCACCAGATCCGTGCGGTCCTGGTTGCTGCGATCTATGCGACGCTTCAGCTGCAGCGCTGCCACGGGATGGATCTCCGGGTCGCGGATGATGTCCTCGAAGTGCCATTGCACAGTGTCGATCCAGCACTTGCGATACAGGTCTGCCTCTATGGTTCCGGCGGGATACGGGTTCTGGATGGGCGTGTCCACGTCGTCCGTCACGTGGTAATCATCAATGGCCCTCACGAAGATGGGGCGAGCGAGTTCTGTGAATGTCATATTGATTTACGGATTTACAGATTTACGAATTTCTTTGGTGCAAAGTAACACATTTTTCCTATCCTTTGCAAGCAAAGCGCCTTTTTTCTTCCCGAAAAGTGACGCCCAGAGCAAAAAACAAAGGTTAAAACCGTGGATTCTTGCGCTTCTGTCGAAAAAACATTGTATCTTTGCCCCGCATTGTTTCACTACGAGCTAACTACAAACACACATATTGTCAAAATGAAGAAACATCTCTTTCTACTGCTTGCGCTGGTGGCACTGACGACCTCCGTCTTCGCCCAGCGCCGGACCGACCGCCTCGACCGCGGTCTCGTAGCAGTGCCCGCCAACGTCAACGGAGGCAGCGGCAGCGGTAACTTCGTCAGCTGGAAGATATTTGGCGAGGAATACTACGACGTGACCTACAACCTCTACTGCAACGGCAAACTCCTGAAGGCAGGACTCACCGTCTCCTGCTTCTCGCACACCGCCGGCAGTGCCACCAGCAAGTACCAGGTGGCTGCCGTCGTCCGCGGCGTGGAACAGGAGAAGTGCGCCGAGGTAACGCGCTGGAACGGGGGATACTTCGACATCATGGTCAGCCCCGTCGTAGACCGTGCCGGAGCCACCATCACCAGTATGTACGAGCTCAACGACGTCTCCCTCGGCGACGTCACCGGCGACGGCATCGTGGAATTCATCGTCAAGCGCAACTACACCGGCAGCAGCCCCTCGCTCAACGAGTCCGGCAACAAGACGCGCTTCAACCTCTACGAGTGCTACGACCTCAGCGGCAAGCGACTCTGGAGCATAGACCTCGGACCCAACCTCATGGCAGGACCCGATGAGCAGTGGGACCTCGTGGCATTCGACTGGGACGAGGACGGAAAGGCGGAGTGCATCATGCGCGGTGCCGATAACATGATCATCCACACCGCCACCGGACACGACATCCAGATTGGCAATATGAACTACTATGCGCCCCGCGACGAGTACACCCGCAACGGAGCCGAGTACCTCCTCTATCTCAATGGAGAGACCGGCGAGCCCTACGGATGGGACTCCAGCAAGGACACCTTCACGCCCATGACCTACCCCCTGCCACGCATGGAGAAGGGCGAGGCCGCCAACCTCCTGGCTCCCACTGGCGCCGAGTACGAGAAGGCCTGGGGAAAGAACGACACCGGCCACCGCGCCACCAAACACTACTTCGGAGCACCTTTCCTCGACGGACGCCACGCCAGCATCTTTCTCGGGCGCGGGTGCTACACGCGTCATAAGATGTGTGCACTCGACGTCAACCCCATCACCCACGAACTCACGCAGCGCTGGCGCTGGGACAACAACGGCGGATGGAACGACCCCTACTTCGGCAACGGCTTCCACAACTTCCAGATTGCCGACGTGGACTGGGACGGACGCGATGAGATTGTCTTCGGAAGCATGATCATCGATGACAACGGCAAGGGTCTCTGCACCACAGGACTCGGACACGGCGACGCACAGCACTGCTCCGACCTCGACCCCTATCGCCACGGACAGGAGCAGTTCACCTGCAACGAGGACGAACCCGCCTGCACCTACTATGACGCCACCACGGGCAAGATCCTCTACCGCCTGCAGTCCACGGGCGACGACGGACGATCCCTCGCCGGCAACTTCTCCAACGAATTCCCCGGTTCCATGGGACGCACCACGCAGTCCGGACTCGTCTCCCTGACCGCCTACAAGGTCGTCGAGGGCGGACCCGCCACAGGAGGCACCAACGATGCCCTCTACTGGAGCCACCTCAACCAGCGCATCTACTGGGACGGAGACCTCCTCGACGAGGTCATGGACAGCCCGGGCAGCGCCGCTCGCGAAGGTGCCATCTACAAGCCCGGCGGAGGACGACTCTTCACCACCACTGGCTGCAACACCAGCAACAGTTCCAAGAACAACCCCGGAGCCATCGCCGACATCTTCGGCGACTGGCGTGAGGAACTCGTCATGCGCGCAGAGGGCAACAGCCGACTGCGCATCTACACTACAGCCATTCCCACCACCTACCGCATCTACACCCTCTGGCACGACCAGCAGTACCGCAACGCCATGGTATGGCAGTGCGTGGGCTACAACCAGCCGCCTCACAAGAGCTACTTCCTCGGGCAGCTCGAAGGCATCACCGTCTCACCACCACCCCTCACCACCACCGACCGTGTCTGCATAGGTGACGGCTCAGCCATCACCCCCGCCTACAACGACCAGCACGTCCTCGTCTGCGAGACCGCCAACACCCAGGTCACCGTCGAGGCCGGAGCAGCACCCGCCGTGGCAACCTTCAACGTCCCCACCTGGGTGCAGGGCACCAACAGCTCGATTCTCAACGCCACCGCCAAGGTGAATACCACCATCTACGCCTGCACTGTCAAGGGTGCAGCTTTCTCGGGCGATACGCGTGTAGTAAAACAAGGTGACGGCGTCCTCACCCTGCCCGCTGTAGAGCAGACCTACACGGGTCCCACCGACGTCTGGGCCGGCACCCTGAATTTCGACGGCCAGCTGCGCCAGAGCGACCTCTGGCTGAACCGCTTCGCCGAACTTAACTCCAACGGCGGCAGCTTCAAGAGCATCAAAATGGACTACGCCTCCATCCTCCGTCCCGGCGGCGAAGGCACCGTGGGCAAGCTCTCAACTGACACACTGGCACTCGGCTTCGGCGCTCGCGTGAAGTTCGACCTCGCCGTGGATGGCGACCAGCGCACCGCCGACCAGATCACCCTGCGCGGCATGAGCATAGAGACCAAGAACTGGAAGTACGGGCCCCAGTACCTCGCTCCCATCTTCGAGTTCACTGCTCCCAAGGCCCTCGAGGCCGACGCACTCATCGGCAGCTACCTCATTGCCACAGGATTGAAGAACCTCAAGGGCAAGCTCACAGACATCGTCATCGAAGGCCTGGGCACCACCCTCAAGAGCAGCCTGCAGCTCCAGGGCGAGGACCTCTACCTCGTCATCAGCGGTATGCGCGATGCCACAGACGTCGTCTGGAGCGGAGCAGAGTCCACCACCTGGGAACTCGGAGGCGCACAGAACTTCACACTCCTCGGAGGCAACGGCGATGCCACCGAGTTCGTATCTGGCGACCGCGTACACTTCACCAACGATGCCACACGCACCACCGTCAGCCTCAAGGGCAACATCGAGGCTGACAGCCTCATCGTCGATGCCTCCAAGAACTACACCTTCAACGGCAACGGAGCCATCGTCGGAAAGACCACACTCGTCAAGCGCGGCACGGGCATGCTCACCCTGCAGACCGACAACACCTACACCGGCGGCACACGCATCAGCGGAGGTGTCGTCAGCGCCAGCTCACTCAGCAACGAGAATCAGGCTGCAGGTAACTTCGGAGCCATGAAGACCGCGGCCAACAAGTTCATCATCGAGAACGGAGCCGAACTGCGCACCACGGCAGCCGTCACACAAGGATCGCCCATGCAGATGGCATCCACCGAGGGCGGCGTCATCAACAACAGCGCCGACTTCGTCGTCAACAAGCCCATCAGTGGCACCGTGCTCACCAAGAAAGGTGGCGGATGGATGAAGATGAACGTCGCCAGCAGCCTGCAGAGATTCATCGCTGCTGCAGGCACCACCCAGTGCGTGAACTGCAACAAGGTCGCCAACACCCTCGAGTTCCAGGGCGGCACCTACTCCGAGAACACGGGCTCCGGATTCACCATCTATGTCGCCCAAGGCAAGACAGGCACCTGGAACACCGCCAACCGTGCATCCTATACGAATAAGATTACGGGCGAGGGCACACTCACCATCTTCTGCGAGGAAGAGAAGGGCAGCAACTACTTCGCCACACGCACCCAGCTCGGACTGAACTTCGCCGACTTCCAGGGTACAATCAAGGCCATCGGACGCAGCGATGACAGCGGACCACGCTGGACCCTCAACACCGCTAACGGTATGCCAAAGGGAACACTCGACATCGCCGCAGGACTCACCGTACAAAACACCGCCAAGACCTTCGCCATCGGACGCCTCGCAGGCACCGGAGCCCTCGGAGGCTATGCCTCCTTCGCCAACGACGGAAAGAGCGGAGCAAACACCTGGGAAGTCGGCAACGACGAAGACTGGACTTGGGCCGGAACCATCACTGCCAACTCCAACTTCACCAAGACGGGCAGCGGCAAGGCTACCTTCAACGGAGCCAGTGACCACACGGGCAGCAACCGCATCGAGGAAGGACGCCTGCATCTGGGCAACAATGCCACCCTCGGCACAGGAGCCATCACCGTGCTCCGCGGAGCCACGCTCTCCGGCTCCACCGCCAATAAGAAGTCCTGGAACAACGCCAGCGTCACCATCAACAGCGGAGCCACACTCATCGTGGGCGCCAGTGATACTGCCATCTCCGGCGTCATCGACTTCGGAGGCAAGAACGTCACCATCGCCAGCGGAGCCACACTCCGTCTTGCAGCCAACCGCTGCGCCACTGCTACCACCACCGGCGGCACAGCCCTACAGAACGTAGGCACGCTGACCATGAACGGCACCATCGACCTCTCCATCCCCGAGAGCAACACCCTCGCCGTAGGCGACAGCATCCTCCTCTGGAAGGAAGTCAAGACACTCAAGGGCACGCCCCAGCTGGGCAACTACTACATCGCCCCGGGCCTCTTCTGGGATGACAAAGACCTCGCACAGGGCATCCTCCGCGTCACCGACGTAGCTCCCGATGGCGTCCACGACCTCCAGAACGACGTAATCGCCAATAGTAGTTCGTCAAATCATAAATTCTATGACCTTCAGGGACGTCCCGTCACAAACCCGCGTCGTGGCCAGACCTACATCATCCAAGGCCGCAAGGTCCTCATGAAGTAGGCCTCACACGCTAAGACCTCATAATCCGCAAATCGGTCATTGACAGTTACTCGCCTGACTAACCATAGCAGCTCGCCTACAACTATGGTTAGTCAGGCGAGCTGCTATGGTTAGTCATCGGGAAAGCTACACCTTCCCTCAGACGCGCATCTCACCTGAGCCGAAGCAGCGATGGCGCTGCTGATCATAGATGACACAGAACTGACCAGGAGCCACGCCCTGCAGGGGACGCTCCGTGTGGACTTCAAGACGGCCATCGGGCTGCCGGGTGATCGTGGCGGGACAGAAGTCGGGCGTATGGCGGATCTTGACCGTGACTGCCAAAGAAGGCTGCCCATCACTCACCCCAGCTGTCCCATTAGTCCCATTCTGCCCATTAGACCCATTCAGCCCATCAACCCCATTAACCCCATAATAAACAAACGGATCCATCGTCAGCCAATGCGGCGCAGTGACGAAGAAATGGTCGGAGTAAGCGGCAATGGGGTCGTAGCCGTGAGCCACCCAGAGGATGTTGCGCCGCAAATCCTTCTCGATGACATACCAAGGTCCACCGCTGAATCCGAGACCCTTGCGCTGACCTATGGTGTGGAACCAGAGGCCGCGATGGAGGCCGAGCACACGCCCGGTCTCGCGGTCGATGACCTGTCCGGGCTGCTCGCCCAGGTACTGGCGGATGTAGTCGTTGTAGTCTATCTTTCCGAGGAAACAGATGCCCTGACTGTCCTTGCGGCGGGCGGCAGAGAGGTGCTCACGTTCTGCGATAGCACGCACCTCGGCCTTAGACAGATGGCCGATGGGGAAGCAGGCTTTCTGCAGTTGCCAAGGCTGCAGCTGCGCAAGGAAGTCGGTTTGGTCCTTGACGGGGTCAGGACTGGTGCAAAGCCAGGTGACTTTCCGATTCGATGCTGGTTCCGCTCCACATTTTGGATTCCCTGAATCAGGATTATCCGAAATGAGTCCCTCTGATATACGACCTGCTATTTCTTCCTCCTCCGTCTGGGCGTAGTGACCAGTGGCGATGATGTCGTAGTCGTGCCCCACACGTTCGTCAAAGACACCAAACTTGATGAGTCGGTTGCACATCACGTCTGGGTTGGGTGTCAGCCCCTGGCGCACCTGCGTCATGGTGTAGTCCACGACCTTTTCCCAGTAGTCGTGGTGCAAGTCGATAACCTCAAGCGGCAGACGATACTTGGCCGCCACGGCACGCGCCATCTCGAGGTCCTCCTCGATGGTGCAAGTGAAGTCGGTCTGATCCCGTTCGGGGCCAATCTGGATGTACCACAAATCGGGTCGCACACCCTGCTCGACAAGCAAGGCCACAGCCACCGAACTATCGACACCGCCACTGAGCAGTGCTGCCACTTTCTTTCCGTGTAGGTCTTTCATTTGTCTATTCTACTTGAATGATTGGAGTTCTACAATGGCAACTCTACACCTTGCTTGCGATAGCCGCTGGCAGTGAAGATAGCCAGCAAGAGGCCGTCAGCAGCCGTGATGCGCACTTCGCAGAAGGGCAGACGCCGATGGTCCACGACCTCACGTGCCTCGGCCGTGATGAGTCCGGAAGAGACGGAGTGGACGAAGGTGATGTTGGCCGAAGTGGTGACCGTCAGTGTGCCATGGCTATTGGTGGCCACGGCAAAAGCGAGGTCGGCCAGGGTGAAAAGCACACCGCCCTGCACACCGCCGCCAGCGTTGAGGTGGCGGGGCTCGATGAGGACCTGGGTGCGAGCATAGCCCTCGCTGGCATCGACAATCTCGATGCCACAAGAGCGCGCAAACTCATCGTGAAAGAAGAAATCCTTAATTCGAGTCAGATCCATCGGGATGGGTGTTTGGAGTGGAGGGAGCCGCTGGTGCGGAGGGGGACTTGTGGGCGGATGAGCGCTGCTGCTGACGCTGCCAGACGGCAAACGCTTTCTCGAAGCGTTCCAGCTGTTCCTGCAGGCGGTCGCTCTCGTGGTGCAAGCCCTGGTGGGACGTGAATTCACGATCGAAGCGAATGCGCTGGATGCTGTCGACGAGGTAGCCCACGACGAGGTTCAGCAGCACGAAAGCAGCGATGAGGGTGAAGCTGACGGCGTAGAACCAAGCAAAGGGATGGGTGCTGAGCAGCGGACGCACGATGACGCCCCAGTCGTCGAAGATCATCAGCTGGAAGAGGCTGATGTAGGCTTCGCCCAACGTGCCGAAGAACTCCGGCGACGTGTCGCGGTAGAGGCCGACGCCGACGATGGCGTACAACGTGGTAATGAAGAGGATATAGAGCCCGGCGCCGAGGATGGCGGGGATGGCCGCGAAGACGGCCTCCGTCAGGTCGTGCAGTTGGCGGTAGCGCGAGATGACCTTGCCGGTAGAAAGCAGGCGCAGCAAACGCAATACACGAGCACCCACCAAACCCTCGATGCCGCTGAAGAGGCTAAGGGCGGAGATGCCCGTGACCGTCAGGTCGAAGAGGTTCCAGTGGTTCCACCCCTTGCGGGTGCGGAAGAAGCGATGGATGCCGCGGCGAGTGGGATGCAGGAAGATACGCGTCAGGATTTCGATGACGAAGATGACGATGCTGACCTCGCAGAAGAGATCCAGAGCCCCGCCCCACTGGTTGCGGACAGAGGGTATGGACAGCAACAACGCTGCTGCCAGATTCAACACCAGCAGCACGTTGATGCACACTTCCAGAGCGTGGAACAGTTTGATGGTCCTTCGCTTGCGGGTCATTCGAGAGAGCGCAGAGATGCCTGTACGGGCGGATTATGCCAAGGCGAGTTCAAGGAACTTGTCCACGGCAGCGCTGAGCCCATCGGGGTTCTTGCCGCCAGCAGTGGCGAAGTGAGGCTGACCGCCGCCGCCACCCTGCATAAGCTTGGCAGCTTCGCGGATGACCTTGCCGACGTTTACGCCGTGGTCCTGAACGAGAGAATCGCTGGCAGCACAGGTGAGCAGGGGCTTGCCATCGGCGACGGAGCCGATGCAGACGAGGGCGTTCCCGACCTCAGCGCGCAGCTGGAAGGCAATATCCTTCACGGCCTCGGCGGGCAACAGGCAACGACCGCTGATGATGCAGACGCCGTCGCGCTCCGTGGCGGTGCGCAGGAGCTCGGCCTTGTACTGCTGGGCCTTCTCGTGGATGAACTCCTCAGCCTGCTTCTTCATGCCCGCATTCTCATTGACCAGACGCTCGATAGCGCCCTTGAGATCGGGAACGCCATTGAACATGGCGCGCAGGGATTCCATGGTGTCCTGCAACTGATAGAGGGCTTCCTCCACCTTGGCACCGGTGACAGCCTCGATACGGCGGATGCCGGCAGCGACGCTGCTCTCGGAAACGATCTTGAACATGGCAATCTGACCTGTGGCCTTCACGTGGCAGCCGCCACAGAACTCCACACTCTCGCCGAACTGAACGACACGGACGTGGTCGCCGTATTTCTCGCCAAAGAGGGCGATGGCACCCAGTTCCTTGGCTTTCTCAATGGGCACATCGCGGTGATCCTGAAGGGGTATGTTCTGACGGATGCGCTGGTTGACGATGCGCTCCACCTGACGCAGCTCCTCGGCAGTCACTTTCTGGAAGTGGCTGAAATCGAAGCGGAGACCTTCAGGCGTGACAAGGGAGCCCTTCTGCTCCACATGAGTACCCAGGACTTCGCGCAATGCCTGATCCAGCAGGTGCGTGGCGCTGTGATTGGCCTCGCTGGCATGACGTTTGTCGGTGTCCACACAGGCCATGAACTCTGCCTCGGGGTGTTCGGGCAGACGCTTGGCAATATGCACAGTCAGGCCATTCTCGCTCTTGGTGTCGATGATATCAATGGTCTCGAACTCGCTGACGAGTACGCCCTGGTCGCCCACCTGACCACCCATCTCGGCATAGAAAGGAGTACGATCGAGGACAATCTGATAGTAGGCCTGCTTCTTCTGCACGATCTTGCGGTAGCGGAGAATGTGGCAGGTGTATTCTGTATAATCCCAGCCTACGAATTGAGTTGAAACTTGAGCGTTGGGAGTTGAGAGTTCAGCTTCACCCTCTTGCTGAGCATCAGCACCACTTTCGACTTCCACCCAGTCATCCGTCTCGACCTTGGCAGCTCCGCGTGCGCGTTCCTTCTGTTTCTGCATCTCGACACCGAAACCGGCCTCGTCAACAGTGAGGCCATTCTCGCGACAGATGAGTTCCGTCAGGTCAAGGGGGAAGCCGTAGGTGTCGAAGAGAGTGAAGGCCTGTACACCGTCAATCTCGGTTTTGCCGGCAGCCTTCGTGTCGGCCATCACGCGATCGAGAAGCTTGATGCCCGTTTCCAGCGTGCGGAGGAAGCTCTCCTCCTCCTCCTTCATCACCTTGGCAATAAGCTCCTTCTGGGCCACGAGTTCAGGATAGGCGCCACCCATCTCCTCGGTGAGTGTGGGCAGCAGTAGGTGCATGAAGGCGCGCTTCTGACCCAGGAACGTGTAGGCATAGCGAACAGCACGACGCAGGATGCGACGGATGACGTAGCCGGCCTTGGCGTTAGAGGGCAGCTGACCATCGGCGATGGAGAAGGCCACGGCACGGATATGGTCGGCGATGACACGCATGGCGACATCGATCTCCTCACTCTGCCCATACTGCTTGCCGGACAGCTGCTCGATAGCCTTGATGACGGGCTGGAAGACATCGGTGTCGTAGTTGGAGTGTTTGCCCTGCAGGGCGCGCACGAGGCGTTCGAAGCCCATACCCGTGTCGATAACGTTCATGCCCAGAGGCACCAGAGAGCCGTCGGCCTTGCGCTCGAACTGCATGAAGACGATGTTCCAGATTTCAATGACCTGCGGGTCATCCTTGTTGACGAGCTCGCGTCCGGGCACCTTGGCTTTCTCCTCAGGCGTACGGCTGTCGAGGTGGATCTCGGAGCAAGGGCCGCAGGGACCTGTCTCGCCCATTTCCCAGAAATTATCGTGCTTGTTGCCCTCGATGATGTGGTCGGGAGCTACGTGTTTGGCCCAATAGCCAGCAGCCTCGTCGTCGCGGGCAATGCCCTCCTCGGGCGAACCCTCGAAGATGGTGACATAGAGATCTTTGGGGTCGAGGCCCAAGACATCGACAAGATATTCCCAAGCCATGTCAATGGCGCCTTCCTTGAAGTAGTCGCCGAAGGACCAGTTGCCAAGCATCTCGAAGAGCGTGTGGTGGTAGGTGTCGTGACCTACTTCTTCCAGGTCGTTGTGCTTGCCACTGACGCGCAGACACTTCTGCGAGTCGGCACGACGACGCGGTTCGGGATCCTTGGTACCGAGGATGATGTCTTTCCACTGGTTCATACCAGCGTTGGTGAACATGAGGGTGGGGTCGTCCTTGACAACGACGGGTGCGGAGGGCACGATAGTGTGACCTCTCTGAGCGAAGAACTGCTTGAAGCTCTCGCGGATTTCGTTTGCTGTGAGCATCTTATGGATTTACGGATTTACAAATTTACAAATCTGAGATTCGCTGTTTTCAAATTCGGGTGCAAAGGTACAAAAAAAACTTCACGCGCGCGTACATCTTTCTTCTTTTTCTTTGCTGTAAGGAAGAAAAATCCTCAAAAAGGAGGCTCGTGAAAAGAAAAACTGGGAATTAGGGTGTGGAGTGCACAAAAATCGCTATCTTTGCACTCAGAAACCAAAAAGAAAGATATGGCACTGAACACCAACAAAGAGTTGAAACAATTCTACTCGATAGCGGAAGTGAGCGAGATGTTCTCACTGCCGGCATCGCTCTTACGCTACTGGGAGAAGGAGTTTCCATCCATTCATCCCAAGAAAAGCAGCAACGGAGTGCGAATGTACACGAAGGAGGATCTGGAGGAAATCCGGCTCGTGTACGACCTCGTGAAAGGGCGCAACATGAAACTGGCAGCAGCTCGGGAACTGATTCAGCGCAACAGAGAAGGAGCCAAGAACAGCAGCGACCTGCTGCAACGGATGATGAACGTCAGGGAGCAATTGGTAGCTATCAAGCAAGAACTGGACGGAATCGTGTAAGGAAATTAACTGATTCTTGTAACCTCCTCTATTCCATCGATTTTTTTCAGTCCCTTGATGATGGAATTCAGGTCCTCGGTATCGTGGATGCTGAGTTCGATGTCCCCTTGGAAGATGCCGTCGTTGGCGGCAATGGATAACTGATGCACGTTGACATTCAGTTGTCCGGTGATGATGTCCATCAAACTCTTGATGATTCCCACTCGGTCGATGCCCTCGAGATGCAGTGTGGCCGAGAAGTTCAGTTGTTTATGGGTGTCCCAGAAGACAGCCAGGATGCGATTGCCGTCGATATTCTTCAGTTTGTCGGCAATGTCGCAATGGCGCTTGTGGATGATGACGCGGTTCTGTTCGTCGATATATCCGAGCACCTCGTCGCCTGGGATGGGATGGCAATGGGGACACATGACCACACGCCCGATGTTCTCCTCGTTGAGGTAAAGCGGTTTCTTTCGGTCCACGACCAGCGTCTCTGTAGGTACCGGGGACGGCTCCACGACTTCCTCCTTGGATTTACTCTTGTAGAACGGTACGAAACGCTTCCATCCCCTGCCCTTTCGCTTGCCCTTATCGGGTTTGCGACGAAGGGATTCCGCGTCGTCGTCCGTGAGGACGATGTTGCCAGCACCGATACCGGCATAGAGATCCTCGCGGAGTTCCACCATGTGAAGCATACACAGGCGGTCGAGGACGTAGCTGTTCTGCTCGAAGTCGTGGTCGGTACACCACTGTGCCAGGATCTCCTCACCCTGTTTCTGCTGCTCGCGGCGCTGACGACGCAGGATGGCAGCAATCTTTCCGCGCGCCTTGGCGGTGGTGGCAATGTTGATCCACGAGGGCTCCACACGTAAATCCTTGGAGGTCAGAATCTCCACCTGATCGCCGCTTCGGAGTTCATGGTTGATGGGTACGAGTTGGTGATTCACTTTGGCGCCGATGCAGTGGGTGCCCACCACGGAGTGGATAGAAAAAGCGAAGTCCAGCGCCGTGCAGCCGGCGGGCATCGTGCGGAAGTCGCCCTTGGGGGTGATGACCAGGATCTCGGAGCTGTAGAGATTCAGCTTGATGGTAGATAGGAAATCCATGGCCGAGGGCTGCGGGTCGTCCAGAATTTCCTTGATGGTGAGCAGCCATTTATTGAGTTCCGTCTCCTTGGTGTCTGTGGCGTCGATATCGTCCTCGCCGTCCTTGTAGCGCCAGTGGGCTGCAAAACCGCGTTCGGCGATGTCGTCCATCCGGCGCGAGCGGATCTGCACTTCCACCCATCGGCCCACGGGGCTCATCAGCGTGGTGTGGAGGGCTCGGTAGCCGTTGGACTTAGGATTCGAGAGCCAGTCGCGGAAGCGGTCGGGATGTGCCTTGTAGATGGAGGTGCAGGCGGAGTAGATCTGCATGCAGTCGGCATTCTCCACATCCTTGTCGTCGGGGTCGTGGGAATCGAAGATGATGCGCACGGCCAGCAGGTCGTAGATTTCCTCGAAGGCCACGTGCTTCGTCTGCATCTTGTTCCAGACGCTGTAGGGTCGCTTCACGCGCGCTTTGATATCATAGGTGTATCCGAGTTTGTCCAGCTTCTCGCGGATGGGCTGGATGAAGGTCTTGAAGGCCTCGTCCAGATGCGGACGGATCTCGTCCAGACGCTGGCTGATCTCGGCATGGGCCTCGGGGTGTTCGTATTCGAAACTCAGGTCCTCCAACTCTTCCTTGATGCGGTTGAGGCCTAAGCGATGGGCCAGCGGGGCATAGATATACAGCGTCTCGCCAGCAATCTTGTACTGTTTGTGGGGTGGTTGGGACCCCAGCGTGCGCATGTTGTGAAGGCGGTCGCTGATTTTGATGAGGATGACGCGGATGTCGTCACTCATCGTCAGCAGCAACTTCTTGAAGGACTCGGCCTGTGCCGAAGCCTTGTCGCCGAAGATACCACCGGAAATCTTGGTCAAGCCATCTACAATCTGAGCTATCTTGGGGCCGAAGACGTTGTTCAGATCCTCCACCGTGTACTCCGTGTCCTCCACGACATCGTGGAGCAGCGCGGCACAGATACTGGTGGACCCCAGACCGATTTCACCACAGACAATCTGTGCCACGGCCAGAGGGTGCATGATATAAGGTTCTCCAGACAAGCGCCGCACGCCCTCGTGGGCCTTGCGGGCAAAGTTGAAAGCCTTGGAGATGAGATCTACTTTCTTACGATGGGGCGAGGCGAGATAGGTCTCAACGAGGCGCTGATAAGCGGTCTGCACCATTTCCTCGTCCTTCTGGGCTTGCGTCAGGATGGTGTTATTATCTTCTTCCATAGCGGTACGTCTTTTAAAAATATCCGAAAAACATCTTTCTTATTATGGATGCCGTTTCGGCGACGATTCTATCAGTACACGGAGCGGTTAGCTACTGCACGCGCAACTTCTGACCGGCGCGGATGTTGTTGCCCCGGAGACCATTGAGGCGGCGGATTTTAGCCACCGTGGTGTGATTGCGCTTGGCAATGGCACCGAGGGTGTCGCCACGTCGCACGGTCACACGCGATCCGCCACGCCCATTGCGTCCGTTGCGAGAGCCGCGACCGCTGGTGGCACGTGTCTGGCTGACCTCCACCTCCCTACGGCTGGTCAGCAACTCGGTGGCACGCCAGGTGTAAACGCTGTCACCGGCGGCCACGAAGGAGGCCATCGTGGCGGTGGGCAGACGCAGGGTGCATACGTGGCTGTCGCCCGGAATCAGCGATGTGCGGTACTGGGGATTCAGCGCCCGCACCTCATCGGCATTGGCGTTGCATTTGCCCACGAGTTGGTCCACATGCAGGTTGCGTGTGACGCTGACAGTGTCTGTCGATGCGGGCAACGTGGTGCCGGCGGGGCAGATATTGTGTTCGCAGTAGTAGTTCATCACATAGTTGGCAGCGATGAAAGCAGGTACGTAGCCGCGCGTCTCAGCTGGCAGGTAGGGATAGATCTGCCAGTAGTCCTTGACACCGCCGGCACGGCTGATGGCCTTGCGCACGTTGTTGGGGCCACAGTTGTAGGAGGCGATGACCAGCGTCCAGTCGCCGAAGATGTCGTACAGGTCCTTCAGGTAGTGAGCAGCAGCATAGCTGGACTTGATGGGGTCTCGACGCTCGTCGATGAGGCTGGTGACCTCCAGACCATACTGCTTACCCGTGGTGATCATGAACTGCCAGAGCCCCACGGCACCGGCACGGCTGACGGCAGAAGGGTTCAGCGCGGACTCGATGACGGGCAGATACTTCAGTTCCAACGGCAGCTGGTAGGCTTCCAGGGCCTCCTCGAAGATGGGAGTGTAGAAATTGCTGGCACCGAGGATGATACTCACGGTGCGACGCAGGCGCCCTGTGTACTGGTCGATGAACTTACGTACGACGTCGTTGTAGGGCATTTCTATGACGTTAGGAAGTCGCTGCAGGCGATGGATGTAGGTCTCGCGGTCGAACTCCGGATTCACGCCATTGTCTGTGCAGTCTCCTTCAGGAATGAGGTAGCTCTTGTTGTTCCATTCCTGCAGGAGGCTGTCCAGTTCAGCATTCATCGCATCCGGCAGCGCGATATCTTCGTCGGAGGTCGCAGTGGAGGAGTCTTCGTCATCATCATCATCAACCTCGGCCAGGTCGATGTCCTCTTCGTCAACCTCCACCTGGGCGTGGAGGGCAGATGGTGCCGCCGCGAAGAATGCGGCCAGCAGCAGGGTAGGTATTGTTCTCTTGAATGTCATAATCTTTGTTTTTTAGAAGTTAAGCCGCAGAGCCACGCCGAAGCCCCGATCGGAGCTGGGGTGGGCTACGGGCTGCGCGCCACAGCGCGCAGGATTAGTGGTGACGATAGCCGGCGCCCACTCCAGCGAGAGGTCGGGGCTGATGTCGAAGGTCGATAGTTCAGCATCGACATAGGCGTCGATGACCGCAATGGCATAGACGACAGCGAACGCCAAGATACTCATATCGCGGTACTTGCGATAGTAGTTCTTCTTGTTCTTGAAGATTTCCTGGAACCGCGCTTCTCGACCCGCGATGCTGTAGTTCAGCGGGAGCATCTTCTCGTAGGACTTCGTGTTGGGGTCATCGTCCATGATGTCCAGATAGGCCTGGGAGTAGTCACGCAGCATCTGGTTGTTCCACGACAGTGCGTAGTAGCAGCCAAGGAATCCTCCGTAAACGATGGGCAGCTTCCAGTACTTACGGTTGTAGATCTGACCAGCACCAGGGAAGACGAGCGACAGCCACAGCGCACGCTTGGGTTCGGGTTTGAAGTTGTTGCGCTTGCGCAGCAGTTCCTGAGCACGAAGCGTCAGGGAGTCCACTTGCTCCTGCAGGGAGAGGCTATCCGGGAAATCCGGGGTTGCTGAGGCCACCGGTGTTTCTGACGTTTCAGGAATCACTTGGGTATCAGGACGTCCCTGTGTTTCAGGGATTGCCGGCAGTACAGGAGCGTTCCCAGGCACATCAACGGTGTCCCTTTCCTCCTGCGCCCTGCCGCCCGCTGGCAGCAGAATGAACATCAGGAGGAAGAAGACGATTGTTGCTGTTCTGCCCTGCGTCATGCGATCCCTCAGTGTTTCAGCCGGTCCAACAATTCCACGATGCGTTCCAAGTCAGCCTCGCTGGAGAAGGGGATGGTTATTTTGCCCTTTCCCTTGTCCGAGCAGGTGAACTGCACACGCGTTTGGAAACACTCCGAAAGGCTGTCGCGCAGCGCACTGTACTCGTGGCTCAGTTGCGCCTTGCGAGGACGCAACTTCTGGCCGCCGACGTTCAGGGTCTCGCCCTCCGTCAGCCGCTTGACCATCTCCTCGACCTTGCGTACGCTGAGGTGGTCGCGCTTGACTTCGGCGAAGACCTTCAGCTGCAGCGTGGGGTTGTCCAGCGACAGGAGTGCACGGGCATGGCCCATCTCGATCTCGCGGTTCTGCAGCGCCATCTGAATGGTGGCGGGCAGCTTCAGCAGGCGCAGGTAGTTGGTGATGGTAGCACGCTTCTTGCCCACGCGCTCCGACAGTCGGTCCTGCGTGAGCTCGTACTGCTCCAGCAGGTGCTGGTAGGCCAAGGCAATCTCCAGGGCGTTGAGGTCCTGACGCTGGATGTTCTCGATGAGCGCCATCTCCATGACGTTCTCGTCGTCCGCCGTGCGGATGTAGGCGGGAATGGTTTCCAGACCGGCCATCTGCGAGGCGCGCCAGCGGCGCTCGCCAGCGATGATCTCGTAGGTGCCGTCCTCCATCTGACGAAGTGTGATAGGCTGGATGATGCCTATTTCGCGGATGCTGTCTGCCAACTCCTGCAGTGCTTCGGGGTCGAACTCGTGGCGGGGTTGGTTGGGATTCGGATGAATCTGAGCCACGGCGATTTCATTCATCGAGGAAGAGCCCTCCGTCTGTACGTTGTCCGTCTGGATCAGGGCATCGAGGCCGCGACCGAGAGCGGGAAATTTCTTATGTGGTGCCATTCTGAGCACGGCCGTTGGCCGTGGTTTATTTTTAATGATTAATATTCAATATGTAAGGAGTAAGGCCGTTGGCCGTGAAGACTGCCTGCATTGGAGCTTACTCCCCGAGAGGACTTGCCGTTTGCAGGGAGTTGCTTCCTGAAGGGCGCTCCATTTGTGGGAGCTTGCAGTGCTTAGGCTGCGGCAATGCCGCAACTCAGCTTGCAGCCGTCAGGCCTTCTCTTTGTCGATGATCTCCTGCGCCAGCTGAAGGTGGTTGCGCGCGCCCATGCTGTCCGCATCGTAGAGGATGGCGGGGAGGCCGTGGCTGGGAGCTTCGGAGAGCTTGACGTTGCGGTTGATGACCGTCTTGAAGACCAGTTCCTGGAAGTGGCGCTGCACCTCGTCCTTGATCTGATTGGCCAGACGCAGACGGGAGTCGTACATCGTCAGCAGGAAACCTTCGATGGCGAGTGCCGGATTCAGTTTCTGCTTGATAATCTTAATGGTATTCAGCAACTTGGAGATTCCTTCGAGCGCGAAATACTCACACTGGACAGGGATAATCACGGAGTCCGCTGCGGTCAGCGCATTGACGGTAATAAGACCCAGCGAGGGCGAGCAGTCGATGAGGATATAGTCGTAGTCCGAGAGCAGAGGACGCAGCAGCTTGCGCATCACCTGCTCGCGGTTCTTCAGGTTCAGCATCTCGATTTCCGCACCCACGAGGTCGATGTGGCTGGGAATGATATCGAGGTGTGGAATATCCGACTCGTAGATGGACTCACGAGCGTCCACCTGATTGATAAGGCAGTCGTAGATGGAGGACTCGACCTCCTTCACATCGATGCCCAGACCGCTGGAGGCGTTGGCCTGCGGATCGGCGTCGATAAGCAACACACGCTTCTCCAGCGTGGCGAGCGAGGCGGCCAGGTTCATCGACGTCGTTGTCTTGCCCACACCGCCTTTTTGATTGGCTAAAGCAATTATTTTACCCATAGTCTATACCTAAGTAAGGCGCAAAGATAACGATTTTCAGCGAGAAAAATGCACTTTTAAGCCTTTTTATGCTTATTTACGCCAATTTCTTGCTATCTTCGCGCACTAATCCGTTCAAAATTCAATCCTATGGAGGAAAAAACGCAGCTTCAACAGGACGAACAATTTATGCGACAGGCACTGGCCGACGCCCGTGCCGCCTTTGCCGAAGACGAGATTCCCATCGGAGCCGTGGTGGTCTGCAGAGGACAGGTCATCGCCCACGGCCACAACCTCACGGAACGACTGACAGACGTCACGGCGCACGCCGAGATGCAGGCCATCACCTCCGCCGCCAGCTACCTCGGCGGAAAGTATCTGACGGAGTGCACGCTGTACGTGACCGTGGAACCTTGTGTCATGTGCGCCGGAGCCATCGGATGGGCACAGCTGGCGCGAGTGGTCTATGGTGCCGAGGACCCCAAGCGAGGGTTCCGGCGCTTCGCACCCGAGGCCCTGCACCCGCGGACAACGATTCAGGGCGGCGTACTCGAAGCCGAGTGTGCCGCCCTGATGAGGGAGTTCTTTCAGAAAAAGAGGTAGAATCAACGTCTGCCCGGACCACCGAAGCCGCCACCGCCTCCACCGCGGTTGCCGCCACCACCAGGGCCGTCGAAGCCACCGAAGGGGCCGAACTCAGAGCGGGCTTCCTTGCTGCCCATCAGGCTGAAGTTGTAGGTCAGGCGAAGCATACCATAGCTGTAGATGGCATTGGACCAGGAGTCGCTGCGCTGTGTGGCGCTGATGACGCGGCTGATGTTAGAGCGCTGGCCCAGGATGTCGTACCATTCCGCGGTGAGGATGAGGTTCTTCTGGCGGAGAAAGCTCTGCTGCAGCTGGATGTTCCAGATGAGTTCGTTGGTATTCATACTCTCGTCGGCGTAGCCGCGACGTGCCTGCTCGCTGATGTCGGTGCTGAAGGTCATGCCCCAGGCCATGGTGAACTGGATGTTGCCGCCGTAGTTGTAATTCCAGGTGTCGAGATTGGCGTTGCTCTGGATGTCGTTGCGCGCCCAGCGGTAGTTCACACCACCATTGACGCCGAGGTCGATGCCGTAGCCCGTCTCGCCCCAGTCGTAGCGGAAGTTCAGGCGGGGATTGTAGCCGAGGTTCAGGCTCTTGGTGGTAGCCTTCACGGACTGCATACTACCCGTCTCCTGCATATAGCTAACGCTGTTGCTGTAGTTTACATTGATGTTGTTCGAGAGGTTCCAGTACTTCTTGGGACCGAGTGCGGTGTTGAAGCCTCCCCAGAACCAGGCGTTCCAGTTGCCGTTGATGTTCTCCGGACGCGAGGTGCGGACACCCGTCGTCGTGTCATAGGTCACGGCGGTGCTGATGCTGTTGTTCGTCTGCGAGAAGCCTCCGCTGACGTTCCATCCCATCTGCTTGTCTGGCAGGTAGTCGTTGTACCAGGTGTTGAAGTTGTTGGTCCACGAAGGTTTCAGGCCAGGGTTACCCAGCGAGCGGTTCAGCGGGTCGCTGGTGTCCTCGACGTCGAGCAAGTTGGTCATCGAGGGCTGGCTCATGCGGCCATTGTAGCGCAAGCGCCACTGGCTGGTATTGGAAATCTTCCAGCGCAGGTCCACGCGTGGTGCCCAGTTGAAGACGTTGCGCGTGATGTCGAAGTCCTGTGCATTCTTCTGGTAGATCATGTGTGTGCGCTGTGGCTGCAGACTCACTCCCGCATTCAGGCGGAAGTCACCCAACTGATAGCGAAGCATGACGCTGGCATCGTGGTTGTATTCGTTGTATTTGGCGTACTGCGAGTTGTAGAAGTCCTGCTTCAGTTGCAGCGAGTCCACGCCATTGAGGAAGCCGGCGTAGAGCTGCGAAGAGATGACCTCGTCCGTCATTCCGGCAAAGTTCGTGGACAGGGCATCCAGCACATTGGTGAAGAGAGCGCGGTCGCTGTCAGAGTAGCGGCGCTGGAACTGATAGCTGAACTGCAGGTTGGCGCCCTTGAAGATCGGCTCCGAGTAGGACAGGCGGACACGGTAGTTCCAGTTGTCGGACGGGTTGGCGTTCTGCTGGTTGTTGAAGGTCAGGTCGGGAGATTTCTTGTAGTAGTGAATGAGGCTGCGGTTGTAGCTGTTACCGTCGCTGCCAGAGATGTTTCCGCCGAGGTCCAGAGTGACGTTGCGGCCGGGCTTGGCCAGACGTCTGTTGACCTGCAACCATCCATTGACGTTGTAGCTCTTGCTGTCGCCATAGTTGCGGCGGTTATTGGCGTTCACGCGGATGGAGTCCGGATCAGCAAAGCTGTCGTACTCCGTCAGTGGATTCACCATCCCGGCTGCATAGGGGTCGTTGTTGAAGGTGACGCTGCTGCTGTAGCCCTCGTTGTCGCCCTTGCTGTAGGAGAAATTCGGACGGAACTGGATATTTGTCATCGTGTCCGGCTGCCACTCCAGGCGGAAGTCGGCGTTGACGTTCGAGCGGCTGCTGTAGCTCTGGCTCATGCTGTTGACAAACTGCGAAGCCGAGGAGGTGATGAAGGTCTGGGAGTTTGTGCGGGAGAGGTTGTCCGTGGAGGTGTGGTTGTAGCGGACGTTACCGCCCAGTTCAAAATAACCGGCCTCGTCCTCTCCCTTGCCGTTCATCCAGGCGAAGTCGCCACCAGCCATCTTGCTGGCGGTCAGACCGCCACCGCCCCAGCCGCCAAAGCCACCCCAGCCCTGACCGCCGGTATTGTTGGCGTTGCCGAACACGGCTACGCGCCACGTGTCCATGAAGCGCGTCAGGCGAAGGTTGCTGGTGTAGCGGCGATGGGTGCCTATTCCGCCGTCGAGGTTCAGGCGCCATCCCTCGCCCATCCCCTTGCGGATGGTGAGGTCGAGCACGGTCTCCTCCTCGCCGTCGTCGATACCCGTGACACGGGTGTAGTCGCTCTGGCGGTCGTAGGCCTTGACCTGGCTGACCATGCTGGCTTCCAGGTTCTTCAGGGTCGTCTGGGTGTCGCCGCCGAAGAACTCTTTCTTGTTGACCAGGATCTTCTTGACCTCCTTACCATTGATCTTAATGGTGCCTTCCTCGGTGATCTCGGCACCGGGGAACTTCTTCAGCAGAGCCTCGAAGTTGGAGCCTGCGGGCACACGGAAGGCGTCAGCGTTATAGACGAAGGTGTCGGCCTTCATTTCCACCTGTGCAGCTTGGGCGGTGACCACGGCGTCCTTCAACAGCCGGGCATTGTCCTGCAGCACAATCTGTCCCAGCAGCACACGGCGGTTCTGCTTCGTCAGGTTCAGCGTGCGCCACGAGGTCTTGTAGCCTACATACGAAACACGCAGCAGGTAGTCGCCGACCTGGAAACCGCTGACGCTGAAAGTGCCGTCTTCTTTGGTGGACTGACCGGTCACCTGGGTGCTGTCGAGTTTCATAACGACCACGGTGGCACCGGGCAAGGGCTCTCCGTCGCTGTCCACGACGGTGCCGGCGACGGTTGCTTTCTGGGCGCTGGAGGCCATAGCGAGGCATAGCGCGAGAAGGAATGTAAGGAGTCTGTTCATTGTTGCTTCTTCTGATTTATTCAATCAGACGCTGCTCATCCTCTTTCGTTTAACGGAAGAGTGTGCATTTAACGTTTATTTGGACTAAAAGGTCTGCTGGCACTATAAAGCCAGCCGGCACAACAAGGTCCACCGGCACTACAAGGCTGCCAGCACATACAGATAGACCACCACGGCAGGGATTGCTATCATACTGCTGTCGAAGCGGTCGAGCATGCCGCCATGCCCGGGCAGGATGTTTCCGCTGTCCTTGATTCCGAGGCGGCGCTTCAGCAGACTCTCGACCAAGTCGCCCCAAGTGCCGAAGACAACGACCACGAGCGCGAAGCCTGCCCACTGCAGAGGACTGAGACCGAAAACGGCGTGGCCACATTCTCCGACGGCTTCGGCAGGACCCAGCCACGCGATGAGTTGCGATGCCGCCACGGTCAGCACGCCCCCACCGATACTGCCTTCCCAACTCTTGCCGGGCGAGACGCTCGGAAAGAGCTTGTGGCGACCCAGCAGCGAACCGCAACAGTAGGCACCCGTGTCGGAACACCAAAGGAAGATGAAGATACATAAAATAAGGAACGCGCCCGCGCGCGAGGACCCGGCGGACAAGAGAGACAGGTCATGCGGGAACAGCAGCAGGGGCAGCAGCGCGAAGGGCAATGCCACATAAATCTGGGACATCATCGTGAAAGCCCAGTTGTTCAACGTGTTCTCGCGCCCCAAATAGAGTTCCGAGATAAGCAGATAGATCATGCTCAACAGCCAAGGCACGAACAAAGACACGGGGCCTCCGATTCCTGCGGCATAGCCGAAGGAGCCCAGATACAAGCAGGCGGCTGCCATGGTGGTGATGAAGCGGTTGACCTGAACGTCGTCGCGAGCATTCACCAGCCCCGTGAACTCCCACGTCGCCAGCACGGTAATCAGCAGGAACAACATTCCGCAGGTCAAGGGAGAATACAATATACCGCCGACCATCACGGCAACAAAGACAAGCCCTGTCAGGGCACGGACTATCAAGTTTTTCATTCAATCTTTCTTCTTGTCATTTTACGTAGCTGCCTGCATTTGCTTGGGAGTTGGCATCTTCGGCGTTTCCGCCGTCGGCGGTGCCTTCGGCATCCGCAGAGCCATCCTCACCCGTCTCTTCCTCTTCGGGCTGGCTATTCAGCAGTTCCTCTGTCCGGCTGGTCCAGGGGCGCTTGCCGAAGATCTTCTCCACGTCATCCGCGTAGATCACTTCGCGCTCCACCAGCAACTGTGCGAGGGCGTTGTGTCCTTCCTTCTTCTCCAGCAGCAGGCGCTTGGCACGCTCGTACTGCTCGGCTATCATCTTCTTGACTTCCTTGTCGATGAGCTCTGCCGTGGCTTCGCTGTAGGGGCGCTGCCAGGAGTATTCGTCATTGTTGTAGTAGCACAGGTTGGGCAGGACGTCGCTCATGCCCATGTAGGCAATCATCCCGTAGGCCTGCTTCGTGACTCGCTCCAGGTCGTTCATCGCCCCGCTGCTGATGTGCCCCGTGAAGAGTTCCTCAGCAGCACGTCCGCCGAGGGTGGCACACATCTCGTCGAGCATCTGCTCGCGCGTGGTGATCTGACGTTCTTCGGGCAGATACCAGGCAGCCCCCAGCGCTCTGCCGCGCGGGACGATGGTCACCTTGATGAGCGGATTGGCGTACTGCAGGTTCCAGCTGATGGTGGCATGACCGGCTTCGTGGAGGGCTATGGTTCGCTTCTCCTCCTCGGTCATCACCTTGGTTTTCTTCTCCAGTCCGCCCACGATACGATCTACGGCAGCCAGGAAATCTTCCTTCGTCACCGCCTGCTTGCCGTGGCGCGCAGCGATGAGCGCGGCCTCGTTGCAGACGTTGGCGATATCGGCTCCGCTGAAGCCGGGTGTCTGGCGTGCCAGCAGATCGACATCCAGGGAAGAATCCACCTTGATGGGACGCAGATGCACCTTGAACACAGCCTTGCGCTCGCTCAGGTCGGGCAGGTCCACATGGATCTGGCGGTCGAAGCGTCCGGCACGCAGCAGGGCCTTGTCCAGGATGTCGGCACGGTTGGTGGCTGCCATGATGATGACACCGCTGTTGGTGCCGAAGCCGTCCATCTCCGTCAGCAGCTGGTTCAGCGTGCTCTCGCGCTCGTCGTTGCCGCCCATCATGGCATTGCGCGAACGGGCTCGGCCCACGGCGTCGATCTCATCGATGAAGATGATGCAAGGAGCCTTCTCCTTTGCTTGGCGGAAGAGGTCGCGCACACGGCTGGCTCCCACGCCCACGAACATCTCTACGAAATCCGAGCCGCTCATGGAGAAGAAAGGCACGTCGGCCTCGCCTGCTACAGCCTTGGCCAACAACGTCTTACCCGTTCCCGGAGGACCTACGAGCAGAGCGCCCTTGGGTATCTTGCCACCCAGGTCGGTGAACTTCTTGGGGTTCTTCAGGAACTCCACGATTTCCTGCACTTCCTGCTTGGCAGAAGCTTGTCCGGCAACGTCCTTGAACGTCACCTTCGACTCGTTCTCACTACCTTTTTCTACTAATTGCGCGCGCGAGCGGCCGACGTTGAAGATGCCTCCCATGCCGCCGATGCCGCCGCCCGAACCCATCCGGCGCATGATCAGGATCCAGACAAAGATAATCAGCAACAACGGGAAGAGATTCCAGAACAACTGCATCAACGTGTCGTCCGAACGCTTGTAGCTCAGCTCACCCTTGAAGTTACCCAGTTCCTGCTGCTGGCTGATGAACTCATCCAGCCGCTCAGCTGAACCATATTCGGCCTGCACAAACGGTTGCTTGCCCGTCTGCTCCACACCTTGCTGGAACACATCGCGGATGTGCTCCGGCTTCACATACAGGCGCACGGTGCCCTCGTCCTTGTTGGCAACAATACGGCTGGCGTAGCCCTGCTCCACATATTGGCGGAAGACCGTGTAGGTGACGCTCTTCGAGGATCCCGACTGAGCCGAGTCACCTCCGGCGAAGAAGAGATAACCCAGCGCTATGGCAATGGCCACGTACAGCCACGTGAGGTTGAAACGCGGCATTTTGTTCTTGCGGTTGCTGCTGTTCTGACCGCCGCTTTGCGGGGTCGTATTTGTTTGTTCGTCCATTATTTCAACGAAAAATCGCTAATACTTATATATTTACTGTTTACTTGCCTTCTCACTTTTTCAGTACTGATTCTCCACCTCCGTGATGGCTGCGTCTGCCCAGAGGTGCTCAAGGTCGTAGAATTCACGCGTCTCCTGCAGGAACAGGTGAACGATGACCGTTCCGAAGTCCATCGCCACCCACTGCGCATTGCGCAAACCGGCGACTGCCGCGACGTGAACTCCTGCACCCTTTCGCACAAACTCCTCCACGCTGTCGGTCAGTGCCTGCAGGTGAGTGGGCGAATTACCCGTGCAGATGACGAAAGCCTGGCAGATAGCTTCCGGGATGTTCGAGAAATCAGCCACGACAATGTCGCGCCCCTTCTTTTCTTCTATGCCGGCCTGAATGTGGCCGATGAGTTGTTCTGTCTGTAAATTCATTCAATAATTTGCATTTTGGAGTGCAAATATACGGCCTTTTTCGCGAACTTATAGAAAAAACACGCGTTTTTTCATTTTTTTTAGGGAAAAGTTTGTCTGTTTCATAAAAACTACCTACTTTTGCACCCGCAAAACGGCGATAAGCTGTGTTGCAACGTTGATTGGGCTATGGTGTAATGGTAACACTGCAGATTCTGGTCCTGCCTTTCCTGGTTCGAGTCCGGGTAGCCCAACCAACACGCCGACGAGGCAAGCTTGTGGAATAGCGGCCTCAGCAACTTTGAGGATGGGCTATGGTGTAATGGTAACACTGCAGATTCTGGTCCTGCCTTTCCTGGTTCGAGTCCGGGTAGCCCAACCAACAGACAGATTAGCCTCGCGGCTAATCTGTTTTTTTGATGGTTTCTATAAATCAGCCTGGATTGCGCTTTGCCTATTTCTCAGCTCTTACGTAGGCCGGCGCACCTTAGCCCTGATCGGTTCATTAGCGATACGACGATCACCGTTGTTACTCTCTGATTTAGGTTAATGCACAAACGCCACTTCCTTGAAGGCATAGCGGCGCAGGCATCCCTGCTCGTCGCGCAGCACGAGGTGCCCGCTGGTTTCCACATCGGCGATTTCGGCCAGGAAGGGCGTGGAGGACGAGGCGTCGCGATACGGGTGCATCCCCGTCCGGCGATAGAGGGCTGCCAGGTAGGAGGCGTGGAGCGTGGCGGCAGCGTCCGCCTGCGCTTCGAGGGCTGCATAGTGCCGACGGAAGCGCGTGATGATGGCATCGAGGACCAGCGGACGCGGAGTGTCGCGCCCCAGCAGCTGGCGCAGCGACACGGGATTGGGAGCATCGCTGTGGAACTCCGGCTGGTTGATGTTCACTCCGCAACCGATGATGCAACGTCCGATGCGGCTGCCGCTCAGCTCATTCTCTATCAGGATGCCGCCGATCTTGCGGTCGCCCACGTAGATGTCGTTGGGCCACTTGACCGAGATCGCATCAGGGCAACCTTCCGGGAGGGACTTCTGCCCGTCAAGAAACGAGCCCAAGGCATCGCGGATGGAAAGGGCGATGGCCTCGCTGAGCAGGAACAGCCGCGTCGGCGGCAGGAAGGAGGGATGCAACAGCAGGCTGAAGAGCAGGTTCTGGCCCGCAGCAGACTCCCAGGAATTACCTGTCTGTCCGCGGCCGGCAGTCTGATATTCGGCACTGACAAGGGTGAGTTCCGCCGGCTGCAAAGGGCGGTAGTCGGCGAGGAACGAGTTCGTGGACGCAGTCTCATCGAGCTCGATGTAGCGGAAGGAGGGAGATGAATCCAGCACGATTATACAGATTTATGAGAACTGACGCGGCAGAGTGCGGCACACTTGACTCCTAGCACGTCATTCATGCCGCAAAGGTACAACGTTTTTCCGACTTTCCGAAGCAAAACACCTTTTTTCTTTCACCCCTACAACTCCATCGATTCATTTTCTGAATCTGGCGTCCAGCAAGCGCGACATCTGTTTCTGAAAAGTTTGTTGCGAAACTATACACTATACACAAAAAACATGCCGTTCAGCACAATTTGCTTCGGAACAGCACACCCCTACACGCCTGCTGAAAGAAAATCGATTTCCCTTGGATCTAAAAGAGGACACGCCACTATGGTTCATTCCATTCGCCCTGATACAATCTCAAAACCACGGACTGGGCCGTATAAACCGCGGCGAGATTTACGAAAACCACTGCTTGGTTTTTACAAACCACCGTGTGGTTTTGGATTCACAGCCTCAAGTGCAGGACTATACACCTGCACCTCAGAGGGTTTACATCAGGGTGTCCGGAAGTTATATCCAGGATAAATCCGGCCGCACAAAATGGCGCATAACCGCTTGAGCCCTTGTGTTTTGCGTGAACAAAAAATTTCAGCAAAGGGCTTGACAAACGCAAAAAAATTTTGTATCTTTGCACCCGGATTCAATTCACAAATTATGTTTAACCTTTAAATTTTCAAAAAACATGAACAACAAAAACATCAACCCCCAGAACCCCACACAGGAGTTCATCATGGCAAACTACCAGTTTCGCCGCAACATCATCAGCGGAAAGACAGAATTCCGCGCATGTAGTACTAACAAGGAGGAGCCTCAGGAGGAATTCCGGGTCTTCACCGTGGAGGACCTGAACAGCCTCATCCTCGCCGCTAAGGAAGCGCTGCCCGACCGCAAGGGCGTGCGCGACGAGGTGAAGACCGTCGTCAAGTCCCGCTTGGTCGCCGACTACGACCCCATCGCCGCCTGGCTCGATGAGTGCCCCGAGTGGGATGGCAAGAACCACGTCGATGCACTCCTCAACCGCCTGCCCGGCCTCAGCGCCGAGGAGCGCTACTGGATGCACCTGTGGATGCGCAGCATGGTGGCCCACTGGATGCAGAAGGACAGCCTCCACGGCAACGAGGTGGTGCCCACCTTCATCGGACGGCAGGGATGCGGCAAGACCACCTTCTGCCGACGGCTGCTGCCCGAGGAGCTGCGCGTGTACTTCCTGGACCACGTGAACCTCGCCAACAAGTTCGACAAGGAGATGGCGCTGACCAACAACCTGCTCGTGAACATCGACGAGCTGGATCAGGTGCGACGCAGCCAGCAGGCAGAACTCAAGCAGCTACTCTCCAAGAGCCGCGTCAACGGACGCCCCATCTACGGCCAGTCTCAGGAAGACCGCCTGCGCTATGCCAGCTTCGTGGCGACCACCAACAACCGCCATCCCCTGCACGACCCCACCGGCAGCCGACGCTTCCTCTGCATCGAGATTCCCGAGGGGCAGGTCATAGACAACGAAACGCCCATCGACTACCGCCAGCTCTATGCCCAGCTGAAGGGCGAGGTGGAGCGGGGCGAGCGCTACTGGTTCAGCGATGAGGAAGTGGCAGCCCTGCAGCGCGCCAACGCCCAGTACCAGTCCACCGTGGACCTCGAGCGCATTGTCTGCGACGTCTTCCGCCATCCTCGCTCCGACGAGCCCTGCCGCCCCATGACCATGTCCGAGGTCATCGAGTACATCCAGTGCGACTACTCCTTCGTCCAGCCCACGCGCAGCATGAAGATCCAGCTCGGCCTGGCTCTCGCCGCCCAGGGCTTCGAGTCCAAGCGCGAAGCCGCCGGCTACTCCTACTTCGTAGTACCTCGCCGCTGACCCCTCTCCTCCCCACCATCCATCATCAATTCCACCATCCACCACCACTATCAATCCCGAAGAAGGGGGCAGCCTCCAGGCCGCCCCCTTCACGTTTTCCCGCTCCGCTGGTGTATAGTGTATAGTTTCGCAACAAACTTTTTGGAAAAGAGTGCTGATTCACCACCACCTTCTTTAGGTTTATCTTCATGTGACCGATGGACACATTCACATGGCTGAGTTTTGTTGATTTGCGACATAGGAAGACAGAGAGACAATGAGACCGGATGAAGGAGGAATAATACTACACCAGTTCAACATTTGCAGACGTACTTTGACTAACGAAGCACCTAAGAACTTTTGATGCTAAGGGATAATATATCATTTCATCCATTCCAGCCGTTTGCGAATATCTGCACAGACAGCGGGAAAACGCTCCTGAGCCTCCACCCATTCGGGTAGGTCACGATTCATCCAACCAATAACCTTCAGCACCTCGGCGTGAATCTCTTCAACCCTCGTCAAGTTCCAGCAGATAGATTCGTTGTGGAAAATACGGTTGCGAAAGCGACGGAATGTATTGAGCGGTGCCGATACATTCCTGCGTTGCCGTTCACGCCGGGGCATATAGGGGAAAGCCCGGCGCAATGCATGCCATAGCGTCCGTTCATATTCTGCGTTCAGCAGTGACACCCAGAAGCCAAGTGTAAGTTCTGCTACAATTTTCGATGGCGTAATCTGCTCACACCGTGCCGTAATGTGTTGCCCAGCCTCTGTTATGTAGCGGTTCAGATTGGACAACTCTGGCGTGGTTGAGAAAATGGCATACCAGTCCTCGCGTCCTGTCATTGTTTCCAATTCACGGCACAGCGCATTGCGCAACGCCACCTCCATCACAGAGAGGCTCACATAAAGCGATTCCGCCAGCATCAGGTTGCACTCATAATGGCGTATAGCTTTCGCCTCATCGTTGGGATAAAGCGCAAAATATCGCTCCATCCTCTTCGTTGAAAAAACTTTTTCCAGAAATTGTTTGGTCAGTTCCATAAATCTTCCTATCTTTGCACCGCAGTCCCGGTAATTCCTCTCCCAGACATTCAGGTGCTGGTGATGAATCCGGGTTTTTTTTGCTTTTTTGTTAATCGCTGGCAAAGGTACAAAAAAAATTCTAAGCAACAGCCTTTTTACGTGAAATTCTTTGGAAAGAATACCAAAAAGACCGCCACGACGGACTGCCTTTATTATATAATGACGTATGGCGGAATAGGAGAAAGTATCACACGATGAACTTATCGAGATGCTGCTACACGAGTGGAAGTCAGCACATACGGAACCTGTCATGACTAAGAATACATGATTTAGCTGCAACTAAAAACGACAGCAACTACAGTCGAAAGTGATTGTAGCTGCTGTCGCTATAGTTTATAGGTATTACTACCTGTAGTTTAGCGGATGCTTACACAATATCCCCATCATCCATCATCCTTCCAGAAGAAGGGGGCAGCCATCAGGCCGCCCCCTTCTCGCTTTCCCACTCCGCTGGTGTATAGTGTATAGTTTCGCAACAAACTTTTTGGAAAAGAGCGCTACTTCAACACCACCTTCTTCTTCGTTCCATCCTTCATCACCACCACGTTCACTCCGCGCTGCAACTTATTCAGCTTGCGGCCAGATGCATCACCGTATCTACTTCTTTCGCCGGATGTACATGACGGCCGAGAATTGCTTCTGCCCACCTTCGCTCTCGTCTGTAATATACCCCTCTATCCTGTATGGTGGGAATATCGTCGGTTGATTCTCACCCAGCGGCTGCGGTGCTCCAACGAGGCTGCGCACCATATCCGTCTGCTCTTCCCGGACGTAGCCAATGTGCTTGCCGTCCTCCACCAATACCATGATGGCGAAGGGGTCGTAGTCGTTGGTCGGCTCTGGTTTCAGCGTTCCGCGGAAGTGACCGACGTAGGCCGAGAGGTCGCCGCGGTAGTTGACACCTGCCACTCTCAGGATGCGCAGGTCGTCGTAGAGGCTCAGATATGCCCCATCGTCTCGGAGTTCCGGCAGGGGGCCTTCGTAGTTCCCACTTTCCAGCTTGTTGATGGTGGCAGCGTCGCCCATGATTTTTGACTGACGGAGCACTTCGATGAGTGCTGCGGCGCGATAACCTTGTTCGATGGCCTCGCGGTCCTTCCGTTCTTGCTCGGCTCTGGCTTCTGCGGACTTGCGCTTCATGTACGCTTCCCGCTTCGCTGTGTCCACTCGGTCACGATACATGAGCCATCCGACAAAACATACCAATCCCAGACACAATAGGAAGAATATCACGCGCTCAATGGTAATTTCTGCAATCATAGTTCCTTTTTTTACTTGTATTCTCTTATATTTTCTTGTATCATCACCTCGTCCCATCTCTTTCGCCGAGATTGTGCCCCGTTTCTTTCGCCGAGATTGCATCTCAGCATCTCATCCATTTCCTCTCCTACTCCGTCGCCCCTCCGACAATCTTCACCTTGCACCCCAGCCCCTCGGCAATGGACTCCAGCGTGTCAAACCCCACGAGGCGGTCAACACAATTATTGATTTGACACTGCAAAAGTAGCAACTTTCCTTGATTCAGCCAAAGAAATCCTAAACTTTTTCTCTTTCAAGAAAAAAAAAGCCTCTCCGGGGTGGATACGGAGAGGTTTAATGGGAAAAACAGAAGAATGACAAGGGATTGTTTTTACTCTGTTTTGTCAGGCAGGCTAAAACCGACGATGGGCCTACGAGGCATTCTGCTTGACGTTTGAAGCGCAGCCAATGATTGATTGATAAGTTCCAGCTGTGCACGAGTGTCTTCATTA
>ONJJ01000042.1 GCA_900318115.1 uncultured Prevotellaceae bacterium | reverse complement strand
CTCATCAAGGATAATAAGCGACTTGCGCTCATGGAGCCTTACCTTATAGTGTTGGCTCAGATAGAGGAACAACGTGTCGAGGTCTTCCAGATAGAGGTCGAACCAATCTCTTACCATTTGGGGAGCCTTATTGAAGTCAATGAGGATATATGACTCATACTCATTCTTGGCGAATTCCTCTACGATATAACTCTTTCCGATACGTCGTGCTCCCTCTACGAGTAGTGCCACCTCACCGCTCCTTTTCTCCTTCCAATCAAGGAGTTGCTGATATATTTTACGCTTCATAATGATGTCATCCGCACCTTTTTGAGATTTCTGAGCTTCCATATTTTACACCTTTTTGAGATTTTACGCGGTGCAAATATACACCTTTTTGAGATTTTCCGCAAGAGTTTTGACGAAAAAGCATAAGATATTTGTTAATTTTAAGTCATTTTGACTCAATATTGACCTATTTCGTCGTATTTCCCCAATTGTCATTCATAGCACGACGGGAGGCTGCAAGTGTGGCGCAGAACTCATAATCAGGCCTATTTCTCTAAGAGAAGACATGAAGCGAGCACGAGTAATCGTCGATGATATCACAGTATCCAAACGGTTATCCCTCGTCACAAACAAGGCAGGATCACCCAGCGAAGTATGACAGACGGCGAGGCGATACAGGAAAGATATAGATGTAATCATCATTCGGCCGTGGCGGAATGATTAAACGGCCGTGGCCGAATGATTAAACGGCCGTGGCCGAATGATTAAACGGCCATGGCCGAATGAAGGTTGGATCGTCATGGGGCTTTGGTTGGATGGCGATGGGATGCCGATAGCAGCGGCTTCTGAGTGACCCAAAGTCAAGAAAGGACGTTATATCGGCCTTGGCAGGGAGGAGGAAGGAGCAGGCTGAGAGGAAGGAGAGGCAGGGTGAGAGGAAGGAGGAAGCAGACTGAGAGGAAAGAGGGGGAAGGCTGAGAGAAAGGAGGGGGCTGGCTGAGAGAAAGGAAGGAACAGGCTGAGAGGAAGGAGGGAGCTGGGTGAGAGGAAGGAGGGGGCTGGAAGATGACTGCTACAAAGTGTTCAAAGTTTTTACCATAATGCGAAAGAGTTGTAAAATCACAGCACTTTAGCACTTTTGTATGCTAATACTATGTGAATGTGTCATTTAAGAAAGTGCTTTTAAGGTGTTTTGATGGTGCTAAAGTGCTTTTCTGATCTCAAAAGTGGCAAAATGGCGTTAATTTAGGCATCACTTGATGCTCAATTTGGACTTTTCCGACTCATTTCTGACTAGTTTCCGACTTATTTCCGACCCTTTTCCGACTTATTTGTGACTCATTTTCGACTCATTTTCGACTCAAAAAAAGAGTATTTTATGCAGATATTTGACATAAAAAGACGGAGAAATGGCCAAAGTGACCACCAAAAAGCACTAAAGCGCCATCAAAAGCACCTTTTTTGCACTATACAACCAACTGATTATACGGAGATTAACTCCAAAAAGTGCTAAAGTGCTGCGAAATTCACGTTTCAAATAATTTTTTATCCGTTGTGGCTGTTTAGTGTATAGTGTATAGTTTCAGGAAAAAATTTTCATCGTGTTCCTTTAGAGTAGAGATATTGGCTAAAGCAAGGCAGCGGAAGAGTAGAGTTATTGATAAAAGATGGGGCGGCGGAAGCTTTTTGATAAAGAATTGGGCGAAATCCTTGTCAATATGAAAGAAAAGTAGTACCTTTGCAGCGCAAAATGAAATTAAAAAGAAACTATAGCAATACACAATGAGCAAACTACTGAAACCCGAAGGCTACCGCCCGCTGCTGGATCTGCAGCAGACGGAACTGGCCATCAAGAAGATAAAGGACTTCTTCCTCAGCTCCATCAGCAGCGAGCTGCGACTGCGCCGCGTGACGGCTCCCCTGTTCGTCCTCAAGGGCTTAGGCCTGAACGACGACCTCAACGGGGTGGAGCGCGCCGTGACCTTCCCCATCAAGGACATGGACGATGCGCCGGCCGAGATTGTACACTCCCTGGCTAAGTGGAAGCGGAACACTCTGGCTGAATACCACGTGCAGCCGGGCTACGGCGTCATCACGGATATGAATGCGGTGCGCGCCGACGAAGAACTGGACAATATCCACTCAATCTACGTGGACCAATGGGACTGGGAGCGCACCATGACGCGCGAGGACCGCACGCTGAAGTACCTGCGGCGCACGGTGGAACGCATCTACGGCTGCATCCTCCGCACGGAGTATTACCTGAGCGAGATGTATCCCCAGCTGACGCCTTTCCTTCCGGAGGAGGTGCACTTCATCCACAGCGAGGAGCTGCGCCGCCAGTACCCGGACCTGACGCCGAAGCAGCGCGAAGACGCCATCTGCAAGGCCTACGGGGCCGTGTTCATCATCGGTATCGGAGGCAAGCTGGCGGACGGGCGCGAGCACGACCTGCGCGCCCCGGACTACGACGACTGGTCCACGCCGAACGAGGACGGCTTTGAGGGCCTGAACGGCGATCTGCTCATCTGGTATCCCCTACTCGACCGCTCCATCGAACTCTCCTCGATGGGTATCCGCGTGGACAAGGAAGCCCTGGAGCGCCAGCTGGCCCTGCAGGGCAAGGAGGAGCGCCGCAGCCTCTTCTTCCACCAGCGCCTGCTCAAGGGGGAGTTGCCACTGAGCATCGGCGGAGGTCTGGGACAGAGCCGGCTCTGCATGGTGCTGCTGCACAAGGCTCACATCGGCGAGACGCAGTCCAGCATCTGGCCCGAGCCCATGCGCCGCGAGTGCCGCCAAGCCGGTATTCCCCTTATCTAATCAGAACTATTCGAAAAAGAGATACATGAAACCGAAAAGACTCTGGTCCCTGACCCTGCTGCTGCTGATCAATACGTTCCATGCCGCAGCGCAGCAACTACTCATAACGGACGACGAAGGCAATCCCGTAGGGTTTGCCCACGTGCTCAACCACAACGGCACCGTCCTGGGTGTCAGCAACCTCGACGGCACCGCCGACCTCACCCCCATGAGCGATCAGATCGAGGGCAAACCCGTCACCATCACCCATGTGGCCTTCAAGCCGCGAACCATCAACATCGACCCTGCGACTACCGGCACGAGAACCGTTGCCCTCGAGGAGACGGACTTCGACATGCCCGAACTGACGGTCACCCCCAAGGACTTCATCTACGTGCAGACGTACTATCGAGTGCTCTATATGCGCGACGACACGGTCACCTACTACCGCGCCGGACTCGTGGACAACGTCTACGACGTCAAGAAGAAGAAGCTGAATACCGACAGCCGCCATTTCTCCAAAGCTGAAATAGGACTCCTGAAAGTCCTGATTAACAAGCTCGCAGGCAGCACCATAGAAAGCTACGCCGAGTTGTCGATTCCTTCTGGAAAGAGAGAAATCACCAGTACTCCCGCCGGCCCAGGGCGCACGCGCCTGGACTACCATGGAGTAGACATCGGCACACGCATCCAGGATTTCGAGAGCCACCTGCTCCGAACCTCCATCGATATGGAAGCCTTGGCCAAACAAAAATACAAGGAAGAAGGAAAGGAGAAGAAGCTGAAACGCATGGAAGAAGACAAGAACGTGGTCAACAACCGCACCATCGTCTATCAGATGGACGACGAGGGGAAGAGTACCTTCGAGGATTTCATGATGTCGGAATGGCACAATGAATTCGACAGCTACTCAAGGGCCAATAAGAAATATCAGCATGTCATCATCTGGCTGGAATCCTACAATGTAGACCGTGCCTACGTCACCAAGAAAGAACTGAAGGAACGTAAGGCGCAGAACCGCCGCGAGATGAACCTCGACTCCATGCGCCAGCTCGAGCAGGAGCGCGGCGTACCCGCCCTGGCTCCCCAGTTGCAGCGCCGGCTGGATGTCCTTTTCAAGAAAGCTAAAGACTGAATATACCCTAACCACCAAGCCCGAGGCTCCCCCGGGCTTGCTCTTTAATCCTCCACTGCACTCGCACTCACCTTCATGGAACTACTGAATCGGCTAAAACGCTGGCACCAGACGTGGCCACAATCACTCGCCACGTACACCTACGATGCTTCCACCGAGCACCATTGCCCCAACTGCGGACATGACTATGCCGGAAACTTCTGCCCCAACTGCGGGCAGAAAAGCAACATGCAACGTTTCACCTGGAAGAGTATGCTGACAGGAATCCTGGACGTCTGGGATCTCTCGGGGCGCTCGGTGCCCAGCACTCTGCTGCAGCTCTGCTACCGCCCCGGTTACCTATTGCGTGATTACTTTCAAGGTCGCCGCCAGAGCTATTTTCCGCCCATCAAATTGCTGTTGCTGGTGTCTTTGCTGACACTCAGCATCGAATATTTTGTTTCTCCCTACAATGGGGAAAAAGAACAGCCCCGAGAGGAACGCATCAACCCGGAAGATGGAGAATATATGAAAGAATATAAGACCTTGTTCTACAAGCAGTTGGACAGATTCTTCGAATGGGGTGACGAGAACTCCGGATGGGGTGCGCTGCTGTTCCATTCGTGCTTCATCCTGCCCACGTTCTGGCTCTTCCGCCGCTCGCGCTCATACCCCAAGATTACCGTGCCCGAGTGCTTCTTCATGCAGGCGTACTTATGTAGCGCGATGCTAATCTGTTCGTGCGTGTCGGGCTACCTACGAGGCTTCATCCTCATGTACTTACCGATCTTCTATTTGGCATACCACCAGCTCTTCGGCTACAGCAGATGGGGCACAGTGTGGCGGGTCCTGCTGACCATACTCATCGGCCTCTGCTTTACAATATTCATCGGCATAATCATCGGGATGCTGTATGCCGTCTATCTGGACTTGACCGGCGTGATAACCATCCCCCTGGATGAAGTTTAGCACGAAATAAGCAGCATCTCTCATGGAACTATTGAACAGACTCAGGCGGTGGCCCAGACGTGGGCTCAGCCCCTTGCCACCTACGACGACGAGCACGCCTCCGGACACCATTGGGCTGGTGGGGCACGTTCTGGCGCACCACCCTGGTGCTTGTCCTGGGCTTCCTGACATTCATCCTGATAGCCGCGCTCATCTATCTCATCTACTATTATGCCGAGATTGAGGTCGGATAACTCAAACCTTCGGATGTTTTTAAGAACATCCTAAAGTTCGATCGGATAATTATTTTTGGGACACAAAAAGCCACAGAGGCACGGAGATAAATTATTTCTCTGTGCCTCTGTCGCTAAAAGGATATACTGTCCTCGCCCTTTACTTGTCGATCCTCAGTTTGCGACCTCCCACGAGGTAAATACCTGTGGCGTGGGGCGCACGGAGGAAGAGATCGAGGCGGTCGGAGAGTCGGCGGCCCGTGAGGTCATAGACGGGCTGGGCAGCCATGGCTTCGCCGGACGCCTCGTCCACGGCGGGCTGCAGGATGCCGTCGTAAGGCACTTCCTCCAGCTGCCAGTAGAAGCCAGGAGCCCAGGCATAGCCTGCCTCGGGCGAGCCGTCGGAGTCAATGTCCTCCACGGTCCAGAAGCTCTCGGCACCCCAGGAGCCGGCAGGGGCATTGGTGGAACGCACGGCATAGAGTTCTCCATTCAGATACCAGACCTGTCCTTCCCAGTTGTCGCGTGCCAACTCGGGGTTCACGCTGATGTTGCCCCGTGGCACGATGTCTCCCTGGCTGCTCTCGCTGAGCGTGGGATTGGTGAAGAAGGCGTCCGTGCGCCAGCCGGGGCTGACAAAGAGGTCTGTGTTGCCGCCTCCGACATTACCCTGGGTGGCGGTGAAGAGGAAGATGTCCTGATCCGACAGTTCGCTGGTCAGGTGTCCGTCTCGGGAGAGGTAGTAGCGCGTGCTGCCGAAGCCGCTTCCGTTGTGCTGCGTGAAGATGCGGTAGCGCGTGCCGTCCGTGATACTCTTGTTGGCCGCCAGGTAGAGTTCCTCGGTGACCATGGGAACATAAGGCTTGGCGGTCATGGTGAGGTGGAAGTCGGACCACACGAGCCAGTGGTCGCCACCACCATCGTCGGCACGCAATCCCAGGCGTTTGGTCTCGGGCTGCGTGAGGGTGAAGTTGATGGTGTTGACACCCTTTCCGCTATCGAACCACGCACGTGCTTCCTCGTGGCTGTTGACGGAGCGCGAAGAGGCCGTGGCGATACGTTTGTTGGTATCATCGACAAAGAGCTGGCCCGTGTAGCCGCTACGTGTCATGGCCACGCCCGTCCAGACGAAGTCACCTGCCGGCAAGCGCACGTTCTGGTAGAGTTCCGCTCCGCTGGCTTCGATGAAGTCAGCCGTGTGTGTCGCGGGATAGAAGTTGGCTTCGTAGTCCGACTGCCATCCATCGAGGCTCTCCACGGGCGAGGGATTGGTGAGGAAGAGGTCGTCCAGGCTGATGGGAGCGAGCAGATGGAGCTCATCGGCACTGAGGAAGGTGACCACGGCACTGCGCAGGGCAGCGACGGCAGCGGCGACGTCCTTGTCCTTCTCGGCCGCGGCCACGGCATTGTTCTGCTCGACGATGGCCATCTCAAGAGTCTCCTTAGTCGTGGGCAGACACTCGTAGGCATCATGATTCGCCAACAGGTTCTGCACGGCCGCACGGACTTTGATGTAGGGTGTCTTATCGACCTCCACAGGTTCGTCGGACACGCCATAGGGTTGCCATTCCTGCAAGTCGGGCAGGTCATCTTCGACATCGTAGGCCGTCAGTCGCTTGAAGACGAAGTTTGCACGGCGCTTCAGCCACGTCTTGGCGCTGGAGGCGTTGGACGTGTAGTCCCATCCGTCGCCCCAGACCGATGCGTTGTTCTGGAAGGAAGCACTGGCATACTCGAAGTAGGTATCGATGTAATCCTGCAGTTCCTCCACGGCGCCGAGGGCCAGCAGCCGGCTCCATGCGAGGTAGTAGGCGCGGTCGAAGTTCTCGCCGCACTGCCGCAGGTCGATCCAGAACTGGTTGCACTCCATCCAGCGACGGGTGGTCAGGTCGTCCTCTGCTCCCTGCTGGTAGTACCGGGATGAACCTTCGTAGCCAAAGGACCAGTCGAGGTCCCAGACGGGGCCGAACTTCCAGAGGCTGCGGCGGTCGCCGATGCGCTCCTTATAGACAAAGGTGGACTTGGGGTGCATCAGTTCCTGGTTGAGGATGAAGTCATTGGTGAGATAGAAAGCCGCGAGGGTATCGACCTGCGCGAAGTTGGAGATGTCGCGATGCAAGGCCACGGCCTCGAGCAGGTCGTCCCAGTCGTCCTTGATGGCACCTTCGGACAAGGTGGTCTCGAGGGGGTCGTCGTCGAAGTCCGGGAACTTGATGTTACAAGGCATGTCGTACTCATATCCGCGGAACTTATGGGACTCGTCGTAGTAGGAGTCCAGTTCCAGCATGGCGGCCATGCTCTCGTCGTCCAAATCGATGCTATTGTTGCTGATGCCCACTTTCTCTGTGAAATTGTAGGAGCCACGATACTCACCATTGATATAGAGTTCGACGGGCACGATATGATTGGCTCCGGCCGCTCCGGCGAGCTGGGCCACCTTCATTCCGATAGCGTTCGACATCATGGAACCGTTCTGCCTGTTGGCCAGGAGGACCCAGTTCTTGCCGTTCTTCAGTCCGAGGGGTTTCTTCTTGGAATCGAACTTGACGCGATAGGGGCTCTTGCCATACTGTCCGGCCCACGAGCTGTTGCCTCGGCCACGGATTTGCATGGGCGTTTCCGGCATGTCGGGGAAGACACCTCCTCCATCAATCTCGATGGTGCCCGTGAGGTAGTTGGTCTTGTCGGGCGGGAGGATGCCTTCGTCGGTGTAGATGCGGACAACAGGAACGCTGACGGCGCGATCAACGGGGAAGTCGATGGACACGGTGTAGCGTGTACCATAGGGTTGCCAGCTCAAGGAAGCTCCTTCGGGCAGCTGGGGATCGGGATCGGGCGTAGGATCGGGTGTCTTGGGCGTGACCTTATAGAGCTCCAGTTCGGCCATGCAGAGGTAGTTCTTGTAGGCAGCCTCGGTGCAGACGATGCGCAGGTGCTTGGTGGCACCGGGCAGCGTGACGACGGGCGACGTCCACCATTGCAGGGGTCCCTGGGGCAGGCCGTCGTCGGCCGTGTACTCGTCCACCATCGTCCACGTAGTGCCATCGTCGCTGACGTCCAGCCGGATAGAGAGTGGCCAGCGCAAGTCGGCCTGGCGCGTCTCGTAGCGGAACTGGAAGTTCTGTATGGCCTCGGCGAGTTCGATCTCAATCCAAGGACAGCTGTCCAGGGGCAGTACTTCGTATCCGCTGCCGCTCCACGTGGAATGGAAGAAGGTGGCATCGTTGCCGTCGAGGAGCGAGGGGAGGTCTTCGTTGGCAATGGTGGTGGGGGCGTTGGTGCTGAGCATCTCGGGAGTCAGGCTGACCTTGACGGCCGACTCGTCGAGCTCGGGAATTTCGGGCTCGGGGTCGGGCTCGGGGTCATCGCCGTCCTCCGGCACATTGAGTTGAATGACCTGCCATCCGGGACGGGTAATGACGTAGTCCACAGGTTCTGCGAAGCTCAGGCGCGATACCTTGCTGTGCTGCGGCTTGCGCCCCACGTAGGCCAGCGCATTGTCGTCCGAACGCTGGAAACTCGGGCAGAGCCACTTGCCGATGGTGGGGACGACGCCCTGGATAGCGCCATTGGCGCCGAAGTCACACAGCACATCGGCGGAGAGTTCTCCATTGAATTTGTTGTTGAACTTGAAGGAGGTCAGCCAGGGCTTGTTCTTGGGGGCCGTAGTGCTGACGGACTCGATGGCAACTCGCTGATAGGTATGTGCCTTGCCGTCGATGGTCGTAACGACGATGGTCTGTTCACCTTGTTCAATACCCTGAACGACGTCTGGAGGATAGACATCCAGACGCCCGTTGGGCATGTAGATAAATGTGGTGTCCTGCCCTGCGGCAACGGGTTCTTCAACTTGGGAAGCGCGAGCATTTGTGATGCTCACGAAAACCATCGACACGATGGCCAGAATTGAGAGGTATCGGGTCATTGAATGAGTCTTTTTGGACTATTTTTCGGGGCAAAAGTAGTTATAAATCCTATGTGCTCCAAACTTTTTGTGTTAAATCCGCACCCGGGAGAGCTCTGCACCCATTTTTTCCTATCTCGAAAGAGTTTTACGGACGCTTCCATCGGGGTAATGGAGGAGCAGAATGCCTTTTTGCTGCGGAGTTGCGGGTTGCCCGAGTAAATTATATCGCAGAGGTGCAGCCGCAGAGGTGCTTGAGGCCGAAGGCAGTTCGGCGACATGGTCTGTCAGGATGGTGAATTCGGCGGTGGCGAACGGCGATCCCTCGTAGCGTGCATTCAGCCGCTGTACGCCCCAGGTGTAGTGCCCCTTCGGCAGTACGAGGGTGGCAGCGACGGCGGTGCCCATGTTCCCGTGGTCGAGGACCTTGCGTAGTCCCTCAAATTCTCCCTCGACGTAGGATCGCACATTGCCCCAGAGGCGCCCTTGTTCGTCGCGGACAAAGAGCTCATAGGTCTGATTCTTCAGTCCACGGTCCCAGGAGAGGCGCACGACGTTTCCGTCCACCTGGCTCTGCAGGCCTCCGAGGATGGTCAGCTTGCGCGACTTGGCGGAGGGGTTGGGCGTCACGGCAAAGACCGGTCCTAACATGGCGGGGAAGAAGTGCGAGTCTGTGGTCCTGCCGGCGGAGATGATGTCCGGTATGCCATCGTCATCCCAGTCCAGGAAGGTCGTTGCGGCTCCGCTTCCGGAGGCAAACCTGCGGCGTTCCGCAAAAGTTCCCTTCGTATTGCCAAGCCAAATGCTGCCCGTGGTGATGGCCAGGGCGGGGCTGGCTCCCTGATAGAGGAAGTCGGCATATCCGTCGCCATCCCAGTCGAAAAGGTTGGCCGCGGTGGCAGAGAAACTGTTGTTCTGATAGTCAAGGGTCAGCTTTGAGTCATCAGAGAGCGTGAAATGCCCCGTGCCATCGTTGATGCAGACGGCACACGCGGCGCCTCCGAAAATGATGTCGAACGCGCTATCGTAGTTCACGTCGGCGACGGCCACGCCACCATCTGCGGGTGCCGGATTCGTCGCCATCCAATCGGTGGGCAAGAAATTGCCCGCGCCGTCGTTCAGGAAGAGTTCTGCCGCCTCGGCCGAGCAGACGAAGATATCGGAGGAGCCGTCGCCGTTGAAGTCGTAAGCGTAGATCTGCTCGTAGGTCTTCTGGGTGTCGGCGAAGGGCTTGGCGACAAAGGCAAAGGCTCCCTGGCGGTCGCCCTCCGGCTCCGCTCCGAGAAGCAGGAAGTTCTTTCCCTCGGGGCCCACGGCAAGGATATCCGTCCGTCCGTCGGAATTGACGTCTGCCACGGCAGCTGCGGTCAGGACAGAGAAGTCTGCTCCGCGGACATCGGCGGCTTTCTGGAGTTCACCCTCGGTGTTCATGAAATAGATACCATTGGCCGTTCCGCCAGGATTTCCCGTCTCGTGGGGTGTTCCGAGAGCCACGAGCTCCAAGCGTCCGTCGCCGTTCAGCTCGGCGGGCACGATGGTGGGTCGCAGTCCCGTCTGGAGTGCTCCCTCGGTGGCTTCCCACTGGCCGTCTGCGCTCTTTCGGATAATCGCATTCCAGGGAGTAGTGACTTCGGAATCGGTCTTCTGGCCTGCCACAATCAGACTCTTCTGGCCGTCCTGACTGAGGTCTGCGGGCACCAGCGTTCCCTGCTCCACTCCCCATTCCGTCTTGACCTCGTCCATATCCAGGCTGAAGGGTGCCACGGTGGGCGCTTCCAGCTCTGCGGACGATGCTCCGTTGCCGCTGATGTAAGGCCATGAGTTGCGCCACTTGACTTCGTCGAGCCAGACGACACGCCCCTTGTCCGGGTCGCTACGCATATATCCATGGTAGGTCATCCAGGTTCTTCCTGCCTCGTCCTCGATGATTCGGGAGTTATGGCCCGGAGCGATGCAGGGTGAGTTCTTCGTGAGGAAAATCGTATAGTTGTTGTCCATCAGTCGTTTGCCGTTCTTGTCGTAGTAGGGGCCCATGAGTTTTGTGGACCGTCCGACGATGGTCTCGTAGGTGCTGTTCACTCCCTCGCAACAAGCTCCGATGCTGCAGAAGAGGTAGTAATAACGTCCCCGCTTGTAGATATAAGGTGCCTCGAAGCGAGTGCCTGCAATCTGCGTCTTCTTCGTGATATCCTTCACGGCCAGACCGTCCTCCGTCAGTTCTATGAGCCAGATTCCGTTCCACGACCCCCATACGATGTACTTGTGGCCGTCCTCCTCGATGTAGTTCGGGTCGATGCTGTTGTTCACCCCGACCTCGCCGCTGGTGAAGAGTTTTCCGTCGCCCACAAGTTTGTAGGGTCCTCCGGGGTGATCGGAGGTGGCGACGCCGATGGAAGCCGTGTCGCCACCGCCCCACGTGGAGAGGGCGAAGTAGAGGACATAGCGACCATCCTGCTTGGTCACGCAAGGAGCCCAGTAAACATTGACTCCGGGAACGAAGGTCTGACGCGGATTGTCGCCGAAAGCCTGGCGCACGTACTTCCAGTGGACTAAATCTGCACTCCGATAGACGTGCTCGGCGGTGGAGAAGAGGTAGTAGTAGCCATCGTTGCCCTTGATGACAGAGGGGTCCGGGGCATCTTCGGCGATGATGGGATTCTTGTAGGTGGCAGCATGGAGCATGGATTGCACTGAGAGCGCAACGCACACGGCAGAGAGCAGGGCTCTGATTCCCCGGACAGAAAGGAGGACTTTGATTTTCATTGTGGTTCTTGTAATGGTGTTATAGACGCGCGAGCAAGCCCATGGCTCCCTCGCGCGTATGAATATAAAGAGGTGTTGCTTTTCTGAATCTGTCGAAAGGAACTTATTCGATGGTCATCACATCGATGTCGGGCATCCAGTCCGAGGCGTTGCTCAGCCGGATGCTGTTGCGCCCCTTCTTCAGATAGACGTCCAGGCTGACTTGAGCGGGAGCGGTCCAGTTGCGGGAGTGGGTCATCAGGGTGGTGACGGGTTGTCCGTTGACGGTCAGGTCCATCTGACGGTCTTCGCCGGAGAAGAAGGTGACGGTCATGCGGTAGGTTCCGCTCTTACAGACATAAACGTCGTTCCACTGGATGTCATTGTCCGGGCGGCAGCCCAGCCATCCTGCCTTGTAGCCACCGCTGGCGTTAGCGGAGGTGACGAAGACGGCGGACTTTTCGTTCTGGTTGTTGCGGAGCTCCTGATAGGCGGGCATGAGGGCGGTCTCGGCTTCATACACGCGGCGCTGGATACGTTTCTGCCCCTTGGCACGGAAGATCTTGGTTCCGTGGGCAGGAATGGTCAGGCGAATGGGGTTCTTGTCGGTGACGTAGTCCTGCTGGGCAAAGCAGTCGTAGTACTGAACGGCTCCGCCGAGGTCGATGGTCGCCGGATCCAGGGTCACGTGCTGATCGGCATCGCTGGGATTGTAGATGGCAACGGCGCGCTCCTTGCCCTGGAGTTTCTTGATATCCTTGACGAGGATGAAGCACTCGCCCTGCTTCTGGGCCACATAGGCCTGCAGGTGCAAGGGATCCTGGTTGAGGGCGATGAGGTCGCGGTTGCAAAGGAGCTTCAGCGATTCGGGACGAATATTGCGGGTGTCGCACCCGATGAGTAGCGGTGAGCTCATGATGCACCACATACCGAAGTGCGTCTCGTCCTCCACCTGACTCATGGACCGGCCCACTTCGAGCATGTCCATATCGTTGTAGTGTCCATCGTGGCAATAGGCGCTCAGATAGAGGTTCTCGGCCAGGATACCGCGCACGCTCTTCCAGGCATCGTAGATGTCGCCCGTGGTGCGCCAGCTGTCGCTGATCTCAGCTCCCCAGGTGCCGGGGAAAGCCCAGCGGCACATATTATAGACAATGTCCTTCTTACCGCAATTCTTGATGGCATTGCTGATTTTGGTGTACTGCTCACGCTCGTCGAGATGCATGTGGTTGCCGCCGCAATAGTCCACCTTGATGAAGTCGAAGTCCCAGTCGATGAAGTAGAGCTTGCAGTCCTGTTCTTCGTGGCCCGCGAAGCCCACTCCGAGGCCCCAGGCGTGGCGGTTTCCGCTTCCGCAGGTGTTGTCTCCGGCATCAGAGTAGATGCCGGCTTTCAGCCCGAGTTTATGGATATAGTCCACGAGGGGACGCATTCCGCCGGGGAAGAGTTTGGTGTTCAGGCGCAGATGACCATCCTCGCCGCGACCATCCCAGTAGCCATCGTCGATGTTCACATAGAGGTAACCAGCATCCTGGAGGCCGTTCTGGTGCATGGCATCGGCCTGACCCTTGATGAGTTCCTCGTTGATGTTCAGAGCAAAGGTGTTCCAGGAACTCCAACCCATGGTGGGAGTTCTCTGTGCGAAAGCGGATCCGGCTATGGCCATCACCGCAAGTAACATTGTCTTTCGCATAAGGGTTAGTTTTTGTTATTTAGGGGTTAAGTGATTCTTTTCGCGGACAAAGATAGTCATTTTTTTGCATTCTTCCTCTTTTTTTCTTACTTTTTTATGCTTTTTGTTGGTTTGAAGTTCAAAAAAGGTTATCTTTGCACCCAAAATTGCAAATAGTCTATTATAAGAACCACTTTTCCTTCTATGTGGACAAAACCTTGGTCTATGAAAGAAGGCTTCGTCATCGGAGCCGCCATCATCGGCGCTGGAGTACTGATGCAACTGGCTACAGGACCCATCGACTGGTCTGCTTTTGCCTGGCCCATAAATGTCCTGGTGCTGGGTGTATTTCTTTTGGGCATCACGATTGTGTTTCTTGTTCGCCGAGACAGCTACTCCATCCATTTTCTGACCACACACCGTGCGGCCGTGCCCGCCTTGGCCTACGCGGCCCTGCTGACCATCGTCATGGGGCTCACTCCCCAGCACGACGGCGGCCAGTGGATAGAGAACATGCTCTCTTTCTGGCCTTTCGCACTCATCTTCGCCTACATCTGTTTCCTGCTGGGACTGCTGACGCTGCGTCGCATCAGCCACATGATCTACTTCAATCACCGCCATCCCAAGGGTGGTCGTCGCCCCTGGCTTCGGGACATCGGCTTCATCCTCAACCACGGTGGTCTGTTCCTCACCCTCGTGGCCGCCACGATGGGAACCCCTGACATGCAACGCCTGAGAATGACCGTTCAGCAGGGCTCAGAGGAATGGCGCGGTGTGGACGGTGAGCAGCGGGTGGTATCCCTCCCCTTCGGCATCGAGCTGAAGCGCTTCATCCTGGAGCAGTACGCCGACGGCTCCCCCAGCCGTTTCGCCTCCGAGCTCCTGCTGACCAAGCAGAACAAGCAACGCATCAGCGCCACCGTTGACGTCAATCATCCCTTCAGCCTCCAGGGCTGGAAAATCTACCAATACGGCTACGACACCAACGCCGGCGCAGCCTCCCAGGTGAGCATCCTGGAGCTGGTCAGCGACCCATGGCTGCCGTACGTTTACACAGGCATCTTCATGCTCCTGGGCGGTGTCCTGCTCATGTTCTTCGACAAGAGCTACAGCGCCCAAGGGGTGAGCGAAGAGGAAATCCGCCGCGAGCGCGAGAAGAAGCGCAAGAAGCGCCAGAAGGAGGCCGCAAAACGGCGCATGGCCGAAGAATTTCTCGGCGAAAGTCATCATCACCACGAATCCGACGAGCACGAGCACTATCGCGCTGAGACATAGCGAGCCCCCGACCTCCCGCCGCTCTGAGACACACCCTACTGCCGCAGAATGATGTTTTAAAAACCCCGTTCTCCCGCCTTTAATTCCAAATATGACCTGGACACTATTTCCATATTTCGCCATCGCTTCCGTCCTGTTCTGGGCGTTCGGAGCCATTTCTGCTTGGCGCAAAAAGTCAAAAGGCGCCTTCGGCTTCACGGCCGCCGGCCTGCTTCTCTTCTTCATCTTCATCCTGGGTCTCTGGATCACGATGCAGCATCCTCCCCTCCGCACGATGGGCGAGACGCGTCTGTGGTACTCCGCCCTGCTCCCGCTCGTGGGCCTTGTGGTCTATGGCCGCTGGCACTATCGCTGGATCCTCTCCTTCAGCACGTTGCTGGCCACGGTGTTCGTGTGCGTGAACCTCTTCAAACCTGAGATTCACACCCAGACCCTGATGCCCGCCCTGCAGAGCCCCTGGTTTGCCCCGCACGTGATTGTATATATGTTCGCCTACGCGATGATGTCCGCCGCCACGCTGATGGCCATCTACAGGCTGGTGGCTCCGCACAAGGAACAGGGATTGTCCATTTCCATCGACGACACGGTGCGCGCGGGGCTGACGTTCCTCACGTTCGGTATGCTCTTTGGCGCCCTGTGGGCCAAGGAGGCTTGGGGGCACTACTGGTCATGGGACCCCAAGGAGACGTGGGCCGCCATCACCTGGTTGGGCTACCTCATCTACCTGCACTACCGCCAGATGCCCACACACCGTGTGCTCTACGCTCATCTGCTGCTCATCCTCTGCTTCGGCCTGCTGCAGATGTGCTGGTGGGGTATCAACTACCTCCCCGCCGCCACCGGAAGCGTACACACGTATTAGACCCAGATCGGTCATTAGACCGTTACGCGCCAACCATTCCTCTTTTTTTCATCTGTCTTAATCGTTTCTCGGTTACAATGGAACCCCATTGCGCCCTCAAAAACGACAAGGCATCTGATTAAAAATAACAACGGTTATCATCATAACTCTAATGACCGACCTGGGTCAAAGACCTCTTTATAAAACTCGTTATAAAAAGAAAACACGGATTACGCGGATTTCCACGGTTAAAAGAAATCCTCTGGCGTACATGCCAAGAAAGACTAACCGTGAAGATCCGCGTAATCCGCGATCTTACTTTGTTCCTTACTGCTCCCGCAGCACCTCCCGAGCCCTTTCCAGGGCGAGATTGATGTGCGGCTGGATGTTTTCCGTTCCCAGCAGACGTTCGAATCCATTGCGGGCCAGCACCTCGTGGACCTTGGGATTCACGCCGCTGAGTATGACATGAATGCCCTCGGAGTGTGACATCTGAATGAGGTTCTCCAGATTGTGCATACCCGTGCTGTCCACGAAGGGCACTTTACGCATACGGATGATGCGCACGCGCGGCCGCTGGGCCATGCGCCCCATGATTTCCTCGAAGCGGTTGGCGATACCGAAGAAGAAGGGTCCGTTGATCTCATAGACCTCACAATCGTCGGGTATCTTGAAGTGCTCCAGGTTGGTAGCCTCGAAATCTACCTCCTCGGCGGGATCTATCTCATCGGTGAGCACACTGACCTGCGTCGTCTCGGCCATGCGGCGCATACAGAGCAGGCAGGCCAGCATCAGTCCTACTTCGATAGCCACCGTGAGGTCGAAGACCACCGTCAGCAAGAACGTGATGAGCAGCACGGAGATATCCGACTTAGGATTCCTCAGCAGCTGGCGGAAAGTGCGCCATCCGCTCATGTTGTAGGCCACGATGACCAGCACCCCGGCCAGGCAGGCCATAGGAATATATTGGGCATAGGGCATCAGCAGCAGGAAGATGAGCAGGAGCACCACGGCGTGGACGATTCCGGCCACGGGCGTGCGACCTCCGTTGTTGATGTTCGTCATGGTGCGGGCGATGGCTCCCGTGGCGGGGATGCCGCCCACGAGGGGGCAGAGCAAGTTCGCCACACCCTGCGCGATGAGTTCCTGGTTGGAGTCGTGGCGGTCGCCGATGACGCCGTCGGCCACGGTGGCCGAGAGCAGCGACTCGATAGCGCCCAGCACTGCAATGGTCAGTGCCGGAGCGAAGAGCTGGCGCACCACCTCCCACGACATCTCGGGCACGGCGGGCGCCGGCAGGGAAGCATTGATGCGGAAGCGGTCGCCGATGGTATCAACGTGCTCCGCCAGGCCATACTGCTTCAGCACGAGCACACCCACCGTCATCACCACGATGGCCACCAACGAGCCCGGCACCTTGTTCAGCGCCGAGGCGTGACCACCCACGTATTTCACCCGGTTGATGTAGGGCCAGCCGGCTATCAGCACCACGCTGCCCAGTCCCACGACGGCACTCCATGCATCGATGCTGTGGCAGTTGCGGGCGTAGCACACCCACTTCGAGATGAAGTCCGCAGGCACCTCACCCTCGATGCTCAGACCCAGCAGGTCCTTCACCTGAGTGGTGAAAATGGTCAGGGCGATGCCGCTGGTGAAGCCCACCACAATGGGATAAGGGATGTATTTGATGATTGTGCCCAGGCGGAAGGCGCCCAACAAAATAAGGAGCGCGCCCGCGAGAATGGTAGCCACGGCCAGACCTGCCGTGCCGTATTGACCGATGATGCCCGCGATGATGACGATGAACGCGCCCGTGGGCCCTCCGATCTGCACCTTCGAGCCGCCCAGCAACGAGATGATCAGGCCGGCCACGATGGCGGTGATGATGCCCTGCTCGGGAGTGACACCAGAAGCGATGCCGAAGGCAATGGCCAACGGCAGGGCCACGATGCCCACGATGATGCCCGAAAGAATGTCCTTCGTCAGCAACTCACGATTATAGCCCTTGAGGCTCTCAATAATGCTTGGTTTCATATGTTATCCTCTGAAAATCGCCGCAAAGGTACGGCGAAATGGCTTTTTTTGAAAGCAAACGCAAGAAAAACCGACCAAACGTGCACGCTTTCTTGATTTATTCGTTATCTTTGTGCCCGAATTGGGGCAAAATCAACCGTCTTCCGCCCATCAGGCCCATAAATCCCATCAGACCCCATCAAGCCCATAAACCCCATCCGACCCATAAACCCCAAAAAATAAACACTATGTTCGAAAACCAACCCAAAGGCCTCTACGCCCTCGCACTGGCCAACACCGGCGAACGCTTCGGCTACTACACGATGATTGCCGTCTTCGCCCTCTTCCTGCGTGCCAACTTCGGTCTGGATCCCGACGCAGCTGGCATCATCTACAGTTCCTTCCTCGGACTGGTTTACTTCCTGCCCCTCATCGGCGGTATCCTGGCAGACAAGTTCGGCTTCGGCCGCATGGTCACCATCGGCATCCTCATCATGTTCCTGGGCTACCTGCTGCTGAGCGTTCCCCTCGGCGGAGGCGGAGTGGCGCTGGCAGGAATGTTCGCCGCCTTGCTGCTCATCAGCTTCGGCACGGGCCTGTTCAAGGGCAACCTCCAGGTCATGGTCGGCAACCTCTACGACGACACTCGCTATGCCGCCAGCCGCGATGCAGGTTTCAGCATCTTCTACATGGCAATCAACATCGGCGCCCTCTTCGCCCCCACCGCCGCCATCGAGATCATGAAGTGGGCGCAGACCAGCCTGGGCTATAGCGAGAACGACAGCTACCACTTCGCCTTCGCCGTGGCCTGCGCATCGCTCATCCTCAGCATCGCCATTTATTATGCCTTCCGCTCCACCTTCCGCCACGTCGAGGGAGGCAAGAAGAAGGACGCCGCCTCAGAGCAGGCTCCCGCAGAGGAACTCACGCCCGCCGAGACGCGCCAGCGCATCACCGCACTCATTCTCGTCTTCGCCGTCGTCATCTTCTTCTGGATGGCTTTCCACCAGAACGGCCTCTCGCTCACCTTCTTCGCCAACGAATTCACGCAGAAGACCGCCGAGGGCGTACACACCATGCCCTTCAACGTATGGAACCTCGTGGCCATCATCTTCATCGTTTACGGCCTCTTCTCCGTCTTCCAGTCCAAGACCACGAAGGGCAAGAGCATCGCTGCCGCCGTCATCGTCCTAGCCTGCTGCTTCCTCGGCTATCAGTACACCCAGGCCACAGGCTCCGTGGACATCAGCGCCCCCATTTTCCAGCAGTTCAATCCCTTCTACGTCGTTGCCCTGACGCCCGTGTCCATGGCCATCTTCAGTTCCTTAGCCGCCAAGGGCAAGGAGCCCAAGGCCCCTCGCAAGATAGCTTACGGCATGATCGTGGCCGCCGTGGCCTTCTGCCTGATGATCTTCGCCTCGCAAGGACTGCTGACGCCCAACGAGCAGAAGGCCGCCATCGAAGCCGGCACCGCCACCTACCCCGCCTCGCCCTACTGGCTCATCAGCGTTTACCTCGTGCTGACCTTCGGCGAGCTGCTGCTCTCCCCCATGGGCATCTCCTTCGTCAGTAAGGTGGCACCTCCGAAGTACAAAGGCATGATGATGGGCGGCTGGTTCGTGGCCACCGCCATCGGCAACCTCCTCGTCAGCGTCGGCGGCATCCTCTGGGGCGATCTCTCGCTGACCACCGTCTGGCTCGTCTTCGCCGGCCTCTGCCTCCTCAGCGCCCTCTTCATGTTCGCCATGATGAAGCGTCTGGAGAAGGTGGCATAAAGCAACGCCGCGACCACTTGAGCGCGCAACGCTCTTGAGCCACGGCCATCACACACACACTCAAATGCAGGCAGGACTCAACACATCCTGCCTGCATTCTTTCGTCTGGACGTGACATCCGATACGAGCGGACGTGGTGGCCGACACGACCGGACGTAACACCCGATGCGAGCGAGCGCCGGGAATAAAGCGAAAGCGCGCCAGACCTTTCAGGGGGGAGGCGTTTGACATATTGGGAAAAGAGAGACTACACAAAAAAAACTCCCCGCCGACCCACACACGGGTCTTGGCGGAGAGTGATGTCCAGAGAAGGAAGGAGCGAGGGCTCAGAGCTTCACGCGATAGACCTGGAAGGTCTTGGCGGGGAGCTGGGCGGTGAGGGAGGCACCCTTCTTGTCGGCAACGAGGGTGGCGGTGGAGTTCTTGGGGCTGACGACCTCGGGGCGGCCGGGCTGGTTCTCGGCATCGTAGTCAGAGCAATCGAGGCTGGTGACGCTGACGGAGGTGCCGATGGCTGCCAGCTGCTTCTTCGAGAGACCCGTGAGCTGGATGGTCAGCGGCTGGGCCTCGCCGGTGGTGTTGATGACCTTGACGATGATCTCCTGCTTCTGGGTGTCGATGACGCTGGAGGCGAAGACGCCGTCCTCGCCCTTCGGAACGGGATTCACGCTGGCCTGGCCGCCGTCGATGCTGACGGTGGTGGGCAGGACGTTGGTGCCGCGGTTGGTCATGTAGAGCTGCTGGACGTAGTAGCTGGCGGTGCGGGCGGTGTGGAGGTTGTCGTACCAGATGAGGTCAGGACGCCACTGCCAGCCATCGACGTGTGCGAAGAGGGGCGCGTAGGTGGCCATGTGCACCAGGTCTGCGTTGCGCTCGATGTTGGTCATGAAGGCAGCTTCGTAGATGCTGGCTCCGGCGTGGTTCCACTTCTTGCCGCGGTCGTGGCAGGCCCACTCGCCGGCGAAGACGCGCGGTCCGTCCTTGGTGTAGAACTCGCGGTCGTCGTAGCGGTTCATCCAGTTCTGGTACCACTTGACATCGCGGTAGTAATGCTCATCGACGAGGTCTGCCTTCAGTTCTCGCATGGCGGGCCATCCGTTCTTGAAGTGGTCGTCCTCGGCGTTGGGGCCGCTGGTGCCGATGAGTTTGATTTCGGGATGCACCTTGCGCACTTCGGGAGCGATGATGGCCAGGCGGTCGAAGTAGGGCTTCTCCCACTGCTCGTTGCCGATGGCCAGGAACTTGAGGTTGAAGGGTGCGGGATGACCCATATCGGCGCGGAGCTTGGCCCACTCGTTGGTGGCGGGGTCGCCGTTGGCGAAGTCAATGAGGTCGATGCAGTCGTCGATGAACTGCTGGAGGCCAGCCTTGGTGGCGGGAGCATGGGCGTCCTCGCCGTTCTGGAACTGGCATGCCATGCCTACGTTCAGGACGGGCAGGGGCTCTGCTCCGATTTCCTCTGCGAGCTGGAAGTACTCGAAGAAGCCGAGGCCGTAGGACTGGAAGTAGTCGGCGTAGTAGCGGTAGGTGAAGGTGTTCTCCCAGCGGTTCTTGTTGATGGGACGGTTCTCCACGGGACCCACGGAGTTCTTCCACTGATAGCGAAGTTCAAGCGTAGTGCCCTCGACGATGCAACCGCCGGGGAAGCGGAAGACGCCCGGGCGGAGGTCTTCAAGAGCCTGGGCGACATCGCGGCGCATACCGTTCTCATGACCTTTGTAGGTATCTACGGGGAAGAGGGAGATGTGCTCGACGTCCATCGCTCCGGAGCCGGAGCGGCGCTTCTCGTCGCAGAGGAACAGACGCAGCTGGGCCCGCTCAATGGTGCGGGGACTCTTGATGACTACGGTGTACTTCTTCCATTCGCGGGAGTCAACCTTCAGGTCGGTGTTCGTGAACTCTTGGTGCTCGTCCATCGTGTTCTGGTCCACGAACTGGATCCAGAGCCACTGGGGCTGACCGTCGGGCACGCGTGCCCAGACGCTGAAGCGGTACTCGGCATCCTTTTCCAGACCGATGCCGAAGAAGCCCTCGTTCTGCAGACCCGTCCAGAGGTCACGGTGTCCGGCAGAGGTGAGGCGGGCATAGTGAGGATTCTTATCGAAGGGGCCGTCGTTCTTGATTTCCACCTTGCCAAAGGCCTGCCAGCCCATGAGGTGGTCGGGTGTGAACTCGAAGGAACGGTTCTTCAGGAGTTCGCCGTAGAGGCCGCCGTCGGCCGCAAAGTTGATGTCCTCGAAGAAGATGCCCCACTGGGTCTTCTGAATGGGAGCGCCGGGTTTCTTGGCGTTGACGGTGATGACATTGGAGGCAGCCTGGACTACGCCAAGTCGGACATCGAGTGTCGGGAGTTGAAAGTTGGCGGTGCCGAGGACGGCCGCGCCGAGGAGAAGGTGTCTGAGTTTCATGAGATGTTATTTGTTAGTAATAATCTTTGATGCTTTAGTAATGACTCTGGCTTGTAAGTGATTATCGTTGGCTTGTAATAATCTTCTTGCCATTGACGATATACACCTCGCCCTGACGGGGCTGGGCTACGCGCTTGCCTCCGAGGTCGAAGGATGGACTATCCAGGGATTGATTATTCAGCGTCGGGAGCTCCTGGATGCCGGTGGGCAGGCTCTCCTTGGTGACATAGTACTGGGGCAAGGCGGGTGCTTCGGCATTGCCCTTGACTCGGAGCCAGGGGGTGCCAGCCTCCACGAGCGAGCCGTCGGACACGCGGACAAAGGCCACGCCTCCGGTCTCGGCCACGGGCTGGAGCGTGTAGAAGATTTCATCGGCCGCCTCGTCTGAGGTGAGCACACTATCCACGGGGGCGCCCTTGAGATAGGTCTTGTTGACCGACGCGGCGGACTTGGCGCTGGGCACGAACTTCACCGTGGCTCCGGCGGTGCCGCGATAGAGCACGGCGGCTCCGGCAGGCACGACGGCACCTTTGGCCAGACGCGTCATGCGAAGCGTGTCGGCCTCCGCATTGACGCCGGTGACATTGAAGGCCGTGATATCGGCGGGGAGGATGACGGGATAGGATGTGTAGAGGGCGTCCCATCCGCTCTCTGGCACCTGACGCTCGATGGTGTAGCGCGAACGGAGGTCATAGGAGAGATGAGGCGGCTGGTTATAGACCACGTTCTGGCTGATGAGCTGAGCGCGATAGGCAGGATCGTCCATCAGGTGGGGGATGGCGTAGTCGGTCTGGAAGTCGGTGGCGTTGATGACGAGCTGATAGTCATTGCCCGATTGCTGCCAGGTGACGATTTCCTCGCGCCAGTCGCCCAAGAGGTCTCCGCTGACGCAGGGGTTCTGCTTCGAGGAGTTGTTGTAGTTGCCGATGACGTAGTTGCCGCCATTGACCTGCATACGTCCGAATCCTCCGGAATTGGGGTTCCAAGCTTCCAGCACGTTCTTGCCGTAGAAGTCATCGGCGAGGTCGCCGTTCCAGTAGATGCGGAAGCTCAGGCCGGCTCCTCCGCCATGGGTGACGTTGCTGGCGATGAGTTTGCCGGAGGTGTCGTAGAGGCCGTTGTCGGCGCTGAATTGCCAGTAAGCATCTTCACTCTCGGAGTTGAAGTGGGCCATGATACCGCGGCCGGTGTCGTCGTCGGCGGTCTTGTGGAGGAGGATTTCGCCGGTGGCGGCATCGCGGAGGTCCATGCCATAGGGTTTGTGCTCGTGGACCATGAAGTACTCCTGGCCGGGTCTCGAGGGAATGAAGTCGCCGAGATGTATGGCATCGCCGTGACCCAGTCCGGTGCGATAGAGCGTGGTGCCGTCGTGCTTCAGGGCTCCTGAGCCGTAGTGAATCTCCTGGCGCCCGTCACCGGTGACGTCGCCGATGCTGATCCAGTGGCATCCCTCGCCATAAACGGTGGTGGTGAGCTGCTTCACGGTGCCGTCGGCGTACTTCACGGTGCCCTTGTTGGCACTCTCGCCCCGATGCAGCCATCGCAGGGTGAGGTTGTCGCCATCCCAGTCGTAGGCCCCGATCTTGCATCCGCTATAGTAGCCTCGCGCGAAGATGGCGGAGGGGTTGCCCTGCTCGCCGTCCAGCCATGCGATGGCAGCCAGATAGCGCTCGGAGCGGTTCTGGTTCGAGTCTCCCCAGAACGACGTGGTCTCGTCGGCGTAGGCGGTGTGGTAGGGGATGGTCTTCAGCTCGGCACCAGTCATGCCGTCGAAGACGGTGATGTACTCTGGTCCGTGGTCTTGCTTGCCTCGTCCGCTCTTGAGGTTGACATTGGGGTCATCGCCGTCCAGGAGGACGTAGTTGCCTTCGCCGTCGATGGCTCCCGGGGCAGTCTTGACCATGAATTCGCCATAGCCGTCGCCGTCGAGGTCCCAGGCGATGTAGGGTGTTGTATGGGCCGAGTTGAACATATTCGCGCCGGTGTGGAGCATCCACAGGCGCTGGCCGTTCATCTTGTAGCAGGCGTAGAAAGCCGGCGAGGTGGTGCCGCTGCTGGCGGCGTCCTTCTCGTTGGAGGGTGCCCACTTGAGGATGATCTCATACTCGCCGTCGCCGTCCATATCGCAGAACGAGGCATCGTTGGGTGTGTAGGTGGCTCCGGCCGTGGTCGGATCGGTTGGAGCGCCTCCCTGGAGGGTGATGTACTTCACCTGGCTATCCCAGGCCTTGACGCCCTCCTGGCGCTCGATGACTTGTCCCTGGCCGTTGACGACTTCGAGGGTGTAGGTGCTGCTGGAGCTGCCGCCCGTGTCGAGGTAGTTGGTCTTGCCCGCCACCGGAGTCTTGGTGACGAGTGTCTTGCCGCGATAGAGGCGGAAGCGGAGGTCACGGGGGTTGTCCTGAGCGCGCAAGCGCCAGCTGACGAGGACTCCGCCACCGACCTTCACGGCCACGAGCCCTCGGTTCAGGGGTTTGGCCTCGCCACGAGGCTGGCGGTAGCTGACCACGAAGCGCACGCTGATGCTGAAGACCTCGCGCCCGTCCTTCTGTGCCGAGAGGGTGCACACCTTATTATTATACGCGATGTCGGCGGTGTAGCCCTCGGCGGCGGTGACCTGGAAGTCCGTGGGGTCGCCAAAAAGCTTGGCAGGCCACGTGGTGCTCTCGCCATTGCGGAGGCTGCGGATGGCCGGCAGCAAGTCGCCGGCAGAGCAGGAAGCCGCTGTAAAGTAGTGGCTGGCATCGAAGATGGCTTCATCCGTCTCGCCGCCGATGACGACGTTTCGGAAGGCTATAGACTTGGGATTCTCGTTGTCCTGGCCGTTGAAGTTATAGACGTAGAGGATGAGCTGGAAGGCCTTGCCCGCCTGCACGAGTTGGTCTGAAAGCTGGTAGGTGTGGTGGCTGAAGCCCGCTGCATTACCGCTGGCAACCTTGTTGCGCAGGGGAGCCACGCCAGTCTCCAGAGCCTTCTCCGCCGCGGTTCCGTTCTTGATGTAAACGTCGAAGTTGCCTCCATCCGTGCCGCACTTGACAGCATCGAACTCTATGGTAGTGGGCTTGAAGGTGTGGCCTGTCTGAGGTTTCAGGGTGAAGGTGACGGTGTGGCCTGCGGTCTTGGAGGTCACGCGTGTCTTGGGTGTCAGCTGCACGAAAGGCGGATTGTAGGTCACGGCGGTGAAGCCTGCATCGGCGTTGCTGGCGGTCATCGTAGCGGTGGCTGTGAGATTAGCGCCCAGGGCAAAGGAGGGCGTGAGGTAGTCCGCAGCTCCAGCGGTCATGGTCATCGCGGAGAGGTCGTCCTTGTTGTCCATCGCCCACTTGATGTCCACGTGGTCGGCCAGGAGGGGGAGAGGGAGTTGCGATAGAATCGCAACGAAAAGGACGGTACAGAGATGATACTTTTTCATATAAACTGAACAAAGTGATACTTTTCAGGAGAACTGAACAAAGTGATACTTTTCAGGAGAGCTGAACAAAGTGATACTTTTCAGGAGAGCTGAACAGAGTGATATTTTTCAGGAGAGCTGAACATAATTTCTGATGTTCTTATTTCCTTAATTTCTTATTCCTTTTTTCTCTTACTTTTCACTCGTAGTCATCGAATATCTCGTTGAGGAAACGGTTGAAGGGAGCCATGACGCGGAACATCTCCTCGATGCGGTCCTGCCCGTCGGGCTCCGCCACGAGTGAGTCTGGAATAGGATGCCAGACGGTGTAGTATCGCGGCCGTATGTACTGGGGGAAGGCGAAGTCGCGCGGGAAGCCCTTGGGAGTGGTCTTCACGGGGTCGTCTCCCACCACCGGGTAGAGTTCCCGGAAACGGGGCTCCTCCACGATTTCGCGGAAGCGGTGGATGTCATCGACGATGGTCTCGCGGATGTGCTTCAGCATCGGAGCATCGGGACACCACGAGCCACCCGCCACCATGGAATTGCCTGGCTCCAGATGGAGATAGTAGCCGCCGCGGGGACTCTTGCGGCCATGGGAGCAGACGAAGGCACCAAAGTGGCGCTTGTAGGGCGACTTGTCTGCTGAGAAGCGGGTGTCGCGAGCGAAGCGGTAGGTGCAGGACTTGGGAGTCTGATAAGCCACGCTGGCGTCGAAGGAGGCTATGCGGAGGATGACTTCCTGGACATAGCTCTCGAAGGAAGCGCGCGCCGCCTTGTATTCCGCCTGATGGGCATGGAACCAGTCGCGGTCGTTGTGCTCGGCTATTTGCTGGAGAAAAGTGTAGATATGTTGCATGGAGAAGTGCGTAAATGAACTTTGTGGGTGCAAAGATAGGAAAAAGTTTCTAATTTACACGCATTCTGCTTCATTTTTCACTCGAAGGAAGCTGAAAAGAGGTTTTTTTCCTGGAGCACAACGTTCCGAGGTCTCTTATTCGCCCGTAAAAAAACATAGCCAACCACGATGATGGCTGGCTATGTGCTTGTCAATCCCTTGTGGAAGGAGGAGTCTGAGTGAGGAGCTCCGTCCGAGCGGTGGCTTCGTCGCAAACGGGCAGAAATGCTCATGCGGTGGTAATGCCTCAATAGTTCGTGTTCGGACAGGTGACGTCCTCGGAAGTGAGCAGGCAGAGGTCCTCGTTCTGGCGCAGCTGCTGGCGCTCGCAACGCACTCCGTGCTGGATATAGATTTGCTCCAGCCAGCTGGCGACAAAGCGAGCGTTGGGCCAGCGCTCATCGCGCGCATCGTAGGCCTCGCGCAGGAACCAGCGGTACTTGGCCCAGGCATCGGGAGCGAAGCGATAGCCGAAGGAGGCGATGCGGTTGAGGGTGATCTGCTCCAGCGTCTCTACGTCGAAGTCGTTGAACTTAAAGCGGTTGGGGAAGCGCGAGTTGAGGCCAGGATTCTGCTCCAGCAGCTTCTGCATGGGGCGAGGATAGCCGCAGAGCACCACGGCGATGTCGCTCCACTTGGGGTCTGCCAGCTGGTTCATCATCAGCGGCAACACCATGCGTCCGGGGTCTGTGGGATGTCCGTCGCCCAAGAGTTGGTAGGCCTCGTCCACCATCAGCACACCTCCGCGCGCCAGCTGCAGCAGAGCCCGCACATTCTTCTCCTCGTCGCCCCAGCAGGCGCCCACGAAGGAGCTGCGATCCACCACCACCACGTGGCCGTACTGGAGCACACCAGCCTGGCGCAGCTGAGTGCCATAGAGCTTGCAGACTGTGCTCTTGCCCGTGCCGGGATTGCCGGTGAAGACGGCGTGGAGCGTGACCTGGTGCTTCTGCGCATCGGGGTTCAGGCTCGCGAAGCGATGGTTGTACTGGGACATCAGAGTCAGCGACTCGATCTGAGCACGGATTTCGTCGATGCCCACGAGCTGGGAGAACTCGGCGTTGGCGACGGAGGAAGCCACAGGAGGCAGGATTTCCACGCGCGAGGGGACATTGCAAGTTCCCGAGGGTCCGCTGGGATACTGCTCGTTCAGGTCCTCGCGCACCATCTTCATGTGCTTATGGAAGTTGTCGAGGAGTTCGTCTTCCACATCGGGTTTCTTCGAATGCTGCTTGCCGCCCCCGAGTTCCTCGAAGTCGAAGTCCAGCTCGGACTCATCGAAGATGGAGGAATCCTCTTCGTCGCAGTCGGAGGCGGTGGTGCCGGCATCGTCGCCCTCATCATCCTCCGCGGAGGGATTGCGGGGCTTGACGGACTCCAGAGGACCGAATAATTCCAGCAGATCACGCTCGAAGGAATCCATCTCCTCTGAATTCTGATCGGCCTCGGCGACGTTGGGGAGCACGAAATCCGGGTGCTCCACGGTCGTGGACTTGTCCACATTCTTGGGGACATAATCATCCGAGTGCACCAGGTCGGGCAACCCCATGAGGTTGTAGCTGTTGCTCAAGTCGCTGAGCACCTGTTGGTTGATGTTTCCTTCAGCCGTGTGCTCGCGCAGCAGCAGCGCATCCTCCTTGCTGCCGAGTTCGTCGAGGATGCAGATATTCAGCTGGTCCAAAAGTTTCTTGAAATCGCCGACATCCACCAACTCGCTGACGGAGAGCAAAGCACCTCCGATCTCGACGTTGCGCAGGTCCGCCCGCTTGTAGCAGAGCGAGAGCAGACTCATCACCTGGCGCATGAGGTAAATAGGGCTCACACGGCGGCAAGAAGGTGAAGACCAGATGGGTTCTTCTCCATGATAAGGGTATTCGTCCACATAGACTTCTCCGTCCTCCCGACGGGCATCGACGGCGAGCACCACGGCCTCCTTGTCGTTGGCCACGATGTACACGCCCGTTGTCTCGTTCATCTCCTTGATGAAGCTGCACTTCTGGATGTCAACATCTTTCCGCTCACTTAGCTGACGCAAGAAGCCTCCAATGCTGGAGACCGTCTGCGCCTTGAACTGTTTCATCAATTCCATGGCGTACGTGTTTAATAAGGTTGTTAGACTTCTTGTTGTAGTTCTCTCTTCACACCCACCTCCGTTTCCATAAGCGGGCGAATCGGGTACAAAGTTAGTGGTTTTCTACGAAACCGCCAAGAGTTTTAGCAGAAAAAAGTGCTACTTTATGATGTAGAGGCCATTTTATAGATAAAAAGCAAGGGATTTTGACACGAAATATGTACCTTTGCGGCACAAATAATGCAAAAGAGCCTCATGGAAAAAATGAACGTAGCCATCTTCGTGTCCGGCGGCGGCACGAATTGCGAGAACATCATCCGTCACTTCAGCGACTCAGAGAGTGTCTGCTGCAAACTCGTCATCAGCAATCGCGCCGACGCCTATGCGCTGGAGCGTGCCCGCAGGTTGGGTGTGGCATCGTGTGTGGTGCCCAAGGCAGACTTGAACAACCCGGATGTGATGCTTCCCCTGCTGCGCAGCAATGAGATCCGCTTCATCGTCCTTGCGGGTTTCCTCCCCATGGTGCCCGACTACCTCATCGACGAATATCCCCGACGCATCGTGAACATCCACCCTGCCCTACTACCGAAGCACGGAGGAAAGGGAATGTGGGGACATCATGTGCACGAAGCCGTGAAGGCTGCTGGCGACACGGAGACGGGCATCACCATTCACTACGTCACGCCCGTGTGCGACGGCGGAGAGATCATCGCTCAGTTCAGCACTCCCCTCTCTCCTGACGACACGCCAGACACCATCGCCGACAAGGTCCACGTGCTGGAAATGGCGCATTTCCCTGAGGTGCTGGAGGAGCTGTGGAAAGAGATTGAGAAGTAGCGGAGGGGAGGGAGGGCTGCGACAACGTCGCAGCACAGCCAACGAGCCGCCCTGGTTGAAGGGAAGGAGGAAACGAAGCTTCCCAGGTTGAAGGGAAGGAGGGAACGAGGCTTCCCAGATTGAAGGGAAGTGGATTAGACAAAGAAAGGGACTCTCCGATGGAGGGTCCCTTTCTTTGTTTTGCCTGATGGCTGGATTGATCAATTGCGCGCAGGCTTACTCGGCACGGAAATTGGCGAGGCTTGCGGGCTGGAAGTTCTTGATGTAGGCAGCCTTGCCCAGGACGTCTTCCTCAGCCATGCCCACATAGACCACGGCGCTCTTCTCGAAGAGGTCGGGAGCCTGGGCAGCATCGCGGATGATGAGCAGGGACATCACGATCTCGGCGGTCATGTCGTAGAGGCGACGGGAGAGGAAGTCGATGGCCTCCTGGTTCTCCAGCGCCTTGACGGTGGCGAGAGCCTCCTCGTAGACGGGGATGAGGGCTTCGACGCGAGCCTTGAGGGCGGCGAGGGAGGCTGAGGAGGAGGCAGAAATGGAAGCTGAGGGAGCGGCGAGGGGAGCTTCGACGCCATCGCAGCACAGGGAGCCGGCCAGGTCCTTGATATTCTGGAGCATGGTGCCATTGATGATATAGCGGATGGCGGCGACAACCTGCAGCTGGGTGGTACCCTCATAGATGCTGAAGATGCGTGCGTCGCGGTAGAGGCGCTGGCACTTGTACTCCATGATGAAGCCCGAACCGCCGTGGATGGAGATGGCGTCGTAGGCATTCTGGTTGGCATACTCGGAGTTCATTCCCTTGGCCAGAGGCGTGAAGGCATCGGCCAGTCGCTGGTATTTCTTCAGCTCCTGCTTCTCCTCGGGCGTGAGCTTGCGGTCGCGCTCGATGTCCTCCAGCGCCTTGTAGATATCGACGTATGCAGCAGTCTGATAGAGCAGCGATCGTCCGGCATCCAGCTTGGCCTTCATGCGTGAGAGCATGTCGTAAACGGCGGGGAAGCCGATGATCTTCTGTCCGAACTGCGCACGCTCGCGGGCATAGGCGAGGCCTTCGTTGTAAGCTTCCTGGGAGAGTCCCACACTCTGTGCGGCAATGCCCAGACGAGCGCCGTTCATGAGAGACATCACGTACTTGATGAGTCCCAGGCGGGTGCTTCCGCAGAGCTCTGCGCGCGCGTTCTTATAAGTAAGTTCGCACGTGGGGGAGCCATGTATGCCCAATTTGTGCTCGATGTGGCGCACGTTGACGCCGCCCTGGCGCTTGTCGTAGATGAACATGGAGAGTCCGCGTCCGTCCGTGGTGCCCTCCTCGGAACGAGCGAGCACGAGGTGTATGTCCGAGTCGCCGTTGGTGATGAATCGCTTGACGCCATTGAGGAGCCAGCAGCCTTCTTCCTCAGAGTAGGTGGCCTTGAGCATGACGCGCTGGAGGTCGGAGCCTGCATCGGGCTCTGTGAGGTCCATGGACATGGTCTCTCCGGCGCAGATGCGGGGGATGTATTTCTGTCGCTGCTCCTCGGAGCCGAACTCATAGAGTGTGTCGATGCAGCTCTGCAGGCTCCAGATGTTCTGGAATCCGGCGTCGGCAGCAGAGATGACCTCGCTGAGCATGGAGAAGACGACGTTCGGCAGGTTCAGGCCGCCGTAGCGACGGGGCATGGAGACTCCCCAGAGTCCGGCCTTGCGCGTGGCATCGATGTTCTCGAAGGTCTTGGAGGCGTAGATCATGCGTCCGTTCTCGAGGTGCGGTCCTTCGAGGTCCACGCTCTCAGAGTTGGGAGCAATGATGTTGGCAGCCACGTCGCCCGTGATGTCGAGAATCTGGCGATAGTTCTCGATGGCATCGCCGAGGTCAACGGGAGCGGCCTCACCCCCGACCCCTCTCCGAAAGGAGAGGGGGGAGGCTGGCGCGTTGTTTGCGGCAGCAGAAGATAAGCTGGCGGAATATTCTTTTGCGTCAGCGAAACCTTTTTCCTTCAGCTCGACAATACGAGCCATCAGAGGATGGTTCAGATAAAATCCAATTTCAGGATGGTCGCTATAATAGTTCATATTAACTTTATACGTTTATTAATTCTTTTTTTATTCTCTCTAAAACCCCATTGAGGTTATTGTTTATTTCTTCGTTGCTGAAGCGAAGTACCATGTAACCCATCTTCTCAAGAAAGTCTGAGCGCCATTGGTCTTCCTGCTGCTGTTGAGGTTGATCATGATAGCCACCATCTACCTCTATGACCAGTTTCCTTTTCAAGCATACGAAATCCACGATATAATCTCCAATCGGATGCTGCCGTCTGAACCTATAACCACCTGCCAGTTCCCTTAGTGCATTCCAAAGTATGGTTTCGCTCACCGTCATTGCCCGCCGGTTCTTTTTCGCAAAATCCTTTAGTAGCAGGTATCTATCAGGAGCAGAAGTCTTTATCCAATCGTTCGACATTTATCTTTGTGTGTTCACCCTCCTCCCCCCTCTCCTTTCGGAGAGGGGGCGGGGGTGAGGCTTCTTATTTGCTGTTCTGCTTATAATACTTAATGAGCTTGGGAACTACCTCTTCAACAGTACCAACAATGACGTAGTCAGCGATCTTGTTGATGGGCGCATCGGGGTCGGAGTTGACGCTGATGATGATGCCGGAATCCTGCATGCCGGCGATGTGCTGGATCTGTCCGCTGATGCCGCAGGCGATATAGACCTTCGGGTGGACGGTGACGCCCGTCTGGCCGATCTGGCGGTCGTGGTCGCAGAAGCCAGCATCCACGGCAGCGCGCGAACCTCCGACTTCTCCGTGCAGCACCTTTGCCAGCTCGAAGAGCATGTCGAAGCCTTCCTTGGAGCCCATGCCGTAGCCGCCGGCGACGACGATGGGAGCACCCTTCAGGTTGTGGCGGGCGGCCTCCACGTGGTGGTCGAGCACGCGGACGACGTAAGCCTCAGGCGAGACATACTTCGAGACCTCGGGATAGACGACTTCCTTGCGGCAAGCGCCTTCGTAGAGGGCTTTCTGCATCACGCCGGAGCGCACGGTGGCCATCTGAGGACGATGTTCGGGATTGACGATGGTGGCGACGATGTTGCCTCCGAAGGCGGGACGGATCTGATAGAGCAGATTCTCATATACCTTATTATTCTTTTTGTCCTCATAAGGGCCGATCTCCAGTTCCGTGCAGTCAGCGGTGAGGCCGCTGGTGAGGGATGAAGAGACGCGGGGCCCGAGGTCACGGCCAATCACCGTAGCACCCATGAGGCAGATCTGCGGCTGCTCCTCCTTGAAGAGGTTCACCAGAATGTCGGTGTGGGGAGCCGAGGTGTAGGGGAACAGTCCTTCGCCGTCGAAGACGAAGAGCTTGTCGACGCCGTAGGGCAGAATCTGCTCTTCCACCTTGCCCTTGATGCCGGTACCGGCAACGACGGCGTGGAGCTCAACACCCAGCGTATTGGCGAGTTTGCGACCCTTGGTCAGCAGCTCCTGAGATACTTCCTGTACCTGAGTACCTTCTATTTCGCAATATACAAATACGTTATTCATATCTCGTTATCCAATAATCTTTTCGTCCAACAATTCCTTGATCATTCCCTCGACGTCAGCATCAGAAGCCGTCAAGGTTTTCGACTCCTTCGCCTGGAACACGATGTTCTTGACGGCCTTCACCTTGGTGGGTGATCCAGCCAGTCCGCACTGATTGGGGTCTCCGTCCACGTCGGCCACGCTCCACTGGTTCAGCGTCAGATATGGACGCTCCTCATACAGATAGTCGTAGGGAGTACCTTCAGCCGGCCGCTCCATGGGGCAGGTGGCGCGCTTGTACTTCATCACTAACTTGGCGTTCTGAGGGCGGCAGGGTGCAGCGCTTCCGTTGACGGTGATGACCACTGGCAGGGGAGCCTCCACGGTCTCCACGCCTCCGTCGATGACGCGCTTGATGGTAGCCTTACCATCCTTCACGCTCAGTACCTCCTCGGCATAGGTGACCTGGTTCAAGCCCAGTTTCTGAGCCACCTGCGGACCCACCTGAGCCGTATCACCATCGATAGCCTGACGGCCTCCGATGACGATGTCCACATCGCCAATCTTCTGGATGGCGGTGGCGAGGGCGTAGGAAGTGGCGAGGGTGTCGGCGCCAGCGAAGAGGCGGTCGGTCAGCAGCCAACCGGTGTCGGCGCCACGATAGAGTCCCTGGCGGATGATTTCACCGGCACGGGGAGGACCCATGGTGAGCACGCCCACGGTGGAGCCCGGGTGCTGCTCCTTCAGGCGCAGGGCCTGCTCCAGGGCATTCAGGTCTTCGGGATTAAAGATAGCGGGCAGGGCAGCGCGGTTGACGGTGCCTTCGGCTGTCATGGCGTCCTTGCCCACATTGCGGGTGTCTGGCACTTGCTTGGCCAGCACAACGATTTTCAAACTCATATTTCTATTTGTTTCAGTTTGGTTTCGACGTTGTCAGCGGCCCACGGCCGCATAAAGCGGCGCAAAGGTAAGCATTTTCCACGACATATCAGCACATTTCCCGTGAAAATGTGCACGCGCGTACCTTTTTAGAATACAAAATACTTAATTTATGGCCACCTTACGGGCGAAATGGTGGTGTTTGCCTGTCGCCTTAAGGACATAGACTCCTCTGTAGGGGACAGTGATGGTGATGTCCGTACCACTCTTCCACGTCAGCCTGACGGAGTCCGTTCTCAGGAGCTCCACGGTGAGTTTCTCATCACAGCGCAGTCGCAAGGTGTTCCCCACCACTTCGAGGTCCACGTCCTCGGGCAGCGCGTCCACTTGCGTGGGTGCGTCGGCAGCTCGCTCTCCCAGGTATTCCGCCTTGAAGGTGTCGCGGAAGACATTGACCGTCAGCCGATAAACTCCGTCCTTGTCGATCTCCCACTTGGTGTCGTCGCCTCCGTGGCGCATCTGCGTGGAGGTGAGGCAGGGTTCGTCCTGCGTGTAGGGATGCAGGTTCTTGGGGTCCCAGGTGTTCTGGCCCTGGAGCTTGAAGCGTCGCGGTTCTACGTACTCGTTGCGCTGCCGGAGTTCTCCTGTCCAGGTGAAGACATAGGGGTCCTCGGCGTCCTGCGTGAAGGGTAGCATGACAAAGGCCTGCCAGCCTATCTCGCAGGCTCCTCCTGCCAGATAGACCTCGCGCCAGGGCACAAAGATCTCGCCCGTGAGCGTCTGCGTCTTGGTATCGACGACGAATTTGTAGCGGTCCTCGGCGAAGGGGACGATCCAGGCAGCGCTCTCGGCACTGCGCGTCCTGGAGTAGGCCAGCCCTTTGTTGACCACATAGGATTCGAAGTAGCGGGGTGCCAGGTACTGGGTGTTGGCCTGCTCGCCGTCGGTGGTGATGACTTTCAGTTCGCCCTCCTTCAGTGCTCCGGCGAACTTGAACTGCCCGTCGGGGAAGGTCTCCAGTTTCTGTGTGCCGCCGGGCACTGCTGAGCCCGTGATCCAGAGTTCGTTCTGCGCCTTTGCGGGCAGTGCGCCCACGAGGGCAGCCAGTATGGTGGTGATGATGATATTCTTTTTCATGTGTGTGTCCTCCGAAGTTTTATTTGATGAATTTGCGTGTCACGGTCTGTCCGTCCGCCACGAGCCGGCAGACGTAGGCTCCCTGCGGCAGCTGTGCCAGGGAGAGGGTGAGGCGGTCGGCACTGCGGGTGCTGCCCGCTGCGGCAGGCTTGCCGTCGGCCGAGATCACCTGCAGGCGCACGCTCTTGGCCTTCCTGGCCATCGAGGCCACCATCTCATCTGCGCGCGAGTCATAGAAGAGGTCGATGACGTTGTCTGTATTTTTCGCATTCACAACCGTCGTGTTTCTCGCAACCTCGACCTTGACCTCCTGGTCGCAGCGCGTCGTGGGAACACGGACGGTGACGCACGCCGCCATCTCGTCGTAGCTCCAGTCGTCGGTGGGCACTCCGTTGATGCTGACGCCCTCGGGCTTCTGCTCGGCGAGGAAGACGACCTGATAGCTGCGCTCCTGGATCATGCCCGGGAAGGAGCCCTGGCGCGGTTCTATCGTGAAGAGGATCTTGCCGGCAGTGCGCTGCTGCGCCATGCGTGTGGTGGCGCACAGGCCTTGCTTGTAGCCGTCGGTGTCGCCCTCGTCCTCGTAGTATCGGGTCTCGCTGTCGGCACCAGGCACCACCTTCAGAATCAGCGACTCTGGCACAGCCTTCAGGTGCATCATGGGCGGGTTGCAGACGAGGATGCTGCCGCCGCGGAGGAAGTAGGGGATCTCCGTCTGGGCGTAGCTGTCGGTCTGCTCCACGTCGCCGCTCACGAGGCGTCCGCGCGAGACGTCGTACCACGTTCCCCGGGGCAGCCAGACGGTGCGTCGAGCCAGCCCTCCGGCTCCGGCAGCTGTCACCACGGGCGCCACCAAGATGTCGTCGCCGAAGTAGTACTCGTCCTCGTAGCGGTAAGCATTGTTCTCCTCCGGCCACTCGTAGTACAGCGGGCGGCAGATGGAGATGCCCGTGTCGTAGGCCTGGCGCGCTGCCGTGTAGATGTACGGCATCAGTTCGTAGCGCAGCAGCACGGTCTCCCGCAGCTGCTGGAAGTTGGAATATTTCCAGATGCGACGCTCCAGGTCGGGGTGGTTGCTAGCATGGGTGCGGAAGATGGGTGTGAAGACTCCGAACTGCATCCATCGGAGGTACAGCTCCGGGTCGTTGTTCTTCGTGGGCGCGTAGTTGTGGCCGCCCAGGTCGTGGCCCCAGTAGCCGAAGCCCACGTTGGAGGCCGTGGCGGTGAAATAGACCTCATAGGCCAGGGTGGAGAAGGCGGGGTGGGTGTCGCCGGAGAAGCCGATGGGATAGCGATGGCTGCCCATGCCGCCCCAGCGGTGGTAGATGACGGGTCGGCGCTCCGGGCGGGCGTGTTTCATGTCGTTGTAGAAGACGTGGTTGCACCAGAACGTCTCGCTCAGCCCCTTCATGCGTGGATTCGTCAGGTTCTGCTGCCAGTCCAGCCACCAGAAGTCCACGCCCTCCTTCTCGCGCAGGCGTATGATGCGCTCGAAGACGGATTTATAGAACGTGGAGTCCTCCAGCGTCCAGGGCACACGATCGACGCTGGCGTCCAGCTGCATGTCGTCGCGCACCTTCTGGAAGTTGTCCTCCCAGGAGGCCACTCCGTCGGCGGGGTGGAGGTTCAGCGACACCTTCAGGTTCTTGCGGTGCATCCAGCTGATGAGTCCCACGGGGTTGGGAATCTTGTTCTTGTCCCAGCTCCATCCCGTCCACTGGTCGCTGCGGTGCCAGTCCATGTCGAAGATCATCACGTCGATGGGTATCTTGTGGCCCTGGATCTCATTGACCAGGTCGGTGAAGTCCTGCTGGGTGTACTGCTGGTATTTGCTGTACCAGTAGCCCATAATATAAAGAGGTGGCATGGGGATGCGGCCGCACACCTTGATGAAATCCGCCAGCGCGCGCTTGTACTCGTGGCCGTAGCCGAAGAAGTACCAGTCGTAGGCAGCCTTGTCCACAGGCTCTGCCACCCACTGGAATCCGTTCACCAGCCCGTCGAAGGCAAAGGTGGTGGAGCCGTCGCCCCGCTGTGTGCGCGGGCTCTCGTCGAGGATGGCCCATCCGTCGCGCGAGAGGATGCCGTCCTCCAGCTGTCCGCGGTTGCTGTCGCCCGTCACCTGGTCCAGGGTGCGCAGCGTGCCTTTCAGGTTCAGCGCGTTGTCCTTGCCGGGGTACCAGGTCACCTGGCGCCCTGCCACATTCAGCCGGATGGTCAGCGAGCTGGTGTTCTTGGCCGACGGCGAGGGCACGGACCCCACGCGGTAGCGCAGCTCCAGGGCGTCGGTGGTGATGTAGAGGTATCCGTCCTCCTCGCGCGTGGTGAAGTCGGGCACGGGCAGGCGCCTGTTGACCACGGCGAAGGTGGCGCGGTCCTCAAATTTCTGCTGCCGGCTGTACTGGATGCGAATGAGCTGCGGGGTGAGCACCGTGAAGCGCATGCCGCCCGACTGCACCACAGCGGCCTCGTCGGCAACGGGGTTCCAGGTTTCCTGAGCTGCCAGAGTGCACGCGCAGAGCAGCAGCCAGATGAGTGTCATGATTCTTGTTTTCATCTCTTTCATGCTTGTTTTTGTGGTTCTTAGTGTATTTTTGTGAGTTTTTTATGGGCTGGTCTGTTTGGAGTTTTGCAGGTCTTGTGGGGGAGTTTTGCAGGTCTTGTGGGGGAGTTTTGCAGGTCTTGTGGGGGAGTTTCGCGGTCTTGTGGCTCGTTTTCGGGTACAAAGATACTAATTATTTTTCGCCCCCGCAAGCCTTTTCGAGAAAAAGTTCCAGAAAAGTGCCGATTCTTGATTTTTCACAAGAGAGAGTGCGCGCCTGCGCCCCATCCTATATGCCACATTATCAGGCAATTCCACCATTCGCAAAGGAAAGAAACACGCGCCCAAATCTTACAATTACACTATCTTATTATCACACTATCGTACTATTGCACTATCGCACAATTGACCTTTCACCCGCCCGGCGGTGTCGCAACCTCGCAACGTAGCAACGTAGCAACCTCGCAACATTTATGTTATTGCACATCGCAACGTCGCAACCTCGCAACGTCGCAACCTCGCAACATTTGTGTTTTTCCATTTCAGGGGGACGGGCAGGGAGAGAGAAAATGAAACTAAATTTTATATATTATATATTATATATTATATAATATATAATATATAAAATCAA
>ONJJ01000013.1 GCA_900318115.1 uncultured Prevotellaceae bacterium | reverse complement strand
AGGTAAGTGAAAAATCTGACATGGCAAAATCCTGAGCAATATTTTGTTACCCAGGAACTTAAAAAGGAAGTTAAACTAAAGTGCTGCGGAATTTAGGATTTATAATAAAATCATGTTTAGGAGATTATATATAAAGTGGTTGGTATGGCGGGGTAAGGCTGTAGATATATGGTCTAAGAGTGACTACCCAGCAGATGTCCTTTCCAACCTATGCAGCAACGGATTCCGATTGGACGGCATGGTATGCGGCAGCATGGAGGGATTCCTTCAGTCGTTGAAGCAAAAGGATAAGGACAAGCAGAGGCAGATATGCTCCATGAAGGGCAAGAATGCCAAGAAAATGACTTCAGCAGGTTGGCAGACTGACCAGATAGTATGGTGGAAGGGTGTCGCTATAGACAGACAATCTGAAGAATATGGGCAACTTGTCCGTCGAGCATACCAGGCAATGTTTGAACAGAACGAGCGGTTCCGTACAGCCTTGATGTCAACAAGAGGTCAGAAACTATTCCATTCTCGTGGTGAAAGCAATCCTTTTAAGACCATACTCACAGAGAGCGAACTATGCACCATACTCACAGAACTGCGTGACAACTATGACAAGCGAGACAAGGGCATAGAACGCAAGAAGCGTGTGTTTGTGGATATGGATAATGTACTCGTCGATTTTGAGTCGGGACTGGCTCAGGTCAGTGAGGAAGTCAAGCAGGAGTATGAAGGCCGGTTGGATGAGATACCAGGACTGTTTGGGCTGATGAAGCCGATGCCTGGAGCCATCGAAGCCATGCACGAATTGCAGAAGCACTTCGACTTGTTCATCCTCTCCACTGCACCTTGGAAGAATCCTTCTGCATGGTCGGATAAGGTATCTTGGGTGACAAAGTATCTTGACGATGTGTTTCACAAGCGAATGGTTATCACCCATAGAAAGGACTTGTGTCAAGGCGACTACTTAATAGATGACCGAGGCAAGAATGGGACCAGTGAGTTCTCTGGAGAGTGGATAGAGTTTGGTTCTGAAAAGTTCCCAGACTGGAATAGTGTGCTTGCATATCTTGGGTTAGAATCAGATAATACTGCATTACTCAAACCTCACTCGAATGTTGTTAGCTCGAAAGAAGAAATCTTCGAAACAGGTGGTGGTGGCTATGTTGCATTTTATCAAGAAGATATAGAACGAATGAAATCAATGACAATTGAAGAGCAAATAGAATATAAATCAGGATTAATAAAGAACGGGAGGTACACAGAATGAATACAATACAAGACAGAATAAGAGGCTCACTGATAGGAGTCGCGGGGCTTATTGGTTTAATAGGGCTTACAATATACATTTTTCTCAACTTGGCGACAATCATGTTGACTCCAAGAAGTTCTGGGTGTGGAGAGTACTATGACCAACAGCAAGGCCAAGATGTTGGAACGAACTGGACTGGCATCCTTTTTATCATGATTCCTCTCCTTGTGCTTTTCTACCCTTGGTTCAAATGGGTTATATCTAAGATATTCTCGCACCCAAGAGAGGTGTATTTCGGATTGTTCCCTGGTGACACCAAGTTTTTCAAGATAGTTGCTATTGTGTTGTCCTTCATCAATATGCTGACTATCATTTGGCTGTCTTTTGTCTCTGAGGCGGAAGCAAGCACAATAACCAATTGGGATTCACTTCATGCCTTGTGTCCTGACAATAGTATGTTCTTTACTGAATATCTCCTGGAAATCTTTGCATTTTGGGGATTGATTGATCTGTTATACGAGATATACGTTTTCTATGCCAAAAGAAAACAAAATATAGAAGTGCGTGTTAGGTAGAGCATTCTTCAGCTTTTGCGGGGGCGGGAGAGGCAAGACTGCTGCTATGCAGCCGGTACACCGCCTGCCGTATCTGCTTGATGGAGCCGAACAAGAGGTAGTATTCGTATTCAACCACGCTGTCCGGCTTCATCCGTTGAGAGCGGACAGGTGCAATGTAGGATGTCGCGTCGTCATCGGATTCTCCACTGCGCGACTGCTGATACCGGCCAGCCAGAAATTGTTCTGCCGAGGGGCTATAGACACCGATTCCCCATCCGTCGTCGCCGACGAAAGCCATCCAGCACTCTGTGATGCTGGAGTAGCTCCCCCAGCCGTGTGCATCCTCTCCAAAACGTAGCTCCTCCACTTCAAGGCTGTCAACGGCTTCCGAGGTAAAGGGCCTGGCTCCCTGATATGCATAGAGGTGGTTGAGCGAAGAGATGGGATAGACGGCCGGAATCTCCTGATGGTTTTCGGAGTCTGCACCGTAGATGGTGTCCGTGCGATGACAAGTGAGGCGGCAGCGCACGTGGACAACATTGCTCTGCAGGTCTGTCCACTGCTCCATCTCCGCCTCTGCGGGGTGATTGTTCATATCCCACAGCATAGGAATACATTTCACGTAGGTGGATGTGCCTTGCTGCCGGCTCTCCAGAATCTGAGCGCGGTTGCGTTTGTAGTCACCCACTTGGATGGGATTCCAGGCCCACGGTGACCAGAAGGAACTCTGACCTTCGGCTTGGCGTTCCACGCTCCTTCCGGCATAATAGGACTGTTGGATGTATCGGCCTTCATCATGGATATTCACATAGTTCCGTGCCTTTCGTCCGCGACCGATGAAGCAGATGGCTCCGCCGCGTGTGAGGTCCTGCCGAAGAGTAATCTTCCGGTTTTTGATTTCCAGATAGTCACTCTGCCCTGCGGATTGTGCCCGCAAGGGAAGTGCGCAAACGGCAGTCAGGACTACGATTACTATTGTCAAAGCTCTCATTTGGCTGGTTTGTTTAAAGGACTCAAAGGCGCAGAACTGTTTGTTCTGCGTTGCAAAAGTACAAAATAAAGGCCAAATATCGTTCGGAGAGACCTGCTTTTGTGCACCACTTTTCCCCTTTCAGCTCCTTTTCCTCTCCTTTTCCCCGTAAAATGTCGTCTCAGAGTCCGGCAGAAACAAGAATTATGTCCCAAGTTAATGGCGAATAAGGAAATAGTTGTAACTTTGCAGCCAAAGAATTTAAAATATCCACATGGCACGTGAAATATTCACAAGTTGCAGTCGCTGAGACAAAGCATTGGTTCATCCATTCACGGAGTATATCGGCAAGGCTGCTTCGAATCGCTGTTCAGCACAATCATCAGAACGTGTTGTCTAAGTGGACATGAATCAATAGATATAAAAATGTCAATAAGAATTAATAGAGTCACCAAGGAGTGCAATATTGGCTTACAAAGGCTGGTGGATTATCTGCATGAGAAGGGCTATACAGATGTGGAACTCAATCCGAACGCTAAGCTCACGGATGAGCAGTATGCCGTAGTACTGGCAAAGTTCAAGCAAGGGCAACGTCGGTCTCAGGGTAGTGCGTCTTCTTCTGATATCAGTAATTCGGCGAGAAGCCAACATCCAGAAACTACTATCTTGAAAGGTCTGCCGTTAAGTGAAAGTCGTGGCCCGGAAGATTCTCCAAAGCGCGAAATCTTCATAAGCTATAGCCGCCACGATCTTGAATTGGTAAAGGCAATAAAGGGTGAGATTGAGAGTACTACAGGTGTGGGGTGCTGGATGGATTTGAATGCTATAGAGAGTGGCTCTGCTCAGTTTACACAGGACATCGTAAGCGGAATCCGTGAGTGCCGCGTGTTCCTCTTCATGCTCTCTGTCATGTCTCAGAAGTCAGAGTTTGCTCTGTTGGAACTGAATTTTGCTTCAAAGAAAGCAAAAGTAGATAGGCAGAAGCATGTGATTATCGTGAATATTGATGGCTGCCAGATGTGTGATGAATTCGATTTCCTCTATGGGCTCACGGACACCATCGATTGGAGCAATCTTCCACAGAAAGAGAAGTTGTTGAGGGACCTGAAGAGGTGGCTCGGGTAGGCGGAATCATTAGGCGTTGGGTATTGGCCGGGATTATTGCCTACGAAGTGAACTCCTCAGTAGAGTCGGGGGCAAGGCTGGTGTTGGATAGAATGGTTTATCACTCGCGCGGGCACGAAAAGAGCTCTGAATGACGTCACTTCGTCACATCTGCTATTATTTGTCTGATATACAATGGACTATCGTGTGACGTAGGGCATGACGAAGTGTGACTTTGTGACTTTTTGGGGTAATTTTGGCTCAAAACAGAGGTGCTAAGCCTTCATTTTTTTAGCCTTCAAGCTTCCAGCTGACACCTGAGGGGAAAGGAAAAACTATGCAGTTCTGCTGCTTTTGGGGGCAAATTCACGTGTTTTTGCACCGCATCGTTCTCTTGCAATTCCTTTGCCTCAGCTGTTTTTGGGGGCAAATTCACGTGTTTTTGCACCGCATCGTTCTCTTGCAATTCCTTTGCCTCAGCTGTTTTTGGGGGCAAATTCACGTGTTTTTGCACCAAATTTCATCAAAAAAGTCACAAAGTCACGGATCTGACCTACTCGTCACACTATCCGTCACATGTATAAATAGCTATATATTAGTCGTTTATGGCTGTATTTCTTTGTTTTGTGACGAAGTGACGTGATTTTGGCATTCATTTATATGCACGCACGCGAAAAATGTATGTCGGAGGCCTGCGCCTTAGGTCCCATTTCTCATATCAGGCTGCATCCCCAGACGCACCAGGCCGTGTAGCCCGATACAACAGGCCATGTAGCCCGATACAACAGGCCGTGTTGCCCGATATAACAGGTCGTGTTGCCCGATACAACAGGCCGTGTTGCCCGATACAGCAGGTCGTGTTGCCCGATACAACAGGCCGTAAGGCAAGCGCCGCAGGCTGATGGGTCTGCGGCGCTTGGTGTGATGGGTCGGCTGCGAAGGCTTATTGGATAGCCTCGTAGAAGGACTGCTGGGCGTGCTTGAGGATGCCGAGTGCACGGGGGATGATGGTGCTGACGTCGGGTGTCTGGTCGAGGATGTTCTCGAAGAATACCCAAACGGTGTCGTCCCAGAGGCAGACCTTGGCGACCTTGATGTTGAAGTTCACCTTGTTGCAGGCTTCGAGTACGAGGTCGTGGTTCTCCTCGGTGACATCGAAGATGCCGGGCAGGGCGAGCTGGAAGAACTCTTCGTCGCTGTCGTTGTTGATGAAGAGGAAGGTCTTCATCTCGGACTTGAAGACGATGTTGTTGTTCTGGTCGATTTCGGGGCAGAAGCCTTGCTGGCGCAGGAAGTCCAGTACCATTTCGGTTGTTGTCATAGTGCTTGGATGTGTTTTGAGGGTTAATAATTATTTGATAAAGCCAATCTTTGGCCGGTCGAGATTGCGTCGTTCTATGCCTTCCATGCGGCATCGTATGTCCTCGAAGGTCTGCAGGGTTTCCTTGCGGAGCGAAGGATGGGTGTTCTTGACTGCGGTCTCAAGTATTTCCTCGGAGATGACCTGATCGGTGAAGGCTGCGGTCATGGCAGCGTCGTTGACGACGTAGGCGATGTCGCTGGCGATGTATCCTTCGGAGAGCTCGGAGAGGCGGTCGGCATCGATTTCTCCGCAGGGGCGACCCTGGAGGTGGATGAGGAACATCTCGCGACGTGCCTCGCGGTCGGGCAGGGGCACGTAAACTTGTTTGTCTATGCGACCGGTGCGAAGGACGGCAGGGTCAATCTTGTCCGGCCGGTTGGTGGTGGCCACGACGAAGATACCACGCTCTGCGCAGTTGTTCAGCTGGGAAAGGAACTCGTTGACTTCGCTGCTGACATACTGGCTGCCAGGCGCCGAGCGGTCGGGCACGAGGGCATCGAACTCATCGAAGCAGAGTACGACGGGAGCCTTGGCCTCGGCCTGCTTGAAGAGCTGGGCTATCTTTTCCTGTGAGCCGTGGACGTAGCTGCTGCCGAGGTCGCTGCTCTTGATGAGAGCGAAGTTGAAACCTGTTTCCTCTGCGAACTTCTCTGCCACAAAGGTCTTGCCGCATCCGGGAGGTCCGTAGAGCAACATGCCGTTGGGTGGGGTGAGGCGGTACTTGGCGGCGCGCTCGCGGTCCTTGATGACAAAGATGACGCGCTGGGTGAGGAAGGTCTTCAGGTCTGCCATTCCGGCGATGTCCTTGAAGCCATTGCCGCTGCCTTTCTTGATTTCGAAATCCACGTGGTTGGGGCTGTCGGCTTCGCGGCGTGAAGTGTTCTGACCTCCCGGACGCTCGGACGAGCTTTCTTTCTTGGGCTCGGGTGCCTTGGGTTCCTCCTTGCCGTCGAGGTCTTGCAAGACTGCTGCGACATCGCGGTAGCGGTCGTTGTAGCTGAGTGCCAGTCCCTTCTGGAGGATTACTTTGGTGCGGTCGTCGGCTTCGACGTCATCCAGATTCAGCGGGTTGTCCTTGCGGAAGTCCTTGAGGAGCATGGCTTTGCGGCTGCGCTTGGCTCCCTCGGGGAAGTCCATGGCCCAGGGCGCGTGGCCGGTGAGCATGGCGTAGAGCACGGCGCAGGCCGAGAAGATGTCGCTCTGCTCGTCGAAGGTGCCGATGAAGGTCTCGTTGGCGGAGTAGAGTACGTCGAGGTCGGAGGTGTCGAAGGCGGTGGAACCGTTGCAGGCCTTGCTGACGTGTCCGAGGTCGATGAGTTCCGGTGTGCCGCAGGTGCTGGCCGTGAGCATGATGTTGCGCGGTGTGACGTCGTTGTGGGAGAGCGACGGCGACTGCTGGTGGAGGTACTGCAGCCCCTCGAGCAGGGCGTGGAAGATGGCGAGGGCCTCGTCCAGCGGCAGTTTGCCTGCGCGCTGGATGCGGTCTGCCAACAGTTCGCCGCTGAAGTAGTTCGTCAGGTAGTACTGCACGCTGCCTTCCTCCACTTCCAGCGTTCCGCTGTCGATGTAGCTGACGAGGTTGCGGTGGTTGAGGCTTCGGCTGTATTCGATTTCGAAGACTGTTCCCGTCTCGCTGTTGACCAGCTTCTCGGGCATGCGTTTGATGACAAAGGCCTTGAGGAAGTAGGGATTGTGATCCTCGTCCTCGGCGCGGTAGGTCTCGGTGTAGAGGTTCTCCTTGATGAGGCTCTGCACCGTATATTTTCCGATGTTTTGTCCTTGTTGTAGGATGCTCATTTTAGTTGTTCTTTAGGTAAACTTTGGGGCAAAGATACGACTTTTTTCTGATACTCCTTAGACTTGAACGGATTTTTTTAGTTAATATGTGTCAAAAGGCCGTTAACGGAGCATTTTGCGTGTGTGGATTGTTCCGTCGGAGTAGGTGGCTCGCTGCAAAAGCAATGCGGAATGTGCATCGGGGGTGGCTCTGCGCCCCACGAGGTCAAAGTACTCTGTGCGTATGATGCTTGCCGAGAGGGGCGGGGCCGTGGCGACTCGGTCCTTGGGATGGGACTTCAGGAGGCGAATCACTCGTGCATCCTTGGCGGGAACCGAGAACTTCAGAGATGAGGGACTGGGGCTGAGGGCCTCGCCCATCCATAGTTCGAGGATCTCACTGAAGTCGTCGGCCGTGAAGTTGCCGAGGTCGGAAAGCGGAATGTCGAAAGTCACTCTGGAGCCTGTGAAGTTGAATGCAGCCAGATAGATGCAGGAGTCCGTTTCGTGGACGAAGAGGTTCTGTGCATGGTCGCTGTTGAGGTCATATTCCTTGTGGCCATAGAGCGGGCGGAACGAACGTCCGAGGCGGGCAATGGCATTGATACCGGCATTGGTCAGCACCTTGGCAGCTCGCTGGCGGCTGAGGGTGCTGTTGCCACGTCCGCTGGTGTCGGTGATGCTGAAGTTGTCAGCCACCAGCATCATTCCGGTGATGGCTCCGCTGGTGATGCGTGCGCGGTTCTCTCCCAAGGTGGTGCTTCCTTGGTCACCATTCCCGACAAGTACCAGATGGTCGGGGTCGTTGAACTGGTAGAGGCGGTCGGTCCACCATCCTCCGCTGATGGCGTTCATGGCGTATTCCGTCTGGTCGATGCGTGCCCAGGTGTCGCAGGCGATGCGACGTCCGTTGGCGTAGCCGTGCGGGAAGAGTGGAGCAATGCTGAGGTCGAGGAAGATGCCGTACCTCTCGCAAAGTTCACTCAGGTAGCTCATGCCTTCGTTGTAGGCTTCCACGGCGGTGGTGATGCCTTCCTGGTAGTAGGTGTCGGACTGGATGATACCACAATTGAGGAAGTCCGCCTTGATCCATTTGACACCCTCGGTCACGCGTGCGCGTACATAATTTTGAATGTCCTGCTTGGTGGCAGGGTGCGTCGGGTCGCGGCAGTAGGCTCCGTCGTACTTCACGGGTTTGCCATTGATTTTGATCAGCGTTTCGGCAAAGGGCTTCGAGACCTGTTTCCCTTTCTCCGTCCATGTGGCGTTGATATTGTAGATGCTGGGTTCGTCCCACCACAGGGCGAAGGGCGTGCAGTAGCTGCCTATCAGTTGATTGGTAGAGCGGCCTTTGCGGGTGAGCTGTTTGCGCTGTGTGTCGCTGATATTGGAACTGGCATCGAGGCTGAAGACGACGGAGCCGTCTTCGCTGCAGAAGCCTGCGGGCTGGAGTTCTTCGGCGTAGTATTGGCAAATCTCGAGGTCGGCCTCATAGGAGTTCTTCTCGGCCATCACTCCCCAGCTCTGCCATCCAAAGGGAGTGCCGTGTTGCCAGTAGTGGCGAGCGGGGTGCACCATGGCGCAGGCGTCGGCGAACTGTTCCATGCCCGTGCGCCAGTCATCGAAGAGTCCGAGCAGGAAACGAGGGCTCTGGATGGTGTCGCCTGTGAGGTTGCCATGGCTCTGCTTGTCGTAGTCGCTGAGGTGGTCGCGTGTCTCGCCGTCGGCCATGCCGCAGATGAGTTGCAGTTTCTTGATGCTTGTGCCTCTGGACGCTTCCACGCAGATCCCGCTCTTCCAGTGGTCGTGATCCACGCTGCCGTAGACGGCGCCGTAGCGTGCTGCTCCGTCGAAGAGGCAGCTGACTTCGTAGGAGGTCATCGAGCGGGTGAGGTGGTAGGTGTGGTAGCGGCCGAATCCATCGTTGTCGAAGGGCACCTTGAGCATACGGTTGTCTGCCTGTTTGGTGCTGAGAAATTGCCAGGTGGCGGATTCGCAGCAGACGGGTTCCAGGTGGTGGGAGCTGATGGTGCCGCCCTGACTGATGAGGAGCAGGCGGGTGAACACGTAGGGGAGTTGGTCGTAGGCGTAGAAGACTTGTTCCATCATCACCTTGTCCTCAGCGGCCTTGTCGGGGGCGGAGAAGGTGAAGATGTGTGCGGTTCCGTTGCCGAACTCATCGGAAATCGGTTCCGTGCGATAGCTGATGTCGGAGTAGCGGTCGGTGGTGAAGTAGCCGCGGTCGGCGCCTGCGGAGTTGATGTAGGTGGCCTTGGGCTTGCTGCGAGTGACGATGCTCTTGGAGGTCCCGTCGTTGAGGGTGCCTTGGATGTTGAAGGCGCGGTCGGCTTTGTTCCAGGTGATGGTGAGGTTGGCGGCCTGGAAGGTGATGTCGGAGGCCAGGAGGGGAAGGGGAGAAAGGGCGGCAGCCAGGTAGCAACATGCGCAGATAGAGAGGAAGGTTCTTTTCATAGGTGGAGGAAGGACTTTTTTGGCGGGAAAACCGCCGAACACACTGAAAGGGGGGAGAGAGGCGGGGCTATTCTGAGGTGAGTTCAATGACGCGGCTGTTCAGCTTGTTGCCCGTGAAGAGGTCGAGTCCGATGTTCATCAGGTAGTCGCCGCTGTAGGTGCGGTCGTGGACCCAGGTGTCCTGGCCTGGCATGAGGTTGATTTCCTGGAGGCGGTAGTTGCGGTCGGGGTCCAGTCCGCGAAGGACTACGTTGTGGCGCTGCTCGCCGAAACGGGGATAGACATCGAAGGTGAAGAGCACGGCATGGCTCTTGTCGGACGTGACGTAGAGGTTGGCGGCGTGCTGTCCTTCGTAGGGCGATACGAGGCGGAAGAGATCGCCCTCCATGATGACAGGTTTCAGACGGTTGTAGTTCTTCACCGCCTCTTGTGCGTACTGGATGTCCTTGGCGCTCATGTCGGTGAGCTTGATGTCGAAGCCCAGCTTGCCCATGGATGCGACGTCGGTCCGGAACTTGACACTGGCGCGGCTGTTCCATGTCGTCACGTGGGCACAGACAGCCTTGGATGGATAGAAGAAACTGTAGCCATATTGGATGAACAGCCGCTCGATGGGGTCGGTGTTGTCGCTGGCCCAAAACTCCGTGAAATACTCCAGCCCCTTGTAGTCGATGCGTCCACTGCCTCCGGAGCACATCATCATCGGCAGTCGGGGGTACTTCGCCTTGATGCGCTCGAGCACGTTGTAGAACCCGCGCACGTAGTCTATATAGAGGTGTGTCTGCTTATCTTTTAAATAAGGTGAATAGGGATTCATGATGGGCGAGTTGCAGTCCCACTTGAAGAAGGCAATCTCCGGATATTTGGTCATCAAATTGTCCACGATGCTGAATACGAAATCCTGCACCTTGGGATTGGTCAGGTCCAGGGTGAGCTGGTTGCGGAAAAGGGCCGGCTCGCGGCCGGGTGTCTGCAGCACCCAGTCCGGATGGTTCTCGTAGAGTTCGCTCTTGGGATTTACCATCTCCGGTTCTATCCAGATGCCGAAGCGTATGCCTTTCTCGCGTGCGGCGTCGCAGAGCCGTCCCACCCCATTGGGCAGTTTCGTGTGGGTCTCGTCCCAGTCGCCCAGTCCTGCATTGTCGGAACTGCGGGGGTATTTGTTGGCAAACCAGCCGTCGTCCAGCAGGAACATATCCACGCCCAGCCGCACGGCATCGTCCATGAGTGTGATGAGTTTCTCCTCGTTGAAGTCGAAGTAGGTGGCTTCCCAGTTGTTGAGTAACGTCATGCGGTCGGCTGTGCCATCCTTGAGCTGGTGGCGTCGTGCCCAGTTGTGGAGGTTGTGGGATGCCTGCTCCAGACCATTCTGGCTGAGGGTGAAGTAGAAGTCAGCCGTGCGGAAGGTCTCGCCAGCTGCCAGTGTGCGCTCGGAGAAGTCGGAATTGATGCCCGAGAGGATGCGCAGTCCTCCCTGCTCGTCCACCTCGAATACGAATCGGAAATTGCCTGTCCAGCCCAGCTGTCCCAGCAGCACCTCGCCCGTGGTTTCCGTGGCGGGTTGGTCCAGGGAGACGATGAACTGCGGCGAGGAGTACATATCAGCGCGTGTGCCGAGGTTGCTGTCCATGGTCTTCTTGCCGAAGACGAGTGGCGTGGTGGTCATCTTGGCCTCGTCTGCCCAGTTTCCATTGAACTGCGTGAGGAAATAGGCCGGACGGTCGAAGTGGAGCATGGAGGAGGCGAACTTTTTCAGCTGAATGGGTTTCTTCTGGCGGTTTTGGATCTCCGTGTAGACCTTGATAACGTCTTCGGCGGTGTAGGCGACATAGTGCAAGCGGACGCTGACGGGTTCCTTGTCGTCCTCGAGGGTGACCACGGTCTCCTGCACGCCGGCTGCGAGCTGAGTGGTGGTGTGTGCGGTGTGGCGCAGTCGGGTGGAGGGGTTGCCATCGGCGTGGATGATGTCCAGTGCCGGTTCGAAGTAAACGTCGGCCGTGCGGGTGAGGTAGGCTTCGCGTCCGTCCTCCAGCCAGTGGAGGTCGCTGTCGTGGAGCAGGCGTTTCCCGAAGTAGGACTGGGTGAGGCGCCCGTCGTCCTTGGCTTTGAGAATGAGGTCGAGGCTGCGGGTCTGGATGCGGATGAGTTCGTCGGCCTGGGCGGGAGCGGGAAGGAGGATTGCTGCGAGAGCGCAATAAGCCCAATAGGTGAGAATGTTTTTGATTTTCATATTCTTAGTGCTTCGGTGTAGTAGTAGGCTTGTGTTCCGCAAGCATTATTCATGCTTTGGGATTCTGAGCACAAAGGTAAGGCAATTTACCGGAATGGCCAAATTTCAGTTCAACTAAAAACACAGAGAAGGGCTTGGATTGCAAAAAAAAGTAAAAAACTACAGTTGCAAAGAACAAGGTGTGCGATTTCTTCTTATCTTTGTGCCCGAAAACACCTTATTATATATTAACTAAACAATCCAAATGAAATGAAACGAATCACTCAAAACTTGTGCATGGCACTACTGCTGTTGATGGTAGGGCTCACAAAGGCCGTTGCCGGAACGACCTGGGTGAAGGGCGAAGCCCTGCTCACCGAAGCCTCCCAGATCACCTCTACACCTCCTCAGAGTTCACAATTCGATGTGGACAACCTGCTGCGCCCGGAGAGTGATGGCGTGGGCACCAATCAGTATATCTTCCACACCGCTTGGAGCGGGGCTAACGTCATCCCGGCGGGCACCGATCCTTTCCTGCAAGTTCACTTCAAGAAGGCCGAGCAGCACATCATCTTTTCGATGATCGGTTCCAACTGGCAATCGACCTACGACACTCCCACGGAGGTGGAGATCCTTGCTGCCAACCTGCCCGATGGCGAGTGGAAGATGATTCAGAAGTTGGAGAATATGGATGCAGACTTCACCGCCATGCGTCCCGAACGCTACACGTCTCCGCACATAGACCTCGGCGCTGCCTACACCGACGTGAAGTTCCTGGTCAAGAAGACCCTCGTGAACCGCAACGCCGACGGCACGTCCAAGACAGGACTGCTCCTCTCGCTGGGCCGCTTCCAGGTCTATGAGGCTGTGGAGGGCGAGGAACCCACGCCCGATCCCGTGGATCCGAAGGAAAACATCAACCTCGTCTTCATAGGCAACAGTATCACCTATGGTGCCACCCTGAGCTCTCCTTCTACCCAGGCGCCGCCCGTCATCTGCCGTCAGCTCATCCAGAAAGCCACGGGTGTGAAGACCCACGTCCACAACGGTGGTCACTCCGGCATCACGACGCTTGGGTTCCTGCCAGGTCGTACGGACTTCACCCAGTGTGCCACCGCTGCCAATTCCTTTGTCAAGGGCAACGGCGGACTCCTGTACTTCTCGATCATGCTGGGTACCAACGACAGCGCTATCAGCGGCACGGAGGGAGCTCCCGTCTCCACCGACACCTATCGCGAGAACATGAAAAAGATCATCGAGGAACTGCTGAAGCGTTTCCCCACCTGCAAGATCCTCGTCAATTATCCCATCTGGTATAGCCCCAACACCCACAACGGAGCCCGCTATCTTGAGGAGGGCATGAACCGCCTTCACAGCTACTATCCCATCATCGATGAGCTGGCAGCCTCCTACGACCGTGTCTTCGCCGGCAACCGTGAAGTATGGGATTTCTTTGAGGACAACAAGGCATTGTTCACTGCCGAGTCGGGCAACAGCGGTACCTTCTTCCTGCATCCCAATGTGAATGGTGCCAAACGGCTGGCTGAGATCTGGGCACGCAGCCTTGCTGAACTCATCCAGTCCGATGGCGTGGAACTGAAGAATGACCTGCCTGCCGACGGCACCTTCCGTCCTCAGCCCAACAAGACCTATACGATTACCACAGCCCGTGGCGACTACGGCACGAAGGACGGTTTCCTCACCAACACCGTCAATTCGTCTCTGGGTGCTTCCAAGGGAGAGTTCGCTTTCGTCGTCCGCGATGGCAAGATGTACCTCTACAGTGTGGCAGACAAGAAGTTCGTGCATCGCGACCCCACCCCCTATCGCGACGACTGGTGCAACTGTGTGTTGAGTACCGAGGAGTTCGACCCCATTCACGTGGGCTACACCGGAGTGAACTCCAAGTATCCCTATTTCATGACCTCGCAGGGTTACGTCTTCAACGTGGCCGCCAGCACGCAGAAAGGCGTCTGCCTGAACACCTGGGTGAACCACGACGGAGGCAACCAGGTGGCCGTGGCCGAGGCTTCGGACTTCGATCCCTCCGAGGCGCAGAAAATCCTGGATGAATACTTTAGCAACGAGGTGCTGGTCACCTATCGCATCGTTGATGTGGACGACCGACTGCTGGAGGAGCAGACCGTCGGCGGCCGCGCCGGGCAAACCATCACCATGGTGCCCGATGCCCTCAAGCGCATGACCTACACCCTCTACACCGTTCGTCAGCCTGTCACGCTCCAGAAAGGCGAAGGAAATATCGTCACCGTGGAAGCCGCGTTCCAGCTGCCATTCTCCACTTCGCCCAATCTTCAGGATGCACATTGGTACAACCTCGCCCTGCGCGAAGGGGCGGACATCGTCACCGCGGCCAACGACTATGCCTGCAACCTCGTTGCCACCAAGGACGAACTCTTGCAGCCCGAGTACCAATGGGCATTCCAAGGCAATCCCTACGAAGGAATAGTGGTCTACAACCGTTCTGATGTCAACAAGACCCTGAGCAAAGTGGATGACCGAGCCGTTTTGGCCGACGGTATCTACCGCTGGCAAATCTATGAGCATGCCAAGGGATTCCTCCTTGGCGAGAACGAGAACACCTTAATTAATGAATATGGTGGCGCAGGCGGAAAACTCGGTTTCTGGCACAACCTCTCCGACGTGGGCAGTATCTTCACAATCTCCGAGGTCGGCGAGCAGACCGCTCAGAACGTCCGTCTCTCCACTGGAGCTTCCTTGAAGGTCATTCCAGCAGCCAGCGAGAAAGTGAATGGTCGTGCTGTGATCATCTGTCCGGGAGGTGGTTACTCCTACATCGCAGGAGGAACCGAGGGAGCCGACTGGGCTCCGCTCTTCAATGATTTGGGCTACACCGTGGGCGTTCTCACCTATCGTCTTCCGGCCGGACAGAGTGATGTGCCCCTGACCGACGGTCGTGCCGCCCTGAAGTACTTCCGCGACCATGCGGAGGACTATGGTCTGAAGACGGATCAGATTGGTGTCATGGGATTCAGCGCCGGAGGCCATCTGGCCAGCACCATTGCCACCCACACTGAGGGCGACGAGCGTCCGGCTTTCCAGATCCTCTACTATCCTGTCATCTCCATGGATGCCACCATCACCCATGCCGGCAGCCGCGAGCAGTTGCTCGGCAAGAATCCCAGTCGGGAACTTGTGAACCTCTATAGCAACGAGAAGCAAGTGACCGCAGAGACCCCCACCGCCTACCTCTGCTGGGCCAGCAACGACGGCACCGTGCCGCCCTCCAATAGCACCCGCTATGCCTCGGCGCTCCGCAAGGCTGGTGTGCCCGTTCGCACCAAGACCTTCCCCTCAGGAGGGCATGGCTTCGGCTTCAACACTACTTATGCATACCACGACCAGATGGTGGCCGACTTGCAGGATTGGCTGCAATGGCTGGACGAGCGCCTGACCAGTGTCAGCGCTCCTGCTGCTTCCAAGGAATGTAAAGAATACTACACCCTCACGGGACAGCGCTGCAATTCCAACTATCATGGAATTGTCATCAGCCAGGGCCACAAGGGATTGGTGCGTTAGTTCGTCTTAGCGCGACAACATAGCTTCGCATTGCGCGGGTTCGTTCGTGGTGATATAGTCCACGCCGAGCTCGCGCATCTCTTGTATTTCTTCGGGCTTGTCCACGGTCCAGACGTTCACGTTCATCCCGAGTGCATGAGCCTCGGCCACCCATTCGGGGTGCTTGCGGAAGACATTGATGTGATAGTCCAGCCCCGTAAGTCCCATGGCATGCAGTTCCGCCGGTGTGCGGTCGCCGCTGAGGTATGCCACATTTGCTTGTGGTTCCAGGGCATGAATGGTCTCACACGCTTCGATGGAGAACGAGATGTACATGACCCGATTCTGAAGCCCCCGCTTGCGAATGGCTTTTACGGCAGCCGTGGCACAGTCGCGGCTGCGCTGCGGGTCGCGGTGTGGCTTCACTTCCACGACGAGCTTTGTTGGACTCTGGCTCCGCTTGAGGATGCGCAGCAGGTCTTTCAATTGTGGCATCTTTTCACCATTGGTCAGCGTCAGTCGCTTGCAGGCCTTGAAGCACGTGTCCTGCAGGCTGATTCCCTTGCGCTTCCCGTCATGGTCCACCATGATTCGTCCGTCTGTAGTCAGCCAGATGTCGATTTCTGAGCCGAAGATTCTGAGGTCCAGTGCCCGCTGCAGCGAGGTCCTGGAGTTCTGTGCCGAACCCTCGGGTTTCCAGTCGCCGCGATGGGCGATGGTCTGAGTGCGCACTGTCAGGGGGCGTGTCTGCGGAGCTTGAGCCCAAGTCATGGTGCATGCGATTGCAACCAAGACCCATGTCAGTAGGTAGCGTTTCATAGCTCAGTCGTTTTTCGGGGGCAGTGCTGCACTTATCTGTTCAGCTGTTTGACAGGGAAGGTGAAATAGGTGTCGGGGAAGGGTTCTTTCTTCAGGGTGAAGTGCCACCACTCAGAGTCTAAGGGCTTGAAGCCATGAGCCGTCATGGCACGGCGCAGGATCATGCGATGCTGGAATTGCTCGGGGGTGATGCTGCGTCCGGTTGGCGACTTGCTGTTGTCTCCGGTGTACTCGCCCGTTTCGGGATTGCCGCAGAAGTCGGGGTGACTCTCCGGTCCGAACCAGTCGAAGGTTCCGCCCATGTCGAGTTCCTTCTCCGTCTGCATGTCGAAGAGTGTGAGGTCCACCGTGCTTCCGCGTGTGTGCCCGCTTTTCTCATAGATGTACTCTTGCTCGAAGAGCAAGCTTTTGTCCAGGTCGGGGTAGAAGTAAGGTTTCATCTCCGTGGCCTGCAAGTCTGCAGCCCACCGCACGAAGTGATCAACACCCTTCTGGGGACGGTAGGCATCATAAATCTTCAGCCGATAGCCCTGTGCCTTGACGTCGTCGCTGACAGCCTTCAGTGCTTCGGCCGCCTGGCGGGTGAGGAGTGCCGTGGGTTGTTCGTAGCCGTCGATGCGGGTGCCTACGAAGTTATAGGTGCCGTAGTATCGGATTTCGAGGATGACGTCGGGCACGACGTCGGTGATGTTCACGAACTGGCTGCAGTCCTCTTCAGGATGGAGGGCGGCTTTATCCTCACTGCAGTGGCAACTGGTCAGGACAAAAGCTCCGCAGAGGGTGATGATGGCTGCCAGGATTCGATGTCTGATTTCTTTCATGACTCTTGGTTCATTATTTTGGTGTGTCCTATTTGACTTTTATTCCGAGGGGAAGGTGAAGTCAACCTTTTCGACGCCATCGCCATAGATGGTTTTGAAATCATCGCGCATGGAGATGACGTGGTAACCAGCCTCACGCCATTGCTTGCCTAGGTTGAGTGCTTTCTCGCGGTTGGCGTGGTCGCGTGCATCGTCGTCGGCAATAAGCATGAAGGCGGCCGTCTTGTAGGTCGGATTACTCAGACAAAAGTTATGCATGGCGCAGTCGCCGCCGCTATTGCCGAATGAGAGGACGGGTACCTTGCCGATTTCCTGGCTGATCTGAAGCACCTTGTTGGTCTTCAGGTTTTTGATGATGAGTTCATCGGTGCGGACAAGATCCTCTTCCTTACCCATGGTGTAGTTCACGCCAGCCTCGGTGCCTTGGCTGGATGAGCGAAGTTTCACGTCCATACCAATTACGCGGTTGGGTTGAATGCCGATTTCATTGACCAGTGTGCGGCAGATGAACCGGTCGGAGCCGGAAACGACGTAGTAGGTGAAGCCGTGGTCCTTCAGATAGTCAAAGACCTGAAGCATAGGCTTGTAGAAACTCTGGCCATAGGTCATGCCGCGGAAGCCGTTGGCCTGCTTGGAAGCATAGGACTTGACGTAGGAGTCGAACTCAGCCAGCGTCATCCCTGCATAGGCCTTGGCGGCTGCCTTGGCGTGCTTCATGTCGAAGTGCGAAGGCAGCGCTTTGCCCTCTCGGACGAAGTCGCGAATCTCTTGAGCCGTCTCCTTGACATCAGCCGGAGCCAGGTCTTTGTACGTAGCGTCGTCCAGTACGCGGTATTCCAGTAGGTTATATTCAAAGTAGGTGGGGTACAGTTCTCCGACAAAGGTACCATCCATGTCGAAGGTGGCGATGCGGTCCTCTTCCTTGATAAAGTTCTTGGAGGTAGGATTGGTGACGTCTTCCACATAGTTCTTGAGGGCGGTCAGTGCTTCGCAGTTGTTCCAGAGTGTGAAGTATTCCTTCTTGGCAGGAGTCACTGCGATGTCATCGTCCTTGGAGCATGACGTGAACATCATGGGGCCGCAAAGTGTCAGGATGGCGGTCAGCATCCAGAGTTTCATCAATTTTCTCATTGCTTGTTGCTTGTTTGGTTCCCAGCGCAAGGGCTTGCCGTGCGCGCGGATTTTATTATTTATGTGCTTTTTTATTGTGAATCTATTCCTTGGCGTTCATGAATGGTAGTGTCGACGCTTGCTCGAAGACCATGTCGGCCAGCATGGCGTTGGCCGGATCTTCGCCGTTGATGGCATCGTAGATGGCCTTTATCCCCTCGCGTCCCCGGCCTTGCTTGAGTGCATATACGAGGCATAGGTTCTGGAGAGCTGTGCTGGCGGACAGAATGTCGAGGTCGGTGATGGCCAGTTGTGATACGGCGAGCTGATAGGCGTCCTCGGTGTTCTCTTCGATGAAGTGCTGGACGTCGCCGATGGTTTCCAGTCCAAAGGACTGGAGCACTCTGAGGAAGGGCATGAGTGATACGGGATAGATCTCGGCCTGGTTGACAGCAGCGATTCGTTTGTTCAGGCGGTCGAAGGGTTGTAGCTGGAGGAAATTCCGGAAGGCATCTGCCGAGAGGGGCACCTCGTCGAGCTGTCCGCTCTTGACGAGGGACTGGATGTGGCGCCGGTAGTCGGCGAGTACGAGTCGGAGCCGGCTGAACTCGTCGTCCAGGAGTTCCATCATCCCTGCCAACCGGCTGAACTGGCGGATGTACTCTTGGGGAATCTTGACGTCGGACTTGTAGCCGGTGTCGTGTACGAGTGTGGACCACACGTGCTGGAGCGCGGTCCGCATCTGCAGCTCGAAGGGGATGTCCCCGGACGGCATCCGGCAGATATAGTGCAGCGAGTTGTAGCCGAAGGAGTTGAGTTCATGCAGCTTGCGCTTGTCGACACTCTGTTGCCAATCTACGTCGAAGATGCGTTTGGCGATGGCAGCGACCTTGTCGACGTCGTCGGAATAAGATGTGATGACCCGGATGCCTACGAGATCGGTGATGTTGCGTATGGTCTTGTACTTGGCTCCTTTCAACTCAAGTTTCCCTGCGAGCGAGGCCTCGGCCTTGACTCTGTACTCGATGGCTGTGACGTAGATGCCCTGCTGGGATAGTGCCTGACGGAGTATCTCGTAGGCTTCCTGGGCGAGCTTTTCGAGGGCAGGCCTGAGCTGGCGGTAGTCCTGCAGGAGTTCCTGGGCATGGGCATCGAGGTGGGTGTAAGCGGCCATGTGTAAGGGGGGTTACTTGAATTTGAAGAGGTTGATGAATCCGGTCATGGCAAAGACGGCTCGCACATCGTTGGATATCCCTTTGATGAAGACTTGGTGGCCTTTTTCCTGAGTGCTCTTGAGTACCCCGAGGAAGATACGCAGTCCTCCGGAGCAGATGTACTTGAGGTCCGTGCAGTCGATGATGACGTCCTTGTCGGTGGCTTCGAGTAGGGGACTCATAGCGGTCTCTGTTTCGGGCACAGCAGCGGTGTCGAGGCTGCCTTCGAGGATGGCGATGATGTTGCCTTCTTGTTCTTGGATGGTTGTTTGCATAGTGATATCTTTGTGTTTAATGATTTATAAAATACTGGATGTCTAGGATTTCAGTGTTTTTGTCAGGGTGAGGATGTTATGTGTTCCGTCGTGGCGGTATGCGACGGTGTCCATGATTTGCCGGACGAGGAAAATGCCGAGTCCACCGATGGGTCGCTGCTGGGCAGAGAGGGACGTGTCGGCATCGGGTTGGAGGGTGGGGTCGAACGGCGTGCCGGAGTCGCTGATGATGAACTGAATCTGCGTGTCGGAGGCGATGGTCTCGATGTTCACGTCACCCGTGGTGTCGGGTGGGTAGGCGTAGTTAATCACATTGACCACGGCTTCCTCCACGGCGAGCTGCAGTTGCATGGCCAGTGGGGCAGGGGTGTGTACGTCTGCGCAGACTTCCTGCACGAAGTCGTTGAGGCGTGGCACTTGTTGGATGTCGTTGGAAAGTACGAGGGTTTTGTGGATGTCGGGGTCGTCCTGCTTCTTGATGTATTGTATGGCCATCATGGTGAGGTCATCGCTCTGCTCGGCATCGCCCACGAATTGGTGCACGGCTTGTGTCATCTGTGCGATGAGTTGGCGCGGTTCGTAGCTGCGTTGCTCCAGTGCCTGCGCGGCCACCGCATCGACGCGCTCCTGGCGGAACTGCTCCTTGTCGGCGTTCATAGCCTCGGTGAGTCCGTCGGTGAAGAGGAAGATGGTCGTGCCGGTGGATATCTGTGCTTCCTGGCGGGTGTAGCTCCAGCTCGGCAGCACACCTACGGGGATGTTGGAGTCGCATGGCAGGGTTTCTACGCCCTCGGCGATGAGGAGCGGAGCATCGTGCCCGGCGTTGGAGTAGAGGAGATGTCCCGTGGGGAGGTCCAACACACCGACGAAGAGGGTGACAAACATATTGGTCTGATTCATCTCGGCCATGGCCTGGTTCATGGTGGTCATGATGCGGTGGGGCTCCGTCTCGCGCGCGGACACGGTGCGGAAGATGGAACGCGTGACGGCCATGACGAGTGATGCCGGCACTCCCTTGCCCGAGACGTCGCCGATGCAGAAGAAGAGCTTCTCGTTGTGGAAATAGAAGTCGAAGAGGTCTCCTCCGACCTCCTTGGCGGGAACGAGGGAGGCGAAGAGTTGTACGTCGTCACGGTCGGGATATGTGGGGAAGTTCTTGGGCAACATACCCATCTGAATACCGCTGGCGATGTGCAGGTCTCGCTCGATGGATGCTTTTTGTGCGGTGGTGTCTTGCAGTTCCCCCATGTACCTGACGAGTGACTGCTGCATATCCGCGAAGGAGTTGCTGAGCTGTCCGATTTCATCAGTCCGGTGAAGTTCTGGCAGTTGAGCATCGAACTGTCCGGAGGCGATGGTTTCGGCCTCGAGGGCCAGCCGGCGCAGGGGGCTGAGTTCCCGTGTGATGATACGAATGAAGAAGAACAACATGAGGAACAGTCCCATGATGACCATGCTCATGACGGCGCGGCGCAAGCGGTCGAAGCCGCTGAAGATGTCGTCCTCGGGACATACGATGGCCATGCTGCATCCCGTTTTTCCGAGTGGTTTGTAGAACACGTAGCAGTCCTCGTTGTTGATGCTCATGCGCTTTATTCCTTGTTCGCCTCGTTGCATGGCATGACCGAGTGCGGTCATGGCGGTGTCGGGCTGCTCCAGTGTCTGTGTGAAGATTGTCTGGCGGGTGATCTTGGTGGTGTCCGGGTGCACGAAGTAGGTGCCTCCGCGCCCAATCATGATACTATAGGAGTTGGGATAGGGCTTCACGCCAGATATGGTCTGTGAGAGCCAGTTCAGAGAGAGACTGGTGTTGATGACTCCGATCTTGCGCCCTTTATTGTCCTTGATGGCTTGGCAGTAACTGGTGACCATTTCATAGCTGTTGGTGGAAACGTCGAAGTCCATGTAGGGCTCTGTCCAGCACGGGCGGTCGAGTAGGGTGGGCATGAGGTACCAGTCCATGTAGAAGTATTGGTAGTAGTCGCTTCCGCCTTGAATGGTCCGGAGGGAGTCTAAGTCGAACTTGGTGTAGGCCGAGAAGTAGCGCCCCTTCTCCTTGAAATAATAAGGCTCGAAGGCGATGGAGCAGTTGTAGAAGTCCGGATTGTTGAGCAGCATGCCCTGGCTATAGACAAACATCGAGTCGGGATTGTTGGGATGTCGCTGCACGAGCCACTGTGTCATGTCCGTGGCGACCTCTACGCGATTCAGTATGCCTTCCACGCGCAGCGATGTCTTGTCCAGAATCTGTGTGGCGCGGTTGATGGCTTCCTGTCGCACCGCCTCGCGCGCCTGATAAAAGAAGATACCAAGGGCGGCGATGAAAATGACGGCAGCAAACATGACTACCCACAGGCTGACCTTGACGGAGAGCTTGCGACGGATGTATGAGGAGATTTTATTCATATTGTGATGTCGTTGTGCCATTATTGGGGACTCTCGTTTTCGGTGAGTTCTTCGTAGGTTACTTCGCGGGAGAGCATCTTGTTCTCATGCATCATCCTGCTGGCTTGGCGGACCATATCCGGCCGGAGCCGGAACTCCCGTTTGCCGGACTCGCGGTCTGCCTGCAGCCGGAGCACCTCGGTCAGCATCAGTCGCTGGAGCACACGGTTGGTGGCAATGCGGCCTTTGTTGACGTACTGCATGACGATGTCCAGGGCTTCTTCGGGATGCTGTGCTGCCCACTCCCAACCCTTGCGACTGGCCTCGGCGAAGCGGTGGGCCTGCTCACGGTGTTGATTGTAGTAGGCACGGGTCATATAAACGCCGTCTTCCTGGACGTTGTAGCCGTGGTCGCAGAAGCGATAGACGTTCTTGTCGCTCATCTGGATTCCTGCCTGCAGGAGTTGGTAGTATTCGTTGTAGCTCATGGCTAAGGTGGCATCGAGGGCGCCGGAGACAAACAGGTTGACGTTCTGGGCAAAGCGCACCCACTGGTAGTCCAGGTGGTCCTTGTTGCTCATGCAGATGGCCAGCTGTCCGAAGCCTACGCTCCAGATGCCGACACGCGCTCCCTTCTGGGTCAGCGGGTCCTTGTCGCGGGCCGAGACGATGACCATGGCATTGTTCATGGAGGTCTGCAGGATATTCACCAGCGGAATACCCCCATCGACAATTTCCAGGGCCTGGCAGAGTTGCAGTGTCGTGGCCTGACATTCGTTGGCGCGCAGGCGGCTCATGGCGGGTTGGGTGGCCGACGGGTGCTCAATCCGCACCTTCACTCCTGCCTCGCGATAGAAGCCTTTTGCCTCGGCCACATAGTAGCCCGTGAACTGCGCCTGGGCTGTCCACTGGGGGGTGAACACGATGGTGTCGTCTGATGCGGCTGCCAGAGGTGCCGCAACAACCATCACTAAGAGGAAAAACAGATACGCTGCTTGTCTCATAAATGTCATCTATTGTCCAAACACTTGATGGATAAGTTGCTCAAACTCCTGAAAGGCAAACGTGTCGTGGAGCTCGCTGAGCGCTGCGGCCAGGCCGCGGTAGTGCCACTCGTGGGCTTTGCGCTCCTTGACTCGGAAGAGGTTCCAAAGCTCATCGCCCTGCTGGGCATAGTCTCTGGCGATGGCTCGCATGTTCGACAGCTTGTCGCCCAAAGCCACCATCTTGGCATCGTGAGGGGCGCTGGTCAGGCGGTCGATGGCGGCTTGCTTGCGGACATACCATCCTTCTTCCTGGCTCATGCCGCTGACGGGAACGTCGCTCTCGGTGACTACCAGGGAAGCGATGCGCTCGCCGAATTCGATACGAAGCTGTTCTGCGGTGACGTCGGTGTCCTCCACGGTGTCGTGCAGGGCTGCAGCAGCCAGCAGTTCTGGGTCGTTGGTCATCGTTGCTACGATGGCAACGGCCTCCAGTGGATGGACTATGTAGGGGAAACCCTTGCCGCGGCGCTCGGTTCCGGAGTGGGCATGGACTGCAAATTCAATTGCTCGGTCCAGCAAGGTTGTGTCTAAGGGCTTATTTGCCATGGGGAAGAATGTATTGTGCGACTGGATTTTTAGGGATTCAGCGGAGTGAGAGGATAAATGAGATTAACGATGAAGATGTTGGCCACCAGAATGATGATGTTCATCAGCAGGCCGATACGCATGAAGTCGCTGAAGCGGTAGCCGCCGGGACCATAGACTAACATGTGGGTAGGCGAACCAATGGGGGTGGCGAAGCTGCTGCTGACGCTGATCATCAGGGCAATCAGGAACGGATAAGGCTCGTAGCCAAGTTTCTCGGCAGCCTCATACATGATGGGGAAGAACATGGCGCCGGCTGCCGTGTTGGAAATGAACTCGGTGATGAATGTGCCCACCAGGCAGATGGCTGTCATCACCACAATGGGGTTCGTACCACAGACATCAAGTATCCCAAATGCCAGACGTTCGGCGATGCCGGTCTTTTGGATGGCCAGGCCCAGCACCACGGAACCGGCAAACACCATGAGGATGTCCCAGTTGATGGATTTCATGGCCTGATCTGTACTGCAGCAACGCAGCAGAAGCATGGCGGCGGCAGCGATGAAGGCACATTGCAGCAGAGGAAGGATGCCCAAGGCAGAGATCACCACCATGGCAAGCATAATGACGGTGGACAGGATTGTCTTGCTGCTGATATTGGGCACCTGGGGCGAGTCGAAGAACTGCAACTGCGAGCTCAGACGGTCTGTCTGGATATGCACTTTCGCCGGGCTCTCGAAGAGGAGGGTGTCGCCGGCGCGGAGCCTGACCTCACGGGGCGACTGGTCGATGCGCTGTCCGCTGCGGGCCACGGCCACAAGAACCAAATTGTACTCTTTCTCCAAGGAACTGTCGCAGATGCGTTTGTCAATCAGGCTGCTGCTGAAGGTAACGAATGCCGTGTGGAACTGGCGGTCTTTCTCAATCTCGTTCATGGAGAACACGTGGTGGTCAGCGTTCACCAGTCCGTGGCTCTTCCTGAGATCCAGGATCTCGTCCACCTGGCCTGCATACACCAGTCGGTCGCCGCCCATGAGTGGCTCGTCGGCAGGAACGGGAGAGATCACGGTGTCGAAGTGTATCAGCTCAATCAGGTTACCGCCTTTTACCTCGGAGAGTCCGGCTTCGGCAATGGTCTGCCCGATGAATCGGTTGTCCGAGGGAACCAGCATCTCTACCGTGTAGTCGGTGGTGGATTCGAAAGCGGACTCCGGAGCCTTGCGATCGGGCAGCAATCTGCGCATGGCGATGATGGAGAGCACGCCGACAAAGAGACAGAACAGTCCGGGGAGGGTCGTTGCAAGGACGTTCATCGCCTCGCCCGAGTTTTCGGCGTACAGCCCCGAGATAATCAGGTTCGGAGGCGTACCTATCAGGGTGCAGACACCGCCCATTCCCGAGGCATAGCTCAGGGGAATCAACAGTTTCGACGGCGAGATACCTAATTTCTTCGACCACATCTTGACGATGCCGACAAAGAGCGATACCACCGTGGTGTTGCTGAGGAACGAACTGAGTGCAGCCACGGGCAACATCAGCCTGACGACGGCTTTGGCGTAGCTGGTGGGCTGCCCCAGCAGGTGTTTCACAATCCATTGGAGGACACCGGTGTGCGTCAGGCCTGCAACCACCACGAACAACACTCCGATGACGACCACCGAAGAGGAACTGAAGCCGGAGAAGGCTTCTTTGGCGTCGAGGACGCCTGTCACGAACAGCACGCCGATGGCGCCAAGGAATACCAGGTCGGCACGCAACTTGGTGAACAAGAGGATGCTGAACATCGTCAGCACGGTGGTGATGGTGATCCACGCATAAAGGTTAAATCCTAAGAAAAGAATAGATTCCATTGATATGGTTTCTTAGATGATAGTGTTATTAGTTACTATTTATGAATAAAGGTGTATAACTTGCGTTGACCCTGCCATGTTTCATGGCTGAGCGGATTTGTGCCGCAAAATTAGGAATTAATTTCCAAACGCGCAAGTTCAGGACCGAATTAGTGCATGAAACCTGAGAGTCATCCAAACATCTGAATGAGGCGCTGGAAGGCTTCGTCGGGCAGCGGTCCGTGTTGTGACATATCTACCACGTAGGGTATCTTGGCGGCAGCATAGGGCAGCAGCCGTTTTGTGGCTTGGCCGATGACTTGTGGGTCGGTAGTCCCGAGATAAGCGGGGAAGAAGACGTTCCAGTGTGAAGTCATCATCTCGGACGTGATGTGGAAGAGATGATCGGCGCGCTGTTCACTCAAATTGTGCGTTATACGCCATAAAAGTCCCAAGTCCCACTCGGGAGCACCGTAGGCAAACTCACCCACGTCAATCCAAAGTTCGCGGTTGCCGTCGGTGATGATGTTGCCGATATGCAGGTCTCCGTGGAGGCAGTTGGGCGTGTCGGGGACTTGTTCCAGGAATTGTAGGGCTCTTTGCTTATAGAATTCAGGAACCATGTCCTTCTCGCGATAGAATTGCTCTATGCGTTGTTTGTAGGACTGGAGCCGTGTGGTGTCGGCTGGCTTGGCGTGCAGCTCGCGTGCCTTGCGTGCGAATCTGATGGAGATTTCCTCCAGCCGGTCGGGTTCCTCGGAGATGATGCGTGTGAAGGAGCGTTTGTTCTTGATGAGTTCGTACTCGGCTCCGCTTCGCTCGCCGTCGGTCACGAGCCTGTAGGGTTCGGGCGTGGGCAGTCCCAACTCGAACACGGCGCGTGCGATGAGGAACTCTTCCCGAGCCTTGTCGGCTGTGAATCCCGGAATGTAGAGCTTGACCAGGGAGAGACCGTTCTTGTGGGTGTAGGCGAGGGCGGTGCCTCCTTCTCCGGTCTGGACGTATTCATCCAGATTTATTTTTTGTACTTCGCAGTTCATGATTGGTCCTTATCTTGGTTGGTGTTATTATTAAGAGGTGCCTGCTCGTAGGTGAGGTCCTTTTATTGGAGGTATTTCTTCCTCAGCTGTTTCTGCTGTTTCTTGGAGAATCCCAACTGGTTCCTCACGTAGTCGGGCAGCGAGCCGTATTTCTGGTCGATGAGGTCCAGCGTGGCTTCGAAGTTCTTCCGGCTGACGCCGACCATGGCCCGGATGAATTCCAAGGCAGCCTCGGCACCCTCCTTGCCGCTAATTCTTGCGGATATGGCTTCCACCTGTGGAGCATAGCTTTGGTTGGAGAGGTCGAAGTCCTCGACGATGACGTCTCTGCTGGCTCCGAGTGCGGCAAGCAGCAGTGCCGACGCCAGGCCTGCGCGGTCCTTGCCTTGGGAGCAGTGCCAGAGTACACCACCTTCGGCCTCCAGCACCTCCCGGAGAAACTGACCGTAGTAGCGCTGCGCCAGGGCATCGGTGACGATGGCGGGATAGAGCTTCTGTGCTACGGCTTGTGCCTGTGGGTCGAAGGCGTGTTTCACGAGTGTGGCCATCATGCTCTTCGGATCCATGCGTGCCGTGTCGGTGCGACTGGAGGAGAAAGCGGCGATGAACGCTTGTGGGAGTGTAGAGAGGTGCGTGTAGCTCACTCCGTCCAGCACTCGGTCGGGGGCTGCGGCTGCTTCTGGCTCCAGCCGGAAATCAAAGACATCGGTCAGGCGGTAGCGGTCCTTGAGGATGGCGACATCGGCGTCGGAAGCCTTGTTGAGGTTGCCGCTGCGCAGGAGCATCCCGCTGCGGATGGTGCGGCCGTCTTGCATGACGAGTCCGCCCATGTCGCGGGCGTTCTCGATGCCCTCGAAGGCAATGGCGCGCGGCGTCTGAGCTATGGTGGTTGCGAATGGCCAGATCATCATGGCAAGTAATAGGATTGCGATAGTATATCTTTTACGTTCCATATTTCACAATCTGTTTTTGACATTTTATTGTGTTGCAATATATTGCATGTCGGAGGCAGAGGTGCAGGTGGCCGGGGGCTGGAGACCTTCGTTGCAGTGTTGCCCGAAGGTTTCGATGGCGGCGTCTATGGCATTATTGCCCTGATCTTCTGCAGCATCTGGCTGTTCCACTCCGCGGAGCCTGCCAGCTGGTGGCGGCAGTTGCCGGTGGCGGAAGGGGTGAAGATGGTGGCGGCATCGTCGGTGATGGTGACGGTGCCTCGCTCAGAGAGGGAAAAGAGGGCGTCGCCCTCCACGGCCTGAATGACGGTCAGTGGATCCCACATCTTTTGGCCGCCGGCATCATCGTAGAGGGTCTCATAGATGTACTTCAGCGGGTGGCGGTCGGTTCCGGAGAGGTCGGACAGGACAAGTGCTTTGAGGTAATTAATACCATTGCCTACCTCCATGGGGGAGAACACGATGTCAACATCCTTTGGCCACAGGTTGAAGAACGTCTTGGCAAAATCTGGGCCTTGGGCAAAGTTGTACTCTGGCTCTTCAGAAGATGTGAAGACGCCTCCCATGATATATAGACACTTCACCTTCTGCCGGATGAGTTCAACGCCCGACAAGGGTGAGAAGGCATCGGCCTGCGACTCCAGGAGATGGGCGAGGGTGGTGACAAAACCGATGGAACAGATGCTGACGGAATGGTCGGGCTGGCCTGCCAGCAGTTGGCGGTAGAGCTTCCATCCTTCAGGCAGTGCCGAGTAGTCGCTGATGGTGGTCGCGAAAAGGGGCTTGCCGTCTTCATCTTTCAGGTCGCGAAGATGTCTGTAGTCGATGTACACGCGTGGTTTCTTGATGCCGTTGCGTTCCAATCCGATGGGAATGTCACCGTGGCCGAAGAAGGTGTTCATCACGTCGGCACATGCTGCGCAGTCCTCTCCCTCGCGATCTACCACGACACCCAGCAGTTGGCAACGCCCTTCTTCCTGGTAGCGGTAGAGCATCTTCAGGGAGAAGAGGTCGTCGGTCGAAGAACCGATGTCCGTGTCGAGAATGATACGCGGCGTGTCGGTGTATTCATTATTCTCAGGCTTTTTTTCATCGTTATCTTTGCTGCACCCGACGAAAGCCGTCATCGTCAGGGCTGCCAGAAGGATAGTAAATACTTTTTTCATTGCAGATGAATTTATCCCACGTTGATTTTCAGCGGCAAAGGTACGGCATTCCTGTCATTTGTGCAAACCTTTGCCCCTTTTTTTCTCTGCAAGAAGTTTTTTTGCCCAAAATTTACCTCCGATATTCTAACTCTCTACCAGCCGTTATGTCTCCTACATAGAAAGATAATAGGGGATGCAGCACATGGCTACATCCCCTAATCTGAGGCATTTACACCAGCCTCGTCCTTTTAGTGGGGTGAAAAATTGCGAGATTCAGAGTCGCTTAAGCCGAGACTGGATGTAAATGCGCTTTGGTAAAAGACCTTGAAAGTTATTTAATCAAAACTTTCTTACCGCGGATAATGTACATACCTGCAGGCAGGTTCTGGACGTCCTTGGCAGTAGCTTTCGAGCGAACCTTGGTGCCGTTGAGGGTGAAGACGTCGGCAGGTCCTTCTGCGAAGACTGCTGTGATACCGTCGACAATCGAGAGGATGTACTCGAGGTCGTGGGCAGGCATGGTCTCCACGGTCTCGCCATCCCAGACGTAGGAGTAGCGGTCGGTGTCTTCCAGCTGGTATTCGCGCAGCTCTACGGTAGCGCCATACTGTACGGAATCCTCGGCCCAGACTTCGCCGTCGACGTAGTAGCGGATGGCGTAGGTGTTGACATCAAATTCAGCGGTGATGGTGACATCGGCTGCAGGCATCGTGGCAGGAATCTCCTGATTCCATCCAGTGAACGTGTGACCTTCCAGTTCCGGATTGTCGATGGTCGGCACTTTTTCCTTGAACTTGACTTCAAAGACCTGGTCTTCCTGACCTTCGACCTTGTAGGTGACCTTGTAGGTGTTGACGTCGTATTGTGCCTCCACGGTAACATCGTGAGCCGGAACGGTGGCATCGAATTCATTCCAGGCGAGGAAGGTGTAGCCTTCATTCTCAGGGTTCTCAGGAGCTGTGATGGCAGCCTGATAGTCCAACTTCTGCTCGGAAATCACCTTGCCGGCGAAGACGAACTTCACGGTGTATTGGTTGATGTTGTAGTCACCGTAGTAGGTGATGTCGTGGCTGGGCATCGTCTCGGGCACATTGCTCTGGTCTTCGGCGTTCTTCCATCCTGCAAAGGTGTAACCCTCCTTCTCGGGCACCTCGGGGAGTCCGATTTCCTCGCCGAACTTCAGGTCTTGGATGATCCAGAGCTCGTTCTCGAGGTAATAGGTAATCCGGAAGCTGTTTTCTGTGAGGGTGGCGGTGTAGGTGACGTCGTGTGCGGGTACGGTGGCATCGACCTCAGGATCCCATCCGGAGAAGAGCCATCCTTCGGGTTCAGTCACATTGGGAATGGTGATGGCGGTACCGAAGTCCTGCAACTGCTCGTAGAGCACTTCGTTGCCGAGGACGAACTTGACGGTGTACTTATTAGGAACGTATGTACCCGTGATGGTGACGTCGCTGGCCGGCATCGTGGCGGGAATCTCGCTCCATCCGCTGAAGGTGTATCCTTCCCTCTCGGGAGCTGTCTGAGCAGGAATCTGCTCGCCATACTTCACTTCGACGGTCGTGAAGTCGGCATTGTCGATCTTGAAGTATGCCTTGAAGGTGGCAGGGACGTAGACGGTGGAATAGGTGAAGTCGCCGGCCTGTACGGTCTGGGGCAGCTCAGGATTCCATCCGATGAAGACGAGTCCGTCCTTGTTGGGAGTGGTGGGAGCCGTGATGCTGGAGCCGAAGACCATAGTCTCTTCGCTCAGGACATCATTGCCGTCGACGAACTTGACCTTGTAGCTGTTGATAGACCAGGTGGCCTCGTAGCTGCGGTTGTCCACCGAACCGGCAGGAATCGTTACGGAGGTGGAGGCCTCGGCGAGTTCCGTGCCCGTCCATCCGGTGAAGGTGTAGCCTTCCTTGACGGGGTTGTTTAGCGCAACGGCGTCCTCGATGGTGTAGGTGGCGGGGTTGGTGATGTTCTCGGGGAGAGCGCCTCCGTTCAGGTTGTAGGTGAGGTTGTAGTTGATAGCCTCCCAGTTGGCGACGTAGGTGTTGTTGGCCTGTGTGTTGGCAATGGCTACCTGTGTGGAAGGTGTGGCAATGCCCGTGGCAGTCCATCCTACGAAGTTATATCCTTTGCGTACGGGGTTCTTCAGGGTGAAGCTGCTCTCGATGGTGACATCGGTCAGGTTCGGGTTCTCACCCTCGATGGCACCGCCGTTGAGGGTGTAGGTGAAGGTGTAGTGGATGATTTCCCACTGAGCTTCGAAGATGACGTTCTTGGCGGGCATCTTGCTGCTGTAGTCAGCCGGCGCCTTGTCGAACTGATCCTTCCAGCCTGTGAAGTTGAAGCCCGTCTTGCTGGGAGCTTCGGGTGCGGTGAAGGCGTTGTTGTATTCCACAACAGCCTTCTTCACTTCCTGGCCGTCGACTTTAAATACCAAGTCGAACTCACCGCCATAGAGAGCCGTATAGACGACGTCACTGGCGGGTACCTTGCCTGTCCAGTCTCCGAAGCTGGCCACCCAGGTGGAGAAGGGAGCACCATCGACATTCGTCTTATTCGTCATATCAGGAGCCACGGTTGTGAGGTCTGCATTGTATTCGTATTCGGCTTCTGCCAGTAGTACGGTAGTATGGTCTTCGTCGACGAACTTCACCTTGTACTTGTTAATCTGGAACTGAGCGGTGAAGGTGAGTGCCTGTTCGGGCATCTTGGCAGGAATCTCTGCATCCCATCCCTTGAAGGTGTAGCCTTCCTTCTGTGGGTCGGCGGGCTTGGTGATGGCGGTGTTGTATTCCACTTCGCTCTCGGTCTTCTCTCCATCGACGACGAAGGTCAGTTTGTACTTGTTAATCTCGAAGACAGCCGTGTAGGTGACGTCCTCTGCAGGCACTGTTGCTGCTACTTCGGGGTTCCATCCCTTGAAGGTATGTCCTTTCTTGGTGGGGTCTGCGGGCTTTGTGATGGTGGATGCGTAGTCCTGCTTCTGGTTGTAGACGTCAGCGTTGTCGACCACGAACTTCACCGTGTACTGGTTGATGGTCCAGGTGGCGGTGTAGGTGAGTGCCTGGTCGGGCATCTTGGCGAGCACTTCAGCATCCCATCCGGCGAAGGTGTAGCCTTCCTTGGTGGGGTCTGCGGGCTTGGTGATAGCGGCATCGTACTCGACCTCGGATTCGGTCTTCACGCCATCGACGTCGAAGGTCAGCTTGTACTTGTTGACCTCGAAGACGGCGGTGTAGGTGACGTCAGCGGCAGGCACCTTGGCAGCTACCTCGGGTGTCCATCCCTTGAAGGTATGGCCTTTCTTGGTGGGATTCGCGGGCTTGGTGATAGTGGATGCGTAGTCCTGCTTCTGGTTGTAGACGTCAGTGTTGTCGACCACGAACTTCACCGTGTACTGGTTGATGGTCCAGGTGGCGGTGTAGGTGACGGCGCTGGCGGGTACGTTGGCGGGTACTGCAGGATTCCATCCGGCAAAGGTGTAGCCTTCCTTGGTGGGATCCTGAGGTTTGGTGATGGCGGCGTTGTACTCCAGTTCGGATTCGGTCTTCACGCCATCGACGTCGAACGTCACCTTATATTTATTTATGGTGTACTGGGCGGTGACGGTGATGTCCTGTGCGGGCATGGTCTGTGGTAGGTTGTCCCATCCGCTGAAGGTGTAGCCGGTCTTGGTAGTCGGCGTTGGAGCCGTGACGGCCTCGCCGAAAGCGATGTTCTTGTTCTCTGACTTGCCTTCGCTCTTGAAGGTTGCAGTATAGACATGTGCCTTAAAGGTGGCTGTCAGCGTGATGCTCTTGGTCGGGGTGAAGGTGTAGGCAGCATCGGTGGATACCTGTGTGTCGCCATCCTTCCATGCCACGAAGTCATAGCCGGTGACGGGGGTGGCGGTGACAGTCATTGGCGTGCCAGACATGGCTTCAGCATTTCCTCCGGAGACGGAACCCATGGAAGCGTCGGCAGTAGCTACGGCGACGTTGTAGATGTCGTAGATGTTGACATCGGATGTCATGTCTGAATGCGTATTGGTAGTGCTGCCATAAGTGACTTTTAAACCTGTATAGTTTATTTTTACAGCGCCAATTGTTGCGTTCTCACTAGCCTTGACTTTGAAAGTGAAGAGTTCTCCATCTCCAGCAGGCATTGAACCAAAAGTAAAACTGGTTCGCATGAGACCCGTATTCTTGTTGACGTTGGCAGTCTTGCTCATGAAGCCTGATGTCCTATCTGCAAATACGACGCCGTTATTACTACCCTGAGTCACGACATCTCCATTGGCGTTGACGAAAGACAGGCCTGCAGGAAGAGTGACATCAACAACAACACTTTGAGTCTCTTGTTCATTAGTGAGGCTGACCGTAACAACTTTTGTCTCTCCTGGTTTAATGTCTATTTTCGCCATAGAGAACTGGTCTGCAGCCTGGGTCACAATGGACGCAAGCAACAAGAATAATAAAGAACTAATTTTTTTCATAGGAATAGTTATTTATGTTTTACTCATTTTCACATGGAAGGTATTAAGACTGTAAGTCCAGCTTCATTCATGGCTTCTACATCTTCGAAGAATTCACTATAATATCTGAATACAAGTGAGGCGTCTGTCAGATCTACAAAACCATCGCCATTCACATCTGCTGCTTCTAGAACAAATGTAAGTCCAGCTTCTTCCATGGCGTCTACATCCTCAAAGAATTCACTATAATATCTGAATATCAATGAAGCATCAGTAAGGTCTATTTCTCCATCGCCATTGGTATCTCCTGGAGTATACTTTTGGGTAATATCCAACTTGAATGGAGAGCTAGCTGAGCCTTGGGTTGCATTGCTGGAGAAGGTGATTTTGGTGTCCTGAACGTTGATTTCCTTCTGTTCAGTCTTATCATAGACTTTGAAGGTGATGGTCTCGCCAGAGGAAGAATTACTGCGAACGCGTAGTTGTCCAACCTTGGCCGAACCTGTATCTAGAATGTCTTCTGCGGTCAGTATGCCGCGACATTCGCTTCCACAGAATGCCGCCACCTCATAGTTCGACCAGTCCGTTAATAACTCATCGTCCAATTTGAGGTTCACAAAGACAGTCATGTCATATTCGAACTCATGAAAATCGAATTGCCAGTGGCTCTCCTGCGCCCAGAGGCTGAGCGGCAGGAGAACACTGATCAGGGTAAAGAGAATCTTCTTTTTCATAGGGGATTCAAATCTTTACGTTAACATTAATTATTCACTTTCATTATCTTCTTGTAGAAGTACTCGTTGCCGCTCTGGGCTGCTACGATGTAGACACCGGCCGGCAGGTTCGTCACGTTGATGATTTCCTGCGTCAGTCCGGAAGCCTTTGCGCGTACCATCTTACCATCGGTGCTGGTCAGCGTCAGGCGGTCGATGGGCTTGCCACTCAGGCTTACGGTGATTTCCGTGGTTGCCATGGTGGGCCATACGCCGAGTTGGCTGTAGCGCTCTTCGATGCCTACAGTCTCGTCACCCAGGTGCAGGGCGAAGGGCTGGCGGTAGCTGCCTACAGCATCGGACTTGAAGGGTAGGGTCTCCTGGATATCCACGATGTACTCCTTCTCGTTGTGTACGGCCTGGAAGGTGATGTCTTCAGCTCCTTCGCCATGGACGTTCATGAAGATGACACCCTGCACGTACTTACCGATGCCACGGCATTCCGTGCCGGCAAAGGCAGCCACGGTGTACTCGTCATCGTCCGTTTGTCCGGACTCGCGGAAGAGCTGAGCGCGCATGGGCATTACGTTGGAGTAGGCGTGCTCGTCCACGCTCCACGGCGAATTGTTGATGTTCAGACGGCCGCGGGTCAGCGAGGCAGCCTTGGAGACGATGCCGGTGTTGTAGAGCAACTCGGCCGGAGCACTGGTCTTGAGCATATAGCCCAGACCCGGCGTCATGGTTTCGAGGTCGCCAATCCAGGCACCATCGATGAAGTCTGCCGAACCGCTCAGGCCTACCAGCATATCACCTTCGGCGGCGGAGAGATTCGTCAGGGCCTCCGTGGGCGTCATAATCTGATCCATGGGGTAGCCAATCCAGTTCCAACCCTTGCTGAGGCTGATGATGCCCTTCGAGGCATTGAAGGCATCGCCGCTGACGGGCAGTGTTGCACTGGCAGACATCTTGACTTTATAAGCTTCCGTGGGAGTCAGTTCCTGGAGGTTACCGAAGAGGCCGAGCACTGCGTCGCGGATGACACCGCGAGTCTGGCTCTTCAGTTCAAGGGTCTTCTCCGGGAAGGTGCTTACGGCGAGGTTGTTAGCTACGTTATGCGAAATCCAAGTCCAGCCTTCGCTGAGTGCGAGTTCCTGGTTGTTCTTCTTGGCGGTATACTCGAAGGTCACCACTTCGCTCTCTTCGAAGCCTTCGGCCTGGGCCATGGCCTTGATGGTCACGGCATCGTCGTTGATGGCGATGGGCTGGCTGTAGACCAGAGCCGTGGCGGGATCGCACGGACACGTACCATCTAAGGTGTACCAGATCTTGGCATTCTCATTCTCGCAGCTGAGGCTGATAAGCGTGCCGCGATAGACGGCGCTGCCGGAAGCACGGGAAGCGCGAGGATTCGGAGTGACGAGTGAGGCGGCCTGCTGCACCTTCACCAGGGTCTGACCCTCGGCTTTGGTGTCGTCGATGCTGAACTGCAGGGCTGTGGAGCCGGGCAGCTCACCGCTGACGGTCAGCGTGGCCTGGCCTTCCTCGTCCAGGGTGATGGTGGACGAGCCGTCTTCCTGCAGGGTCAGACCCTCGCCGGAGATGTCGGCAATGAGGGTGGAGAGCGGACGCACACGCAAGGTCTTGCCTGCTGCGGCATCGCCGGGCAGAGCGCTCACCTGCAGGGTACGTGTTCCTTCGTAGAGCACGGTCAGCAGGGAGTCTGCAGAGATCTTGCGAACAGCTTTCTCGACGTCGAAGGTCTGGGTGTAGGTCTCCTGCATGGGCAGTCCTACATAGCTCTTCACGCCCGTGGTGACAATGAGCGTCACCTCATCGGTGCTGAGCAGCTGTGTGCCATCGGGCACCACGAACTTCACCTTCGAGGCGAGGACGTTTTCTGCGGAACCGCTAGCCCTGCGGCTTGGAGCCTGCTTGGCACCGTTGTCGCCATCGCTGCTGCCGTCGGGGTTCTCGGCATTGAGCAGCTCGATGGTACCATCCTCTATCTTCTCGCCATTCTTCTTGACGATGATGTTGTCGGTAGTGAGGTTTTCGGGCAGCATATACTTGTCGAACTCGATTTCCACACCATCCTCGTATGCCTTGGCTTCCTTGACTTCGGGCTGACGGTCCTGGGTCATGGCGATGTTGACGTCGAGCTGTGGAGGAGGCACGGGCAGCCACTCGGAATAAGTGGTCTGATAGCCTTCCTTCTCGAACTTCACGCGCCAGAGTCCCTGAGGAACATCCCAACGATAGAAACCGTTCTCGTCGGTGAACAGCGGGTTCTCCTGAGCGTATTCCTCAGCATCCCACAGCACTTCCTTCTCATACGGGTCGCCGTACATATCCTCGCCCGTTTCCTTGTAGTAACAGGTTGCAGTTACACCTTGTAAGCGGTTGCTCTGTACACCCTCGTAGACATAGCCGGAGGGGTCGATTTGGACATCATCATCAGGAGAGCCTGAGTCATCATCATTATCATCATCGTCGTCATCATCATCATCATCGTCATCATCATCTTCACATTTTAATTTGCTTACCTCATTATTTAATCGATTATAGGTGCGTTTTGATAACCAATCGAAAGCAAAGCCAGCAGCAATTGAAACTTCTGCACCAATAAGACCGGCTGTCCCACCTATAACTGTCGACAAACCGCCAGTTAAGGGAGTTCCTGCCAAACCCATTGCTGCCGAATAAACTGAAAAGACTGCTCCCGCAAGAGTAACAACATCACCAGTGCAAATCAAACTGCCATAATAGGTCACATCACTGCTCAGCTCTAGGGCATAACTTTCATTTCCTTTGCATGGAATCTTGGCTTCAATTCTCTTATGTAGGTTCCACCAGTTCTTAACATCAATAGTCAACGATGCAACACTGCCTAATAATTGGACAATCTTGCCAACGATTGCTTTGCCCGCAACCTTGGCATCTGCTGTGAGTTTTTGATATTTTGCAGCCTGTTTTTCTAGTTCCATAGCCTGCTTTTCAAGATCCTTAGCACTGGAAAGCAGTTCTCCAGATCCTTCTAACAACCCCATTTCTCTGTCTACTTTGGCCATAGCTCGCAGGTTTGACGCTGTATTTGTTAAGTTGGCAATCTTCTGACCAAAGAAATCTGCAATTTCAGTTATGGCATCCAAGGCTGCTGTTTGTGCCTTTACGAGCATATTATTGCATTCATCCATCTTTCGGATTGCTGTTTCCCACATTCCAGAGACAGATATCTTTTTGACATTGGAGTAGCCGTCAACCAGTTCAATTTTGCTGTAATAATCTGCTTTGAAGTCGACTATTTCAAGATAGTTGTTGTCCCCTTTTACATAGATGATTTCGCCGCTTAAAGTAGATACTTCCCTAAACCCGTCGGCAACAAGATTCTCAGGAACCAGATCCTTACATGATTTCCTTATTACCTTAAATGGTATTTCGTCTATCACGAAAGAGTAGTCATAGTCCTTCAACAAGTCTGAGCCATTTTCATAATAATCAAGAATGGGAGCCGACTCGAATGCATTAACTTCTTGTAAGAGGGATTCTCTGAATGCTGCAAGTTGCTCGGGGGTCATCTCCTTAAGCTGGAGATATATGGTCTCAGAGTCGTCTTCACTCAGACCTAATGACGTCCGATAAGAACTCAAGATGCCTTCAATCTTCGCCCCGTCAATAATACTATTGTCATATGCATTCAGAAGCTGCTGGGTGAATGATTCGTATTCTCCATCGATTGACTCAATATCCGGCCTTAAATCCAATGAGGTTTCGTAAGCATCCTGGATTTGCCTGTAATCAATTTCAACTTCTCCACCCATGATGCTGTAACCTACACTGACATTTACAGGATAATATCCGTCGCTACGGTTCCCCATATCAATATCAGCCACCCAAAGATCTTTCTTCTCATCGTATTTGGGCGTGAGAGGTACTTTTCGACCATCTGCAGTATGAACATAGAGTTTCACATTTGATACCTTATCTGGCGAATTGTTTGTGAATTCAAGGGTATATGTGAATAACTTCCTTGGATAATAAACCGTCCACTGATTGGCTTTAGTTGATGGATTCATGAAGTCAAAAGCTGACTGGAACGTCTTGTTCATCTCAGGATTGTAGTGATACATTATCACTTTGGAAACCTGAATAGCATTCATGTCATAAACTATATTCTTGGCCTCAGATTGCATCTCTAATCCAGTCAAAGTGGTAACTTTGGCATAAACCTTATGTGTTGAAAGATTGTATGGGTCATCCAGTTCACAACTCGTGGCCCAAGTGCCGTTAGCCAAAGCCGTGGTCTCTCCTATAAGAACACCATTGTCGAAAATTTCCACTTTGGACTTACCGACAGCTGTACCATTGAGAGGCACACTTGTCTTGGCCACTACACTTGGTGCAGTAATACTCAAGTCCTTCACTGTGAAGTTGGCGTTACCTATAGGTTGGGTTACATCCTGGTCGTTGTAGGTGAACTGGACGTAAGCACTGGGAGAGTAGTCACCACCCGCAGTAGGAATCACGCAGAAGCGGATGCGGTCGTTGAGGTTGTCCACAGGAATGGTAACACGACCGGCTGCGGAGATGTAGGTGCTAAGGCCACTACCCACCATGACGGAGTTGTCAACCAAAGAACAGGTGCTGGGCAGATCCACGACGAGGCGCACATTGGAGACTTCATTGGTATAGAGCGATTTGAAGTCGATGCGGCTGTTGATGGTCAGGTAGTTACCGGCAGTGACCTGTGTCTTGTTGACGGTGAAGCTGGTGTTGTCACCCGTGTAGTACAGCTTGCTCTCGTCGAAGAAGGGAACGTAGCTGGTCTTCACGGCAGAGATAACGCCGCTCTGCACCTTTACCGGAGTAGCGACATAGTCCGTGCCGTCCTTCAAACCAGCTTGCTCAAACTTGCTCAGGTCGTAGATGGTGTTGAAGAGCTTGCTGTTGCCCATCGTGATGAGGGTATAGTCACCATCGGTCAATTCCTTGAAGCTGAGGGCGGCGTTGGAGTATGCAACGTTCTTCACGAACTTGCCCTTGCTGTCGTAGAGGATGCCGTTGACAGCGCTGTTCTCCGTGGAGACGAAGGTGGCGCTGATCTGACCGAGCTGCTTGATGTCGAAAGTGACTTCTGCGCGGTTCATATCGTTGACCTTACCTTTGGCTACCACGGGCATGAAGCTTCCCGTCTTGCTGGTGGCGGTGAGCTGCAGGCTGTCGCCGAGCGCTACGTCCTCCAGCAGGACAATCTGCGGATACTGCACGTTGAACTGCTTGATGTCCTGCCCCGTGGTGATGTCGCGGATAGCGTAGGCCACGTTCTGGTAGTCGCTGTAGTAGGTCTGGGTCTCGGCAGCAGAACCGCTGAGTGCCGCGGGCGTGTAGGTGAAGTTCAGGGTGATGGTGGCACCATTGATGCTCTTCAGAGTGATATCCTGCAGGGTGGCCACGCCGTTCTCTATCGTGAGGGAATCGTAGAGAACGGTCTGACTGATGTAGTCCGTGGCCACTGCTGTGATGCTGGTGGGTGCGTAGAAGGCATCAAGGCTATAGACGCCTTGTGCATTGGCCGTTGTGGTGAAGGCCTTGCTATATTTGCCGTTCAGGGTCTGCGAAACGGTGACTGTGGCTCCGCCCAGTGCGGCGTTCGTCAGCACGTCGCGCACCGTACCCGTTAGTTTGGCTGTGGGCAGTGCTGCAAGGGTCTGGGTGATGGTGTTGCCAGAGGTCTGTACCACGAAGGTGGTGTCTGCGAGCAGCTGATACTGCATGGCCAGAGCCTGCGGCAGGGTGGCACGCAGGATGACGGCAGCGTCATCGATGGGAAGGATGCCGCTGACGCTGGCTCCTTGAGCCAGGTAAGTGCCGTCGGCAGTCATCCAGGTGAAAGCCATCTGACCGCTGACGTCGGTGCCGTCGGGAGTCTTCACCACAGCCTTGATGGTCTGAGGCTCTATCAGACTTTGGAAGGTCACGCTGCGGTCGCTGGTCTGCATCTCGATGTTCTCCATCTGACCGAGCACCTGTCCTGTGGCGTTCTTCACGTAGACGTTCCACTTGGTGTTGTGCATCAGGTTTTGGAAGGTGTAGGCGGTGCGGTCGCTGATGACGTAGCGCATACGCTGTCCGCTGTTGGCGTTCACCAGTTCGATGAACATATTCTTGAATCGTCCGTCGTCGCTGCCCGCAGGCAAGTTCACCTCAAGGGCATTGACCTGGCTGGAGAGCGGCAGGATGGTCAGATCCTTCCAGCCTGCAGCTTCCTGATAGAGGTCGATGCTGGTGGCAGGCACGAAGACCACGAGCTGTTCCTTGATGCCGTTGAAGACATTGGTTCCCAGGGTGGGAGGAACGGTGGCATAGCAGCTGACGCTGGTCAGGCTCGAGCAGCCGGAGAATGCATAGTACTCGATGTTCGTGATGCTGCTGGGCAATGAGATGGAAGTCAGCGTGGAATTGTTCTCAAAACTCCACGAGGGAACGGAAGTAGCTCCGGCGCAGCGGCTGAAGTCTACCACGGAGAAGGGATAGCTCTCCATGTTGCCGATGTCGTAGTTGCTGACTTTGCCATTCACAATCAGGGTCTGCACGGAGTTGGTGTTTCCACCAGTTACATTGTAGATGGCATTGGAGAGGTTGCCCTTCTCGAAGGCGTCCACGATGAGTTCACCCGTCTCGGCATTCCAGGAGTTGGTGCCGGGATCCTGAGGACTGGTGGGGTTGTATTCAAAGACAGCCACCAGTTCTGCGTTGACGTCGGGCATGGTGAAGTTGTAGTTTCTATCGGTGCTTACAACCTTGCCCTGATACTCCCAATGCTTGAAGACATAGTGCGTATTGGAGTAGGCATACAGGGATAACTGCTGTCCCTGCTTGTATTCTCCATTATTGTTGTAGTTGAACGATCCGCCTTGCGAGGGCGATGCCTTCAGAGCCAGCGCGTGAGACCGCGTGTAGTCGCCGCTGGGGTTGTCTGGCGAGTTGGGGTTGTACTCATAGACAGCTGTCAGGTGGGCGCTGCCGGCAGGCATCGTGTAGTAGAAACTGCTTTCGGTGGAAACGATATTCGTGCCGTCTGTCCAGTGCTTGAAGACATACCCGTTATTCCTGGAGGTATAGACGTACACGCTGGATCCGGCCGAGTATTTACTGCCCGACACATTGGTCGAGCCTGCCTGAGCCGGCTGAACCGAAGTCGCCAACAAATAGGTCGTTGCCTGCACATCTGGGTTGGGCGGGTTGACGGGGTCATAGCCATCCGTCTGCGCCACTCCGACCATAGTAAAGAGCCAGAGGAACAAAATGCTGAATGATTTTCGTATCATGACTTATATGATTTAGAGATTTATTTTACAGAAACTTTACGGACTTTACCATTCTTCTTGACGAGGTAAATGCCTGTGATGGAAGGCTTGCCTGCAATCTTCTTACCATCGAGGGTGAAGACGTCTGCACCGCTGAGCTCATCTGCTGCGAGCTCGTTGATAGCATCGGCAGTACCAGCAAACAGCAGGCAGAAACGCTTGTCTGCGGTTCCTGCCTCGGCAGTGAAGGTGTAGCCCTCGGTGCCGTTCAGTTCTACAGCGGTTCCTTCGAGTTCATCGATGAGGATGACGCTCTCGGTGGCCTTGGTCTCGAGGGTGAAAGTGTAGGTACCTGCCTTGCCGAAGTGAGCAGCGAGCTGCACGGAACCGTCGGCGAGCGGACGCTCGTTGATAGCATACTGTACGCCGGCAGCAATGCTGTAGAGCTGCATTGCGGAAGCGTCCATTGCCGGGAAGAGAGCGGCATCGCGTTCTGCCTCGTAGTACATGGAGGCTGCGGGATTGATGACCAGACGGGTGCGTTCGGTATGCTCACCATCGGAAATCATGAGATTGAAGACCCGACGGTCGGCGCTTGCATGACGGTTCACGCCCTTCACATAATTCGTGGTTCCCGTGATATCATAGTAGCTCTGTCGTGCTGCGGCAGAAAGTGTGATGCTGCCCTGATTCTCCGAATGCTGTACAAAGAAAGCTTCGCCGGGACAGAGGGTGTAGTCGTCATCGAGCGGCGAGTAGGCATAATATCCGTTGTATCCGTTCCATACGGTGATGGGTGCACTGGAACCCAGACTGCTGATGTGGATGTATGCGGGATAGGGGTTCCCGATGAGGTTCCATCCACGGTTGTTGGGGGTGTCGCTTGGATTCTCGTCGAGCGTGATGGTACGGTCTGAGGGGCTGAAGATGAGGTACTTGTTCCCATCGTTCAACGCCGGGAAGTGGAATGTCACATAATTATACCTAGAGGGCGAATAGGTGCAGTGCATAATGTAGCCTTGGCCAGGCTCCAGGATGTCATTGGCTGTCAGGTTGACCCATGTGTTGTTGAGGTCACCTTGAGCCCGTGCTGCTCCATCGTAATAGCGGATGGTCCACTGTGTGCCTTCCTGTTCCGGGGTGATATCTCCGACGCGTACGTGATACGGGACGCTGATGAAGTTCCAATAGCCATCTGTCAGCGACATGGTGATGTCGATATTGTCGGGCGTCATGATTCCATCGGTGATGAGCGTGGCGTATTGCGGTTTACGGTTGTTGCTACTGCCCCAGTTATAGAAGTAGTAGTTACGTTGCGCGTGGTTATAACCCTGGAGTGTGAATGAACGTACGTTGAGGTTACTGCCGTTGAGGACTTCGAGAGCGCCCAGCGTGGAAGGAGTGGAAGTACTGCTGACGCTGACATTTGAAGGCTGGATGGTAAGGTCCGGCTTATACCCTTCGGGCATGTTAGTGTTGGCGAAGTCCAGTTTCAGCTGCTTGCTGACGATGATCTCATCGGGCATCACATCGGCTCCGAAGATCTTAAAGTTGTTCCATCCGGCAGCCTGCTTGTAGGCCTTCACAGCGGGTCGCGGCACATAGAGCGTCTCGGGATACTCCACGGGGCAACCATTGTTGGCTGTGGGAGGATTCAGAGCGAGGCTGGTGTATTGAGTACCGCTGTTGAAGACCCGGTAGCCCACAGATGTCAGTGTGCCGGGGAAGGTGGCTGTGCGGACTGCTGAGTTGTAGAATGCGCGGCTCCCTAAAGAGGTCAAGCCCTCGTTGAACGTGACACTTTCAAGTTTGGCTAAATTAAAGAAAGCATTTTCACCAATGGTCTTCACGCTGGCGGGGATTTCTATCTGCTTGGGAGTGAGGTTAGGAATGGTATCATACTGATAACCCAAATAGTTGCCGTTGTCATCATAAACAGAATGCTCATTGTAGAGATAACGTTCTTTATTATCCCGGTAGAAAGCATAATTGCCAATGCTCTCCAATTCATCCGGTAATTGGATGCTCGCATAGCTGTAGCAATTGTAGAAAGCGCCATTGTTGATGTTACGAAGAGAGGAGGGCATGACGACCTCAGAGAGGCGGTAGCAGTTCTCGAACATATAACTGCTGAGGGATGTAATGCCTTCGCCGAGGACTACCCGTTTGAGGGATGTCAACTCCTCGAACAGATAAGAACCGATGCTGGTCAGTGAGCCAGGCAGTGTGACGTCTTCCAGAGCAGTACACCCGCTGAAGAGTGAACTCCTGATGGTTGTCAGGTTGCTGGGCAACACAGCCTTCTTCAGCATAGTGTGGTTCTGGAAAGCATTGTTGAGGTTGGTGATCCGTGCTTCGGAGAGATCCACGTCTGCGAGGTTGTTGAGACTCTGGAGTGTTAAGATATCATCGGTGTTCAGGGGACCAATGACCTTAAGATTCTCCACGAGCGTGAAATCCGTCACATAGTTCTGGATGGAATCACTCAAAACACCTTCCGCCTCAACCGTGATGACCAGATAGCTGGTCAGCAAACGATTGGCGAGTTGGTTGAGTGCTGCAATCTCAGCCTTCACTTCCTGAGCAGTAAATGAACCTTCATTGTAGCCTGAAGTGGCAGCGGTGATTGCGGCTTCCACTTCTGCCTTGGCTTCGTCGCTCAGATCTTTGACCAAGGCTTGACGTTGCTGTACGGACTCAATCGTTGCCATCAGGTTCTGATATGCTTCCATGCTGGCTTTGATCTTCCCAATGAGTTCATTGATACTCTTGGTTGCCAAGGACATAGCTGCTCCGTCGGGAGTTTCGGCTTCCAGGAGGTCATTTGCAGTAGCTGTCAGGGCTATAGCTTCTTCACGAAGAGTTTTTTCGTATCCCTTTCCATCCTCAAGGTAACCTTGCAAGGTTGAAAGAGCCGTTGTCAACTGATTCTTTCGGTCGGCGATGCTACCCAAGAATTCGAGTTTGAAGTTCGAGACTACAATCCAGTTGCCAGGGTTATCGCCCAGTTGAACGACACCTACCGAAAGCTGACCAGTATTGATTTCCATTTCGTGGGTCCTTTGGTAACAGCCGTTGGCGAAATAAGAACTTGCCGAATTCAGGGTGTTCGGGAGGTAATAAGTTCCTATATTACCATTGGCATCGTTCAGTACAACTGGTACTTCATCGCCAACATCCAGAAGAGCCCCTTGAGCTCCATCGGTATACTTGGCGAGTAGTACGCTGTCTGCTTGTTCACCATCGTTCATATAGACGATTGCTTGCGACTTTTCTGTGCCGTTGCGTTGCATCTCTGCAGCCTGGTCTGCGGTCGAACCACCGCGGTAGAAACCATTGAAAGTTAGGCGGTAGAAACCTTCAGGAAGCCCATAGAAGGTAGGCTGACGAAGACTGAGGACTTGGCTACCCCATGCTTCGAAGCCACCTGCACCGGATGTTGACCATCTCCAACTCGATCCGGAGATTTCAAGAGCCCAGTCACACAAGCTACCCCAACCATCGTGGTTCACGAAGTTCGTGCCCGTGAAGAATGCAGAAGCATCATAGGGATTCAGGTCAGAGGCCTGGCCCTTGGCATCTTGCATGATGAAAGCACCCCAGTCGTAATGGACAAGAGTGGCTTTCTTCTCCAACCATGCATTACTGGGATAGGTCCCACTATAGAGAGAGTCAACAGATGCGGCAAGATAGCTTGTCATCCAATCATCAGACGTGTTGACATACTGTACACGATCCACATAGCTGTCAATTGCCTTCTTCACATTCTTGCCAAGAACGTCGCCCTCCTGAATATACAGGGCGGCAGCATTTATCTGTTCGATGACAGCTATGCAAGCAGCAACATCTTCTCCTGCCAACGCGATTTCGGCAGCCGATAAAGCTGCATTGTAGCGATTGATACCTTCCACTGTAAGAATACATTCCTCCTTGACTTTCTTCATCTCTGCGATATGACTCTGAATTGCTTCTGCGTAAGCATCTACGCCATTACCGAGGTACAGCAGGCGGAAGTTGTCGATGTATGTCCAGTCAGCGGGAATCACATTGTCCTTGCGTACGCCGAAGGAGAACCCTTCTTCAGCACCATCAAAGTAGAAATCAAGAGCGTTGTCGATGTAATATCCATTTCGCAGGTAAACCTCTGCATCTACCACGCGGTCAGGAGCATACAGCTGTCTGCCATCATTCAGGGTAAGTTCGTACTCGTTATTCAGACCCAACGGTGTCTCAGACCCTTCCAGACCCCAGTCGTGAATGGCCTTGGTGGCATCGGCGGCGAACAGATAAACATTCACAACAGAGGTCTCTGTTGAGATTCGCTCCTGAGCGTCTACCGGAGTACCGCAACGGTAGTAACCATCCATCAGGAGGCGATAGCATCCCTTGGGCAGACCTTTCAGTGTCTGGGTGAAGCGGAAGGGTCCCGTGTTCCAGAGTTCATAACCACTTGTGGTCGTTCCGTTTTCGGCGATATAGGCACTTTCGTTGACATTTCCTGTGCCATCCCAAACGACATCCCATCCCTTGGCTTGGCCTTGGATGCCGATGAGGTCGCTGAACTTGGGATTGATGATAGCTCCAGTCAGCGTGTCGGGGTGCTCTGGAGTGGCATTGGCGAACGTGGTTTTCGAACCGATGTAAGTGCCCCACCCGTCCTTCACACTGGCGTAGAGTTCAGAGAGTTGCTCTTCGCTTTCAAAGCTGGAAGAAGCTCGGAGGCCTTCAATCTGCGAAATCAAAGCAGGATATGTATTGTCGGTAAACAGACCCGATTGGGCAAGGCTGGTGTAAGCATTGTAATAAGGAAGGTACTTATTAGAGATGAAGTCCTTGACTGCTTCGATAGACAGGGATGCCTTCTTAATGGCTGCTTCTAAGCTGCTGATAGCTGCCTCCTTGATGGTCTCGTCGTCATTGGAGATGGCATCATTGGCAGTCTTGACGGCGGCATCCAATACAGCCTTGACATCTAAGGTCATGCCCGTCATCTCATTGGCTTTGGCCACTAACACCTTCAGATCCAAAGTAGCCTGACTGTCGGTGGTGGGACCATAGTAGAAAATCTTGAAGTTGTCGGCAGCAATCCAGTTGGCGGTGGCATTGACGGTCTTCAGGCCAAAGGTCAGTACGTCGCCTTCCTGACAGACATAGGTGATGCTGAAATGCTCTGGAGCACCATTACCTGTGGCCAAATTGGTTCTGACTTCATTATTACCAGCCTTAATAAAGAGGTAAACGCCCTCTGCCGGATTCTTACCGATAAAACCGTCAGAAGTGTGGTCAGCCCACTGGTAAACAGAGATTGCGTCAGCCTCCAGCACATACTTGCCCTGAGGCAGACCATAGACCGTCTGCTGCAGATAGCCGTCACCGATAGTCCAAGGCTGCCCATCGCTCTTCCATGCTTCGATGAATCGGGAGATGTACACATCGCCATTTTGATAAACTGCACCTTGGTAACCAATGTTGTTGGCTTGTTGTCCACTGACATAATTGGTTGTCCAGCCACCGATATTGCCTTCTTCGAAGTCCGGATTGACCAGTACAAACTCAGTAGCTTCAATTGGATTCTCCTCAGTGGCGTCACCCAAATACTCGAGGAACTTGACACGATTGATTTCATCGATCAAGATAACCTGTGCACGTTCTATGTCCTCAATTCTGGAATCCTCATTGGTATAGATAGCACCGACTTTACTCGTTTCTACACCATAAGCATCTGCCTCATTCAGGAGGTCATAAAGTGCCAGACGAGCCTCATAGAGTTTCAACTTCGATTGATACTGAATAACAGGAATGAACAACCAATCGACATGAGCACTCTCATCGTCGATCTCACCAGTTTCGGCATCCACCCAACAAGCGAAATTAACTGTAGTTTCACCAGAGACGAGATAGCCGTCTTCATCAACCTCGATAGGACCATTCCAGTCATACCAACCGGCATACTGGTAAGCCAAGCTCTCATAGGCGATATCGCCATCAGCGGTGCGGATGCGGTAGTAGCCGTTGCGCTTAGTGATATTCCACACACAGCCGCGACCTTGATTATTATAATCTATGAACCCCCATTCTTCACTATCGCGGAACAAGAGCGTGTTCGTCATTGAGCGCTCACCATTGTTACCATTGACCCACTGAGTACCATAGACCTTCATCGCATAACCGGAAACGGATGTGCCGGACATGATAATGGTCGTGTCAACGACTTGAATGACAAGAGGAGGATTATTAGCATCCTTGTATCCTGCAGAGGTGAGGCTGATCTGCGTAGACCAGCTATTGGCACCGGTAAGGAACTGACCTGCACCTACATTCTTTATATAATAGAGTTCTCCGCTGCGGATGTCGGAACCTACTTCGTCAAGAACAGGTTCTACAGGCGCTGACCACTTGGATTCGCTCTCTTCGGACTGGACATCTCCATCCCCAAGAGGCGCTGCCTGCTGGCCAGGATGAGCCTGCATGGCCATTCCGGCCATGAGACTCATTATTAGAATAAATAAATACTTTTTCATAAAGCGACTACTTATTGAAAGTGTTTACTTATTATTGGTATTACTTCTTAATGACCTTTTTGCCACCAATGACATAAACGCCAGGCGTCTTGGGAGTGGTGGTCAGTGTCTTACCATCAATGGTGAATACATGGCCTTCGGGGCTGTTCGCATTGAGGCGTTCGATGCCGTCGGCTGTGCCGGCAATCTGCAGGCGGAAGCGGTTGGCAACAGTACCGGCCTCGGCATTGAAGGTGTAGCCTTCGGTGCCGTTCAGCTCGACGGCGGTGCCTTCGAGTTCATCGATGAGGATGACGCTCTCGGTGGCCTTGGTGCTGAGGGTGAAGGTGTAGGTGCCAGTCTTTCCGAAGTGAGCTGCGAGCTGCACGGAACCGTCGGCGATAGGACGCTCGTTGATGGCATACTGCACATCGGCGGCAAGGCTGTAGAGCTGTGTGGCTGTGCCATCCATAGCGGGGAACTTGGCGGCATCGCGCTCGCTCTCGTAGTCCATGCTGGCGGCGGGGTTGATGACCACGCGGGTGCGGTCGCTCAGATTGCCGTCGGAGAGCAGGAGGTTGAAGACGTGGCGGTCCGAATTGTTCTGGCGGATGGCTTTCACGTTATTGGAATAGCCAGTGACATCGTAGTAGCTCTGTCGGCCATCGGCATTAAAGGTGATGCTGCTCTTGTTCAGAGGACGCTGTACGAAGAATGCTTCGCCGGGGTTAAGGACAAAGTAGTCATCGATAGGCGAGTAAGCCAGGTAGCTGCCTTGTCCATCCCAGACCGTGATGGGAGCATCGAGGTCTGTAGCACCAATCTCTATGTATGCGGGGTAGGGATTACCGATGAGGTTCCAGCTGCGGTTGTGGGCATATTCGCTTTGGTACTCTGCCAGTTCAAGGGTGCGGTTGGCAGCACTGAAGATGAGGTTCTTGTTCTGGTTGTTCAGAGCCGGGAAGCGGAAAACGCGGTAGTCATACCAGTCGTTGGTGAATGCGCAGTGCATGATATAGCCCTTGCCGGCTTCGAGGATGTCATCTTCGCCCATATTTACCCAAGTGTTGTTGAAGTCCACGGCTGCGCGGGCAGCACCGTCATAACGGCGGATGACCCAGTCAGTGCCTGCTGTCTCGCAGGTGATATCGCCTACGCGGACATCATAGGGTAGGCTGATGAAACTCCAATACCCGTCGTTGATATGTACACGGATGGTGATGTTATCTGCACGCATGCTACCATCGGTGATAATAGTGGAATATTGGGGCGTATAGGAAGACTGACCGTAGCGACTCCTATAATTATATCGGTAATAATTGGATTGTGCCGTGCTATAGTTCATCTCCAGATAACCGACAGAGAACGTACCTCCGTTGTGTACCTCCAGAGCACCGAGTTGGGAAGGAGTGCCTGTGCTCGACTGGTTGATATTGGTCCACAGGATCTCTAAGTTGGGCTTGTAGCCCTCGGGGATATTTGCCTTGGCAAAGTCCAGATTCATCTGCTTGTGAACGATCAGGTTATCTGGCATGATATCAGCTCCTACAATCTTGAAGTTAGCCCAACCAGCGGCCTGCTTGTAGGCCTTAGTTACCAACATGGGTACATACAGGGTATCGGGATTCTGAACGGGGCAGCCGCTACTGACTGTGGGAGGCTCCAGAGCCAAGCAGGTATAAGGTGTGCCGCTGTTAAAGACATTGTAACCCGCACTAGTCAGTGTGCTGGGAAAGGTTGCGATGCGGATGCCTGTGTTGTAGAAGGCATAATTACCTATAGATGTCAGTCCTTCATTCAAAGTGACACTCTTGAGATCACCCATGTTATAGAATGCATAGCTACCTATGTTCTTAACGTTTGCCGGAATGACAATCTGCTCGGGGCAAAGATTGGGGATAGTATCGTAGATTTCATGATAATTACCGTTGTCATCATAATAATAGCCTTGGTAATTATACACGAGTCCTACTTTATTATCACGATAGAAAGCATATCCACCAATAGATGTCAAATTACCGGGCAGGGGGATGCTTGCCAGGCTGTAGCAATTGTAGAAGGCGTAATCGCTAATGCTGGTTAAGGACACAGGAAGTGTCAATTTTGACAAGCGGTTACAATTCTGGAACATTTCATACCCAATGGATTTTACACCTTCTTCGACAATCACCTCTTCTAGGGCATCGCAGTTGCCGAAGATGTAACTGCCCATGTTACTACTGTGATAATTGCCGTTGTCATCATAGTATGATCCATATTGGATATTGCCGGAGATGGTAACAGAGACAAGGCCGTTGCAGTCGTAGAATGCATTACCACCCAAATACGTCAGGGTCTTTGGCAACCGGACGGTCTTCAGCAGATCATGGTTGCGGAACTGCTCATATTCAATCCTGTCAAGCCTTGCATCCTTCAAGTCAAGTGCTTCAAGATTGACCATGCTTGCTACCTGAGCGATGTCTCTTGCGTTCATCGGGCCAATGATGGTGATACCCTTGACATCGGAGAAGTTCTCGACGAGATCCAGCACGATGTCGCCCAACGTGCCGGCCTTTGCCATCTCAATAATGAGATAGCCAGACTGCAGACGGCGAGACAGAGCCGTGACCTCGGAAGCCTTGTCCTTGGCTTCCTCGTCGGAGTAAGAACCGGCGGAGTAGGCAGTCTTGGCAGCAGTAAGCAGCGCCTGGAGTTCGGAAGCCACATCCTCGTCGATATTCTGAGTCGTTGTCAGCCGTTCCTCGGCGGATGCTATGGCATTGTTGAGGACTGCGTAGGCATCTACGGAATTCTTGATCTGATCAATAAGGTTCCCGATACGACCGATGATGGTATAGGCTTCTTCCTCACTGAGTGTTCCCGCTTCGGCTGAAGCCACAATCGTGGTAGCCTCCTGACGCAGAGAAGCGGTATAGTGGACATCACTGCTCAAATAAGACTTCAACTGAGCTGTATAGTCGGACATCAAGTCGTTGTTGCTGCCAACGTATTCCAACTTGAAGTTATCCCAGATGGTCCACTCGCTGTTGCTATCGCTCTTGATGCCGATGCGGAGGTCGCCTTGTCTGGGCATTACAATCTGAGTGGAGACCGAATAATAAGGAAGTTCAGTAGCAGGATTGATGGTGCTGAAATAAAGGTCAGAACCTTCCATGGAGTTGGGGACGAAGCGGAGCTCGCCTTCAGCGCCTGTGACTTCATTGGATCTTGTGTCGTAAGGCCAGGTGCCAGTAGAAGAAGCAAACAGAGCACCGTCAGCTCCTGTCTCCTGAACGTCGCTGAGCAGTGCATAAGTGCTACCTTCTTCGGTGATTAATTTCAGAAGCACCTCAGAGATTCCACCGTACAGCTTGGCTGAACGTACCTTACCGTCCACGCGGTTGAAGGCGGTGCAGCTCAGACGATAGATACCGGCTGCGGCGCTGGGAATCACCTGATAGTAGTCGAAGGCGTTGTGGTAAACTTCGGCAGTGCCATAATTGTAGTTCACCTGGGCGTAGCCATCGAGGTTCCATCCCTCACCATTGGTGTCGAAGGTCGGATTGGTGATGAGCAGCGTGAGGTCGTCACCAGCCACCATCGTGGTGGTCAGGGCAGCACTGATGATGGCCTTGAAGTTCTGCTTGGCGCTGGTAATATCTTCCGTGGTCAGGGTGCACTGGTTGTAGCCATTGTCCAGATTGCGGATGAAGGCTGTCGCTTCGTCAGTCAATTCTTCTTTCTGCAAAGCTCTGACTGTTTCCATCTGAGCGGTGAGGCCGTTGATGATTTCAGGTGCTTGCTTGTAGGCGCTGATATTTTCGATGAGAGCATTATAGGCAGCTGCCAGCACATTGCCCTGTGCCACACACTCGTCGTAAGTTGCTGTACCAGCCTCGGCCATCGTCTTGGCGGTGGCAAAAGCTGTTTCGTAGGCAGTCTTGACCTCTGCATTGCAGGCATCAGTGCCGTCTACCACCGATGCATCTAATACCATGCTCAAGTAAAGGGAGCCTGCTGCTGCGTTGTATCCGTAATAGGTGAGACCGAAGTTATCGAACATAGCCCACATATCATCGCGAGTTCCTTTGACACCGAGGGTAATCTTCTTGTCGGTAACAAGTACGGGGACGGTGAGCTTGTACTTGCCTTCAGCAAACAGCTGGCTGAAGTCTGTCATCATAGCATCGCCAACAACGGCTTGGTTGAAGTTGCCAAAATAGGAGTCTCCACCAAAGCGGTAGATGACATAGTCAACATAATTGCTGTCTTCCATCTCGATGAAAGTAGCTGTAGCATCGTTGATGTAGGCCACGGGATAGTCCACGCCGTCCCATCTCTCAGCATCGTCACGGACGGCAGCCTGAACGGTCATCACATAAACGCCATTGGGCATGTTTGTCAAGGTCTGGTAGATGTTGAAGGAGGAGTGCCAAGACTCGGCGCAAGTGTTCGGAGCTTCCCCGCCACGGAGATTCCAATTACCGGCCTCTACCGTCCAAGCAAGACCTTTGTCCGCATAGCCTTGACTACCATAGCGATTGTTGGTATCAAAGTTGGCATCGCGGATTAAGTAAGTGACATTGTCACCCGGTTGAATTTCAGTTTCAGACGAGACGATGTTGAACTTGATGGCATCCTGAACTTCTCCATTCCAGTCAAGCACAGGATGATTGTGGAAGCCCATTTCTGTAACCTTGAGGTAACTGGCGGATTCTTCGAGCGAGAGTGTGTAGGTGCCATCCTGCTCGTCCTTTGTGAGATAGATGTCGCATACTGCGGCGTCCACATAGGCATTAGAGCCGAGGTAGTGCATTTCACCGCCATTGCTCTGATAGGAGTCGAGGTGATATACATTCCCTTCGACATGTTCCAATCCCCATAGTACAGAATTTGGAATCAGTGCTGCATGGGTTCCCCAACTGTTGGCGCCACCTAAGAAGTAAGTTTCGGAAACGCCGTCACCATCGGCATCATATTCCGCCTTGAAATAATACTCTCCTGCGGCAAAAGCCTGATCGCTGTTATTATCAGCAGCCAAGAGGGGACCTGAGTCCTGAATCTGGTTGAGCCCTGTCAGGTTACCGTCCAAGAGCGACTGCAACTTTTCGGCCCATACTTTGAGCCCTGCTGTGGAGGCCCATGCAAAACTACCTCCAACCAGGAGGGCAATGCCTGCGAGATACAGGCGGAATTTGTGTACTGATTGTTTCATAATAATTAAGTTTTATGGTTTATAAGGTATTTAGTTCTTAGAAATTCGGAAATTGGGAAGGGGCGCAGCAAAAAGAGTTTCCTTACGCGCGTATATTAATTAAGGTGTAGGCAGACGATGTTTGCTCTGTTGCCCACACGTCCGGTTCCTAACAAATAGACGTGTGCCAGCAACAGACCAAACAGAAACAGGTATGGACTCAATAAGCCAGTCATCGGGTAACGATTGGTCCTTTACGATTAAAGTGACATGAAATAAAAAAGCGCGGGTTGCTGATTCTGTTGCTCATCCCGCGACTCAAGGCTCTCGCATTGCCCTTAAAAAGCTAGGATGAGCAACGCAGAAGCCCACGCGTGGATATACAATATTCCCTTTGTATAATCTCACACGGACATCTACTATTGCCTTGTCTTGAGCTTTTGTTCGGAATTTGCGAGATTCTGAGTCGCCAAGAACAAGACGCCACGTAAACGCCTTTATATGTCATGTGCCCCACCCACCCAGCTTCTGCATCTCTATGAATCCTTTCATTTTTGGCGTGAGAAGCATCCACTTTTGAGGTTAGGACGCTGCAAAGATAAGCACATTTCTCTTTCCTCCCAAATTTTCGGATAGAAAAGTGTGTCAAAAGCAAAAAAATGGATAAAAATTAAAAAAAAACAGCGTTTCCGCCTGCACGGGAACGCTGGTTGAGGAGAATGGGTCGGCCTACACCTTCATATATCTCGTCGTCGCCCGCACGCCTCCTTTTCGGAGGGTGCCGTCGGCGACGAGTTTATTAAGGAACAGGCGTGCGCGATCCTTAGATATGTTCAGGGCTTCCATCAGTTCGGCCCGGGTGAGGGTGTCGTGCTTGGCGAAGTGGCGGTCGATGACGGCGCGCAGCTCCTCGTCGCTGACAGGTGAGGTGCGCACGCCGGCCACCCATTCGAACTGGGCGTGGCTGTTGATGTCATCAAGCAGGCCCTCGTCGGGCTGGAAGTCGATGCCGGTGACCTTGAGGTTCGTGGTATGCAGGCGCTGACGGCCTTGGCGGTCGGCGCGCGTGGTGATGTCGGCGCTGACCTTGGGCGTGAAGGTGCCGATGCCATCGAGATGGATGCTGCAGCCGTCGGCTATCATCTGCTCGATGGCGTCGCGCAGGACCAGCAGCGTGCCTACGGAGGTTCCGCGACTATACAAAGGATTGATTTTCTTCATCTCGCCCGCGATGTCGTAGTTGCCGACGGGCTTGAGATTCTTGACCTGTATGTGGCGCTCGGGTTTCTTGCCGTCGCGTCGTGGGGGATTGTCATAGATGCTGTATTTAATGGCCATGGGGAAGTTGGGGATTAGGAATTGAGAAAAATAGAGATTTAATGGGGAGGGGGATGGGAAATGGTGGATGGAAGGTGGTGCGTGCAGAATTTTTTTATCAATTTTACTACATAAGTACACGCTAAAAATAGTACTTGTCTGATTCTCAGCGGTTAGACGTTTTTAGTTTTGTGTACTTTGCGTTTTATACGTGTACTTTTGGGTATATACTACATCATAAATGGGCTTTATACGTGTACTTTTTGGTATGTACTACACCAAAAACGGGCTTTATATGTGTACTTTTTATCATTCTTTTCTTCTTTTTACGTGATAAGTAAATCCTTTTGCACCGCGTCTGTATGACACTTTGCCGTCTTTATAGAGTTTCTGGAGGTGGGCTTTGAGGAAAGTGCGCTCGGTATTGCTGAGGGTGGCTTGCCGTCCTTGCTGCAACTCCTGGAAGATTTCCTCGAGGGTCAGTTCCTCTGTTCCCGTCAATCGTTTTGTCTTTCTCTGGGCCACGGGCTCAAACAGCAGTTGGAAGCGTTCCACCGCCACGCTCGGCTGCATGAAGCGCTGGTTGGAGCGTTGGATGGTGGCCTCCTCCAGTTTCGTGAAGTAGGTGCGACCCACGTCTTTCGCCCTGGCCTGATCGCCGAGGGCGGCGCGGGCGTCCAGTTCGGCCACGGCCTGGGCATAGAGCTGCGTGTAGTCGATGGGTAAGAGCTGGTTGATGACGCCCGTGACTTCCACGCAGATGAAACGGCGCGAGCCTGTCGTGTCCGCCAGCACTTCCGTGGGGTTGCTGGTGCCGATGAACGAGGCGGTGCGCTGCAGGATGTCGAACGATGTGCGGTAGGGTGTCTTCAGCCGGATGTCCGTCATCTGCAGGTAGTTCTTCAGCTTGCCGGCCTGGTCCTTGGCGCTATAGCGGTTGAACTCGTCGATGTTGATGAGCTGGAAGGTGGCCATGGCGCGCAGCACCTCCTTCTCCTGCGAGAAGTCCAGGTGGTCGATGTACCCGTCGATGAGTTCGGGCGGCAGCAGACGGCGGCAGAATGTGCTCTTGCCCACGCCCTGCGGGCCGATCAGCAGGGGCACCACCTCGTTGCCGTGGTCGGGCGAGGCTACCAGCCACTGGCGCACCATCGCCAGGAACCAGATGTGGAAGTACTTCGGCCAATGCTTCAGCGTCGTGGGTACGCGCCGCGCCAGCGCCTCGATGCGGTCCTTGCCGTCCCACTTTCCGCGTACACGATTGATTAACAGTTCTATGGGATTCACCTGCGGTATGCGACGGCTGTTCAGGAAGGTCTGCACCTGATGTGTGTTGGTGGGGACGCCGGCCTCCTGCACCTCTAAGGCCATGGTGTTCACGTCCGCCGCTTCCACGCGTCGCCACTTGCCGAAGGTCGATCGCTCACGGAAGTAGAGGGCGTGGCTGAGGGTGTTCAGCCGGAACTCGTAGCCCTCCGTCAGCACCTGCATCATTCCTCGCACGGCGTCGCGGGCCTTGTTGCCCGTGTAGGCCAACGGATATTTGCTCTCGTACACCTCGCGCACGAAGCGGCGTATGTCCTCGTCGATTTCCCATTCGAAGAGGCGCATCATGCGCGCCCGCACCTCGCTCTCTTCCACGTTGCGCTCGGCGGCGCGCTCCACCACGGTGCGCAAGTATGCCGTCTCCTCCAGCTCCTTCTCGCGCCCTTGCTGGATGAACTCCTCGCGCACCTCCTCCAGGAGGGCGTCGAAGAGGTTGTCGTAGTAGTCGCGGTGGTACTGGTCGGCAGGCACGGGGCGCCGGAGCTCGCGCTCCGCATAGTCTTTCTTCTGCGGTCGCAATCCTTTCACCTTCAACGTCTTGTCCACGATGGCGGGCTGGGCGTCGGGGTTGTAGTAGAGGGCGGGGTCGTAGCTGAGCAGGAAGCCATCGTTCATCCGCAGCTCGTAGGCCACGCTGATGCGCTGGGGCACGACCGTGGAGTAGATGGCGCGCATCTGCTTGTGGGCGGCACGGTAGAACAGCTCCGTCAGCTGCAATGTCTTAGCCTCGCGCCCGCTGTCGGGCTGCACGCGCACCAGCACCTTCATCGACATCCCGCTGCTGCCCACGAAGGCCATCAGCGTCATCGGCAGCGTGCGCACCGCCGCCAGCACTTGTGCCCGTTCTTCGTCGGAGTAAACGTCTTGGATGTCAAGTAGTAACACCCCGGAACTGTGCCGCATCACCAGTTGCTGTCGCTCGTTGGCCAGCAACGCCAGGGGATATATCCTCGGGACGTCCTGGGTGATGTAGTCCAGTCCCAAGCCGGCGCCCCGTGCTCCCGGCAGTTCTTTCCGGAATTCCTCGATGGCTGGGCGATAGTCTCCCTTGTCGCCCCGGATCAGGGCTGCCAGCTCTTCGACTTCCAGCGGTTTCAGCTCCAGCCTCGGGCCCTTGCCGGGCAATTCAATAGTCATTACGTTCTTCATAGGAAATGGTTGTTAAGTAGGTGCAATGTATGAATTGAGAAACAGAAACACGACGGCGCAGAGAGAGAATAATTACTCTGTGGCTCCGTGTCTCGATGTCCTAAAACGATATCATTGGAGTTTGATTTGTTACTTAGTTCATTGAATACAACTGCAAAGATACGACAAATTTTCCATATCTCCAAATTTTGCACAAATTATTGCATTTTTCCACCTTGTATGCCCCATTTTTGCGGTTCTCTGCACCTTTTTCAGTGCTAGTTACCCCCTTTTTTGTGCAAATATAGGCTGTTTTTGATGTAGTATTAGCCAAAACTACACAAAACTAATTTTGTCAAACGGCTAATAACCAGCCATATACGAGAAATTCCGTGTAGTTGTGTAGTAACACACCCATATTTTTTTTCTGCAAAATCCCCATTTTCCCTTTGACGACCCAAGGGGCGTCAAAGCGCACATCAAGCCGTGATGCCGGAAACAGCCTTGTCTTTCCTTTGACGACCCCAGGGTCGTCAAAGGATACAACAGGACGTATCAGCCATAAGAAGCCGATCTTCCCTTTGACGACCCAAGGGGCGTCAAAGGGAAGAAAAACAGCCCAAAGGGAAACGAGAGTAGCAATCGCCTCAGCTGGTCATGGTGCGGCGCATGAGGTAGTCGAAGAGGCGGGTGGGGAGGAGGGTGTGGAGCAAAATCAGGGTGCGGCCGAAGCGGCCGGGGACATAGCGGGCGCGGGGACGGCGTGCATTGACGGCGCTGGAGATGGCGGCGGTGACGACGCGCGGACCGGAGATCAGGCTGGAACTCCATAGTCGTCGGATGAACGCGGCCGTGCGGCGGCTCTCGGAGAGGTAGGCTCCTGTGTGGCCCTCGGAGGAGGACACGGAGGAGGGGGAGGGTAGGGGTTGGGCTACTTCCTCCAGGTGCTGGGCGGCGATGTCACCCCAGGGTGTGCGGATACTGCTGGGCTCGATGAGGACGACGTCGATGCCGTGGGGCCGGAGTTCCATGCGGAGGGCGTCGGAGAAAGCTTCGACGGCGTACTTCGACACGTGGTACCAGGCTCCGAGGTAGCTGGTGAAGTGACCTCCGATGGAGGAGGTGTTGATGATGCGGCCGTGGTGCTGGCGGCGCATGTGGGGCAGCACGAGCTGGGTGAGGCGTGCCAGGCCGAAGAGGTTGACGTCGAGCTGTCGGCGGGCTTCGTCCAGGGGCACGTCCTCCACGGCTCCGAAGTGGCCGTAGCCGGCGTTGTTGATGAGTACATCTATGTGTCCCTCGGCCTGGATGACGGTCTGCACGGCGGCGCGGCAAGAGTCGGCGTCGGTGACGTCGAGCTGCAGGGGACGCACGCCTTGGGCGCGCAGGGGCTCCAGGAGTTGCAGGCGGCGGGCGGCGCCATAGACGATGTGGCCTTGGCGGGCCAGTCGGAGGGCTGTCTCGCGGCCTATGCCGCTGCTGGCGCCCGTGAGGAGGATGACTTTCTGGGACATGATGGGGATGGTTTGTTCTGGGTGGGCGACGGCCTCGTCCAGTGCGTTTCCGGGGGCGAAGTTACATAAAGTTTACGGAAAAGCGAGCGGAATATGCAAGGAAATGCTGTTTTTCGTGCATAAAGCGCGAAAATATGCAAATTATTGGGAGAAACGTGCGGTCGTGTGGAAATTTATTCATACCTTTGCACCCGCAAACTCGCCAAGAGCCACGGGAGCACCGAAGTCGGACGGATGACGCGCTGTCCCTTGTACACCAGGGCGACGTCTGCATACTCACACGCACGTATATATAATAAGGTATATGAACATCAACAAGAACACCCGGCTGGAGGTGGTGAAGATGATCGTCTCGAGCCAAGAACTGAGTACTCAGGAGGAGTTGCTGCGCGAGCTGGAGCGCTCCGGGTTTCCCTCCACGCAGGCCACCCTCAGCCGCGACTTGCGCCAGCTGCGCATAGCCAAGGGGCTGAACGAAGCCGGCCAGCAGGTGTATATGCTGCCCGAGAAGCGACGCTACCAGCGAGTGAGCGACACGCACCTGACCGTGCAGAAGATGAACCGCCTGGGTGCGCTCAGCGTGAAATTCAGCGGGAACATGGCCGTGCTGCGGACCCCGCCCGGACATGCCGCCCACGTAGCCTACGATATCGACAACGCCGATATCCCGGAGGTGCTGGGGACGGTGGCCGGCGACGACACCGTATTCATCGTGATGGCCGAGGACACCAACCGCCAGATGCTGCTCAACCGCCTGAATGCGATAGAAACGCTGAGGATTGAATGAATGGCACAGAAATGACACACGATAAACACAAATAGTTCTTATTCAGATATGGAAGACGTAAACAACATTCAGGGCGCTCCCGAGATCAAGATCCTGGTAGCCGACGAGAGCCACGAGCAATACGTGGACACCATCCTGAAAACCATAGAGGAAGCCGCCAAGGTGCGCGGAACGGGCATCGCCAAGCGAACCCACGAGTACCTGGCCACGAAGATGCGAGAGGCCAAGGCCGTGATAGCCCTGGCCGCCGGAGCCGAGGGCGAGCCGGACGAGTTCGCCGGATTCAGCTACATCGAGACGTGGGGCAACAAGCAGTACGTGACGACCTCGGGACTGATCGTGAGCCCGAAGTTCCGCGGACTGGGGATTGCCAAGCGCATCAAAGACATGACCTTCACGCTGGCCCGCACCCGCTGGCCCCACGCGAAGATTTTCTCCCTCACCAGCGGCAAGGCCGTCATGAAGATGAACACCCAGCTGGGCTACCTGCCCGTGACCTTCGACGACCTGACGGACGACGAGGCCTTCTGGCGCGGATGCGAGGGGTGCGTGAACATCAATGTGCTGCGCGAGCGCAACCGCAAGTTCTGCATCTGCACCGCCATGCTCTTCGACCCCGAGGAGCACCTGCCTGCAAAGATTCCGCAAAGCGTCATCGACCGCATCAACCGTCTCGAAGGGCGCGTCACCAATAGCCAAGAGCTGCGCGACTGACGCCGACTCTACGGATTTCATTAACAAAACGTACAACAATTAGAAAAGAAATACAATGGAAAAGAAAAAGAAGGTCGTCGTCGCCTTTTCTGGCGGCTTAGACACGAGCTACACCGTCATGTACCTCGCTAAGGAATTGGGTTATGAAGTACATGCAGCCTGCGCCAACACGGGCGGTTTCAGCGCCGAGCAGCTGAAGCAGAACGAGGAGAATGCCTACCGGCTGGGAGCCACAAAGTACGTCACGCTCGACGTCACGCAGGAGTACTACCAGAAGTCGCTGAAGTACATGATCTTCGGCAACGTGCTGCGCAACAACTGCTACCCCATCTCCGTCTCCAGCGAGCGCATCTTCCAGGCCATAGCCATAGCGCGCTATGCCCGTGAAATCGGCGCCGACGCCATCGCCCACGGCAGCACCGGAGCCGGCAACGACCAGATACGCTTCGACATGACCTTCCTCGTCATGGCCCCGGGAGTGGAGATCATCACCCTCACCCGCGACAAGAAACTCACCCGCAAGGAGGAGGTGGACTACCTCAACCAGCATGGCTTCGAGGCAGACTTCGCCAAGCTGAAGTACTCCTACAACGTAGGCATCTGGGGAACCAGCATCTGCGGCGGCGAATTACTGGACGCCACACAGGGACTGCCCGAGGAAGCCTACCTCAAGCACGTCACCGCAAAGGAACCGTCCGCGCTGCTGAAGATTGAGTTCCGGCAGGGTGAGATCGTGGGCGTCAACGATGAGAAGTTCGACGACCGCGTGAAGGCCATTCAGCGCATTGAGGAAATCGGCGCCAGCTACGCCATCGGTCGCGATGCCAACGTGGGCGACACCATCATCGGCATCAAGGGCCGCGTAGGCTTCGAGGCTGCAGCCCCCAAGCTCATCATCGAAGCCCACCGCCTGCTGGAGAAATCCACCCTTTCCAAGTGGCAACAGTACTGGAAGGACCAGCTCGGCAACTGGTACGGTATGTTCCTCCACGAGAGCCAGTACCTGGAGCCCGTGATGCCCGACCTGGAGGCGTTCCTCACCTCCTCACAGCGCAACGTCACCGGCACCGCCATCCTGCGACTCCGTCCCTTCGGCTTCGAGACCGTGGGCGTGGACTCCGAGAACGACCTCACACGCAGCAAACTCGGTGAGTACGGCGAGACCCAGACCGGATGGACCGCCGACGAGGCCAAGGGATTCATCAAGGTCCTCTCCACCCCCCTGCGCGTGTACTACGGAATACATCCGGGAGAAAGGGAATAAATAGAAATGTATGATTAAAGTAGGAATCATCGGTGGTGCGGGCTACACGGCTGGCGAACTCATCCGTTTGCTGCTGCACCACCCCGAAGCAGAAATAGCCTTCGTCCACAGCACCTCCAACGCCAAGAACCTGCTCACCGACGTCCACGAAGGCCTGCTGGGCGAGACGGACATGCGCTTCACCGACCGCTTGCCGCTGAAGTCCGTGGACGTGCTCTTCCTGTGCATGGGCCACGGCAAGAGTGCCGAGTTCCTCGCCGAGCATCCCGTGCCACAGAACGTGCGCATCATCGACTTGGCGCAGGACTTCCGCATCGCCTCACCCGAGCACGATTACGTCTATGGTCTGCCCGAACTCAACCGTGAGGAAATCCGTGCCGCGCGCCACGTGGCCAACCCCGGATGCTTCGCCACGGCCATCCAGCTGGGCCTGCTGCCCCTGGCCGCCAACTGGCTGCTGCACGAGGACATCGCCGTCAACGCCATCACGGGATCCACCGGCGCAGGAGTGAAGCCCGCCGCCACCACCCACTTCTCATGGCGCATGGGCAACATGAGCATCTACAAGCCCTTCCGCCACCAGCATCTGGCCGAGATACGCCAGTCCCTGGCCCGGCTGCAACCCGGATTCGAGTCCTCCGTGGACTTCATACCCTACAGAGGCGACTTCGCACGAGGCATCTTCTGTACCGAGGTGGTGCGGCTGGACCCGGCCTTGCCCGAGGAGGACATCGTGAAGATGTACCGCCAGTTCTACGAGTCGGCCGCCTTCACACACTACGTCGATCGCGATCTGGACCTGAAGCAGGTGGTGAACACGAACAAGGCGCTCGTACACGTACAGAAATTCGAGAACAAGCTGCTCATCACCAGCGTGATAGACAACCTGCTGAAGGGCGCCAGCGGACAAGCGGTGCAGAACATGAACCTCATGTTCGGAATCGACGAACACGCAGGGCTCAACCTCAAACCCAGCGCATTCTGAGGAAGGTACGTAAAATTTGTAAATTCGTAAATCCGTAAATTCAAAAAGATCTCATGCAACTCTTCGACGTATATCCACTCTTCCCTATCAACATCGTCCGCGGACAGGGATGCCGCGTCTGGGACGAGGAGGGAACAGAATATCTGGACCTCTATGGCGGCCACGCCGTCATCTCCATCGGTCACGCACATCCTCACTACGTGGAGGCCGTGAGCCGTCAGGTGGCGCAGCTGGGCTTCTACAGCAATTCCGTGGTCAACAAACTCCAGCGCGAGCTGGCCGAACGGCTGGGGCACACCTGCGGCTATGAGGACTACCGCCTGTTCCTCATCAACAGCGGCGCGGAGGCCAACGAGAACGCCCTGAAGCTGGCATCGTTCCACACGGGGCGCAAGCGCGTGCTCTCGGCTCAGAAAGCCTTCCACGGACGCACCTCCCTCGCCGTAGAAGTGACGAACAATCCCAAAATCATCGCTCCCATCAACGCAAACGGCCATGCCACCTTCCTCCCCCTGAACGACCTCGAAGCCTGGAAGGCAGAACTAAAGAAGGGCGACGTGGCAGCCTGCATCGTGGAGTGCATCCAGGGCGTGGGTGGCATCCAGCTGGCCACGGCCGAGTTCATGCAGGGTCTGCGTCAGGCCTGCGACGAGACGGGCACCGTGCTCATCTGCGATGAAATCCAGTGTGGCTACGGCCGCTCGGGCAAGTTCTTTGCCCACCAGTGGCTGGGCGTGCGCCCCGACATCATCACCGTGGCCAAAGGCATCGCCAACGGTTTCCCCATGGGTGCCGTGCTCATCTCGCCGAAGTTCGAGGCTGTCTATGGACAGCTCGGCACCACCTTCGGCGGCAACCACCTGGCCTGCGCAGCCGCCCTGGCCGTGCTCGACGTCATCGAGGGCGAAGGCCTCATCGAGAATGCCCGCCAGGTCGGGGACTACCTGCTCCGGAGCTTGAAGGAACTGGCTGGGCAGCCCGAGGGCGCACTCATCACCGACGTGCGCGGTCGCGGGCTGATGATAGGCATCGAGCTGTCTGTGCCCTACAAGGAGATCCGCCAGCGCCTGCTCTTCGACGAGCACGTCTTCACAGGATGTGCCGGAACCAATGTCCTGCGCCTCCTGCCCCCGCTCTGCCTGAGCCAAGGTGACGCAGAGGAATTTTTGGAAAAGTTTAAGCGAGTCTTGTAACTTCCCTTCCCACACAAAGCCTATTAACCCCATTAACCCCATAACCCACCAATGGACGAACAACTGAAGCAAATCGGCGAGCGCCTGCGCGGCCTGCGCGACGTGCTGGACATCGAACCACAGGAGGTGGCAGACCTCTGCGGCATCACTCTCGAACACTACCTGAAGATGGAGAGCGGCGAGGGAGAACTCTCCGTGGCCAACCTCCAGAAGATTGCCAAGGAATACGGCGTGGAACTGAACGTGCTGCTCTTCGGCGAAGAACCGCACATGAGCACCTACTTCCTCACCCGCAAGGGACAGGGCCTGCACGTGGAACGCCGCAAGGCGTATAACTACGAGAGCCTGGCCAGCGGCTTCCGCGGCCGCAAGGCAGACCCCTTCATCGTCACCGTGGAACCCAAGCCGGAGGGCACGCCGCGCGAGAGCAATTCGCACCCCGGCCAGGAGTTCAATATGGTGCTTGAAGGCTCCATGGAACTGACCGTGGGCCAGAAGACACTCGTGCTGAACGAGGGCGACAGCATCTACTTCGACGCCACCCAGCCTCATGGCATGAGAGCCCTCGGAGGCAAGGAAGTCCGTTTCTTTGCCATCATCTTCTGAAACATCAAATCATCACTTACCGTTATGGTAGAACGATTTCTCAAACAAACACAATTCACGTCCTACGAGGACTACAACGAGCATCTGGAATTCATCATTCCGGAGCACTTCAATTTCGCCTACGACGTCATGGACGCCTGGGCCGAGGAGGCGCCGGAGAAGCAGGCCCTGCTCTGGACCAACGACGAGGGTGAGGAACGCCGCACGACCTTCGGGCAGCTGAAGGTCGAGAGCGACCAGGCCGCCGCCTACCTGCAGAGCTTAGGCATCGGCAAGGGCGACCCCGTGATGCTGATCCTGAAGCGCCGCTACGAGTGGTGGATCACTATGCTGGCCCTGCACAAGCTGGCGGCCGTGGTCATTCCTGCCACCCACATGCTCACCAAGCACGACTTAATATATAGGAACACGCGCGCGAGCGTGAAAGCCATCATCTGCGTGGACGACCCCTACGTGATGAGCCAGGTGGAGGCCGCACTGCCGGAGAGTCCCACCGTGCAAGCACTGATCAAGGTAAGCGCCTCCCCCTCTGCCGCCTCCCCCTCTGCGCCAGCCCTGTCGGGTGCCGCGCGTATTCGCGCGGAATGGCACGATTACCACTCCGAGATTGCCGCCTTCTCCACCTTCCAGCGTCCTGCCGAGAAGAACGACAACGACGACACGATGATCATGTACTTCACCAGCGGCACCAGCGGCGAACCGAAGATGGTGGCCCACGACTTCCTCTATGCCCTGGGTCACCTCACCACAGGTGTCTTCTGGCACAACCTCTCGGAAGACAGCCTCCACCTGACCGTGGCGGACACGGGATGGGGCAAAGCCGTCTGGGGTAAGTTCTATGGGCAGTGGTTCGCCGGAGCCACCGTCTTTGTCTTCGACCACGAGAAGTTCGATGCCGACCGCCTGCTGCGTCAGATGGAAAAGTACCGCGTCACCAGCTTCTGTGCCCCGCCCACCATCTACCGCTTCATGATCCGCGAAGACCTCTCGAAGTACGACCTCAGCGCCCTGCGCTACTGCTGCACAGCAGGCGAAGCGCTGAACCCCGCCGTCTACGATAAGTTCCTGGAACAGACTGGCATACGCCTCATGGAAGGCTTCGGGCAGACCGAGACGACCATGACGCTGGGCACCATGCCCTGGATGGAACCAAAACCCGGCAGCATGGGAAAGCCCAACGGACAATACGAGATAGACCTCCTGAAACCCGACGGCACTCCGTGCGAGGATGGTGAGAAGGGAGAAATCGTCGTCCGAGTGGGCGAGCAGAAACCCGTAGGGCTCTTCAAGGAATACTACCGCGATCCGGAACTGACGCACGAGGCATGGCACGACGGACTCTACCACACCGGCGACATGGCCTGGCGCGACGAGGACGGCTACTACTGGTTCGAAGGACGCATAGACGACGTCATCAAATCCAGTGGCTACCGCATCGGTCCCTTCGAGGTGGAGAGTGCGCTGATGACCCACCCCGCCGTGGTGGAATGCGCCATCACGGGCGTGCCCGATGACATCCGAGGCATGGTCGTCAAGGCCACTATCGTGCTGGGCAAAGAATGGAAAGAGCGCGCCGGCGACGACCTCATCAAGGAACTGCAGCAGCACGTGAAGCGCGAAACTGCCCCCTACAAATACCCCCGCATCATCGAATTCGTGGACGAACTGCCCAAGACCATCAGCGGCAAGATCCGCAGGGTGGAAATCCGCAACAAAGATAAGAAGAAATGAAATTTGCTATCATCGGAGCCGGAAACATCGGCAGTGCACTGGCCTTCGGCCTCGCACAAGGCAAGCTTGTCCGCACAGAGGACATCTGCATCAGTAATACCCATCCCGAGAAGTTGGAGCGCATCAAGGCCTTCGACCCTGCCATCCGCACCACCACCGACAACCGCGAGTGCATCGCTGGTGCCGACGTCGTGGTGCTGGCCATGAAACCCTGGAAGCTGCAGGAGGCAGCTGAGCAACTGAAACCCTGGCTGGACTATGACCACCAGATTGTGGCCTCCATGGTCGGCGGCGTGGGACTCAGTGATCTGAAGGACATCTTTAGGAAGGACGGCAAAGTGCCCCCCCTCTACTACCTCATCCCGAACACCGCCATCGCTGCGCGCCAGAGCATGACCTTCCTCTCGTCGGCCGGAGCCACGAAGGAGCAGGACGAGGCGCTGCTGGCGGTCTTCAAGGAACTGGGCGACGCCATGCTGGTGGAGGAACGTCTGATGAATGCCGGCCTGGTGCTGGCCTCCTGCGGCATCGCCTACGCCCTGCGTTACATCCGTGCCAACACCCAGGGTGGTGTGCTCCTCGGATTCACACCCGCCGATGCCCAGCGCATCGTGGCGCAGACCATGAAGGGTGCTGCCAGCCTGCTCGGAAAGGACGGCTCACATCCGGAATCTGAAATCGACAAGGTCACCACGCCGGCAGGTCTCACCATCCGTGGCCTCAACGCCATGGAACGCAACGGTTTCACCACCTCCATCATCGAAGGTCTCATGGCCTCTATTCCCCAAAGTAAATAACCACCCGCTTTCAGGTCGGGTGTAGCGCGTATTCGCGCTTAATAATCTGTTACCTCATGAGAATCGTCATCAAAATCGGCAGCAACGTCCTCACCCGCAAGGACGGCAAGCTGGACGTGACGCGCGTCTCGGCCCTAGTGGACCAAGTGGCGTGGCTGCGGCAGCAGGGGCACGAGGTCATCCTGGTGTCGTCGGGTGCCGTGGCATGCGGTCGCAATGAACTGAAGGTGGACCACACGCTGGACAGCGTGGAGCAACGCCAGCTCTTCTCGGCCCTCGGACAGGTGAAGCTCATCGGCCTCTACTACGACCTCTTCCGTGAGTTCCATATTCATGTGGGGCAGGTGCTGACGATGAAGGAGAACTTCGAGCCCGGCGAGCAGTACGACAACCAGCGGGCGTGCATGAGCGTGATGCTGGCGAACGGCGTGCTGCCCATCGTCAACGAGAACGACACCGTCTGCGTCACCGAGCTGATGTTCACTGACAACGACGAGCTCAGCGGCCTCATCGCCGAGATGATGCAGGCCGACACGCTCATCCTGCTCTCCAACATCGACGGCATCTTCACTGGCCACCCCGACGACCCGCAGTCGCAACTCATCCGCGAGGTGGCTCCTGGCACCGACCTCTCCACCTATATCAAAGAGGAGAAGAGCGCCTTCGGCCGCGGCGGCATGCACTCGAAGTACACCACCGCCAGCCGCGTGCAGGCCGCCGGCATCCGCGTCGTCATCGCCAACGGCGAACGCGACGACATCCTCCTCGACCTCATGCAAAAGCCCGAACAAACACCCCATACCGCATTCTTCCCATGCCTCTGACAGAAACTTTCCAGCGTGTGAAGCAAGCCAGCAGACGTCTGGCTCTCATGACCGACGAGCAGCGCAACCGCATTCTCAACGCGGTGGCCGATGCCATCCTGGCCCGTCAGGCAGAGCTCCTGGCTGCCAACAGTCAAGACTTGGCCAAGATGTCCAAGGAGAATCCGCTCTATGACAGGTTGCAGCTGACACCCGAGCGTCTGGAGGCCATCGCCGCAGACATGCGCAGCGTGGCCAGCCTGCCCTCGCCCCTCGGACATATCACCAACGAGCGCACGCTGCCCAACGGCCTGCAGCTGCATCGCATCAGCGTGCCCTTCGGTGTCATCGGCATGATCTACGAAGCCCGTCCCAACGTCACCTTCGACGTCTTCTCGCTCTGCTTCAAGAGCGGCAATGCCTGCATCCTCAAGGGCGGACGCGACGCCGACGCCTCCAACCGTGCGGCCGTAAGTCTCATCCACGACGTGTTGCAAAGCCATGGCGTAAACACGGACGCCGTGACCCTGCTGCCTGCCACCCACGAGGCCACGGCCGAACTGCTGAACGCCGTGGGCTATGTGGACCTCTGCATCCCCCGCGGAGGCCGCAAGCTCATCGACTTCGTGCGCGACAACGCCCGGGTGCCTGTCATCGAGACGGGAGCCGGCGTCGTCAACACCTACTTCGACAAGGACGGCGACCTCGGCAAGGGCTGTGCTATCGTGAACAACGCCAAGACGAGGCGCGTCAGCGTGTGCAACGCCCTGGACTGCCTGCTCGTTCATCAGTCACGCCTCGCAGACCTGCCGGCACTGGTGGCTCCCATGGCAGCGCGTGTCACGCTCTATGCCGACGCACCAGCCTTTGCGGCACTCGACGGGCACTACCCTGCAGAGTTCCTGCAACCAGCTACGCCCGAGAGCTACGGCACCGAGTTCATGGACTATAAACTCACCGTCAAGACCGTCTCTGGTCTGGACGAAGCCCTGGAGCACATCGCACGCTACGGCTCTGGTCACAGCGAGAGCATTGTCACCGAGAACCCCGAGACCGCCCAACGTTTCCTCGCAGAGGTTGATGCTGCCTGCGTCTATTGGAACGCTCCCACCAGCTTCACCGATGGCGCGCAGTTCGGATTAGGCGCAGAAATCGGCATCTCCACACAGAAACTGCACGCCCGCGGCCCCATGGCTCTCGAAGAGATTACTACGTATAAGTGGATCATAAAGGGAGAGGGGCAGATACGGAAATAAAAGACCAAGCAGACCCACAAAGACCCTCCCAGACCCACCCCCTGCCCCTCCCTGTAAGGGAGGGGAGTAGATACCGAACAAGAATAGACAATAAACAAGGTATTAGGCAGATTATTACCTATAAATAGAGTATTACCAATGAATAGAGTATTACCAATGAATAGATTGTTACCCATGAATATATTATCACCCATACATACATTAAAGCCCCATTTACAAAGGTATATACTCCCCTCCCTACAAGGGAGGGGCAGGGGGGTGGGTCTGCATGGGGTGGGTCTGCTTCTCCTATGCTTATTCCTCTCCTCCCATACCTTCGCCTCTACTACTGCTGATAACGACACCCTCCTCCGCGTCCTCCGTGAGGAGCTGAGTGCCGATTTCGCCGAGCTTCAGAAGCAGGACATCAAACCTTACTTCATGAGTTTTCGTGTGCAGGAGTCATTCAACACGCGCATCACAGCTTCTTTCGGTTTCCTCGGCATCTCCAATCAGAATCACTCCCGCACGTTCACGCCGCAGGTACGCGTCGGAACCCCCGAGCTCGATAACTTCAAGTTCAACAACCAATCGCGCAGCGGCACCCAACCGCTTCCGCTGACTGACGCTTCGACCGATGCTTTGCGCGTTGCCATCTGGTCGCAAATGCTCACCGCCTACGACCGCGCCACAGCCGCTTATCGCGATGCTCAGAACCGCCTCCGCTCACAGGCCGACAACGAGGATAAGGCTCCCTGCTTTTCTATGCTCAGCGATTCCGTCGCCGAGTCTTACTATGAACCGCCCCTCACCCATCCCGCCCTCACCCCTGCCGAACAACGCGAATGGGAAGAGCGTCTTTGCCGCATCAGTGCCGTCTTCCGTCAGTGGCCACAGTTCGGAGAGGCTGTTGCTAACCTCCAGGTGGAGAATCAGCGAACGCATCTCGTGAGCACCGAGGGTACTGCCATCGTACAGAACCGCATCAGCTACCGCGTCTTCATTCAGGCCCAGGTCAAGACCGACGACGGTATGGAAATGCCCCTTAACAAGACCTACTATGCCACTTCTCTCGATGCGCTGCCCGGTGAGGACGTCATGATTCGCGATGCCGAAAATGTCGGGCGCCGCCTCGAGGCGTTGTCCAAAGCTCCTGTTGCAGATCCCTTCACGGGTCCTGCGCTGATGAGTGGCGAGGCCAGCGGTGTCTTCTTTCATGAAATCTTCGGCCACCGCCTCGAAGGTCACCGCATGAAGACCGGTGGTCAGACGTTCCGCAAGATGATTGGTGAACAAGTTCTCCCCACCGATTTCCAGGTCTATTGCGATCCTACGCTCACCCACTACGGCGACCAGCCCCTCAATGGTGGCTACCGCTATGATGACGAAGGTACGCGCGCACGCAGAGTAAATAATGTGATCGATGGAGTGCTCAAGGAGTTCCTCATGAGCCGCGTGCCTCTGGACAGCTTCCCTCAAAGCAACAGCCACGGTCGTACGGCCGAAGGTGGCACTCCCGTCTCCCGCCAGTCTAATCTTGTCGTGGAAACGCGCAAGCCCTACACCGAAGCCCAACTGCGACAGCTCCTGCGCGACGAGGCACGTCGTCAGGACAAGCCCTATGGCTATCTTTTCCAAAGCGTCAGCGGCGGCTTTACCCAGACAGGCGAGGGCGGCAGCATCAACTCCTTCAACGTCACGCCTCTGGAGGTCTTTCGCATCTACGTTGACGGACGTCCTGACGAGCTCGTTCGTGGTGTCGATCTCATCGGCACCCCCCTTTCGATGTTCTCCAACATCACTGCTGGCGGCGACACGCCTGCGACCTTCATTGGCGTATGTGGCGCCGAGAGCGGCTGGGTTCCTGTCTCTGCCACCTCGCCCATGGTCTTTTGTGCGAAGATCGAGACCCAGCGACGCCAAGAGAAGAGTGCACTCATGCCTGTGCTGGAGGCTCCTGATTTCACCACTCAGCCCTCTGCCCTCAGCCCTCAGCCTTCTGCCGAGGATTCTGTCATCTTCGCGGCCCTCTCCGATGAGCTGCAGCGCAGCATGGACAGCCTCCGCATCGAAGGCCAGCCCGCACCCTTCATCATCGACTACCGTCTGCAGCGTTCACGCGAGTTCGACCTCACCTCTTCCTTTGGTGAAATCACTACCATGCAAGTGTCTCCCTGGACGCAGAAGTTTGATGCCGAAGTCATTCTGGGCGACTATAAGCACAGCAGCTTACGCGAGCCCGAATCGGGCATGCGAGGCGTAGGCATCCCAATGGCTGCTGACTACAACAACCTGCGCCGTCAGGCCTGGTTCGCCTCTGATGCGCGTTACAAGCAGGCCATAGCATCCCTTGAGATCAAGCGCCAGCAATTGAAGAAGGTGCAACTGCCTGCCGACGAGGCAGCACTCGACGACCTTATTCCGGCGCAGCCCATCACCAGCATACAGGTGCAGCCACGTGAGTTCAGCGATACCCTCGTCGATGAGCTCTCCGACTACCTCCGCCGTCTCTCAGGTATGGCCAAGGAATTTCCTGCGCTCATCCTCAGCGAGGCTAATATGAATCAGCACCAAGCCTACATCTACCGTCTCACTTCCGAGGGTGTACGCGTGGCACAGCTCCAGGACGACATCAGTTCCATCGCCTTCCGCTTCGCTTTCGCACGTGGCACCAACCCTCTCTCTTGGAGTCATGACTACGCCTCTCCCTCCGAGCTGCTAGCTGATAGCGCCCGCTTCACCAAGAGGGCACGCGAATACGTTGCGCTACAATACAAGCTTTTCTGCGACTCCATCGCTGAGGAAGACTATTATGTAGGTCCCGTTCTTTTTGAGAACGGAGCAGCAGGTAGGATTATCTACAACCTTACCAGCGGCAACCGCCACAACTTCCGCGCCTGGCATCCTTACCTCCGCAGCGACAGAGCCATTTTCTCCAAACTCAACCGTAAGATTGTAGATGACAAGATCACCATCCGTCAGGATCCTACACTCACGACATGGAGCGGTCACGAACTCATCGGTGCCTACACCGTCGATGCCAATGGTCAGGC
>ONJJ01000040.1 GCA_900318115.1 uncultured Prevotellaceae bacterium | reverse complement strand
GTTTGCGGGTGCAAAGGTACGGCGATTTTCTGAAACCACCAAATCTTTTCACCACTTTTTTGCAAAAAATCTGCAAATAGGTTGACAAAGGTCAAGCACGCGGGAAACGCTCGCGCGCGTACCTTTATATATTATACGCGAGGGAATTTAAATGGTTCTGCTTTTATGCTGCGATTGTTCAAAGGCTTCGTCGAGTGTTTTTCCGGTCACTTTCTCAAAACTGCCTCGTGCGGTCTTGAGCGTTCCGAAGCCTGCATCGAGGCAATCGCGCAGATTGCTCACCTCGCCATGCGAGAGCATTCGCTGAAGTTCTGCGATGCGATAGGCATTGATGTAGTCGTGGATGTTGTTGTAGCCCTGGCTGCGCACGCACTGCAAGGCGAGATGCCGGTTGATACCCGTTCCGGCACAAAGCTGGTCGCGGCCGAAGGTGTATTCTTTCCAGGCATCGCGGTTGTGCTGCATCCAATATTCGAGTGTCTGGAACCGCTGGAGGTTGGCTTCGTTGAAGTCCTCCTCCTCATCTTCCTCTGCCTGCACTTCCTCTGGTTTCTCCTCCACAGCCTTGATCTCGGGTTTGGGTAAGCTGAGGGCCAAGGTCTCGAGGGTGCGCAGACACATATAGAGGTTGGCAAGGGTGAAAAGTGAAAGCCAGACCTCGAAGGATGCCACTGTGAAACAGAGGTTGATCCAAAGATAATAGCAGGAAATGAGCCCCAGCACAGAGGCATACACCTTGAGATAGCCCGGGATATGAGGGTTGCGAAGGGAAACCCGCGGCAAGCGGAAGATGTTGATGATGTAGTAAATGCAGACTCCCACCATGGCCAGTCGCACGAACATATCGAGCGTGAAGAAGGCATTACGCAGTTCGCTCCAGGTGTAATAGTTCGGCGAAGTCATCCCCAGGAGCGACAACAGGAGGTAGATTGCCGTGAGAATGATGACGGGCAGCGCATATTTCCACATTCGTTTCCACTGAAGGTATCCCGGCATAGTTATCCCCAGGGGATAGATACTCTGCAGGTAGAGGAAGCCCATCAGTCCGGCCAACGGACCCGGATGGAGCATAGCGGGACGAGTGGTTTCTATAAGGTCTGCAAAGGGAATCACACACGTGACCCCGAACGCAAAGATGCCCATGATCCACGCCAAGGAGAGGTACTGGACCTTATGACGGGCAAAAAGCGCCATGACCGCCGTCAGCATGATATGAGCGACGGAGGAGGCCAGCAGGAAACTATGCAAAGAGGCTACATTCATAAGACGGAAAATGGCCAAAAAAGGGGGAAAAACTATGCAAAGGTAGTCAAAAAACGCTGTTCTCGCAAATTTGAGCGATGAAAATATGGTTTATTTCGAATTTCTCCTTAACTTTGCCCTGCAAAAAGTAACCGAAAGCCGAATACTATGTACGAAAAGATTCAAGAAACTGCAAATTGGCTGCGCGCCAAGATGCCCAGCCGTCCGACCACTGCGATCGTTCTGGGAACGGGCTTAGGTCGTCTGGCAGAAGAGATCGCAATCACCATGGCCATAGACTACAAGGACATCCCCAATTTCCCCGTCTCGACGGTGGAGGGTCATACGGGGCGCCTCATCTTCGGCACGTTAGGCGATCGTGATATCATGGCAATGCAAGGGCGTTTCCACTACTACGAAGGCTACTCGATGAAGGAGGTGACGTTCCCCGTCCGCGTGATGTACGAGTTAGGAATCAAGACGTTGTTCGTCAGCAATGCTGCCGGCGGCATGAATCCCAGTTTCAAGATTGGTGACCTGATGATTATCACAGATCATATCAATTTCTTCCCTGAACATCCCCTGCACGGGCCTAACTTCCCCACGGGTCCTCGCTTCCCCGACATGCATGAGCCCTACGACCACGAACTCATCCGCCTGGCCGACGCCATTGCCGAGGAGAAGGGCATCCAGGTGCAGCACGGCGTGTACGTTGGCACACAAGGTCCTACGTTCGAGACACCAGCGGAGTACCGTATGTACCGCATCATCGGCGGCGATGCCGTGGGCATGAGCACCGTGCCGGAAGTCATCGTGGCCCGCCACTGCGGAATACGTGTCTTCGGAGTGAGCATCATCACAGACCTGGGCGTAGAAGGCAAGATTGAGGAAGTCAGCCACGAGGAAGTGCAGAAAGCAGCAAATGCCGTGCAGCCCCTGATGGCCGACATCATGAGAGAGATGTTGTTGAGAGTTTAGGGTTTAGCATTTAGAGACCATTGGAAATAGCAGAACTGGGTGAGTTCGGACTGATTCACCGCCTCACCGACACCATAGAAATCAAGAATGCAGAAACACGCAAGGGCGTGGGCGACGACTGTGCCGTGCTGGAGTACCCCAGCGGCCGCCAGGTACTGGTCACCACCGACCTGCTGATGGAGGGCGTGCATTTCGACCTCCAGTATGTTCCCATGAAACACCTGGGCTACAAGAGTGCCATCGTGAACCTCTCGGACATTTATGCGATGAATGGGCGTCCCCGGCAGATGACGGTCTCGCTGGCTCTGTCCAAGCGCTTCAGCGTGGAGGATTTAGAGTCGTTCTACGAAGGATTGCGACTGGCCTGCGAGAAGCACGGCTGCGACATCGTAGGAGGTGACACGACATCATCTCTGACAGGTCTGGCCATCAGCATCACCTGCATCGGCGATGCCGATTCCGGCAAGGTGGTCTATCGCAACGGCGCACGAGATACGGATCTCATCTGCGTCTCGGGCGACCTCGGCGCCGCCTACATGGGACTACAACTGCTGGAGCGCGAGAAGACGGTGTACAACGAACAGGTGCGTGAAGCTCGGCAGCGAGGCCAGAAAGTGGAGCAGCTGCCTCCCTTCGAGCCTGACTTCAGCGGGCGCGAATACCTGCTGGAACGGCAATTGAAGCCCGAGGCCCGAAAAGATATCATAGAGGCTCTGGCAGCGGCAGACATCCTGCCCACGTCCATGATGGACATCAGCGACGGGCTCAGCAGCGAACTTATGCACATCTGCACTCAAAGCCATACGGGCTGCCGCATCTTCGAAGAGCGGCTGCCGCTGGACTACCAGACGGCAGTGATGGCCGAGGAACTGAATATGAACGTGACCACCTGCGCGCTGAATGGCGGCGAGGACTACGAGCTGCTGTTCACGGTGCCTCTGACACTGCACGACCGCGTGAGCGCCATTCCCGGCGTGAAGGTCATCGGACACATGACAAAACCCGAATTGGGCCTGCAACTGGTCTGCCGCGATGGCGCGGAGATGGAGCTGAAGGCCCAAGGGTGGAATCCCTTGAGAGCTGAGAGTTGATAATCGGAAGGTGCAAGTCAAACATTATTGAAGTAGCAAGCGGCACAGCCGGACATGAAGTAAAAAAAATTGGAAGGCGATCTCATTCATATCAATGATTGGCTGCGACCATTATCGTGGTTGTACGGTGCCGGTGTGTGGTTCCGCAACTGGCTTTTCGACTCCGAGATCCTGAAGGCAAAGGAGTTCGAACGGCCAGTCATCTGCGTAGGCAACATCACCGTCGGAGGTACAGGAAAGACGCCCCACACAGAGATGCTGATCCGGATGTTGAAAGACCAATACCGCGTGGCTGTCCTCAGCCGAGGCTACAAGCGCAAGACGCGTGGCTACATCGTTGCGGACGCAGGGACGGCGATGCGCGACATCGGCGACGAGCCCTGGCAGATCAAGCAGAAGTTCCCGGACATCACCATCGCGGTGGACGCCAACCGTCGTCGAGGTCTCACCCGTCTCTTCAGCGATGCGGAGACACGGGACGTGGACATCGTCCTGCTCGACGATGCCTTCCAGCACCGCTATGTACGTCCCAGCCTGAACATCCTTCTGACAGACTACCACAGGCTCATCTCTGACGATTGTCTGTTGCCCGCAGGAAGACTGCGCGAACCGATGAGTGCCAAGAACCGCGCTAATATCATCATCGTCACGAAATGTCCCTCGGAGATGAAGCCCATGGAATACCGCGTCGTGCAAACGGCCTTAGACCTCAAGCCCTACCAACACCTGTTCTACTCCACCTTCAGCTATGGCAGCCCCTACCGTCTCTTCAGCGAGACCCCTGGTGTAGAAGAAGAGCTGACTCCCGACACACATATCTTGCTGCTCACGGGTATAGCCTCGCCGCAACAGATGATTCTCGACCTGAAACGGGTGACCCGCCACATCACGCCACTGTCCTTTGCCGACCACCACAACTTCCGCGCCGCCGACATCCGAAAGATCGAAGAAGCATTCACGGAACTTCAAGGTAGCAAGCGTCTCATTATCACCACGGAGAAAGATGCCACGAGGCTGCTTCCCATCAAGAACCTCTCCCCCATCGTGCGTCGTCACATCTACGTGCTCCCCATCGAAGTCGAAATCATGCGCAACCAGCAAGAGGAATTCCGAAGGCTCATCATGGAATCCATCAGAAAAACTGATTAACCCTCAAGACATCACACACACGCATACAGAAAGAGCGCGCCATACGGAAAGAGGCTGTGTCAGGATAAACCGACACAGCCTCTTATTGTTAATCTATATCTGAGTTTACCAGATAACGATTTCAAAAGGAACACGCGCGTAGATGCACTGATCGATACGGCGGTTCTGCATCATCCACTGCATGGTTCCCAGCATAGGATAGAATTCGCCCAGCGATGCCTTCAGGTGTGCATCGAAGTAGCTCTCCTTCTTCTCATTGAGGAAATTCTGCATGAAGTCGGCGGGTGCAGGATACGAATCGGTGGAGTACTTGTCGAGTTTTGCCAGCTTGGCAGCTTCGGCAATAGCATCGTTCAGGTTTCCGAGCTGGTCCACGAGGCCGAGTTTGATAGCTTGTTCACCCGTCCAGACTCGACCCTGACCGATGGCATCGACACTATCCTTGGAGATGCCACGTCCTTCAGCCACGCGTGAGATGAAGAGATCATAGCCCCTTTCAATCTCGGCCTGCATCAGTGCGGATTCGTCTGCCGTGAAGTGACGTCCGAGTGCCCCCATCACCGTGGGAGCGCCAAAATCAGCATACTTGTTTGTCTTGACGACATCGAAGTGCAGACCCAGTTTCTCCGTCACCAGTTCCGTGGCATCGGGGAACATACCGAAGATTCCGATACTGCCCGTGAGCGTGGAAGGTTCGGCAAGAATCTTGTTGGCACCACAGCTGATGTAGTAACCACCGCTGGCAGCCAAGCCGCCCATGGAGACGACGACGGGCTTCTCAGCCTTCAGCAGCTCCACCTCATGCCAGATCTGTTCGCTGGCGAAAGCGCTACCTCCACCGGAGTTCACACGGATGACCACCGCTTTCACGTCCTCATCCTTGCGCAGCTTCTGCAGTTCGCGGATGGTGGGCATCGTCTCGATCGAAGCGCCGCCGCCCGTGATGGGATTGAAGCTGGCCTGGTCCACGATGTCGCCGAAAGCGTAGTAAACGGCAATGCGATTCTTCTCCGAATCCTTGTCGGCAGCCGCCACGAGGTCGGCAGGCGAGACGAAGTTGATAGGTTTCTTCTCCTTCAGTCCCAACTTGTTGCGCAGCATATCCTTGAATCCATCGATGTAAGCCAGGGTGTCCACGAGGCCGCTTTCCACCAGGAACTCGGTGGGTTGAATGGCAGTCAGGGTGTCAGCCAAAACGTCTAATTGCTCCGCGGTGAGGTTGCGGCTCTTGCCAATCTCATCCTTGTACTGATTCCAGATACTGGTGAGATACGCCGTCACCTGCTGGCGGTTGGGTTCGCTCATCTCAGTGTTGATGTAAGGTTCCACGGCACTCTTGAACGTACCGACCTTGAAGACCTGCATCTTCACGCCAGCCTTAGCCAGCACATCAGTGAGGAACATCGGGACAGAAGCCATTCCGTGCCAATCTACAATACCCTTGGGATTCACGACAATCTTGTCGGCCAAAGAGGTGAGGTAGTATGCGCCCTCGGAGTAGATATCGCCATAGGCGAAAATCCACTTCCCGCTCTCCTTGTACTTCAGCAGAGCCTGGCGCAGTTCCTGCAGCATCGCCGGAGTGCCTCCGCCAAAGCCGGAACCGACCTCCATGTAGATACCTTCTACTTTGTCGTTCTTCGCTGCCTCAGCCACTGCATCGAGCAACTGATCCAGTCCGAGTGTGGTAGCATCGTCACCCATCAGTCCGGCCATCGCCAGCGAGAGGGGGTCCTGGTTGTCGGCACGCTCCTCGAGGACGCCATTGAGGTTGATGCGGAGCACCGATCCTTTCTTCACCGTTGCGGTAGCACCTTCACCGGCAGCCATACCGATAATCGAGACGAAGAAGATTACAAACATCAGCAACATAGCCAGACCTAAGCCGACCACCGTTGCAAACACATACTTCAGAAAATCTTTCATTTTTGCTTGGATTATTTATGGTTTACTAATTATCAGACGCTTTTTATGCACGAAAAGTTGCAAAGGAAACCCCATCACCTCACATTTTCTCCATGGCCTGCTGCAGATCATCGATAATATCGTTGACATTTTCGATGCCAACGCTGAGCCGGATGAGGTCCGGAGCCACACCAGCCTCCCGCAATTGTTCATCCGAAAGCTGGCGATGGGTGTGGCTGGCAGGGTGCAAAACGCACGTGCGTGCATCTGCCACGTGTGTGACGATGGACACGAAGTCGAGATTGTCCATGAAACGGATGGCATCCTCGCGCGTGCCCTTGAGTCCGAAGGCTATGACCCCGCAGGAGCCATTCGGGAGATACTTCTGTGCGAGTTTATAGTACTTATTGGAGGGCAGTCCACAGTAGTTGACCCATGCCACGCGGGGGTTCTTCTCCAGCCACTCCGCCACCCGCTGTGCATTCTCGCAATGGCGCGCCATGCGCAGATGCAATGTTTCGAGTCCCAAGTTCAGGAGGAAACTATTCTGCGGGGAAGGAATACTGCCGAGGTCGCGCATCAGCTGGCTCACGAGCTTGGTAGCATACGCCTTGCGCCCAAAAGCCTTGATATAAGTGAGGCCGTGGTAGCTCTCGTCGGGTGTGGTCAGCCCAGGGAACTTCTCGGCGTTGGCAGCCCAGTCGAAGTTGCCGCTGTCCACAATGGCTCCACCCACCTGCGTGGCATGTCCGTCCATGTATTTTGTGGTGGAGTGTGTGACAATATCGCACCCCCACTCAAAGGGGCGGCAGTTGATGGGTGTGGCAGAGGTGTTGTCCACGATGAGTGGCACGCCGTGGGAGTGGGCGATGCGTGCGAAGCGCTCTATGTCGAAGACGTTGCCGCCAGGGTTGCTGATGGTCTCGCCGAAGAAGCATTTTGTATTCGGACGGAAGGCGGCATTGATGCGGTCGTCGTCCCAATCGGGATCCACGAAGGTACATTCGATACCCAGTTTCTGCATCGTGACTCCGAAGAGGTTAAACGTTCCGCCATAGATGGTGTTGGAAGTGACAAAATGATCGCCAGCCTGACAGATATTGAACACGGCATAGAAGTTGGCAGCTTGTCCGGAGGACGTCAGCACACACCCTACGCCGCCTTCGAGGGCGTTAATCTTGGCAGCCACAGCATCGTTGGTGGGATTTGCCAGACGGGTGTAGAAATAGCCCTCTTCTTCCAGGTCGAAGAGACGCGCCATCTGTTCGCTGGTGTCATACTTGAACGTGGTACTCTGATAGATAGGCAGTTGCTGGGGCTCGCCATTCGAAGGCTTCCAACCGCCATGGATACAGAGGGTTTCGAGATTCTTTTTCATACTTGATTATCTATAGAATGATTATTATTTTACGAGGAGGTGATAGCGATTCCCCGCCAGTTTCTTGACCATGCCATTCATTTCCAGGGGAAGTAGGAACGACGTGAGGCGGGCAGCAGGCAACGCGGTCTTGACGATGAGGTCAGAGACCGACAAGTCGCCGCCAGAGGAACGCAGGGCAGACAAGATGGACTGTTCTTCCGGCGAGACGGCGGGACCTTCTTCGGAAGCGAAAGACATCACCCCCTGCCCGTCCGGCTGCGCTGCCGCCTCCCACCCGAGGTCGTCAAGCAAGTCCTTGGCCGAGGTGATGAGATGAGCCTGATTCCGGCGTACGAGGTGCAGGCAGCCTGCCGAGGCAACGTCCGTGGTGCGCCCCGGGAACGCGAAGACCTCACGGCTATAGTCATTCGCCAACTCTGCCGTGATGAGCGATCCTCCACGCAGTGCGCTCTCCACGACAATGGTAGCATCCGACAAGCCGGCAACGATGCGGTTGCGCTGCACGAAGTTGAGTTTCTCAATCTTAGTGTGGCTCATGAACTCCGTCAGGAGTCCACCCTGATCCAGCATCTCAATAGCGGTCTGGCGATGCAGTCGCGGATAGATTTCGTCAAGGCCATGCGCGAGCACGCCCACCGTGGGCAAGCCGTTGGCCAGGGCCGCGCGATGTGCCGCGATGTCTATTCCGTAGGCCAGTCCACTGACGACAAGCGTACCCGGTTGCAGCCGGGCGAGGTCTTCCGCCAGACGATTGCAGAGATCCCGGCCACGTTCTGTGCAGCGGCGTGTGCCCACGACGCTGATAATCCTACGTGCATTCAGGTCAACATTCCCTAACTGAAACAGGATCAGCGGGGCATCCGTGCATTGCCTCAACCGGGCAGGGTAATTCACTTCATCATGAATGGCCAACACCTTAATTTTATGTGCACGCGCGTACGCGAGTTCTTCCTCACAACGGGCCACCTCGGCATCCATACCAGCCACCGCATCCGAAGCACGCGGGGAGAAGTGCTCCATCATGTGACCAAGTTCGTGGCGATTCTCATATACCGCCGTAGCAGAACCTACTTCGGAAAGCAGGGTGCGTTGCTGATTGGCGTTGAACGGCATCATCCGCGTGATGGCCATTGTATAAATAAGTTCTTGATCCGATAGCACGATGGGAGAATATTAAATGTGAAATGGATAATGTTGTGGTGCGGTATGTCAAATGGAGATTAACGGAGCAGGGCGTCCAGTTCCTCAACACCTACGACGAGTTTGCCATCGACGAGGCAGACGACGTCCACCGTGGCTCGCATGGCGAGTTTATGGTCGGGCAGCCGGTAGATGTCCTGATAGAAGACATAGCGGGCGCGTTCCTTCGCCACGTTCAGGCACGAGAGGAACTCATCGCCACTACGCAGGGGAGTCTTGTAGGACATCGTGATTCGCGCCACCACGCAGTCAATACCCCGGTCATGCAGCTCGGAGAAGCTGATGCCCTCCGAGAGGATGAACTCATGGCGGGTGTGCTCTGTGTAGTGCTGGTAGTTGGCGTTGTTGACAATACCTTGCAGGTCGCATTCGTAGTCGCGGACCTTCATGGGGAGAGTGTAGCGATATTCCATTTTCTTGTTCACTTTCGTTTCAGATATTCGAAGCCGAAGCGGCAGCGGAGGCAGTCCTTGCGGTCGCAATAGATGCGCTTGAGCTGGATGAGCGCCTGGCTGTCTGCTGCCGAGGCGACCTCCACTCCGCACTGCTGCCACTGGCGGATGATGTAGTTTTGTTCTGGCCGCAGTTCCTCCAGCAGCTCTACGGCACGCTCCTGCGCCGACGGGTCGTTGTGCGCCTCGCCGTAGCCGAAGAGCATCGGGCATACGGTGTTGATGATGATGAGGTCGCGACTTGATGGCGAGAGATGTTTCTCACTGCGACGGCTCTCCAGCCCGAAGAGGTAATGCCTCTGCCAGTAGTCAGAAGGTGCGGCATCCAGCGCCGCGTGCAGTGCCTCGCGCGAAGAGGCCTTCATCAATGCGGCAAAGCTGGCAGTCCCACGGAAATAGAGATTCGCCAGCTGTACGATGCGCAGATGCGGAAAATTCTGCGGTCGCAGCCGCAGGTAGCGCCACCGCTCGTAGGCCATTGGTTCGGGCAATTGGAACTTGTGCTTGAGGTAAGCCCACTCGCGCTGCAGTCGCAGGAAATAGCTGTCTTCGGCAGCAGCCTGCCTAGCCGTAGGGGGCACCGCTTCCAGTGCGAGCAGGCCAGCCGTTCCGAGGAAGAGAGCTTCGAGTTGGAAGAGGTCGTCGCGATGTTTGGCCGCAGCATGCAGGGGTAGCGCTTTCCCCCATGCCTCAAAGGCATCGCCGTTGACGCCAAAACCGAAGTTGCGCGCCAGGGCGACAAACAGCGTGCGTTCCCAGTCGCCGTCCACGGCCTTCAGCCAGTCCAGACAGCGCTGCGCACGTTCCGCCAGCCGCTCGGCCAGCAGCGCCGACATCCACGAATGCACCGTCAGCCGGCTCAGCGATGGGATGATGCGCCAACAGCGGGGATAGTCCTCCGTGCGACAGAGCTCAGCATAGTGCTCGCTGACGTCTTCGGGAATCGGCAGGCAGAGCTGCGGAAGCTGCTTGCCGTCCTGAGTGACGACCTCCGCATCCACGACCTCGGCCACGTGCAAGATGACATTATTGTAGGCGGGGTCGAGCTGATGGCCATGGCGCTGCCAGTCGCTGGAACGAAGATGAATCTCCACATTACCCACCCACACCTGGCCGCCGATGCGCACCTTGGCATTGAAGAAGTCAGGACCCGCATCATGATTGTGCAGTCCCGGGTCGATGACTTCCACCTCCTGGCCGCTGGTCGTGCAGAGCTTCCCGAGGGGCAGGATGCGATGTTTCCAGACATAGTGCAGCAGTTGTTCCATCGTGCTTCTTGCTGTTTTCGAGTGCAAAGATAGTGAAAAAGAGGCACGGATAACACAGATTTAGCAGATTTCTTTGTTTAATTAGCTAAAAGAAGATTAAAAAAGCGTGTAATCCGCATAATCAGTGCCCTTTTTGTTGTATCTTTGCACCCAAATTCAATCACACGACTATGAAAATAGCACTTATAGGTTATGGCAAGATGGGCCATATGATTGAGCAGATAGCTCTCGACCGCGGCCACGACGTCGTTTGCCGAATAGACATCAACAACCAGCAGGATTTCCAAAGCGAAGCCTTCCGCACCGCCGATGTCGCCATCGAATTCACCGCCCCTGCTGTTGCCTACGGCAACATCCAGCGCTGCTTCGAAGCGGGGGTGAAAGTCGTCTCGGGCAGCACGGGCTGGATGTCCGCCCACGCGGAGGAGGTCCGGCGCCAATGCCGCGAGGAGGGTCGGACGCTGTTCTGGAGTTCAAATTTCTCTGTCGGAGTCTATATCTTCGGCGCCGTGAACCGCTATCTGGCCCGCATCATGAACCGCTTCGCCGACTACGACGCCCGCATGGAGGAAGTCCACCACATCCACAAGTTAGACCACCCCAGCGGCACCGCCATCACCCTGGCCGAACAACTCATCAGCGAAGTTGACCGCAAGGACTGCTGGGTCGTGGGCAGCCTGACACAACCCGACGGCACCACCACCATCGAGCACACGCCTGCCGCCAATGAGCTGGGCATCGACAGCATCCGCCGAGGCGAGGTGCCTGGGATCCACAGTATCCGATGGGACAGCGAGGCAGACTGCATCACCATCACCCACGATGCGCACTCCCGCCGCGGCTTTGCCTTGGGAGCCGTGCTCGCCGCGGAATACACCGCCAGCCACTCCGGGTTGCTCACTATGGACGACCTGTTTAGTGAAAAGTGAAAAGTGAATAATAAAAGTTACTGCTGTTTGTAGAACTATGAAACAACTCGATAAAAAGACAACGTGGAAGGACTGGGCCAAGATGCTCGTCATCGTTGCACTCTACATCTGGTTCCTCGCTTGGGTCGATGCCTGGTGGGGACTCATCATTGTTCCCTTCATCTTCGACGCCTACATCACCAAGAAGATTCCTTGGGGCTGGTGGAAAGAGTTGGAGAACCCCGTCACTCGCACAATCATGTCATGGGTGGACGCTATCGTGTTCGCACTCGTAGCCGTCTATTTCGTGAACATTTATTTCTTCCAGAACTACACGATCCCGTCGTCGTCCTTGGAGAAGAGCCTGCTCGTCGGCGACTACCTATTCGTCTCCAAGATGAGCTACGGCCCTCGCGTGCCCCAGACCCCCCTCTCCCTGCCTCTCGTGCAGCACACCTTGCCCGGAGGTGCCAAGAGCTATAGCGAGCTCATCCAGTGGGACTACAAGCGCGTCTCGCCCAAGCCCGTGCAGCTCAACGACATCGTGGTCTTCAACTATCCTGCCGGCGACAGCGTTCTTACCAATCCCCGCTACCAAGCCACTGACCTCTACGCCCTGGCCTATGGCTATGGCCACCAAATCGTGAAGCAGAACTCAGGCTACATGCCCGTCATGGACAGCCTGCCCACCCTGCAGCAGCGCCAGGTCTATGACTTCATCTACGCCGTAGGCCGCCAGTACATCAACCAGAACCCCGGAGAATTCGGCGAGATCATCACTCGCCCTGCCGATCGCCGTGAGAACTACGTCAAGCGGTGCGTGGGACTGCCCGGACAGACGTTGGAAATCCGTGACCGGGTTGTCTATCTCGACGGGCAGCCCAATAAAGAGCCCGACAACGTGCAGTACAACTACCGCATCACCCTCAAGGGCGGTCTGCGCGACCTTCCCGAGGAGTTCGCCCATGGACTCGGAATCAGTGACGAAGACCTGCGCGACCTGCACCAGACCGGCTGCATGCCCCTCACTGCGACCATGCGCCAGCAGCTCCTCGATGCCACCGACCTCGTGGAATCCATCGATGTCGTGGACATGAGCAGCGATGTCGGAGAAGTCTATCCCCTCAACGCCGCCACGGGTTGGACGCGCGACAACTATGGCCCCATCTGGATCCCCAAGAAAGGCGAAAGCATTCAACTCACCCTGGAAAACCTGCCTATCTACGAGCGTCCCATCCACGTCTATGAGGGCAACAGCCTGCGCGTGGACGAAGAGGGCAACATCTACATCAACGACAGCCTCGCCACCAGCTACACCTTCCGGATGGATTACTACTGGATGCAGGGCGACAACCGCCACAACTCTGCCGACAGCCGCTTCTGGGGCTTCGTTCCCGAAGACCACATCGTGGGCAAGCCTATCATGATCTGGCTCTCTACCGACAAGGACCGTGGATGGTTCAACGGTCACATCCGCTGGAACCGCCTGTTCCGGTGGGTGGACAACATCAAGTAAAAAAAAAGCGAAGACAAAAGAGGCCGCACTTCCTGCATCCCGGGAGCGCGGCCTCTTTTGTCTTTATAGTGCTATTCCAGCGTTACTTGGCAATGGCGATGGTGACGCGGTTCTTGTCGTTCTCGCTGAAGGGCTGCACGGTATCACCCTTGGCGTCAACAGTGATGCGCCCGGCATCGACGCCGGCATCCTTGAGAGCCTTGGCGATGTTCTCAGCACGCTGCTTGGAGTACTTCATGTTGATCTTGGCATTACCCGTGCCAGCGTCGGCATAACCGGTGACAGCGACTTTGGTTTCAGGATTGTCCTTCAGGAACTTGATGAGGTTGTCGAGCTTACCCTTTTCAGCGCTGGTGACACTGGTCTCGCGAATAGCATAGAAGATCTCCGTCTGGAGTTCAGGCTTCTTGACGACCACAGGAGCGGGCTTGGGCTCTTCCTTGACGACGACGGGAGCGGGAGCCGGTGCGGGAGCGGGCTCTTCGACCACGGGAGCGGGTGCGGGAGCGGGCTTGGCCTTGAAGCCGAACTTGTAGGCCAGACCGATCTGGGCGGTGAGCATCCAGTCATCCTTGGCGCTGGTCTTGCTGTTGAAGCGGTCGCTGAGGCTGTTGGCGCTGACTTCGAGGTTGACGCTCCAGTGCTTGCAGAAGTTGTAGTCGAGCATGGCACCTACGCGCGCGTTGTGGCTGAAGCGGTTCTTCTCCCAAGCCATAGTGGGCTTGAAGGCGCTGTTGACCAGATCGTCGTTGTCCCAGGCATAATTCAGTCCGATACCTCCGATGAGGTAAACGTTGAGGGGATAGTAGTTCTGCTTGCCGAAGAGGGTGCAGAGGTTCAGCAACAGGTCGAGGTCAGTGGTCACGTACTTGTACTTGTAGGTGAAGTTGGGGTCGATACCACCCTTGTTCCACATACCATTGACGTGCAGTCGTGCGCCCACAGCCGGAGTGAAGAAGGCACCGAAGCTGACACTTGCGGTAGGAGTAATCAGCTTCATCTGATCGTAGTTTGTAAACGTAGTCTGGGCACCACCCTGGATGCCGACGAACATGTAAGGAGCAGGCTTGTAGTCGAGCTGCTCGGCGGCGCTCTGTGCATTTGCCGTGGTGAGCGCGCTGATGGCCAATGCGGCCAATGCGAAGAATTTCTTCATTTGCATGATGCAGTTTGATGTTATAAGGATAATTTGCTGTGCAAAAATACAGCTTTCCGCGTCACGAACAAAGGTTTTTGCAGTTTTTTTTAACTTAAACCCTTATATTAAGCTAAAAAAGCACCGAAAAGTGGCTCTTTGTTGCCAAAAAACGTTACCTTTGCCGCGTAATTTTGTGCACAGAACCATGGTTACCATTAAAAAAGTGGAAGGCCGTAAAGAACTTCGTGCCTTCATCCGTTTTAACTATCACCTGTACAAGGGCAACGCCTATGCGGTGCCCGACTTTCTGGAGGACATGATCGACACGTTCGACCGCAAGAAGAACGCTGCCTTCGAATTTTGCGAGGCGGACCTCTTCCTCGCCTACCGCGGCAAGGAAATCGTAGGGCGAGTGGCCGCCATCATCAATCACAAGGCCAACAAGACCTGGAAAACCCGCAACGTCCGTTTCGGATGGATTGACTTCATCGACGACGAAGAGGTGTCCAAAGCCTTGCTGGACACCGTGGCCCAGTGGGGGCGCGAACGCGGGATGTCCAAGATCGTGGGGCCCTTGGGTTTCACGGATATGGACCCCGAGGGCATGCTCACCGATGGCTATGACCAGCTCGGCACCATGAGCACCATCTACAACTACCCCTACTACGTGGACCACATGGTGCACCTCGGCTTCGGCAAGGAGGTGGACTGGGTGGAACGCAAGGTGATGGTGCCCACAGCCGATCATCAGGCAGACATGCAGAAATATTTCCGCGTGGCGGAGTTGAGCATGAAGCGCTACAAGCTCCACATGCGCCATTTCAAGAACGCCAAGGAAGTCCTGACGGCCGACGGAGGCAAGTACGTGCAGAAAGTATTCAACATTATCAACCAGGCCTACGCCGACCTCTACGGCTACTCGCAGATGAACGAGCGCCAGATTCAGCAGTACGCCGACACCTACCTCCAGTTCCTGGACACACGGCTGCTGGCCATCGTTGAGGACGAGAACAACGAGCCCATCGCCATGGGCGTGGGCATCGGCTCGCTGTCCTATGCGCTGCAGAAAGCCCACGGCAAGCTGTTCCCCTTCGGGTGGTGGCACCTGGCCAAGGCCATCTACTTCAAGCACGCACCCGTCATCGACCTGCTGCTGGTGGGAGTGCTGCCCGAATGGCAGAACCGAGGCGTCAACGCCCCCCTGTTCGCACAAATCATCAAGGTGGCGATGGAGCAGGGCTACGTCTGGGCCGAGACGCATCCCCAGCTCGAGGACAACGAGAAGAGCCAGGGACAGTGGGCACACCTCGACTGCACCATCCACAAGCGCCGCCGCTGCTGGCAGAAGGATTTGTAGAATTCAAAGATTATAAGATTATAAAAAATTAAAGGATTGCTGTTTGCAATTAAAGATTTTCGAAATATCACGTGGCAGAAGAATTAGATAGCTTGCAGGCTGAAACTGCAATTTACGACGAGGAAAACATCCGGCACCTTTCTGATATGGAGCACGTGCGCACGCGCCCAGGTATGTACATCGGTAAGCTGGGCGACGGCTCCCACGCAGAGGACGGCATCTACGTCCTGCTGAAGGAGGTCATCGACAACAGCATCGACGAGTTCAAGATGAGCGCCGGCAAGCGCATAGAGGTCACCATCGAGGACAACCTGCGCGTGACCATTCGCGACTATGGCCGCGGCATCCCCCTGGGCAAGCTCATCGAGGCGGTGTCTATGCTGAACACGGGCGGCAAGTACGACAGCAAGGCGTTCAAGAAGAGCGTCGGCCTGAACGGTGTCGGCCTGAAGGCTGTCAATGCCCTCAGCTCTCATTTCGTGGCCCAGAGCTTCCGCGACGGCGAGACCCGCCGCGCCACCTTCGAATGCGGCCAGCTCGTCGCTGACGAAGGCACTCCTGGCAGCGGAGCAGCATCGCCCTTGAGCCCCGCAGCCGAAGGGACGTCCCCGGACGACGAGAACGGCACCCTCATCTACTTCGAGCCCGACGACAGCCTCTTCCACAGCTACCATTTCCAACCCGAGTTCGTGGAGATCATGCTCCGCAACTACACCTACCTCAACACGGGCCTCACCATCATGTTCAATGGTCGTCGCATCCTCTCCCGCAACGGACTCGTCGATCTGCTGACGGACACGATGACCACCCAGCCGCTCTACCCCATCATCCATCTCAAGGGCGAAGATATTGAAATAGCCTTCACCCACACCAACGGGCAGTACGGCGAGGAGTACCACAGCTTTGTCAACGGACAGCACACCACGCAGGGAGGCACCCACCAGAGCGCCTTCAAGAAATACATCGCCGAGACCATCAAGGACTTCTCCGGCAAGAACTTCGACTATTCGGACATCCGCAACGGAATCGTCGCCGCCATCAGCATCGAGATCCAGGAACCCCTCTTCGAGAGCCAGACGAAGATCAAACTCGGCAGCCTCTCCACAGAACCCAACGGCGGAGGCATCAGTATCGACAAGTTCATAGGCGACTTCGTCAAGGAGCAGGTGGACAATTTCCTGCGCCGGAACCCCGATGTGGCAGAGGTCATCCTCCAGAAGGTCAGCGAGAGCGAGAAGGAGCGCAAGGCCATGGCCGGAGTAGCCAAGCTGGCCCGCGAGCGCAGCAAGAAGGCCAACCTCCACAACCGCAAGCTGCGCGACTGCCGCCTCCACTTCAACGACCCCAAGGGTGACCGCCTGGAGGAAACGTGCATCTTCATCACCGAGGGCGACTCCGCCTCGGGCTCCATCACCAAGAGCCGCGACGTCCTGACACAAGCCGTCTTCAGCCTGCGCGGAAAACCCCTGAACACCTACGGAAAGACCAAGAAAGTGGTCTATGAGAACGAGGAGTTCAACCTCCTGCAGGCAGCACTGAACATCGAGGACGGACTCGACGGGCTGCGCTACAACAAAGTCATCGTGGCCACTGATGCCGATGACGATGGCATGCACATCCGCCTGCTCATGATCACCTTCTTCCTCCAGTTCTTCCCCGAGCTGGTCAAGAAAGGCCACGTCTATGTCCTCCAGACACCCCTCTTCCGAGTGCGCCAGCGCCGCAAGAAACTCTCCAGGGCACGCCTCGAGGCCATCGGCGAGAGCGAGACCAAGGGCGATTTCATCACCCGCTACTGCTACACCGAAGAGGAACGGCTGCAATACATCGAGGCATTAGGTCCGGAACCAGAGATCACACGATTCAAGGGACTGGGCGAGATCTCCCCCGACGAGTTCCGCGCTTTCATCGGACCTGAGATGCGCCTGGACCAAGTCAGCCTCCACAAGTCCGACCAGGTGGCTGAACTCATGGACTATTATATGGGCAAGAACACCATGGAGCGCCAGAACTTCGTCATCGACAACCTCGTGGTCGAGGAAGACCGCCCCGACGAAGAGCCCGGACAAGAACATGAATACAGAGACTTAGAAGAGGTATAATGAAAAGAATATTCTTCCCTGGCAGTTTCGACCCCTTCACTATCGGTCATGCTTCCCTCGTGGAGCGCGCACTGACGCTCTTCGACGAGGTCGTCGTGGCCATAGGCATCAACGAGAACAAGGCCGGCTGGATCCCTATCGACGGACGATACCAGGCACTCTGCGACTTCTATCACGATAATCCGCGCGTGAGCGTCACCCTCTACAAGGGCATCACCGCCGACCACGCCCGACGTCTTGACGCCGCCGCCATTCTCCGCGGCGTCCGCAGCCTGAAGGACTTCGAATACGAACTGCAGATGGCCGACATCAACCGCCAGCTCACGGGCATAGAGACCGTGGTGCTCTTCACCGAACCCCACCTGGCCCCCGTCTCCAGCTCCGTGGTCCGCGAACTCGCACACTTCGGAAAAGACATCACCCCCTTCCTGCCCGCAGGACTCCACTATCCATCCACAAACAAACAACCACAATCATGACACGCACCCATCATCCCTCCCCCATACTCCTCGTTGCCTGCCTGCTCCTGCTGCTCGTCCCCGCCCGCCTCTGCGCCCAGGGTTCCGACCCGCGCGAGATGGGCATCCGCAAGTTGCTCCAGTCCACCATCATGATCAACCAGATGTACGTGGACACCGTCAATATCGACCGCCAGGTCGAGGACGCCATCACGGGAATGCTCTCCAAACTGGATCCCCACTCCACCTACACCAACGCCGCCGACACCAAGAAGATGAACGAGCCGCTGCAGGGCACCTTCGATGGCATCGGCGTTCAATTCAACATGCTCGAGGACACCCTCGTCGTCATCCAGCCCGTGTCCAAGGGACCCTCGGAGAAGGTGGGCATCCTCGCCGGCGACCGCATCGTCACCGTCAACGACACCGCCATCGCCGGGGTGAAGATGAGCCGCGAGAACATCATGTCGCGCCTGCGGGGACCCAAGGGAACGACGGTCAAGTTAGGCGTGGTCCGCCGCGGCATCCAGGGCGTGCTCACCTTCAACGTCAAGCGCGACAAGATTCCCGTCAACACCCTCGATGCCGCCTACATCATCCGCCCGGGCGTGGGACTGGTGCGGTTCAGCAGCTTCGGCGCCACCACCCACGCCGAGGTCACCGAGGCCATCCGCCGCCTCCAAGCACAGGGCATGCAATCCCTCATCCTCGACCTCCAGAGCAACGGCGGCGGCTACCTCAACGCCGCCGCAGAGATGGCCAGCGAATTCCTGCCCAAGGGCGAGATGATCGTCTATACCCGCGGACGCGCCAACATCAATATGGGGGAATTTCGCTCCTCGGGCGGAGGACTCTTCACCGAAGGGCGCCTCATCGTCCTCGTCGATGAATATTCCGCCTCCGCAGCCGAGATCCTCGCCGGAGCCGTGCAGGACCACGACCGCGGCACCATCATCGGGCGCCGCACCTTCGGCAAGGGACTGGTCCAGCGGCCCATCGAGCTCGAGGACGGCAGCATGATCCGCCTCACCATCGCCCGCTACTACACCCCCTCCGGACGCTGCATCCAGAAACCCTATGAGAAAGGCAATGCCAAGAGCTACGCCCGCGACGTCATCGACCGCTACAACCGCGGCGAACTCACCAACGCCGACAGCATCCACTTCCCCGACTCGCTGCGCTACAAGACGCTGAACCAGGGACGCACCGTTTACGGAGGAGGAGGCATCATGCCTGACATCTTCGTCCCCCTGGACACCACGCGCTACACCCGCCTCCACCGCGAACTCAACGCACGCAGCTACATCGTCAACACCAGCCTCCGCTACATCGACAAGAACCGCAAGAAGCTGCAGAAGACCTATTCCGACTTCAACGACTTCCTCCAGCACTTCACCTTCCCACGCGAGGAACTCGACCGCATGCTGGCCGATGCCGAGAAGACCGACAGCCTGCGCCCCCGCGACGACGAGGAACTCCAGAAGACCATCCACACCACATCGCTCATCCTCAAGGGACTCGTCGCGCGCGACCTCTGGGATATGTCCGAATACTTCCAGGTCATCTATGAAGAAGACCCCGTCGTTCAACAAGCCCTGAAACTGCTATGCAAACCTTCCGACGACTGACGGCAGCCCTGTGCCTCATCCTCGCTGCCACCTCCGCCTGGAGTGCCCTCACCCCTGGCACCTACTACATCCAAAACGCTGCCACCGGCACCTTCCTCACCGCCGGTGCCAACTACGGATATCGCGGCGTGCTGCGCGAGCACGGACTGGACTTCAAGGTCACCGGCTCGGGCAAGACCTTCACCCTGCAGACACGACTCAATGGAGCAGACTACGTCCTGAAGTCCACCGACGGATACCTCGACGGCACCTCCGGCACGTGGCAGATTACGGAACTGGACGACGGCACCTACGCCATGTACAGTACCAGCAAGGGATACTACTACGGCTACAACCCCGAGTACACAAATCCCTACGTCGTCCGCCTGGACAAGTACACCGACACCCAGTACCTGGGCACCCACTGGCGATTCCTCACCCGCGAGGACCTGGCCGCCACGCTCGCCACGGCCTCCGGCAGCCACCCCGTCGATGCCACCTTCTTCATCACGGCGCCCGACTTCCTGACCAAGGACCACCGCGTGCTGACCGACAAGTGCTGGGGCAACGACCTCACGGCCATCGGGGGCGAGACGGGCAACGCCAGCTCAATGCTCAACAATGCCAACGCCGAGAAATTCAACACCGCCGCGTGGAACATCACCCAGACCATCACCGGAATCCCCAACGGCACCTACACCCTCTCTGTACAAGGCTTCTACCGCTACGGCAGCGTCAGCACCGGAGCCGTCACCGCCTATCAGAACGGCACCAACGAACCCCTCGTGCAACTCTATGCTGCCAACCGCAGCATCCCCCTGCCCTACGTCTATGACCAGGCACAGCCCGCTGCCGCCGGCGGCTTCCAGCGCTCCACCGACGTGGGCTACGTCCCCGACAACCAGGCACAGGCCGCACAATGCTTCACCGACGGCCACTACCTGACCACCCTCACGGACATCGTCGTCACCGACGGCACCCTCACCCTGGGTATCCGCAAGCAGAACAAGGCCGTCTCCAATGACTGGGCCTGCTTCGACAACTTCACCTTATTATATTATGGCAGCGACCTGGCGGCCATCCGCCAGACCGCACTCGAGCAGATTGCAGCCTACGAGGCCGCACTCGCCGCCGAGCCCGATGCCGACTTCGCCGCCGTGCTCGCCGAGGCCAAGGACGCCATCAGCCAGGCCACCACCGAGGAAGACATCGCGGCTGCCGTCACACGCGCCAAGGAGGCCTACGTCCTCCACCAGAGTGCTGCCACACCCACCACCGAGCCCATCGACCTCACCCACCTCATCCGCAACGCCAACTTCGCAGAGGGCGTCAACGGATGGAATGCCACCGTGAAGAACAACGGCAGCTACACCCAGACCTGGTACGCCACCACCGATGCCACCGTGCCCGTCGTGGAAGCCTACGCCGGATACGGCAACTGGGAACTCGCCAGCTACTCCCTCACCCAGGACATCACACTCTCTCCCGGCACCTACCGCCTCCGCGCGCTCGCGTTCTACCGCTGGGGACAATTCTACAACAGCGATGCCCAGGAGCAGAAAAGTCGATCCTGCGCCTCCCTCGTGGCGGGGGACAACGAGGTCCTCGTGGCGCGACTGGGCGATGTGACCATGCCCGACCTGCGCCCTGCCACCTACGCCAACACGACCTACGAGGCATCGGCCGCTTTCATGGCAGGACTCTACAAGAACGAACTCATCTTCACCCTCGAGGCACCCACCACCCTGGCCATCGGCTATCGAGGCACCCACACGCGAGACTACAGCTGGTTCCTCGGAGGACCACTGACCCTGGAGAAAGTCAGCGCAGAAGTGATGGCAGCAGAGACTGCCGCGCAGCTGCAAGCCGCCCGCGAGGACTACTCCGAACTCAAGCTGCGCTATGCCACCATTGCCGCACAGGTCACCACAGAGGGACTCACCTTCGACACCGCCGAGGCCGACTCCCTCATCCTGGCCGCGACGACCATCGGGGAAATCCGCGCCGCCGCCGACAAACTGGGCCAGGCACTGGGCAACTACATGACCGCTGCCGACGCACAGTTCGACATCACATCCCTCCTCGTCAATCCGGACTTCGAGACGGGAACGGCCGAGGGATGGGACGTCTTCAGCGTAGGCGACGTCAACGTCCACAGCACCTCCGACCCCGTCTATGCCATGGAAGGGGCCGAGGGAGAATATCTCTTCAACACCTGGCACGAGGGCGACGCCAGCTCCTACAACCACTTCCTCCTCCAGACCCTGCGCCACCTGCCTGCCGGTTCCTATCAACTATCAGGCATGCTGGCCACCAACCAGACCGACGCCACCATGCGCCTCGTGGCCAACAACAACTCCGTCGCCGCGAAACCTGTCAGCAAGAGCGAAGCCCAGCTCACCCAGCTCTCCTTCACCCTCAAGGCTGTCGCCGACGTGCGGCTGGGCATCCAGTCCAATCGCTGGTTCAAGGCAGATGACTTCCACCTCTACTACGGCAGCACCATCTTCCAGCAGCGCAAGTCCTATCTGGAGCAGGTCGCCGCCTACGACGCCATCGCCGACCAGGGCACCGACCGCAGTTCCTACGATGCCGCCACCGCCGACGCCCGCGCGCGACTCGAGACCACCCAGGATGCCGCCGAGATGAAGGCCGCCACGGGCGAGATCCTCGATGCCCTCAAGAGCCTCATCGGAACCACCACCGCCCGCCGCGGACAATGGGACATCACCGCACTCATCGCCAACCCCGATTTCAACCAGGGGCTCAAGAACTGGAGCTCCACCGGAAACACCTCCGTCAGCGACCACATTGCCGAAGCCTTCGACGTCACCTCGTCCTACCGCATCAGCCAGTCGCTGAGCGACATGCCCGCCGGCACCTACACCCTCGCCCTGCAGGGCTTCTACCGCCACGGCGACTACGCCAACACCCAGCCGACGTATGTCATGGGACGCGAATACCTGCGCGCCTATCTGCTGCTCGGACGCTCCTCACAGCTGATGCGCAACATCTACGAGGACACCCGCTTCGCCACCGCCGACGCTGACGTTGACAACAAACCCATGCCCGATGGCAGCGCCTTCCCCAACACCACGGCCACTGCCAGCGCGGCCTTCCGCCGCGGACAGTACTGGAACACCATCCGCACCACCACCGACGCCCCCGGCGCCCTGACCGTGGGAATCCGGATGAGCAACGCCATCGAGCACAGCTGGCTCGCCTTCGACAACTTCCATCTCTACTACGGCCAGCCTGCCACCATCTCCCTCGACACGCTGACCACCCTGCCCTCCTCCACCTACGCCGACGTCACCTCCACCCGCATCCTGCGTGCCGGTCAGCTCAACGCCATCTGCCTGCCCTACGCCGCCTCCCCCGGCGACTTCAAGGCCGTCTATGAACTGGGACGCCTCACGTCCGACGGAGCCCTCCTCGTGCCCGCCCGCACCATGCAGGCCGCCCGCCCCTACTTCGTCGAGGTGGAGCAGGACCAGCCCTTAGTCGCCAGCGATGTGTTGCTGACCAATGTCCGCCCCGACAGCATTCCAGCCCTCTGGGACGGCACCTTCCAGCAAGGAGCCTACGCCGCACGCACCGTCCGGGGAGCCTACGTGCTCAACGCCGCCGGCACAGCCTTCGAGCTACGTGCCCAAGCACAGCTGCCCGCCTGCACACCCGCCTTCTATCCCCCCACGGAAACGAAGGCCAGCACCATACCCGCCACCACCCTCACCGACTGGAACGACGTGACCTTTGCGCCTCAACTCGAGAACGCCCAGGCCCACGCCTTCCTCGCCGCGGCCGCCTACACCGCCCAGAGCCCGTCCGTCATCGCCGACTTCAACCTCACGCCGCCCGCCCGGCGCGACTTCCCCGCCCCCGTGGTCATCCCCATTCCCGCGCAGCAGCAGACGCCCCGCCAGCAGAGCATCACCGTCAGCACCGCGGCCGACTACGCCGCAGCTCCGCAGACCACCAGCATCAAACCTGGTGCCACCACCTGGTGGCTCCACAACTTCGTCCCCGGACAGACCTATTATTATAAGGTGGAAGCCGACGGACAGGAACTGACACGCGGACAATTCACCCCCGCCGGAAACCTTCGCATGATCTACCTGCGCTCCGGCAGCAATATCCGCGACCTCGGCGGATGGACCACGGAGGACGGACGCCGCCTGCAATACGGTCACATCTACCGCGGCGGAGAGATGCACGGAGGACTGCAGACCACCCTCACTGCCGCCGACGTCGCCGAACTGAAGCGACTCGGAGTGGCAGCAGAACTCGACTTGCGCGAGGATGCCGACTTCGCCGACGGCGTGACCACCCGCTCCGCCCTCGGTGCCGGAGTGCCATACTACTACTTCAACCAGCACGAATTCGGCAGCGACGCCCTGCAGAACTATCGCGAGCAGTACCGCCACGCCTTCGACTTCATCGCCAAGAACCTCGAAGCCCGCCGAGCCGTCTATTTCCACTGCATCTGGGGTGCCGACCGCACGGGAGCCATGGCCTTCCTCCTCGAAGGACTCTGTGGCGTCCGCCGCAGCGATATGTACCAGGACTACGAACTGACGACCTACTCCAAGGCAGGCCTCCGCACCAAGGACGGACTCGACTCGAAGTTCGCCTTCATCGACACCTTCGAGGGAGCCACCCAGCAGCAACGCTTCTTCCGCTACCTCAATGAGTACGTGGGCGTGCCCGCCGACACCCTCAACACCATCCGCCGCATCATGCTCGAGCCCGCTACGGGAATCCAGGCGCCTGCCGACGCCACCCCCGCCCTCTCCGGTGCTCCCGTCTACGACCTCAGCGGACGCCGCATCGTACCCCTCCCCGCAGGAGTTCTGCCTCCCCGACGCGGCATCTACATCACCCGCGGACGCAAGATCGTCATTTCCGAATAAAGCGGCCGTCGCCCAAATTTAGCTATCGTCCCATGGCCATCCGAGCACAATGAGGGGAGCCGTAACTCCTACGGCGACGGAGGCGAAGAGGGCCTTCAGAGGATTGCCCTTGGGCCATCCGTGCGCGATGAGGGGAGCCGTAACTCCTACGGCGACGGAGGAGAAGAGGGCCTTCAGAGGATTGCCCCTGGGCCATCCGTGCCCAGGGGAGCCACCCCCCGATTACTATTCTATCAGTTCAAAGTGCTGGAAATCCTTGCACGACGTCCAGTCTCCGCCCCACTCGAATCCGGCCTCGATGAAAAGCTTGTAGCAGAGGTCGTTGTGGTCAATCTTGTAGGGGAAATCCCAGTCGCGATTGCAATAGTCCACGGCTGTGGCCGGCTGCACATAGCGCGTGCCGTCTTCGCGGTCTTTGTAGTACGGGTTGTAGAGCGTGTTGATGTCCACGGCCAGGCCGCGTGCGTGCTTCGATAGTTTCGTGGTGCCGCTGATGGCGCGGTAGCAGAAGCACGAGGAGTTGTTGTCGCGCATCTGCGCCTCGTCGTCGGCATCATAGACATCCGGCAGCACCATGCGCTGGATGTTATATCCGGCGTCGTAGAGCTTGCGCATGATGTCCACCACGGTGGAGGCAATCTGCCTGCTGCAGATCATCTCGCCCACATGAATCTGTTGGTCGTAATCCCAGTGCAGCACCTTCACGTGTTCCAGGTCTTCGCGTACGATATAGGGATTCTCCTTGTAGGTCTTGCCCTGCATACGTTCCCAGACCTCGTCAGGAATCGGTGTGCACGTGAAGCAATTATCCAGTCCTACGTAATCTACGGCCTCCTGCGTGGTCGTGGTTCCTGCGATCCACTTTCTCAGGTTCACCAGTCCAGGAATGTTCGGGTCATTCGCATCGTCACCTTCAGGGTCTTCATCCAACATGCCTAACGGGTTGCCCGTGGGCTTCTGATTGTTCTCCGCCAGCCAGTGGCCCCAGCCGGTATTGGTGTGGAAGCTGGTTGCCATGTAGGACTCGCCGAAGGTGAACGTATTGTCCGTGTCGTCCTTCAGTTCCTGGGCGAAAGTCGTCTTGTCCACAAGGGTCACCGACAGCGTGTAGGCGCTGAGGGAACCCGGACGGTTGTTGACATGATCGCGGGCGAGGAACGCCTTGTCGAACGCGGCACGGAGATCCTTGCTGATGGCCTTCAGCTGCGCGTCGCCCGTCTCGCGAGCCAGACAGTCGGCATAGTCCGCGGCGTCGTAGAGGGAATATCTCTGGCAAGGCTGGTACACCTTGCAGGCGGCCCTGTCGATGGCCTCCTGCTGTGTGGGATAGATCTCGCGGATGCGGTTGGCCAGGCGCTCCATCTGCTCGTTCACTTCCTCGATGCCCTGCGACTTCATGAAGAACAGGTCGCCGTTGCAGATGACATTCGCGCCCTCCACTTTATACCAGGGTTTCCACTCGTCCAGGTGCGCAAACATCTGTTTCGTGGCAGCCTCGATATCCGTTGTCTGCATCAGGCCCTTGACGAACTCGACGATAATATTACCCATACTCGCCAGCACATGCTGCGAACCAACAAAATAATCCGTCAGGTTGCGCAGCGTCGTCAGCGACTCCAGGTTACCCATCAGACAGTTGTGGAAGTAAATCATCTGCGGGTGCTTGATCTCGGAGGCTTCGATGGCCCACCGGAACTCATACATATTCATGCCCCGGCCCTGGAAGCCCTCGTCGTAGAGCACGGCGCGAGTGGGGGCCAGAGGCTCCTTGTAGTAGTCGTCCTTGACGTTGAAGCCAGCGCCGTGGCCATAGAGCATCACGATATAGTTCTTCGCCGGCGCCGTCTTGGCAACCCAGTTCAGCTGCTCGGTCAGGTTCTCCTGGCTGTAGAGCTGGTACTGCGACTTCTCCTCAAAGCAGGCCTCGGTGCGCAGCTTCGTGAGGTCGGTCTCCGACGTCAGTTCAAAGCGCACCACCTCGTCCTCGTTGGCATACTTGCCCGTGAAGGGGATCTCCTTTCCGCCGTGCCCGTACTTATAGAAGAACAGCACGCGCAACTTCTTCTTCTGATCCAGCAGAGGCTTCGCCGATTCAAATACACTCTCAATAATCTGGTCCATGTGACCGCCGGCATGGCCGTAGACGAACAGCGTGTAGTCTGCCAGGTCTCCTGCAGGAGTCCCGTTGCCCTGATTGTCATTCTTGTCGCTGCACGATGTAAGTACCATTGTACTGCATAGCACGATGGCGGAAAACATCCTGAAGAAATTCTTAATCATAGTTGTCAATTTTACTTTGTTTTATGTTTATTCTTAATCTAATTTATATATGTTAATTGCATTGGTTACAACGCATACTTCACGGTGCAAAGTTACGACTTTTAAATCACACAAAAGATGTAAATTGCAAAAAACGCCAAAGTTATAGGGAAGAAATGGGCTTTTTGGGAAGAAATGGCGATTTGCCTCGCGATTTCCGCAAGATTTAAAGAGAAAAAAGATGCCATTTTGGATAATTCGTGTACCTTTGCATACACAAAAGAGAAAGTACTTATTTCTCAAGTAGACTAGAGAGGCTCAATACTGCTTTTCTACTACGAGTGGAGCAAATACTAAACATGAATAATTGTATATGGAGAATCACTACTGTCCCGTTAAAGTGGAATAATCGTTCTTTGAAATCACTGAAATAAAGTCTTTTACGAGAAATTTTGAGAGCGCGACGATTTGAATTTGTAA
>ONJJ01000011.1 GCA_900318115.1 uncultured Prevotellaceae bacterium | reverse complement strand
TACAGGGCGAAATTCACATTTGTCCGCATACCCAGGGCGATGCCCTGGGCTGACATATCGCTGCCCTTTCAGGGCGTTATTTACTTGCGAAACTTGAATTTTTAACTTTCCTCTTGCCTCTTCTTGCCCGCAACTATGATGAGTGGAGGCTGCGAAAAACCAATTGTAAGATTGTAAGATTGTAAGATTGGCAAAGGATATATTGGCAAATGTAATATTGAAAATGCACACAGCCGCCTGTCCGATGAGGTGACTGGCGGCTGTGCTAAAAAGAGGAGATAGCTGTGTAGCGCTTAGGAGATAGCTGTGTAGTGCTGAGGAGATAGCTGGGTAGCGCCAAGAAGGCGGTTGGGAAAATCACTTCACCTTCAGGCGCAGGATAGTGAGCGAGAAGGGCTGGACGGGGAATGTGACGGAGCTCGAGGGCTCGTTGAAGCTGACGGGATATTCCACGGGCGAGACATTCAGCTGCGCACGCATGGTGTTCTCGTCGCTGCCGCTTTCGGAGGCAAGCACGATGGCACGACCTTGTGAAGCCTGGGCGCCCTTGAGATTAATCTTGGTTATCTGGCGCTCACGGGTGGGATTCACGAGCTTGACGATCATCTCGCCGCTCTTCTCGTCCAGCGTGGCATTGGCGTAGAGGCTCTGACGCTCGGGCAGGCTGAACTCATGGATGAGCTTACCGTCGAGCATACAGCGTGCTGTGGCACCACGCACCTGCACCTCGACGTCGTACCAGCGCCCTTCCTCCAGCGTTCCGCGGATGGCGCCGATGGTGTTCTTGCCGCCGTCAGCCATGTGCTCGATGGCATGCTGCGAGTTGCCCCAGCCTCCGAGATTCCACCAGATGAGGTTCTCGTCGTCCTCGGCTCCGAAGACGATGATGAAGCCCTCGTTGCCCTCCATGCGGCGAGCCTGTACGTGGATGGTGTATTCGTCGGGGAGCTGGGTGGTGCTGAGCAGTATGCTGCCTTCGGCACGCTGGTTCTGCTGCTTCAGCACTCCATCCTCAACCACCCACTGGCTGAGAGTACGACGACGGCCGTCTGTCTCCCCTCCGAAAGACTCCCATTTGTCAGACGGAACTTTGTTCTCCGACCCCACGAAGTCATCCTTCAGCAGCACGCTGCCATCGGGACCAATGACCTGAAGGTTGCGGAACTCTGCCTTCGTACCCCAAGTGGAGAAGCCCATGCGGTGGCCGATGGTCGGAGCAAGGGTGTTGTCGCTGACGCTGACGGGCACGATGCGCGTACCTATATTATTTGCCATGATCTTCTGCACATGATAGGAAGGAGTTCCGAAGCTCTGGCTGGCGTTGAAGCGGATCATGTCCGGACGCCAGGCGGGATTGTGCTCGTTGACGAAGATAGGAGCGTAAGAACCCATAATGACCAGGTCGGAGTTGCGCTCCAGACCCTGCATGTAGATAGCTTCGCCCAAGGCTGCGGTCAGATGGCCGTTGACGCCATAGCCTTGTGTGACGGCATATTCGCCGATGTAGATCTTGGGACCTTGGCGGTCATAGCTGTCGTACTTGGTGAAGTTCTTCTCGAACCAGGAGGGCGAGCGGTAGTAGTGTTCATCGAGGATGTCCACGGGATGCTCTGAACGCCACGAGGGCTCGTCGGTGCCCCAAGACTCGACATTTCCGATAATCTCCACCTCAGGATATTTCTCCTTGATGGCGCGGTAGAACTGGATGTAGCGTTCGAAGTAGTGTTCGCTCTGGTCCTGATTGGTGTCGAAGTAGAAGTTCGCATTCTCATTGCCGACTTCCAGCAGTCGCAGTCCGAAGGGCTCGGGATGTCCGTTCTGTGCGCGCAGGGCTCCCCACTTGGTGGTCTTGGCGTCGCCGTTGGCGTACTCGATGGCATCCAATGCCTCCTGAATATAATCCTCCAGCTGGTTGTAGGGCTGCATCCAGCCGTGGCCCAGTCCCACATTAACCACGAAGAGCGGTTCTGCTCCCAGGTCCTCTGCCAGTTGCAGCATCTCGTGGTAGCCGAAGCCGTCGGTGATGTTGTAGCCCCAGTTGACACTCAGGTGTCCGGGTCGCTGTTCGATAGGGCCGATGGTGTTTTTCCACTCAAAGCGATTGTGCAGGTTGTTGCGCGGAGTGGTCTGTCCCTCGACATAGCAGCCGCCGGGGAAACGCATGAACTTGGGATGCAGGGCTTCCAGCAGCTCGGCCAGATCAATGCGGCATCCGTTCTTGCGACCCTTGTAGGTGGGCGGGAAAAGAGACACGACATCCATCGTCAGCGTGCCGGGGTTGTTGAACGTCAGCGTCAGCCGGCCTTCGGGGTCAGAGCCTGTCGCGCGCACGGGTACATCTTTTATTTGCGTCCAGCGTCCAGCCTTCAGTTTGAGGGGAACCGTAGTCTGACCCAGGTTGCGCCCGTCGGCACCGCTGAGGGTGACGATGAGGTCACCCTTGTAGGCAGTTTCGGCCTTCACCCAAGCAGAGAACGTGTAGTCCGTCTGCTGGCGGAAGGACATCCCCCAGTAGCCTTCATTCTGGACACCGCTGCCCAGACCCTTCAGGTTCAGGCGAAGGGCGTGAGCCTGACGGTCGTTAAGCATCCCGTCGGTCGTCAACGATGCCACGGCACCGCCGAGAGCCTTCCAATGGACGGGACGTTCGGCGTCGTCCTCGAACGAACGGTTCTGAACCAGTTCGGCGTAGAGGCCGCCATCACCGGCGTGGTTGATTTCCTCGAAGAAAATGCCATAGAGGCGGGGGCTAACCTGTGCCCCAAGATGTTCGGCATCCACAGTGACCACAGGCTGCGCCATGGCCCCCGTGGCTGCAAGCGCCAAGGCTACGAACCCTGCGCCACGAAAGAATTTGAATCTCATGTTTGCGTATCGTTTTTGTTAGAATGATAATCTTTGTTGCCGTCCTTGAGGGGAAAAGTCGTTGCAAAAGTAGCAAAAGAATGTGAAAGTGCATAATAAGTAGGAACTTTTTTTGGCTGTTACGCTTATTTTCCCTACTTTTGCACTGCTTTTCGAGAATAAACGTAAGTACAATGACGACAGATAATCAATATACCCCCAACTCCAACCTCACCACAGAAGAAAATGCACGCCAGTGGTGGCAAGAACGATTCGGCACAGCCCTGCCGGAGGACGTGAAGGCCTGGCTCAGAGGCATCATCAGGCAGGAAGTGTCGCGGGCGAGAGTGGAAGCTCACCTGCTCGACGATCAAGCGCTTCAGCACATTCGCGAGGGGCGTCGGCTGCAGCAGACCAAGCTGCAGAATGTCGAAGAATCATTGGAGCGCGTAAGGCTCCAGCAGGAGCGCACCCGACGCTACATTGAACTCAGCACGGAACTCAGCCAACAGCGCCAGAAGCTTTATAGCATCAATAAGCAGCAAGCCAGCATCCTCACGCAGCAGCGGGAACTGGAACGATTCGAGGCGTTCGAGCCCATCAATGGACGCTTCCAGCGAATCAACACCCTCTCGAAGGGCATCAACCTCGCACGCCGGACCTCCAGCATGCTGGCCATTGACATTGACGATGCCAAGAAACTGGATGCAGATTCCAGCAGGAGAATAGAAGCCGAAAGGGATCTGATGAAGGACAGCGTAAGCACGCTGATCCAAGCAGCTCACACCATGTCCGAAGCCGAGAAACTGGCAGAGAGAACGGCTCTCTACCGGGCCTCGAAAGCCGATGAGGAGGGCTACGCTAATACTTTCCGCGAGCAGCTGAAAATCAAGCAAAAGCAATTATCCAACATACAGGCTGAAAACGAACGATTGGGGACTGAGCTCTCGGACTTCAGGCTGAAGTTGCAGTCCCTGGACGCTCACCGACAAATGATCCTGAGGCAGGAAGCCATACAGGTCATGCTTGACGAACTGCTGGAAGCCACCAACTTCCGCGAGAAACTCGTCGTCGAACTCAACCAGGCCCAACACCGGCAGGAAGAGCGCGACGAGCAATTGGGAGTCCTATTCAGGGAGCATCAGGATTTGGAAGCCAAAATCCATGCCGTGCAAGAGGAAGTCGAGGGCCACCGCCGCAACATCGCCGGACAGGATAGCTTCAACCTCCAACGAAGGGCGCTGGAGTTGCATAGCCGAAAACTGATGCTGGAAACAGGACTGTCGCTATGGAGGAATATCGCAGCGGGCTACGACCAAATTGAGTTCAAGAGCCAGCAGATTTCCACCCTTCGTCTCAGGGCAGACCACCTCAACCGAATCATCGACTCGCTCGAGAACGAGGTCGGCAAAATCCGGACGCAATACCGACAGAAGAGCTACCACTGGACGCTGACCAAGAGCCAGAATATCATAGAGCTGCGCAACGATCTCGAGGAGGGAATGCCCTGCATCGTATGTGGAGCCACGCACCATCCGCGCCGCAGCGAGGGCATCAGCGAACAGAGCGCACTCATCAACTCCCTCAAGGCAGACTGCGAACTGCTTGAGGCAGAACTGCGCAAGAAGGAGACCGAACTGAACCAAGCCAAGCAGAATCTGACGGCCACGAACGCACAACTGGAAGTCGAAGTGGCAAACTGCAAGCTGCTGGAGACTCGCCAGAAGCAAGACATCGACGAGTGGCAGAACTTCACGGTGCTGGACCGCTCGCTCGTGGAGTGCTCGCAGTCCACCAACCGCGAGGCACGAATGGCCATGATGCGTCAACTCATCGAAAAGACTGCTGTGGACTCTGACGAGGCAGAGAAGGAACTCAAGAATTTCACCTTCCACCTCGATGCCATCTCACGACTGGGAGCACAACTGCAGTCGATGCAGCAGGAGCGCTCTGAACAGATGGTGCGACTCAACGAAGTGAACACCGCCTGCCAGGTTATGGCCGGGCAGGTCGAACGACTGAACCAGCGATTGGCTGCCGCCACTCGCGATTACAGCCAGCGCTACGATGCCCTGGTCAACGAGATATCCCTGCCCGAATGGTTCCGAGACTGGAAAGCCTCGCACGAAGGGATGAAGCTGCGCATTCAGCAGATGGCAGAACAATGGCACTCGCTGCAGAAGAACATCCGGCAGTACGAGAGCGACATTGCCATTCACAACGCACAGATAGAGTTGCTGACGAAGAGTGTGTTTGACATGCAGGCACTCCTGTTACAGATGGAAGCTCACTGCAATTCCACCGAGGAGCAGGCTTCGAAGGCAGAGACCGAGTTGAACAAGTTGCTGCCTGACACCGATGGGAAAACACTTTTCCAACGAGCTTCCAACGACATGCAACGGCAGAGCGAATCGTTGGGAAAGAGCGAGGACGAATACCAGACGCTGCATTTCCACTACCTCCAACTGACCACACAATATAAGAATCTGGAGGAACTCATCCATCAGGACGAACAGCGAGTGTCCGACGAGCGCAGGGAACTGGACATCTGGATGCGGCAATACAACGCCAATCATCCGCCCGTGCAGTTCGTAGAACTCGAACGTCTGCTGGCCGACGACAAGGACTGGAACCCGGTGCGTCAGCAGGTGCGACAGACCAGTCTGGACGCCGCCGTCACGCAGGCAAGAGTGGATTACCTCAGAGCGCAGATTATAGCACTCCAGGCAGAGGGCATTCACCTCGACAGCGAAGCCTTTGAACAAGAACAGCAAGGACTGAACAATCAGCAGGAAGAACTCGAACGGCAAAGACGAAAAATCTTGCAACAGCTGGCACTCCTCGACGGACAATTACGCGCACACGAACAAGCCACGGCTGCGTCAAAAAGTGCTTAAGAGATGACAAAAACATGTTTTGCAGCCTCTATTTGTAAAAAAAAGCCAGAAAATATTCGCTTTTTACTTACCATTTTGCTATTTTTGCGCCCGAATAGCACAAAGCGATATTAAACACTAAAAAAAACGACTCTCAAAATACAACTATGGCAAAGTACAATTATCACGAAAAGAAGGAAAAGGCCGCAACCTATCGCGCCCAAGTTAAGCCGGAAGTCATCGACGAAATCTACGAACAGATTCTCCGTAAGATGATTGTAGAAAAGAAGTACCGTGATCCAGGCTACACCGCAAAGAGATTGGCAGAAGAGATTAACACCAACACACGCTATATCAGCGCCGCTGTCAGCCTGAGATTCCAGATGAACTACGCAGAGCTCATTGCCAGCTACCGCATCCGCGACGCCGTCAGCATGCTTCAGGACAAGCGCAACAAGGACCTGACGATGGGCGACATCGCTTCCGCTTGCGGATTCGCTAACCGCCAGTCCTTCTACGCAGCTTTCTATCATCTGCAGGGAAAGACGCCTAAGCAGTATCAAGCCGAATTCCTGGCCAAGATGACGATGCCCAAACGCACTCGCAAGACCAAGGCTTGATGACTTATACGGGGCAGGCATCCGTGTCTGCCGCCAGCAAATACTATCGAGAAAGCGGAAAAGGCAGTATGTCACTACCTAAAATGTACACCAACTCATGAATCTAAAAACATTTTTGCTCATGACAAGCATGATTGCCAGCTCACAGCTGATGCAAGCCAAACAAGATAATTTCAAGTATAACGACGAGCGGTTTGCCGATCTGCAAATGCTGCGCTATCAGGTCCACGGATTTGACAATCTGACCCTCCGCCAAAAGAAACTCATCTACTTCCTCTCCGAGGCTGCGCTCTCAGGGAGGGATATTCTTTGGGACCAGAACGGACGCTATAACCTGCGCATCCGCCAGCTCTTGGAGACCATATACACCGACTTCAAGGGTGACCGCCAGAGTGAGGATTTCCGCGCCTTCGAGACGTATCTGAAGCGCGTATGGTTCTCCAATGGTATTCACCATCACTATGGCTGCGACAAGTTCCAGCCCGGTTTCTCCGAGGGGTTCCTGCGCCGGGCGGTGAAGAATATCGACCCTGCCAAGCTGCCTTTCAACGTGGAGGAACTCTATCCCATCATCTTCGACCCGACCGTCATGCCCAAGCGCACCAACCAGGCCGACGGGCAAGACCTCGTGCAGACCAGCGCAGCCAACTACTATGGTCCAGACGTCACACAGGCCGAGGCCGAGGATTTCTACCTCCGCATGAAAGAGGCGGACCCAGACCCGGCACATCCAATCATGTTCGGCATGAACAGCCGCCTTGTCAAGGAGAACGGACAACTGCGCGAAAAGGTGTGGCGGAGCGGAGGACTCTACGGCCAGGCCATCGACCGCATCATCTACTGGCTGGAGCAAGCCAAGACCGTAGCCGAGAACGACAAGCAGGTGGCAGTCATCCAGAAACTGATTGAATACTATCGCTCCGGCGACCTGCGAACCTTCGACGCCTACACCATCCTCTGGGTGGAGGAGACCGAGGGCGACGTGGATTTCACCAATGGCTTCACAGAGTCCTATGGCGACCCGCTGGGCATGAAAGCCAGCTGGGAAGGCTTTGCCAACTTCAAGGACCAGGCTGCCACAGAGCGCACCACCAAGCTGTCGGCCAACGCACAATGGTTCGAGGACCATTCGCCCGTGGACCCGCGATTCAAGAAAGAGAACTGCCGAGGCATCACCGCCAAAGTAATCGTAGCAGCCATCCTCGGAGGCGACCTCTATCCCTCCACGGCCATCGGTATCAACCTTCCCAACAGCAACTGGGTGCGCGCAGAGCACGGCAGCAAGAGCGTGACCATCGGCAACCTGACCGACGCCTATAACAAAGCTGCCCACGGCAACGGCTTCCAGGAAGAATTCGTCATCGATCAGGCCACGCGCGACCTCATCAACGAATACGGCGATGCCTGTGACGACCTCCACACAGACCTCCACGAGTGTCTGGGCCACGGGTCGGGCAAGCTACTGCCTGGCGTGGACGCCGACTCCCTGAAAGCCTACGGCAGCGCTATCGAGGAAGCTCGCGCAGACCTCTTTGGACTCTACTACGTGGCAGACCCCAAGCTCACAGAACTGGGACTCACACCCAACGCCGACGCCTATAAGTCGCAGTACTACACCTATATGATGAATGGCCTGATGACCCAGCTCGTACGCATCGAACCAGGCAACGACATCGAGGAAGCCCACATGCGCAACCGATCTCTCATCGCCCATTGGGTCCTCGAGCACGCCTCCTCCTCTCAGCCCGCCTTGGGTTCAGTGGACGGCGGTTCGTCCGCCGTCACTCCCACCTCCGTCACTCCCCCCGCCGTCCAGCTCGTCAAGCGCGACGGCAAGACCTATGTGCAAATCAACGACTACCCCGCCCTGCGCACTCTCTTCGGACAGCTGCTGGCTGAAATCCAGCGCGTCAAGAGTGAAGGTGACTTCGAAGGCGCACGCCGCCTCATCGAGACCTACGCCGTCAAGGTCAATCCCGACCTCCACCGCGAAGTCCTCGAGCGCTACCGCGCCCTCAACCTCGCGCCCTACAAGGGATTCATCAACCCGGAATACATCGTCAAGCGCGACCGCCTCGGCAACATCACCGACGTCCAAGTGAAGTACGGCGAAGCCTATGACCACCAGATGCTCCGCTACTCGCGCGACTACCATTTCCTACCCTATGTCAATGATTAATGATATCAAGGCTGAACTGCGGGCCTGCATGAACGGCATCGCCTCGCGCTCCATCCGCGAGAGCGGCATGGGCTATCGACTCGTTTACGGAGTGGAGCTGCCACGCCTGCGCGAGATAGCCGCGGCCTACACGCCCGACCGCCATCTGGCGCAGGAACTCTGGCAGGAGAACATCCGCGAGTGCAAGCTGCTGGCCATCCTACTCTACCCCATCGAGGAGTTCGACCGCGACATCGCAGACATCTGGCTCTCCGACCTTCGGACGGAACAGGCAGAGGTAGCACAACTGCTCTCCATGGAACTGCTATGCCGCATGCCCGATGCCGCTGACCAAGCGTTCCTGCTGATGGCAGACGAACGGATTCTCTACCAGCTATGCGGTTTCCTCAGCCTCACACGCCTGCTGATGCAAGGTTGCCGACTCTCGCCCGACGCCGAGGCGGAGTTCCTGGATCAGGCTGCTGCCACCCTCCCGACCACATTCCTTCCGCTCCGGAAAGCCGTGACGAACGCACTCCTGCACTACGGCGAACAATCAGAAGAAACACAACACAAAGTAGATCACATTATAGCATCATGCAACTGACCATCCTCCAACACGACATCAAATGGTGCAGACCACTCGAGAACCTGCCACATCTGGACCACCTCATCGATGGACTCTCCCACACAGACCTCATCCTGCTGCCCGAGATGTTTGCTACTGGGCTCAACAACAATGCCTTCGAGATTGCAGACTGCGCTCCGATTATCGTAGATTGGATGAAGAAGAAGGCGCGCGAGCGCGATGCCGCCATCGTGGGCAGCCTGGCCATAGAAGACCAGGGCAAGTTCTTCAACCGTCTGCACTTCGTACGTCCCGACGGCGAAATCACCACCTACGACAAACGACACCTCTTTATATATGGCGGCGAGGCAGAACAATTCTCCCGTGGCTCGGAGCGTGTCGTCGTCACCTTCCGCGGCGTCCGTTTCCTCCTTCAAGTATGCTATGACCTGCGCTATCCCCTGTGGGCACGCAGCCACGACGATGTTGACTGCATCCTCTACAGCGCCAACTGGCCCATCAGCCGCGACACCGCCTGGCGCACACTCATCCGCGCACGCGCCATCGAGAACCAATGCTACGTCGCCGCAGCCAATAGAATAGGAACCGACCAGCAATGTGAATACTACGGACGGTCGGCTATCATCAACCCCTACGGAGAACTCATGGCCACCTGTCCCGACAAAACCGAGTGGGCTGCCTCCGGAATCATCGATCTGGATTTCCTCAGACACTATAACGACAAGTTTCCCCTGCTCGAAGACGCCGATGAATTCACAATAATCACCCGTTCGGCACACGCAGAGTAACTTTTTCCTCGTTTTGTTTGGAAAAGCCCCAAACTTGATGTAACTTTGTCGCCGTATGAGCGAAAAAGTGTACACACAGGAGGCTGTTGCCGCGAGATTTCAGCAATTTCTCGAGGCCAATGGACTGCGGCAGACCAAGGAACGCTATGCCATTCTGCATGCCGCCTATGAGCTCGAGGGGACATTCACTATTGAGGACCTCCAACAGACACTTTTGATGCAGCGATTCCGCGTCAGCACCGCCACGCTCTACAACACCACACAACTGCTGGTGCAGGCCAACCTGCTCATCCGCCACCCCTTCTCCTCGTCGACATCGGTGTTCGAGCGCATCACCGACAACAAGACCAAGAGCTATCAGATTTGCAACAACTGCCATCGCATCACGCATATCAAGAGCAAAGAGCTCGCGGCGGCTGTGGACAGCTACCACCCGCGCCGATTCGGAATATCGCACCGCATCCTATACGTTTACGGCACGTGCCCCAAGTGCGGAGCCGCCATGCGCAAAGTCTTGAAACAAACTCATAACACCATATAGCAATGAAACAAGGAAAAGTTGACGCCCTGCTGGGCATCGTTTTCGGCGATGAAGGAAAAGGCAAAGTCGTCGATGTCTTCACTCCCAGATACGACGTCGTGGCACGCTTTGCCGGAGGCCCAAACGCCGGACACACGATTATCTTCGACGGCAAAAAGTTCGTCCTCCGCTCCATCCCCTCCGGCATCTTCGACGAGGGCAAGGTGAACATCATCGGCAACGGCTGTGTCATCGCACCCGACCTCTTCATGGCCGAAGCACGCGAGCTGGAAGCCGCCGGCTACGAACTGCGCAGCCGCCTCCACATCAGCAAGCGCGCCCATCTCATCCTGCCCACCCACCGCGTGCTCGACCGCGCCTACGAGGCTGCCAAGGGCAAGAACAAGGTAGGCACCACCGGCAAGGGAATAGGCCCCACCTACTCAGAGAAAGCAAGCCGCACAGGACTACGGGTGGGCGACATCCTCGAAAACTTCCCCGAGAAATACGCTGCCCTGAAGGCCCGCCACGAGCAGATCCTCCGCGACCTCCACTTCACCGACTACGACATCACCGACGAGGAGCGCCTCTGGATGGAGGGCGTGGAGTACATGCGCCAGTTCCAACTCTCTGACACCGAAGCCGAAATCAACCGCCTCCTGGCCGAAGGCAAGAACGTGCTCGCCGAGGGCGCTCAGGGCACCATGCTCGACATCGACCACGGCACCTATCCCTACGTCAGTTCCAGCTCCACCACCACGGGCGGCGTCTGCACAGGTCTGGGCGTGGGTCCCAACAAGATCGACCAGGTCTATGGCATCTTCAAGGCCTACAGCACACGCGTCGGTGCAGGACCGTTCCCCGTAGAGCTCTTCGACGAGACGGGCGACCGCCTGCGCGAGATCGGTCATGAGTACGGCGCCGTCACAGGTCGCAACCGCCGCTGCGGATGGGTGGACCTCGTGGCCCTGCGCTACGCCATCATGATCAACGGCGTCACACAGCTCATCATGATGAAGTCCGACGTCCTCGACGGCTTCGAGACCATCCGCGCCTGCGTGGCCTACGAGAAGGACGGCGTGCGAACCACCGACGTACCCTACGACACCGAAGGCTGGACCGCCGTCTATCGCGACCTCCCCGGTTGGCAGGAAGACCTCTCCAAGATGACCTCCGAGGACCAGTTCCCCCAGAACTTCAAGGACTACATCAAGTTCCTCGAGGACGAACTGCAGACACCCATCACCATCCTTTCCGTAGGACCCGACCGTGCACAGACTATCATCCGCTCTCTTTGATCTCGACGGAGTCATCTTCGATACCGAGCCCCAGTACTCACAGTTCTGGGGCTCGCAGTTCCGTCTCTATTACCCCGACCGCCCCGGACTCGAGAACAGCATCAAGGGGCAGACCCTTGTGCAGATCTACGACGCCTACTTCTGTGGTCCGCTGGAGAGTGAGCGCCCGGCCGTCACCCGCCGCCTCAACGACTTCGAGCGCCAGATGACCTTCCCTTATATTCAAGGTGTGCTCGACTTCCTCGCCGACCTGCGCCGCTGCGGCATCCCGTCGGCCGTGGTCACCAGCAGCAACCACGAGAAGATGTCGCGCGTCTATGCCCAGCACCCTGAATTCCGTTCGCTCTTCGATGCCATCCTGACCAGCGAGGACTTCGCCCACTCCAAACCCCATCCCGACTGCTATCTTCGCGCTGCCGCCCGCTTTGGCGCCCAGCCCGAAGACTGCGTCGTCTTCGAGGACAGCATCAACGGCCTACGTTCCGGACGCGACTCCGGAGCCTACGTCGTTGCCCTCACCACCACCAATCCCCTCGACGCCGTCCGCCCCCTCTCCGACCTCCAGATTCCCGACTTCAGCGAGATGAGCGTCCAGCGCTTGCTTCAAGAAAGAGCATAACAGCCCTTAAACTTTTTTAACCCACATCCGCGTGACAACTCATCACGCGGATTGTATTTATAGATGTATGCAAGCCACCGAGTTCAACCATATCGCCAGCCACCTGCGCCCCTGTCTGCTGGAAGCAGCACGCCAGATCCTCCATGATGAGGACGAGGCGGAGGATGCAGTTCAGGATGCACTCGTCTCGCTATGGCGATGGCGCGAAAGGGTTGACACACAGCGCGACGTGGAGCCGCTGCTGCAACGCATACTTCGCAACTGCTGCCTGAATATCCTCACCGTCAGGCGACGACGGCGAGCCTTGGCAGCACCGCTCGAGGAACTACCTGGCTCCACCCTGCGCTCGCTCACAGCAAGAAGCAACGACCCACACGCCTCGCTGGAAGAAAAAGAATCAGAACTGCGCGTAAGCCTGGCACTCAGCCAACTACCACCTCGATGGCAGCGCGTGCTGACCATGCGACTCCTGGATGACCTCGACAACGCTCAAATTGCCTCTATCCTCGGACTCAGTCAGACCGCAACCTCCTCCCTAATCAACCGAGCGCGCACAGCACTCCTCCAAAACCTCAAACAATTCTCACAATGAAACAGCAAGACACATTTACAGACGAACGCCTTTGGGCTGAAGTCCAAGACGTTTTTGCCGACAACCGCCGCCCGCTGGACGAGACGGAGTGGGATGCTCTGACGCGTGAGGTCAGCGACGAGGATTTGGTTGCGGCAGGCCAGAGTTCCGTTCGCCCTACCCCTGTCCGCAGGATTGCGTTGTGGACGAGTCTGTCAATAGCTGCCGCATTGTTGCTGGCTGCCTACTGGCTGATGGTTCCCCAGCAGCCCGCCGTGGACAAGGAAGTGTTGGAACTGTTGGCCGAGACGGATGTCTCAGCTCCGGAAATGATTGAGGCCACCCACCCACTGCTCTCGACTGCATCGTGGGACAAGCCCCAGGCAGATCCCCTGGCCGAAGAGGATATCCTTGGCATCAGAGGCTACTTCACAGACAGCCGCACCCTGACCTACCAGCGAGCGATGAACCTCAATCGTGAGGACCTACCCATACGTGTCCGAATGCCTAAAGACTATTCGCTGCCGGCTTACGACTACGAATGGGACGACACACCAACCCTCAGCAGCAAGGAGTTCCACCATCTCACTCTCCAGCCCGCCGACAACCCCATAAGCCCTGAACGCGAGGCTCAACTGCTGGCGATCATCAAAGAAATGGAACCGGAAGTGAACGCCTACTTGGCACAAATCTCTGAACAAGCTGCAAGCTTGCAAAGCCAAGTCCGCAAGCGGCTATACGAGGTTGACCGACAGGCACGCGACATCGAACTTCAGCTCCAGGCCGAAGAGGCCCAACTATACTACACAATTTTCCCCAATTGCCACTAACTACACTCACCAACGCTAAAAACAAGATATCAGATATGAAACGATTCCTGACCCTGGCCATCGCAGCCATCCTGATGACCACCAACGCCGTGGCGCAGAAGAACGTACAGCGCACGTTCGACAAATTCATCAAATCCAAGAACGTTCAAGTGGAGAAGAATCTCAACTCGCAGATGGATCCCTTCCCCTCCGGCAAGAAAGGCGAGCATCGGCTGTTGTCGCAGCGAGACATCTACACGTTCACGCTGGACGTGAGCGACCGCAAGCTCCTCGACAACATCCTGATCCAGATGGAAAAAGACCGAGGAGAGAAGAACTGCTACCTTACTCGCAGCCACCGAGGAGGCAAGGACATTCCCATCGACGCCCAACTATGCCGCGTAGGCGACAGCAATAGTAGCCATGTGAAGATCGGCACAAGCTCCATGCAACATTGGATGCTGTCCTGCTACACGGCAGAGGAAGATCAGAACTATCGCCACCTCTACGCCGTGGAATGGACAGAGCCCACCAACGGCGAACGGGAAATAAAAGGGAGACTCATATATACCTACGCCCAAGGAAAAGCCGAACAGGAAATGAAACAGGCCGTTATTACATCCATCAAGACGGAACAGGACGTCCTTGTCCGAATCGAGATTCAGAAAGTTCTTTATCAAAAACTCATCGATAACCACAGCCTGCAATTAACAGAAGCCGTGGCTGCTACGGCGGCCCTGTTCGTGACTTGCAGGGATTACGGACACTTACTACGAAAAGATCAACGCAAGAAATACAGGGATGAGATCGCAAATCTTGCAAGACAGACTATCGATCAAGAGCACCTCCCCCTCACAACAGAGTTCCTAATACTCGCGCAGCAAGCTCTTAAGGATTAGACCTGAAACATTCTTAAACTTATGAAATACAAGTTCTTTCTGATGGCTATAGCAGCCACCACAGCCATTACTATGTCCTTGTCCGCCGCACCTGCCGACGACAAAGAGGTACGCCAAGTGCGACTCTACGGACAGGTCTTCGACTCCTTCACAAGGACCTATTTGGATAGCGCCTACATTGAGGTGCTGACCACAGACAGCAACGTCATCGCTCGCGACACCGCGCGCACTTACCGCTCCGGCACTCAAGTCTGGGGACAGAGCTACAGCCTCAGAGTCCCTGCTCACCAAGCTCGCTATATCGTCCGTGCTGCGGCTCCGGGCTATGCCACATCCTGCATCGACTATGAACTGAAGCGGATTCGTCGCAACAGCAGTTTCCACGTGCCGGCCATCTACCTGAAGAAGACGGGCAGGGACGTGGCAATGGAAACAGAGATGGAGGAGTTCGTGGTCAAGGCATCGAAAATCCAACTGGTGTGGAAGGGCGACACGATGGTGTACGACGCCACCGCCTTCAACCTCGCAGAAGGCTCTATGCTGGACGACCTCATCCGCCAGCTGCCGGGAGTGGAACTGAAGGAAGACGGCGAGATACTCGTCAACGGAGAGAAGGTGGACTACCTGACGCTCAACGGAAAAGACTTCTTCAAGGGCAACAACAAGATGATGCTGGACAACCTGCCCTACTTCACGGTCAAGAACGTGAAAGCCTACCACAAATCCACACAAGAAAGCGAGTATCTGGGCTATGATACCGAGAAGAAAGACTTCGTGATGGACGTCCAGCTCAAGCGCGAGTACTCCCAAGGATATATCGCCAACGCCGAGGCGGCAGCAGGCACCCACGAGAGATGGATGGCGCGCGCCTTCGGACTCCGATACACCGACAACAGCCGCCTCACCCTCTTCGGGAATGCCAACAACGTCAACGAGAACCGGCGACCGGGCAGCGACGGTGACTGGACTCCCACGAACCAGCCGATGGGGCTGAAAACCCACAAGATCCTGAACGCCAACTACAGCTACGAACGACAGGGCAAGTGGAGCGACGAGGTGGGAGCTAGCGTGGAATGGGACGACACCAGGAACGAGAGCCGAACCAGCAGTTCCACCTACCTGCAGACGGGCGACGTCTTCACACGCAGCCAGAACGCCAACCGCAACAAGAGTTTCACAGCCAGCGCCACGAACTACTTCAACCTGAAAGCACCGTTCTACCTCATGATGAATACGATCTTCAACACCAGCCCCACACGCAGTTGGACCAACGGGAACTCTGAGACAGCGACCTCCGAAACGCTGACGAACCACACACTCACGGACAGCTACACCGACGGGCGCAACTGGTCGCTCGAGAACTACCTGATGGCCATCAAATCCTTGCCGTGGGGCGATGCCCTAAGGCTGCACCTGAACACACGATTCAACCACTCACGCCGCGACTCCTACCAACACTACGACCTCGAATACTTCCGTCCCACAACCGCGGTTGACCGCCGCAATGAGCACCGACCCGACCGCAGCCGTGGACATTCATGGATGGGTAGCCTCGAATACGACCTGACGATGGGCAAAGGCTGGCACCTGCTTTTCCAGTATTCCCACATGCAGCAATTCTCCTCTGCCGCAAATCCCCTCTACCGACTGGACCGCGACAGCGTCTTCTCTGCCATGGCGCCTTCGCTGGGCGAGATTCCCTTGCTGACCGCAGCCCTGCAGGATAGCCTCAACAGCCTGTGGACCAGCCACTGGACACGCAGCAATGCCGCATCCCTGAATCTGCAATACTCAGCCTACGAACCCGAGAAACGGCAGGTCATCTTCTCCGCCGTTTTACCCATCTCCCGCCAGTACGAGCGCGAACGCTACACGCGCTATCCCATCGACACGGAAATTGAGCAGAAGAACATCCTCTTCAACCCCTATGCGATGCTCTACTTCTACGACATGAAGCGCCACAACTTTTGGCAAGCTACCTATCGCCACACCACACAGACACCCGACATCACAGAGCTCATCGGCTACACCGACGAGAGCAACCCCCTCAGCCGACGGCTGGGAAATCCCGACCTGAAGAACGCAAGCCGCCACCTCATCACAGCCACCTACACTCACCAAGTGCCCCGACGTGAGCAGACGCTGAGCCTCAGATCCAGCTATGACGTAACCCTCCGCCAAATCATGCAGACCTACGACTACGACTCGCAGTCCGGAGCCTACACCTACCGACCCAAGAACGTCAACGGCAACTGGTGGTGGGACGGCAGCGTGAACTTCACCTCCGCCCTCGACAGCGCACGCCACTGGCGACTGACAAACGACGTGCGCATCTTCCGCCACAACGTAGCCTACGTCGCCAATGGCGAGGAAACCACCACGCGACGCGTGAACCTCCGCGAACGATTCAGCCTACGCTATAAACTCAACGAACGATTCGACGTCGAAACGACAGCACAGGCCGAGTGGGAGCGTGCGTGGAGCCCCATGACCACCTATCGGACCACGAACATCTGGGACATCAGCTACGGGGTGAACCTCCATTGGCGCCTGCCCTGGGAACTGCACCTAAGCACCGACTTGCGAGAATACCATCGCCGAGGATTCGAGGACAGTTCGCTGAACACCAACCATCTCATCTGGAACGCCCAGCTCTCACGCAGTTTCCTCAAAGGGCAACTGACCGCCAAACTCGCAGGCTACGACCTGCTCAGCCAGATCTCCCACACCTCCTGGCACGTGGGCTCCGACGGCATCAGCAGCACCTGGCAGCGCGGTATTCCCAGCTACGTCATGGCTCACATCGGCTGGAACTTCAGTCGGAAACCGAAGAAATGACGATTACTGATGAGTCCCGTCTTGCAAAACAGAATTTCAAAAACCTTGCTAACCTTGCTAATGTCACTGAGTCTTCATGCCAAGCGCTCCTGCGATTTCCTCGGCAGAGGCCCCGAGGCGTGCCGCACGCTGGGTGTCCTCACGGGCTTCGCTGCTCCGCTTCAGCCGAGTGAAGAACTGGGCGCGGGCGAGATAGAGGCTGGGGTCTTCGGGCGAGAGACGGATGGCCTCGTCGAAGTCCGCCTCGGCGTGCTCATATTGCTTGCGGTCTGCTTCGAAGCCTGCGCGCAGGGCATAGCCATCGGCATGCTTCGGATAGAGTTCCACGACGCGATTCACCAGCTCCATGGCCTCGCGCGGACGCCGATCCTTGTCGCAGACCAGAGCCAGCCCCAGCAGCGCCTGCTCATTCGTGGGCTGCAGACGCAGCAGGTGGTTGTAGTCCGTTCGCGCTTCCTTGAACAGGCGAGTGCGCTGATACGTATAGGCACGCATGAGCAGGGCCTCGGGATGATCCGGACGGGCAGCCAGGATGACGTCGTACTCTGCCCGCGCACGCTCCTCGCGCCCCAATTTCAGGAACAGCGAGGCGCGCCCCAGCAGCAGATTCAGGTTCTGGGGAGCCATACGGATGGCTTCGTCGTAATCCTGCAGCGCCTCCTGGTCCTTGCCCTGACGCTCGGCTATCGCTGCCAACTGCCCGTAAACAATGGCGTTACCTTGTGCGCCCGGGGAATCTTGCAGGGCCTGACGGAACAAAAGTTCTGCCTGCACCAGGCTGTCCGCAGCCATCGCCTCGAAAGCCTGACGGATAAGCTGCTGATAGCTTTGGGCCTGGATTAGCGAGGGCCACGCCATCAGGCACAAAAGAAGAAGGCTTCTCAAGCTACCTGAGAACGGAAGAATGCTTCTCATGCTACCTGAGAATGGAAGAAGACTTCTCATGCTACCTGAGAACGGAAGAAGACTTCTCATACTACCTGAGAATGGAAGAAGGCCTCTCATGCTTGCTGGTAAAGAGCGAAGAACTCTCATGCTTTCTGAATGTACTCTACGATCCACGCTCCCACTTCCTTCGTGCCAAAGGTGGCTCCGCCCTCAACCTGAATCTCGGGCGTGCGGACATTTGCATCCAGGCTGGCGCTGACGGCATCGCGGATGAGGTCGCCCTCTTCCTGAAGGCCGAAGTACTCGAAGAGCATGGCCACGGAGAGAATCTGCGCCAGCGGGTTGGCGATGTTCTTCCCCTTGGCTTGCGGCCAGGAGCCGTGGATGGGTTCGAAGACGGGCGTGTGCTCACCCGTGCTGGCGGAAGGCAGAAGTCCCATGGAGCCGGTGATGCACGAGCCCTCGTCCGTAAGGATGTCGCCGAAGGTGTTCTCCGTCACCATGACATCGAAGAAGCGGGGCTCCTGCAGCATGCGCATCGAGGCGTTGTCCACGTACATGAAATCCGTCAGCACGTCGGGGTACTGCGGAGCCATCTCCTTGGCAATCTGACGCCACAGGCGGCTGCTGGCCAGCACGTTGGCCTTGTCGATGACTGTCAGGTGCTTGCGGCGCCTGCGGGCATACTCGAAGCCGACCTTCAGGATGCGTTCAATCTCCGGACGGGAGTAGAAATTGGTGTCGTAGGCCTTGTCGTTGTCCTGGTACTTCTCGCCGAAGTACATACCGCCCGTCAGTTCCCGGATGCAGATGAAGTCTGCGCCGCGGACGAGTTCGTCCTTCAGGGGTGATTTATGGATCAGGCAGTCGAAGGTCTCCACGGGACGTATATTCGCGAAGAGCCCCAGCCGCTTGCGCATCGCCAGCAGGCCTTGCTCCGGACGGACCTTGGCCGTGGGGTCGTTGTCATATTTAGGGTCGCCGACGGCCGAGAAGAGGACCGCATCGGCGCGCATACAAGTCTGGAAAGTCTCTTCGGGGAAGGGGTCGCCCACCTTGTCGATGGCGTCGGCGCCGCAGATGGCATATTCGTAGCTGACGTGGTGGCCGAAGCGCTGGCACACGGCAGTCATCACGGCCACGCCTTGTTCACTAATCTCGGGCCCGATTCCATCGCCGGGCAAAACTGCAATCTTGAAATCCATAGTCTTTGTTTTGATGTTTGGGTTGTTACTATTTGCGGGGCAAAGTTACGAAAAAGTCTTCATTTACGAGCCGAAAAGCCAAATTCTTTGGGCTGCGAAGCAGAAACTTTAAGCATTTCTGCACCTGCGGCAGGCAAATGAAACACATTTTAAGCGGCGATTGGGCTGCAAAAAGACAGGGGCACCAAAAGTAATGGGCAGAAAGATAGGGGTACACAAAAAAAGGAAGGTTGTCTCACGACAACCTATCCTTTCATTAACCTTAAATCTAATACCATGAAAAACACGATGCAAAAGTACACATTATTTAATTATGTGCGCACAATTGGCGTTCTTTTTTTCGTGATATTCGTTTCGTTTTTATATCTTTTAACTTTCAGACTATAGAAACCCCACCTAATGTTAACGAATTTAGCATTACAGCAACGCCTATTCGACGTAAAGCACCAGTCCTTTCAGGTACTCGCCTTCGGGATGATAGATGTTGATGGGATGGTCGGCGGGCTGATGCAACTGATGGAGGATGCGCACATTGCGGCCGCTTTGGGCAGCAGCTGTGAACACCGCCATGCGGAACTGGTCCTTGGAGACCGCCTGAGAACAAGAGAAGGTGAAGAGGATGCCTCCCGGACGGATTTTCTCGAACGCACGCAGGTTCAGTCGCGTGTAGCCCTTCAGGGCATTACGCAGGGCATCCTTGTGCTTGGCGAAGGCCGGAGGATCCAGAACGATGAGGTCGTAGGCATCCTGCTCCATCTGCTGGAGGAAGCGGAAAGCATCCTCCGCGAAAGCCTCGTGACGGGTGTCGCCCGGGAAATTCAGCTCCACATTGGCGTTGACGAGGTCCACGGCCTTGGCAGAACTGTCCACAGAATGTACGAGGGCTGCGCCTCCGCGCATGGCATAGACCGAGAAGCCGCCCGTGTAGCAGAACATGTTCAGCACGTGGCGACCCGCGGAGTAGCGCTCCAGGAGGCTGCGGTTGTCCCGCTGGTCCACGAAGAAGCCCGTCTTCTGGCCACGCAGCCAGTCGATGTGGAATCTGAGGCCGTTCTCCATGGCCACATCATCAGGACTTCCGCCCAGCAGGAAGCCGTTCTCCTGACCGAGTCCGGCCTTGAACGGCAACGTGGTCTCGCTCTTGTAGAAGATGTTCTGCAGGCGCTCGCCCATGACGTCCTTCAGGGCCTGGGCCACCTGCTGGCGCACCACGTGCATGCCGACGCTATGAGCCTGCACGACGGCCGTGGCGCCATAGATATCGATGACCAGCCCCGGCAGGTTGTCGCCCTCGCCGTGGACCAGTCGGAAGGTGTCGTTCTGAGGATTGTCTGCCACCCCCATGCTCCGACGGGCGTCCAGCGCCACTTGTATGCGGCGGCGCCAGAAAGCGTCGTCGATGGGTTCCTCAACGAACGAGAGCACGCGCACGGCGATGCTGCCGACCTGCCAATGTCCTACGGCGATGAATTCGCCCTCGGCGGTGAGCACACGCACGAGGTCTCCCTCGGCAGGTTGCTCTTCGAAGTGGTGAATGGCCCCGGAGAAGACCCAGGGATGGAAGCGGCGCAGGGATTCGTCCTTGCCGCGCTTGAGATAGATATTTGTCATGATTTGGAAGTTTCGGGTTCGGGCACCAGCACGAGGCGGTAGGCATGTGTGTTGAACAATTCCGTGATGATGTCGTAGAGTCGCAGGCAGGTCCACGCGTCGGTGGCGGCGTAGCGTTTCTGCGCCTCGGTCAGCACGTCGGCCTCCCAGTTCGTCAGACGTTGCGTCTTGGAAATCTTCTGGCCGAAGAAGTTAGCATAGAGCTTCTGCAGGCTCATATCGACGACTCCGAGGGGCTTCACGTAGTCCTGCAACTCGATGAAGTTAACAGGCTTGAATTCCTTACGTTTACGCAGCTGTGCCCAATCGTCGTGCAGGGAGAGCCCCACCTTCTGGATGCGTTCGGAGGTGAACAGGCGCACGAGGGCGTCGGTGAGTCCGAAGCGGTTGAGGCGGAAGAGGAAACAAGTGTCGGGCGTGGACACCTGCAGCAATGCGACGGGGTTCATTCCTCCGGGTTTGAAGTTGGGGCGCGTCTCCGTGTCGATTCCCAATCGCGGGAACTGCATCAGGTAGTCCACGGCACGATCTGCCTCGCCCGCCGTCTGGATGACGATGACCCGCCCCTGGAACTGCACCACGGGCAGGCTCTGGATGGCAGCCTTGTCGAATTTACTGTATATGGTTCTCACTTGGTGAATAGTCTGTTGTTTGAAAGTCTGGGTGTCAGCGAATGGAGTATTTCACTCGATGCAGGCGCCGCATGACGTCCACGATGTCCGCTCCGAGGTAGAGTTCGAAGTTGTCGTTCAGGGTCCACAGCGCCTCGGCAATATTGTCCTCCACTCCCGTGCGGAAGGTCTCCACGAAGTCGCGCACGGGCTGGTAGATGTCTGCCAGCTGCTCGCCCACGCTGCGCCAATGCGCCTCGTCGGTCTGCATCTGTTCGTCGTAAACCAGGTCCTCGTAGGCATCGTCCTCGCCCATGACTGCCGTGAGGGTTCCTCGCAGCCATTCGTAGTCGCCCTCCGTAACGAAGGACTCGGCGCCATAGAGGTCGCCTCCCTCGACATGAGGGAGCAGCTCGGCCTTGAGGTACAACAGGGGCAGCAGCTTCAGCAGCGTGTCCGTCAGCGTGTCCTTGTCGCGCCCCTCGCTCTGTTCGAGGAAAGCGCAGAATTCTGCCGCTACTGTGACGAATTCCACGACGGGAGAAGAGTAAACTATATCCATTTTTGTATGTTTTGGGGTGCAAAATTACTTCTTTTTGAAAAAAAATCCGAAACTTTGCGCGAAAAGTTTCAGAAAATGCTTAAATTTGCGCCCGAATAAGGAATAGAAACGATTATATGACCACACAAAGCACCTCAAAAGCGCCTCGTAAACGTACAACGAGACGTGGCGCACCTGCGTCCGCCGAAGCGGAGAAGAAGACCCTCGTTCTGGGCGATGCCCTGCAAGGTGGCAAGGCCGAGCCCCTGGACCGGAAAGAAGTAGCGTGCATCGTCGGCGGCGTGCTGCTGCTGGCGCTGTCTTTCTTCACGTTGCTGAGCCTGGTGTCGTTCCTCTTCACGGGCGACATGGACCAGAAGCTCTTCGAATCCTCCTACGCCGGAACGCCCATGAACTGGTGCGGCAGGGCTGGAGCCTGGTGGAGCCAGTTCTGGATGACGGAGAACTTCGGCCTCGGAGCCTTCTTCATTCCCATCTTCCTCTTCGCGGCAGCCTTCAAGTTGCTCGACGCCTTCCACATACGCCTCTGGAAATGGTTCGTGAACTGCGCGTTCCTGCTCTGCTGGACCAGCGTGGCAGCCGCCTTCTTCCTCACGTCCTATTTCTCCGGCAACCCTGAAATGAGCTACATCAGCCCCGGCGGCTACCACGGCATTCACCTGGTGGAAATCCTCGAGGGCGCCAGCGGACAGGTGGGCACGTTCATCATCATCCTGCTCACGCTGCTGGCCTACCTCTGCTACCTCAGCGCCGAGACCATCCGTTTCATCAAGCGCCTGATGCACCCGAAGCAGCTCGCACGCGACTTCGGCCACAGCCATCCCCGCATAGCACGCCTGTTCCTCTGGCTGAAGCAGGTGCTGACGCCGAAGAGGAAGCAGGAAGAAGACATCCCGGAGGGAGAAGACACGGCCGAGGACGACGCCGAGGGCGAACCTACGGAGGCCGGGACCGAGGAGCAGGACAACACTCCCGCGGACGTGCCCGACGACATCCCCGTGGCCACCATCTACCTGCCCACGGAGCCCAGCCCCGCCGCCACGGAGCAGGAATCGCCTGCCGTGATGAATCCAGCCCAGACGGCGCCCGCCGCCACGGGCGAACCCGACTGGATCGTGACCGCCACGGGCGACGAGCCGGCCGAGTCCGCCGCCACCGAGGCAGAGTTCACCATCGAGCAGCCGGCCGAAGAGGACCTGGCCGACGCCGGACACGAGGCAGCCCTGGAGCCCTACGACCCCAAGCTGGACCTCGAGAACTACCACTACCCCACCCTGGACCTGCTGAAACACTACGAGATCGACCCGCGCTCCAACATCGACATGGAGGAACAGACGAAGAACAAGGATCAAATCGTCAAAGTGCTGCACGACTTCCAGGTCAACATCTCGAGCATCAAGGCCACCGTGGGTCCCACCATCACGCTCTACGAGATCACCCCGGCCCCCGGCGTGCGCATCTCCAAGATCCGCAACCTGGAGGACGACATCGCGCTCTCGCTGGCAGCCCTGGGCATCCGCATCATCGCCCCCATTCCCGGCAAGGGCACCATCGGTATCGAGGTTCCTAATGCCAAGCCCCAGATCGTCTCCATGGAAAGCATCCTCAACAGCAAGAAGTTCCAGGAGACCACCATGGAACTGCCCATGGCGCTGGGCAAGACCATCACCAACGAGGTGTTCATCGCCGACCTGGTGAAGATGCCCCACCTGTTGGTAGCCGGCGCCACGGGCCAGGGTAAGTCCGTGGGCCTGAACGCCATCATCACCTCCCTGCTCTACAAGAAACATCCCGCCGAGCTAAAGTTCGTCATGGTCGATCCGAAGAAGGTGGAGTTCCCCATCTACTCGCCCATTGTCAACCACTTCCTTGCACAGATTGAGGACGACGAGGAAGACGAACCCATCATCACCGACGTGCAGAAGGTGGTGAACACCCTGAAGAGCCTCTGCGTCGAGATGGACACGCGCTATGACCTCTTGAAGAAAGCGCGCGCGCGCAACATCAAGGAGTACAACGAGAAATTCAAGAACCGCCAGCTCAACCCGCAGAACGGCCATAAGTTCATGCCCTACATCGTGGTCATCATCGACGAGTTCGGCGACCTCATCATGACTGCCGGCAAGGAAATCGAGCTCCCCATCGCCCGCATCGCCCAGCTGGCCCGCGCCGTGGGCATCCACATGATCATCGCCACCCAGCGCCCGACGACGAATATCATCACGGGTACCATCAAGGCCAACTTCCCCGCCCGCATGGCCTTCAAGGTCAGCGCCATGGTGGACTCGCGCACGATCCTGGACCGCCCGGGTGCCAACCAACTCGTGGGCAAGGGCGACATGCTCTTCCTGGCAGGCTCGGAGCCCGTGCGACTGCAATGCGCCTTCGTCGATACGCCCGAGGTGGAAGCCATAGCGAACTACATCGCCTGCCAGCAGAGCTACACGGGACCCTTCGCGCTCCCGCGTCCGCCCATGGAAGATACCGGCGGAGGCGTCAACGATGCCGACCTCCAGCACCTGGATCCCATGTTCGCCGAAGCGGCACAGCTCATCGTCAGCTCCCAACAGGGCTCCACGAGCATGATCCAGCGCAAGTTCGCCATCGGATACAACCGCGCCGGACGACTGATGGACCAGCTGGAGAAAGCAGGCGTCGTGGGCCCCGCACAAGGAGCCAAACCGCGCGACGTTCTCATCCAAGATGCCGCCGCGCTGGAGATGCTACTGAATAACCTCGGCTAAAAAACTTTAAAAAACGCCGACGGCGCCCAAAAAAGTATCGACCCATAACGACAATCTCGCCGTTATGGGTTAATTTTGTCCCCAAAATCCAAAGAAAGCAATGAAAAGACTCGCATTTTTACTCACAATCCTCCTCGCGTGCAGCCTCACGGGCCAGGCCCAGAGCGCACGTTCCGTGCTGGACGCCGCCGCCTCGCGCATGACGCAGTCCGGCTGCATCCAGGCCCAGTTCAAGGCCACCCAGTTCCGCGGCACCACTCCCGAGAGCGAGACCTCCGGCACCATGCTCATCAGCGGCCGCAAGTTCCGGATGAAGACCCCCGACATCACCACCTGGTTCGACGGCAAGACACAATGGTCCATGCTCTCCGACGCCAGCGAAGTCAACATCTCCGAACCCACGGACGAGGAGCTGGCAGCCATGAACCCTTCGGCGCTCATCTACATCTACAAGAAAGGCTACAGATACTCCCTCCGCAAGTCGTCGCTCCGCGGGAAGCCCACCTACGAGGTGCGCCTGGCCGCCAAGAGCAAGAAGGCCGCCTTCACGGAGATCTACGTGGACGTGGACCAATCGACCTACAACCCCCTCTGCTTCCGCGCCAAGCAGAATGGAAACTGGGTGCGCCTGAGCATCCTCTCCTTCGCCACCAACCAGCCCGCACAGGACGCCGACTTCACCTTCCCCCGCAAGGACTATCCCGACACAGAAGTCGTGGACCTCAGATAGCACCCAAGCCCATTACCCCCCAAGCCCATTACCCCAAAGCCCATTACCCCCCAAGCCCATTACCTCCAAAGCCCATTACCTCCCAAGCCCATTAGACCCATTAACCCCATAAGCCCCATAAACCCCATTAACCCCATTACCCCCCCCAATATGGAACACATCAAACTTCTCATCATCGGCAGCGGCCCTGCCGGCTACACAGCTGCCATCTACGCCGGCCGCTCCAACCTCTCCCCCGTGCTCTACGAAGGCCTGCAGCCCGGCGGCCAGCTGACCACCACCACGGAGGTGGAGAACTTCCCCGGCTTCCCCGAGGGCATCGACGCCAACGAACTCATGGACAACCTGCGCAGCCAGGCCGAGCGCTTCGGCTGCGAGATACGCTCCGCCAGCGCCGTGCGCACGGACCTCTCAGCCCGTCCCTACCACGTATGGTTCGACGACGAGACGGAGGCCACGGCCGACAGCATCATCATCTGCACCGGCGCCAGCGCCAAGTACCTCGGACTCGCCGACGAGGAGAAATACCGCGGACAGGGCGTATCGGCCTGCGCCACCTGCGACGGATTCTTCTACCGCAAGAAGACCGTGGCCGTGGTCGGAGGAGGCGACACCGCCTGCGAGGAAGCCAGTTACCTCGCCGGACTCGCACAGAAGGTCTATCTCATCGTGCGCAAGCCCTACCTCCGCGCCACGCAGATCATGCAGGACCGCGTGCTGCAGAACCCCAAGATCGAAGTCCTCTTCGAGCACAACACCCTGGGCCTCTACGGCGAGAACGGAGTGGAAGGCGCCCACGTGGTCTATCGCAAGGGCGAAGCCGACGAGCGCCGCTACGACCTCCCCATCGACGGATTCTTCCTCGCCATAGGCCACAAGCCCAACTCCGACATCTTCCTCCCCTGGGTGAAGACGGACGAGGTAGGCTACATCCAGACCGAGGGCGACTCGCCCCGCACGGGCATCCCCGGCGTCTTTGCCGCAGGCGACGTGGCCGACCCGCACTACCGCCAGGCCGTGGTGGCCGCCGGCTCGGGCGCCAAGGCTGCCATCGAAGCCGAACGCTACCTGGCCGCCCTGTAACTCTTCTCCTTAGGGTTTCCTAGGAGTTCCTAGGGTTTCCTAGGGTTTCCTAGGGATTCCTAGGAGTTCCTAAGGATTCCTAGGTTCTCCTAGCTAGGTTCTCCTTTTAACTTCCCTCTCCCCTCCCACACAAGCACTTCACTCCCCGCCTATGAAAACCCGCATCCTCCTCGCATCCTGCCTGTTGACCCTCGCCTCCGCAGCCTTGGCTCAGCCCTCCTTCGGCACCTCCAGCCCGCTCGCCGACGGCTGGCTCTTCCGCCTCGCCGACGACACCGCAGCCCTCAGCCCCCAGTACGACGACAGCCGCTGGGCGCGCGTCGGCGTGCCCCACGACTGGAGTGTGGCGCTGCCCATGTCGCCCGACTGCGGCTCCTGCCAGGGCTACCTCCCCGGAGGCATCGCCTGGTACCGCCGCCACCTCACGCCCGCAGAAACCGCAGCAGCAGCCTCCGGCCGCCTCTACATCTACTTCGAAGGCGTGTACAACCGCTCCAGCGTGTACCTCAACGGCCACCTGCTCGGCTATCGCCCCAGCGGATTCGCCTCCTTCCTCTACGAGCTCACACCCCACCTCCGCCCCGGCGAGGACAACGTCCTGGCCGTGCGCGTGGACCACTCCCGGCAGAACGACTCCCGCTGGTACACGGGCTCCGGCATCTACCGCCCCGTCTGGCTCGTCGCCGCCCCCCAGGTCCACTTCGCCCTCTGGGGCACCTCCTGGCAGCTGAAGAGCATCAACGACAAGAAAGCCGTCGTCCGCGTGAGCGCAGAACTCAACCAAGACGCTCCGTCAGCCCAGGTCGAGGTGGACATCCTCGATGCCCAGGGCCGGAAGGTCGCCGGCGGCAAGGGGCGCGACTGCCTCGTCACCATCCCCCGGCCCCGCCGATGGACCCTCAGCGACCCCTATCTATATAAGGTACGCGCGCGCCTGCTCGTGGACGGACAGCAGACGGACTGCTCCGAAGTGCCCCTGGGACTGCGCACCCTGGAGTTCTCCCCCGACCGCGGCTTCGCCCTCAACGGCGAGTGGATGAAGGTCAAGGGCGTATGCCTCCACGACGACGCCGGCACCCTCGGCACGGCCGTGCCACCCGCCGTGTGGAAGCGTCGCCTGCAGACGCTCAAGTCCCTGGGCACCAACGCCATCCGCATGAGCCACAATCCCCACGCGCCAGCCCTCTACGCCCTCTGCGACTCGCTGGGCCTGCTCGTCATGGACGAGGCCAGCGACGAATGGGAATTCCCCAAGCGCAAGTGGCTGAAAGGATGGAACCAGGGCACACCCGGATTCGAGGGCACCTACGACTACTTCGAGGAATGGATAGACCGCGACGTGGCCGACATGGTGCGCCGCGACCGCTGCCACCCCAGCATCTTCCTCTGGAGCATAGGCAACGAGGTGGACTACCCCAACGACCCCTACTCACACCCCGTGCTCGACCGCGGCGGCGAGGACTTCACGCAGCCCATGTACGGCGGCTACAAGCCCCAGCAGCCCAACGCCGAGCGCATAGGCATCATCGCCCAGCGACTCTCCAAAATCGTGCGCGACATCGACCCCACGCGCGCCGTCACCGGAGCCCTGGCAGGAGTCGTCATGAGCAACGAGACAGCCTACCCCGAAGCCGTGGACGTCGTCGGCTACAACTACACCGAGAGCCGCTACGCCGAAGACCACCAGCGCTACCCCGGCCGCGTCATCTACGGCAGCGAGAACCGCCACGACCTCCCCGCCTGGAAAGCCGTGCGCGACAACCCCCACATCTTCGGCCAGTTCCTCTGGACCGGCATCGACTACCTCGGCGAGAGCGGAGCCTGGCCCGCACGAGGCTCCGAGGCAGGACTGCTCGACCTCGCAGGCAACGTCAAGCCCATAGGACACTACCGGGCAGCACTCTGGAGCGAGACACCCGTATGCTACATCGGCACCTACCCCGCCGCGCGCCCCAACAGCCGGCGCTACCGCGGGCGCGAGAGCCGCGAGTGGGTCTCCACCTACGCCTCAGCCCTCTGGAACTACGACCCCGGCCAGCGCGTGCGCGTCGTCTGCTACACCAACGCCCCCACCGCCCGCCTGCTGCTCTGCCCCCAGGACGCCGACGCCTCCGCCGCCGCCAACTACCAGCCCGTAGGCGGCCAGCCCACGCGCGACCCCGCCACCGACGTCCTCTACTGGGACATCGACTACGCCCCAGGCACCCTGCGCTGCGAAGCCTCCAACGGAGCCACATCGGACATCCGCACCTGCGGGCGCCCCTACGCCCTGCGCGCCACGCCCGACAAGACCACCTTCGCCGCCCCCGACGACGTCATCCAGGTCAGCATCGAAGTCGTGGACGAGCAAGGCAACCTCGTCCCCCTGGCCGACAACAACATCACCTGCATCGTCCAGGGCCCCGCCCGCCTGCTCGGACTCGAGAACGCCGACGCCCGCGACACCAGCCCCCAGCGCGACTTCCAGCAACGCGCCCACTCCGGCCGCCTGCTCGCCTACATCGCACCCGCCGCCCGCACCTTCCCCGGCTCCCGCACCTCCGGCTCCCGCGACTCTGACTCCCGTGGCTCAGACACCTCCGACTCTAACTCCCGCGGCTCAGACACCTCCACCTCCGAATCCCCCGCCATCCGCATCCTCCTCACCTCTCCCCTCCTCCAGTCCGCTCTGCTCGAGCTGGGGAAGTGAGGGGGCACGGGCCCCGCGCCCCGCGCTCCACCCGGATCATCACGCCGCAGCAGCACCCGCCCCTCCCTGGCACGCCAATCGTGGTATAGCCCACCTTCAGCAGCCCTCGCACGTTCGGGTCATACTTGTCCTCGTAGGCATAAATCTTCGGAGCCGACTCCGACTTCCGTGGGAAATAGTTTGTTGCCATAACTCGTTTGTCTTATGGTTATGGCACTCTGAATGACAAGATTAATCTTTCAGTTTGTCTTGGAAGTCGGCAATGAACCTGTCAACAGCCTCCATAACAGCGTCATACCGTGGATTATCCATCCTGAGAATTACAGATGCATAATACAGGATACCATCTATTTCGACTGACATATTTCGCATGCAATACTGGTCTCTGTCCATCGCTTGTTCAAACCACCGATGGAACATTCTGTCTCTTGCTGCTTGTCGGTTATCTTCTGTGGCGCAGATATAATCAAGTACCACACCTTGTGTTTTGAAGAACGCTGTCATCACCACCATAACGGTCTGCTGAATCTTTACGTCAGGAGCCGTCTTGAATTTATCTTCGGTGCTGATGAAGAATTGGTAGATACCCTCATCAGAAATCATTAAATCTTGGATGAATCCGATTTCATACTTCTTCCCCTGCTCGGTCACGAAAGAAAAAGAGTACAGACCTGATGATTCAAGCTTGTAGGGGGCATCTTCGTTAAGTGCAGATAAAGAGAATTCCAGATTCATTACCGGGTAATTTCAACTGTGCGATATCCCTGCCGCTTGAATTCCTCAAACGACATCCTTCCGGAAGTTAAGTCTTCCCACACTTTGCGAAGAGCAACAGACTTCTTGAAAGCCGCCAACTTTTCTTCTTTGGATTCGTACACCTTAATCATACCTTACTTCTTTTTCGTGGTGCAAAGGTAGTGAGGTTATTCGAATCTTCCAAACAAAACCTTTAAAATCTTGTCAAAGAGCGCCTTTATTTATCTTTTCTTATCATTTTTTTATTCCATCGGCCTGATCATCGGCACGATGCACGTCCTCACATCCCTTATTTCGTTCCCTTTTTGCCCCCTCGCTCCACTTTTTTTTGTCAAAACGTGCGGCGAATCAGAAATTATTTGTATTTTTGCGGCGGAAAACGAAACAAAAGCTACGCGAACCTATGAAGAGTAACATCCTCGAACGCACCCACGACCACATCACAGCCCTCTGCCGCAAGCACGGGGTGCGCCATCTCTATGCCTTCGGTTCCGTGCTCACTCCCCGCTTCACCGACCACAGCGACGTCGACTTCCTCGTGGACTTCGACACCGCCGTCATCCCCGACTACCTCACCAACTTCTTCGAACTGAAGCACTCGCTAGAAGCAGCACTCGGCCGAAGTGTGGACCTCGTGGAAGAACAAGCCATCCGAAATCCCATCTTCAAGCGCAACGTCGAACGCACAAAAACCGTCGTCTATGGATGAGAAATTACTGAAATACCTCTATGATGTTCTCGGAGCCGTGGAGGAAATAAACAGCTATTTCGAAGGCAAGCCCAAGCTCTTCGAGGTCTTCAACAAGGACCTCATGCTCCGACGTGCCGTTGAGCGGAACGTAGAGATCATGGGCGAAGCCATGAACCGCGTTCTCCGGGAGATGCCCGACATCCCAATCACCAATGCCCGCAAGATTGTGGACACGCGCAATTACATCATTCACGGCTACGACAGCCTCTCCTCCGACATCCTCTGGAGCATCGTCATCAACCACCTGCCACTACTGCATCAGGAACTGAAGGCTCTGCTGGGAGAGAACTGAAGAGAAAAGACGTTCCACACTCGCCAGTGAGACGCAGTTTGCACGATGGATAGAGAGAGCATGTTCAGCAATACCTAACTTCCAACTTTCCTCATCCCCCATTTCCAAAAATTTTCCCCCTTTTCCCCGCCTTCCTGCAAATTTTCTTTGCAGAAAGTGCGGCGAATCAGAAATTATTTGTATTTTTGCGGCAGAATAAGTCATAAAACCCAGTTATGAGTCCTGTTTTTCATCGCGAGAGCAGCTACAGTTTCAAGAACAATACTGCGAGCACATCGGCAAGCGTATTGATGATTAATGCCGACGGCATCCTGCTCAGCGTCTGCGGTCAGGACTATTTCCTCTCCTACAACCGCGTCCCGTGGATGCGAGTTGCCAGCATCAGCCATGTCCTGGACGTTCGCATGAGCGGCCGCAGCGCCATCGAATGGCCAGCCCTGGACATCGACCTCGAAATCGAGAGCCTCAAGCATCCCGAGCGTTATCCCCTTGTCATCAAGAGGAGCCCCGTGGACTTGGTGGCTACGGTGTGACTCCCAAGACACTTCTCCAAGACTACTTCTGCGCCAAGTATTCCTCTTGAGTAATGACCGTGCTGTAGCCGCCCACCAACTTCTCGCCTTCGTGGCGGTCGATTCCGGAGTACGTCAAGCTGGCATCTTCGTAGCGTTTGAACTTATAGACGGCATCGTTCATCAGGGCTTCGTTGAATACATTCAGGCTCACCAGTAGCGCAAAGTCCTGCTTCGTCAGGCCCGTTACGCGCTCGAACAGCATCGGTTCCAGCTGCAGGATGACATCCTTCAGCGAGTATTCGCGGAAGTCCGTGAGATACATGAAGATAGGTATGCGCGTGGCAAACTTCATCAGTTTCTCCTGAATCTGCCGGCGCTTGCTCTTGATTTCCTTTTCCGCTTCCGAGAGCTGTTTCTTCTCCCGTGCCGAGAGGCCGTCCTCGTTCTCCTTGCGTTTCTTCTTGATGGCGTCGGTCTTGTTGATGATGGTCTCGATATCCTGATTCAGCGATCGGAATCCCTCAATCTTCATCAGCGCCGCCATCGCGTCGTGGTTGTTCATCAGGCGTTGCAGCGTGAAGTTGTCCACGTTCACCAGCAGAGCGCTCTCCCATCGGCGTGCCAGCAGCGTTGCCGACGTGTTGTTCATCGCCATGTCGAGCACATCGCTGGCCGACAGTTGCTTCATCACGCCGTTCTCATAACAGAGCACGGGCAGGAAGTGGATGAAGTCGTCCACACATTTCTCGGGGTTCCCTTCCTCCACATTCAGCTGGCATGAATACTCCGACACCTTGCGCAAAGCTCTGTTGGGAGCGAAGTCAAAGACATAGCACACCTTCTTCAGGATCTCCACCTGATTGGGATGCAGCCCGTCGCTGTTGGTGATGGTCCAGGGGGACTGCACGCGGAATGCCGACTGGAAGTAGGTTTCCGGGGATGAGGTGTCGCGCAGCATGAAGATACCCGTCCACGGACGAACGGTCACGCCCGTTGTCAGCTTGCCGCAGGTCAGGGTGATGGTCTTGCAATGCAACGGGTCGGGGTTCGCCATCGCCCGCTCTACTGGAGGCAAGGCCTGCTGTCCGATACCTGCCTGTGTGCCGGCGCAGACGATGACCCGGTAGTCGTGGTAGAATGTGTTCTGCAGTTCCCTGAGCAGGTTCCGCATGGCAAAGCAGGCGGCCACGTTGGGCAGGAACCAGAGCGTATGGTTCATGTTCGAGTACAGGTCTCCGTTCAAGAACGGCAGCGGCGGCTTTCTGTTGCCCGCCTTCAGGTCGTTGACGGATGTCGGCAGATACTGACCTCGCAGCATGTCCAGCCATTTCTGCACCTCGTCGTGATGTTTGAAGATGGCCGCGTCGCCCTTGCCCTCGGCCTCGAAGAAGGAGTTCAGGTCAAACTCGTCGAACTCGCCTTCCTCGGCCACTCGCGTGATCTCCGCTGGCAGCTGGTAGGTCAGCAGCACCATCTTCGGCAAGGCGGCGTAGGGGTTGCCGGGTTTGTCGCCCCAACGCTCCTTCTCGCGTTGTTCATCGCTGTAGGTCCAGTTGTAGATCTGTTCCTCGATGAATTCTCCCGAGGCGATGGCGCGGAAAGGCGTGCCCGAAAGATAGAGGTAGTGGTTGGAGGTTATCGGTATCAGGTCTTCGTCGAAGTAGTCGGGGTTCTCTATCTCTCCGCCCAGGTCCTCGCTGGCTCCAATCAGTTCCTTGGCATTCTCGCGCCAGGCGCCGTAGTGGTATTCGTCCAGCACGATGCAGTCCCAGTTGAACTCCCTGGCCCATTCGTGTTTCAGCTTCATGCCTCCGCTGGCCGTGTTCTTTCCGAGGAAGTCCTGGAAGGAGCCGAAGACCACCATGGGTCGCCGTTTGTCGGCGTGCTCAAACTGATAGTCTATCGTGGCTTCCGCGTTGCGTGCGATAAATTGCCAGCCTTCGAAATCCACGTGTGTCATCAGGTCTTCTTCCCACGCCTGCGCCACGGCGGGCTTAAACGTGAGCACCAGCACGCGCGTCCATCCCATGCGCTTGGCCAGCTGATAGGTGGTGAAGGTCTTGCCGAAACGCATCTTGCAGTTCCATAGGAAGTGAGGCGTGCGAGGCCCCCCTACTTTCCCCCCGAGGGGGGATGATTCTTTCTTAAAGTTCTCGAAGTAACTGGCCGTCTTCTCTACAGCCGCCGCCTGCTCGTCGCGCATACCGAATGTCCTGTCGCGCGTCCAGGCCACGTCTAATCTTTCCCTCACGGCCACCACGGCAGCGCGCACCTGCTGCGGCGTGCAGCGGTACCATTCGCCCTCCACGTGCCGGCATCCCATCTTCACCAGCGCCCGGTGCACGTCGTGGTCGAGGAACACGGTGCCGTCCTCGCGCATGGCGCTCTCTTCGACCAGTATCCTATAGGGCGGCTCGCCCGGGCGGACGATGTTATACTGCTGGCGCACACGTTCCGGCACGCCGATTGTGGTATAGCCCACCTTCAGAATCCCTTTCAGGTTAGGGTCATATTTGTCCTCGTAGGCATAAATCTTCGGAGCCGACTCCGACTTCCGTGGGAAATAGTTTGTTGCCATAACTCGTTTCTTTTATGGTTATGGCACTCAGAATGACAGAGCAGAAAAAGGGAGCTATTCGAGCATCATCGCGAACTTAAGACTGATGATAACAACAGTCTTGTCATCATACCCATAGACGATGCGGCATTTGGGGTGTGTCAGCACGGAACGAACACTCATTCCGCCCCGTGCCGTCTTCTCTCTTTGCCCAATATCCGGCATTTGGGCAATTTGGTCAATAGCTTTGTCTATATTGGCATTAAAGGTGCGGGCAAAATCCAAGCCTCTGATATCTGCCAACCACTTTTCTTGTTGCAGGCGTTGAGCAATAGCCCGTTTGGACCAGATTACGCGCATGACAGCCACTCTTCACACATTCGACGTACTTCCTCGTCAGGAATGCAATCCTCCTCATCTATCTCTGCGAGCAGTTCTTCCCATTCCTCTTCGGTCTGAGGTCCTTGGTCACGTCCCGGATAGTAGCCTGTAACAAAGAAGTCACGACGCAACTTCTCCACGTGGTCAGGGCAATTCTTCAGGGCCAAAGCTTCATTCTCCAGATACTCTTCCTTGAAGCCTTTGTCCCTGTGCGATAGGATGGCGAATACCTCGTCCAAAGTGACAACGTTACCATCCACTTCCACCAGTTTGGCTGCCTCCAAGCGCTTTGCCTTGAGCTCCTTCCGGGAGAAGTACACCGCTTCGGCCTCATGAACCACGTCATTGCCCGTCCAATCGTAGCGGATCTCGGGTTTCAGGGAATACACATCTATGATCGCCTGCAATACCTCCACGTTCTCTTCGTAGGAGATGTTTTCCAGGTTCTTCTGCCGCATGTATTCCACCACTTCAGGTGTGAAGAATGGATCTTTTGGATTGATGTGATGCATGATGTTTTCGCTTTTGATGGTGCAAAAGTACGCAATGTTATCTGAACCACCAAAGGAAATCCCCTTTTTCTCAGTCTGTCAAAGAGCGCCAAAGTTATTTTATCTGTTTTTTTATTCCATCGGCCTGATCATCGACTCGATGAACTGGATCTCTTCATCCGTCAGGCCGTACTTCGCGTAGAGTTCTTCGTCGGTCCAGGGACGGGTGAAGTCTTGGAGGGGGACGAACTGGAAAGCATCTTTATTAATCATGATGCCTGTCATCGCCTGCAACATTAAGAAGCGAACAAACATGGTCGATAAATAAGAATGTAAATTTAGGGCTTCGCGTTTTGAATCCATCGCACCAATACAAATATACGTTTCTGCACATATTTCATTGGGAAGCATTACACGCATCGTAGCAGGTATGATTTGATATTTACCATCAGTTCCAGGTTTATTACCACCAGACATTGCACGCGTCAAAATAACATTATATTTGTCTATAGCTTCTTGACACTTGGATATTTCTTGTCTTTTAACGTATCCTACACCTTCGCTTGTAATCAGTTTTGTAGAATTTGGAAATTCTCGTTTCTCGCCTCTAACATACGTTCGAAAGCCAAAGGGATTAGACGAATAGACGATACACGATAAACTTTTGAAATCTTTTGTCTGAATCTTCCGTATTAGATTAATAGCCAAATTTGAGCGAACGAAAACTTGATATTCCGATAAACTACGCTTTATCGTTAATTCATTTCCTTTGGTTATATTTCTAACTTCGCAATCCCCATTATAACTATTATCCCACAAGAAATAGCAAACTCCTCCAGCGATATTAACTCCAGGGAAGCATTCACTACTATCTGCATAATCCGTAAGATGCTTTATTCTGCTGTCATTTAACATTGTCTCTCTAAAGGACTCTAAACCACGTCCCCCCGCGTACCATCTTGCTGGAATAATCATTATCAGATATTTTGGTTGCAGCTTTTTTGCTTGCTCTACGAACAAATGATATAGAGGAATTGCACTTGCCGCATTTCCCCCATCACTCAGCTGATACGGCGGGTTTCCTATTATTACATCGAAGGTCATATTCTTGAAAAGTTTTTTGGGATTATCTGTGTGAATGAACTCGTAGGCATGGGACTCGAGGTCGGCGGCGCGGTCATATACTTCCTTGCTGGCTCCGCAATAGGCGCACTTGCCGTTCTGCCAGGTGTGGCGGATGTCTCGGTAGCGGATGTGGCCGTCGGGGTCGTCGAAATGCGAGATGCTGTACTTGCCGTCGGCATCCTTGGAGCAGTAGAGGCTGCGACGACTCATGAGCGATGTCAGGCGCGTGATGGCGATGCCGTAGAGTTGATGGTGAAGGATGTGGTCTATGCGCTCCTGCAGGTCGGGTATCTGGTCGGCAAGGCCGGCGATCAGCCTCCGGGCAATCTCGCGCAGGAACACGCCGCTCTTGCAGCACGGGTCCAGGAACCGCGTGTCGGGGCTGCGGAACAGTTCCTGCGGCAGCATGTCCAGCATCTGATTGGCCAACTGCGGAGGGGTGAACACTTCGTCGTTGCTCAGGTTGGCCAGGCACGACAGCACATCGGGGTTGTAGCCAAGTTTATTCATAGTCAGGAAGATTAAGGTAATCGGTCAGGGGGTATTCACGTTTGGGCAGATGCACGAACACGGGCTCGTCCAGATCGCTGAAGAGGTTGCCGTACTCGCCCGGCTTGGGTTTGTCGAACTCCACGTTGCGCAGCAGCTCTGCCAGCTCAAAGTCGCGCCGCTTCACCTTGCCGTCCATGCCGATGAACGTCCATTCGCAGAAGGTGATGGGCGTGCCGTCCTGCTGCAGCATCGTCAGGGCGTCGCCGCAAAGGATATTCTTCTCCAGCAGGAAGCGGATGCATCGATGCTGTTCAGCCGCAGCATCTGTGCCGAGGTGCTGGCGGTAAGTATCAAGATATTGCTGCAAAAGCCTCTCGCGGCAACTCTCCACATTGTCGGGCAGCAGCTCAATGCCATAGATCGAGCTGATGGCCTGTGCCGAGGCGAGTTCATATTCGAAGCGGTTGCGGGCAAAGCGCCGCCTCGCCACTTCCATCTTTCGGCTGAGGATTTCCACGAGGAAGTTCCCCGTGCCGCACGCAGGTTCCAGGAAACGCGAGTCAATGCGCTCCGTCTCCTCCTTCACCAAATCGAGCATCGCGTTGACCTCCCGCTTGGCAGTATATACCTCGCCGTGGTCAGCCACTCGCTGGCGTGAAACAACCTGTCTTTCCTGTTCTTCGTTCGTTACTGTCATTTGGTCGGATTTTAGCGTGAAACGAAAACATTCAGGTATTAAGAAAGTGTACCACGTTCCTGTATATGCCTCCCGCTGGGTATCCGACCAAGGACCCGTAACGAAACATATATGGAACAGGTACACCCTATCACAGGTGTATCCTGATTCCATGAGGTTCGTTACTATTCTGGTCGGAATTTACGGGAGCCTCTATAGAATATAGATACAACTATCTATTTCACCCACAAAAGTCACACCGCACACCTTCGCTAAGGCCTATATTGGCGGTGTTCGGGTGCAAAGATAGCGAAAAAAGACGATAATAGAATAACTATTGGCTAAAAAGATTCTTTTTCTCTAAATATTTTTGTATTTTTGCAGTCAAAACAAGCCAGACCAGATAGGTCTGGCCAGGTAAACATTAATTATAACATATGGCAGTTTATGCAATTTACTCATACGAGATCCAAGAAGGCAACAGAAGCCTCTTTTATAAGGAAACGGGAAAGAAAGCCATAGATATGGCAACTGAAATCATCAGCAATCTGCTGCATGATGGCTTGACTGTTGTCGGGAAAAAAAGGAAGGAAGACATCCTTCTGACGAACCTTAATTATATAGGAAGGGATGGCGTGTTCGTCTGGGAGCTATGCAACGAGAAGGACAAGACTTTACTCGAAGGTCATGAGAGGAATCCGGTGACTGAGCACCCTGGTTGTTATGTTATAGTTGACAACAGGCCTGATGTGAGTCAGATAGCGATTGAGAAAAACAACGCTTTCGGCCCTGATACAGACAAGGTGGCCAAGTATCTCAAACGGGCATTCGATGCACATTTGTGTGAGTATGGCTTGAAAATGGTTATCAAGAGAAAATGGCAGGCAAGCAATTTCAAGGAGATCATACGTGAAAGAATCATAAAATATAATGACTCGGTAAAAAGAGTGGTATGGGAATTTCCCAATCCAGACAGAGTCAAGGGAATTGATGCCACTCTGCAAATGAAAGAACGACTGCAGGGACTCATGCTCTTTACTCAGGCTGTCAATGCCTTGAAAGGTAAAATAACGCTGACAGGTTCCAAGAGGATTCCGATAAACGTGGACGACGATAAAATTGAGGACTGGGCACAGATAATTGCTCTAAGTGCCCAAAATAACTATAAGCTATCGTATTATTTCTACAATTCCAGCGTGGTGAACTTCAAGGATGTTGCCTATGCCTTTGCTTCTATTGACGATAGAGTGATTAGAGACTTCGAGAGAGGCCAGCTTGCGGACATTGGCGATGGAGCGACATTCGTGTTGATTGAGAAACTTGACGAAATCAGAAAACAAATAGCAGACTATGATTGTGAGAAGATTGTTGACTCCAGAGAGTAAGCGGAGCATAAAGGAAAAGTTCAAGGGAAATGCGGTTTTCCGCACGATAGACGCGGCCTACAAGGAGCAGGAGACGCAGATGGCTACTCTCAGGTTCTCGCCGGAGGAAATATGGGTCAACTGCTTCATAGGCTTTGACCAAATACTGAAGGACCCCGAAAATATAGACCAGACAACGCGCCGTATGTGGAACGACACCTTCTGCGAGCTGAGAGACGAGGCCACAGAAGCGTCGAGATCGTTTCAGAAAGAAGAACTCGAAGTGGCCACTTCATGCATCGTCTATTCCATTATTGCCTGCATGACAGCGAGCGATGACTGGAGAATAATAAGGCATACAGAGATACTTATGTCCCAAATCGCAGAGCACTCAGAACTCCAATCTGTTGTCACGCTTTTCGATAGCAATATAGAGGACGACTTTGCCATCTACATACAGAGGTACATCAGCACAGGCAAATACATGAGCGACAGATTGGGAAACCCCAAAGAATATACCGACCCGATAAATCCTGTCATTTCACCTCAAGAAAGAATAAAGGTAAAGGTAGGCGTAAGGAAACGCCTGGAGTTCATGAAAGGCGCCCTGCCTGATAGCGAAACCCCCATAATGACTACCCGGGATTTCAACGCGATGATGGAGGCCGTGGAATACCTTATAGAGAACGATGTCGTGAAGAAACAGGAATCAAAGATTTCTACAGCCATGCCCGTTGCACATTTAAGATATACATTCTACTTGGTCTATAAGAACGAGGGGAAATCTATTCCGCGTCAGCTATGGCTGGATTTCCTTGGTGAGAGTTTCAGTCAGATGCAGAATAACAAGGATTCACTTTCCAAGCATTTTGCCGACAAGCCTTCGGGCTATGACGTTTTTGTGAAGCAGAAGAAGAAAAAGTGAATGGGAAAATGGGATTTTGGGAATCCCATAAAAAATAAATTTAGCGGAGATAGGATTTTTTTGCATTCCTAATCTCCGCTTTTTTGTTTGTATATCAGGCAGTTGGGATTTCCCTTAGAATGGGATTCCAATAAATAGCGAATGGGATTATTCGGATGGGAAATCACATATAGTTCCCCATCTAATCACACCGTTCCTTTGCAGCCGAGAACAGAATAACTCAGTTCTTGGCTATCTGTGGTTGTAGCCTAAGCGGATGGTCTAACAGGCTTAAATCCTATTAAACTATGAAAAAGGATTTAGAAATCAGAAGGCCATCGGGTTCTGCGAAGAAGAACGAACCCAAGGTCATTGGCGAGGTACTCAGCGAGTACTTCAAGAGTAACGAACCGCTTGCTGTCGTATTCTGCAAAAGACAAGCAGATGACGAGGCAACCGACGCCGCCGAGGCAGACATCAGCCAGCGCCTCTTCCGCGACCTCTTTCCCAACACGGAGTTGGGCGTGGACTTGAAGATCATTTCGCGCAAGCGTGGGCGCATGTCCGTGGGCGAGTACATTAATTGTATGCTGACACGCGACGACGAAGACCACTACACAGCTGTGGAGACCGACCTCAGGGTGAAAGCGGCAGCGGAGCAGCGCAACCCGATTGTCTTTAGCGGAGTGTGCGTTAATGTTCATCGTGCGGCCGACGGCTCGCTCTATGCTGTTCTCAAACGGCCTAAGTTCACCGACTTCTACACCTTCCGGGACTTCTGTCGCGAGGCGGCCGAGGAGCTGCGCCTGGTGAGCGGCCTCTTTGAGAGGCAGGTGATTTGAGCCGGAAATCTCAATCTCAAATCTCAGTTCGAAAATGAGGTCGAAGATACACTCCGAAATGGGTCTTATATACATTATAACTAATTGATAATTAGATATGTATGTATATGGTCGCGAGGATGCATACGTCCTCAAAAAAACAACTGAGATTTGAGATTTGAGACTAAAAGAAAGTTAAAACGACATCTAACTGACATTTAATTCTCTAAGAAGCAATGACTTACAACATTTTTAGCAACATCGCTCCTGCGATGCCAAAGCCCGCAAAGGGCACAGAAGTTTGCAAACTCCTCCTCTCACAGGCCTCACGCGACATGCGCGAGCCGCTGATTCCGATGGCGATTCCCGCTCTCGCGGCGCACCTTACGGACGTGGAATTCATGTACTCCGACAACAATTACTACGAGCTATGCGGCCAGATGGGGCATCTGATCGGCCCCTCGGGCGTAGGCAAGGCGCAGCTGACGCATCTCATCGAGGCCATCATGCGGCCCTTCCGCCGGCACGATGATGGTGAATACCAGAAGCTGGTGGAATGGCAGCGCCAGGTGAAGACCAGGGGGGCGAACAAGGAGAAGCCCGAGCGCCCGGCCGTCAGCTTCTGGTTCCCGCCGGCAGACATCACCAACCCCGCCTTCATCCAGAACGCCATGGCCATGGAGGCGCAGGGCGGGCGCACACAGTACCTGAACCTGCCCGAGGTGGAGATGGCCGACCGCATCTGCGGCGGGCACCGGCAGGTAAGCCAGACCATCCGCAACATCTACGACCGCCAGCGCGCAGGCGCACTCCGGGCCACGGCCGACGGCGTCACGGGCAACCCGCTGCTGCGCGTGAACATCACGTTCAGCTCCACGCCCGAGGCGGCGCGAGCGTTCTACCGCAAGGACCTCACCAACGGCTTCTTCGGCCGCATACCCTTCGCCTACAAACCGCTCGGCGAGCGAGTGGGACGCATACCGCGCCAGGGCACTTACGACGAGGAGTTCCTCAGCCGGCTGGACGCATACCTCATGCGGCTGCAGGCCTGCAAGGGGCGCTTCGTGGTGAAGCCCATGAACAAGCAGGCCGACCTGCTGGCCGAGGAGATGGCGCGTCTCTCCGACCTGGCCGACGACGACATGCTCTTCGAACTCTCCCACCGAAGCATCTTCGCCGCATGGAAGAAAGCCGCCGTGCTCTGGATACTGAACGACCAGACATGGACACGCTCCATCGCCGATTACATGGCGTGGTTTTGCTACTACGACCTTTTTTCGAAAGTCAGGGTGTTCGGAGATATGTTCAAGCACACCGACGCGACAGCCGACGACGCCCAGAAAAGCGGCCCGAAGAACATGCTCGACAGCCTCTCCGCCTCATTCAGCGAGCAGCAGCTCGAAGCCCTGCGCACCAGCATGGGCAAGAGCCTGAGCGGCACGCGCCATCAGCTGCAAGTGTGGAAGAACCGAGGCTTCATCACCTACTCCGCACAGACAGGACTCTACACCAAGACGGAAGAGTACCTGAAATAAAAGACCCACCCCTCACCCTCCCTGTGAGGGAGGGGGTGGTTACCCTTCAAGAATAGGTTTTGTTATTAACATTAAAGAATGACCCTAATGCCCCTAATGAGTCAGATACATTATACTCCCCTCCCTCACAGGGAGGGGCAGGGGGGTGGGTCTGTTATTATGGACAGATTTGAACTTCAACGGCTTCGCGACCTTCCCATCGAGGGGGTCGCGGAGCGACTCGGACTCCAGGTGAGCAGGCACAAGTGCCTCTGCCCCTTCCACGACGATCACCACGCCTCGCTCTCCTTCAGCGTCCGGCGCAACACGTACCGCTGCTTCGCCTGCGGCGCCCACGGCGGGGTGATAGACCTCGCGATGGGGCTGCTCCACAAACCCTTCCTCGATGCCTGCCGCTGGCTGGCCGAGGGAGCCTCTCTCCCCTGCCCTCTCCCCGAAAAGGAGAGGGAGTTCCAGCAGAAGGAAAGACCATTCGACGTCCAGCGCTACGCCCGCTATTTCGAGCACCCCTTCCTCAACGAAGAAGCCCGCCGGTTCCTCTTCGCCGGGCGGCGCCTGCACCCCGAAGTCATCCGCTACTGTCGCCTCACATCATGGCGCGACAAGCAAGGGACGCCCTGGCTGCAAATCCCCTACTTCGACCCCGACGGGCGCCTCGTGGGCATCCAGAACCGCAACCTCATGCCCGAGCCCAAGCAACGCTTCCTCTTCCCCGCAGGCTCCGAGTGCGTCCTCTATAACCAGCCCGTGCTGCGTCTGCTGCGCCCCGGCGAACCGCTCTACATCACCGAGGGCTGCTCCGACTGCTGGGCCATGCTCTCCGCCGGACACAAGGCCGTGGCCATCCCCTCCGCCACCCTCTTCAAGCCCCGCGACGTCCAGCTCCTCTGCGCCATCCACGACGAGCTCGACACGCCCTTCCACATGTACCCCGACCGCGACCTTCCCGGCGAGCACCTCTTCCTCCAGCTCCAGCACGCCCTGCCCAACCTGGAGCACCACCAGCTGCCTCCGGACTGCAAGGACTTCAGCGAGTACTACCTCCGCAGCCGTCCCTGAACAGCCCCCAAGCCACCTCTGCCAACTCGTACGGACGAAATCCCAAACTCGTCCGTACGTTTTTCCAGTTTCGTCCATACGATTCTGCTCTTTTGTCTGCCCGAACAGAAAATGACGGGAATCAGACGTTGTGGATGAAAAAAGGAGGGAAAAAAAGTGTATAGGTAATATTTCTGCCCGAAATATTTGGCCGAATATAACAAAAACGTTACCTTTGCGGCGTCAAACCGAAAGGTGAGACAAAAGAGCTCTTATGAATAATGAAAACTTCCGAGTTGTTACGGAGCCTAAAGGATGCCGGATGCGTCCTGGCTCGACACGGAGGGCGGCACGACAAATGGACAAATCCGCGAACAGGAGCGTCCGAATGGGTGCCGAGGCACGCCAGCGAAGTCCCCACGGGGCTTGCGCTGAAAATCTTGAAAAAGCTGGTTGGGGAATAACCCCAGCCAGTATTTCGGGACGTTCTGCTAGCTGGCACCGTTCATGTTCAGGAGCTCTTTCTTTTGATATATAGCAAATGCACAAGATACTATGAGACAGGTTGTTGTAACAATTTCGCAGGCTTCCGACGGCACGTTCTGGTGCAGCACGGAAGAGGATGTGTACGGAGGTGGGCTGACTGCCGCGGGCCGCTCCGTCAAGGAGGCGAAGGAGGATCTGATGGTCTGCCTGGAAGAGGCGAAGGCGGACTTCGCGGAGCAGGGCGGAACGCCCGAGCAGGTGAGCTTCCTCTTCAAGTACGACCTCCAGTCGTTCTTCGACTATTTCTCTTTCCTGAACATCACGGACATCGCACGCCGTGCCGGTATCAACCCTTCGCTCATGCGGCAGTATGCGCGGGGATTGAAGACGGCAGGCGAGAAGACCTACAACAGGCTCTCAGCTTGCATGACCGCCATCACGGCTGAACTCCAGGCTGCTGCCTTCTGAGTCATCAGCTCGCTGATTTTCATTTTTTATAAGATCTCTCGTTCCACCCCTTCGCTGTGAAGCGCGGGGGATTTTGTTTGTCTGATGGAATGGCCAAAATAATAATGCACTTTTTTCCGTAAATCCCTGAAAATAATTGCGAAAATATTTGGTGGATTCGCGAAAAATGTGTATCTTTGCAACGTGAAAGGAAGGAAGAATGTCGCGACGAATCCTATGACCTACACACTCAGTCAACACTATTGTTCAACAACTCTAAAACTAAGAAAGGAAAAAGATTATGGCACAAAACGAATCTTATCAGACCGTGAAGTACAGCCTCGGTCTGCGTCCCAACCCCATGCATGAAGACGACCCGAAAAAGGTTTACGCAAACCTGCAGCTCAACGGCATCGTCAGCCTGCCCCAGCTGGCCAAGCACATCAAGGATCACGGCAGCCCCTACGGCCGCGACGTGGTACTGGGAGTGCTCACCGCCATCGTCGACCACACGCGCGAGTTCCTGACCCAGGGCTTCAAGGTGGATCTGGGCGACCTGGGCAGCTTCCAGCCGAGCTTCAAGCAGAAGGGTGCCGTGGACTTCGACAACTTCACCACCGCGAACATCACGGACTACCGCGCCGTGTACAGCATGAGTACCGCCTTCGACAACATGCTCTCCGACGTGCAGTTCGAGCGCGTGGCCACCCGCAAGGCTCAGCAGGCCATCATCGAGGCCGAGACCAAGGGCGAGACCAATGCCGACTGGACACCCAAGCCCGACGAAGGCGGAGAAGGCGGCGGCAACGACGAACCGTAAAAGCCCACCCCCGCCCCCTCTCAAGGGAGGGGGCCTGCGGGGTGAAGCGGGCTCGCGCACAGTGAATCAAAGGATCACGGATGACGCGGATTACACGGTTCTGAAATGACGAATACCAGGGCGGCACACCCTTTCCGAATTAAGAGCCGCGCAATCCGCGGAATCCGCGGTCAAAAAACAGAAGAGAGGAGGTGTAGAAGAATGAAGGAAGGTACGAAGAAGACCTGGAAGCGGGTCATTGATATCGTGATCACGGTGCTGACGGCACTCATCACAGCGCTGACTACCACCAGCTGTATCAGGTAAGTTCAAAAAATTATAAAATTATAAATCCCCGCTGCAACACGAATGAGGCTGCTGCGGGGATTGGTGTTTATAGGGATTGAAAGATTGGATTTTATTCCGATTGACGTAAAGATTGACGCCGATTGACGACAAAATCGCTATTATTAAGGACGTCAATCTTATCGTCAATCTTATCGTCAATTTTATCGTCCGCTTGGCGACGTTTGCCCCTTCATGAATCTATTTAAATAAAGGTTCAAAGCCACAGAGGCACGGAGAAAAAGGAAAAATTAAAAAATTAAAAAATTAAAGAATATAATTCAACACAGAGGCACAGAGAAAAAGATGAACTCTGTGTCTCTGTGCCTCTGTGTCCTATAAAAAGATTCCCAGCCAGTCCTAAGAAGATAAATCCTTTCAGCGCACGTATTTAAGGGTTTGCAGGTTGTCTGAGCTGCCGCCGTAGAGCAGTTCCCATTCGCCGTCCTGGGGGAGCATGTCCTGCCGGGCTTCGTCCCAGGCGAGGAAGGTGTCGGGGGTGAGGGCGAAGGTGACCTCGGCGGTCTCGCCGGCGGGGATCTGGACGCGGAGGAAGCCGCGGAGGGTCTTCAGGGGACCTTGGGCGTCGGAGGGACGGCGGACGTAGAGCTGCACGATCTCCGTGGCGTCGCGCTCCCCGGTGTTGGTGACGGGGATGGTGATGGCGTCGCGCGTGACGCTGGCCTGGCCGTAGCTGAAGGTGGTGTAGCTCAGGCCGTGGCCGAAGGCGAAGAGGGGGCTGCCCTGGAAGTAGCGGTAGGTGCGGCCCTGCATGGCATACGATTCGAAGTCAGGCAGTTGGTCGTCGGCACGGTAGAAAGTGACGGGCAGCTTGCCGGAGGGTGCCACGTCGCCGAAGAGGATGTCGCAGATGGCCGCTCCGCCTTCCTCGCCGGGGTACCAGGCTTGCAGGATGGCGTCGCAGGTCTCGGTCTCGGGCTCGAGGGCCACGGCGGAGCCTGAGAAGTTGACGAAGACGATGCGCTTGCCGGCCTCGTGCAGGCGTCGCAGCAGCTGGCGCTGCACGGCAGGCAGCTCGATGCTGGTGCGGTCGCCTCCGCGGAAGCCGGGCAGGTTGGTCTCCATCTCCTCCCCTTCCAGCCGCGGCGACAGTCCTCCGGCGAAGATGACGATGTCGGCGTCCTTCAGCTGGGCGAGCACATTCTCCGGGGTTCCGCCCACGTGGTCGCATCCGCGCAGCACCTTCATGCCGGGGAAGCGCTGGCGCAGGGCTGCGGCCAGGGTGATGGTGGTGTCGGGCACGCCGTTGTAGTTGCCCCATTGCATCTCGCGGTCGTCGGCGTTGGGTCCCACGAGAGCCAGGCGCACGTCGCCGCGCAGGGGCAGCAGGTCGCCGCGGTTCTGCAGCAGTACCAGGCTCTCCTGCGCCATCTTGCGGGCCAGGGCGAGGTGCTGCTTGCCCTCCACGATGTCGTCCTTCAGGTGGTCCCAGGGCTGTACGTTGTGGTCCAGCTCACCCAGGCGGATGCGTGCCGCCAGCAGCCGCACCACGGCCCGGTCCACGTCCTCCTCGTCCAGCAGTCCGGCCTCCACGGCCTCGGGAATCTTCTGGTAGGTGGTGCCGCAGTTGAGGTCCGTTCCGGCGTGCACGGCCTTGGCGGCCGCATGTGCGGCGTCCTCGCTGTAGCCGTGGCGGTTGTCCTCGAAGAAGTCCGTGATGGCCCAGCAGTCGGAGGTCACCAGCCCCTGGTAGCCCCACTCGCCGCGCAGGATGGTGTTGATGAGGTAGTCGCTGGCGGCGCAGGGTGTGCCGCGGAAGCGGTTGTAGGCCACCATGACTTCCTGCACTCCGGCCTTGGTGACGAGGTCCTTGAAGGCTGGCAGGTAGGTCTCGCGCAGGTCACGTTCGCTGACCTCGGCGTCGAAGCTGTGGCGGTTCCATTCGGGGCCCGAGTGTACGGCAAAGTGCTTGGCGCAGGCGTGGGCTTTCAGCACGGGAGCGTCGGGCTCTCCCTGCAGTCCGCGCACCACGGCCATGCCCAGCTGCCCCGTCAGGTAGGGGTCCTCGCCGTAGGTCTCCATGCCGCGTCCCCATCGCGGGTCGCGGAAGATGTTGATGTTCGGCGTCCAGAAGGTAAGTCCCTGGTACTGCCCCACTTCGCCCGCCTCGATGGCCTGGCGGTTCTTCACGCGGGCCTCGTCGCTGGCGGCCGTGAAGACCTGCAGCAGCAGCGCCTCGTCGAAGGAGGCAGCCATGCCTATGGGTTGCGGGAAGACGGTGGCCTTGCCGTTGCGGGCCACGCCGTGCAGGGCCTCGTTCCACCAGTTGTAGGCCGGGATGCCCAGCTCCTGGATGGAGGCCGAGGGGTGCAGCATCAGGGCTGCCTTCTGCTGGATGGTCATCTGCGCCACCAGCTCCTGTGCGCGCTGCTCGGGAGTCGGCGGCTGGTTGCAGGCCGCCAGCACCACGCCGAGTGCCGCCAGCCAAAAGTGTAGTTTCTTCATCTTCGGAATATGTGTTTATTTAATCTTTAGAATACAGTTTTTGCGGCGATCAGGAGCCTTTTCTGCGGCGAAGATAGGAAAAAGGCGGCTAAAGAAACGCAAAAAGAAGCATAAAAACACCGCCCGACGCAAAAAAGAGCCCGTTTTTGCCTCTTTTCCGATATTTTCTTCGTAATTTTGGCACCCGTTAAGCCCGAAAGCGCTGCCGCCGAGGGCCCATCCGGCAGTAAACAAAGACCAATTATAAAACCATTATGAAGTACCCCTGCGAAAACTGCAAGCTACGCGCTCAGTACGACAAAGACCCCAAATCACTCATCGGCCGCTTCTGGCGATGGCAAATCAACTTCTGCCCCAGCTGGCGCGGATATTTCAAGTCCCTGCCCGCCGAGCGGCAGCAGGAACTGCGGGAGAAGTACAACTTCTACAAGTACTGATTCATGCAGCCCGCCGCCTGATGAACATCGAAGACTGCCCGCAACAATACATCCTCACGCGCGCAAAACCTATGAAAAGACTCTGCCACTACATATCCGAATACATGGGGCTGCTGGTGCTGGCGGCCGCCGTGCTGGCGCTGGCCTACCCCGGCGTGCTGGGCCAAGTGCCCCCGAAGACCATCAACTACCTGCTGGGCGTGGTGATGTTCGGCATGGGACTGACGCTGAACCTGCAGGATTTCAAGATCGTGTTCAGCCGCCCGAAGGATGTCGCCATCGGCTGTCTGGCGCAGTTCACCGTCATGCCCCTGCTGGCCTGGTGCCTGGCCACGGCTTTCCAGCTCGACGAGGCGCTGGCCCTGGGCGTGGTGCTCGTGGGCTGCTGCCCCGGCGGCACGGCCTCCAACGTCATCACCTACCTGGCCAAGGGCGACCTCGCGCTGTCCGTGGGGATGACGGGCGTCTCCACCTTGCTGGCTCCGCTGCTGACGCCCCTGCTGACGTGGGCGCTGGCGGGCAAGAGCATCCAGGTGGACGTGGCGAGCATGTTCCTGAGCATCCTCTGGGTGGTCATCCTGCCCATCGTGGCGGGCCTGATAGTGAAGTGGCTGTGGCCGCGTTTCACGGAGCGCGCCACCGACTACCTCCCCGCCTTCTCCTCCGTGGCCATCGCCTTCACCGTGGCCATCGTCATCGCGGCCAGCGCCGGCAAGCTGCTGGCAGGCGGACTGCTCATCGTCCTCGTCGTCGCGCTCCACAACGTCTGCGGCCTCGCCCTGGGCTACACGATAGGGCGGCTGCTGGGGCTTTCGGAGCCGAAGACCAGGGCCATATCCATCGAGGTCGGAATGCAGAACTCAGGACTGGCCAGCAGCCTCGCCACCATCCATTTCGCCGCCTTCCCCCTGGCCACCATCCCAGGAGCCATCTTCAGCGTGTGGCACAACCTCTCCGGAGCCGCCGTGGCCTATCTCTACAGGAAATCCGAGGCGAAGAAGTCCTAAAGCGAGACGACACACCCGACACGAGCGCGAAGATGGAACTCATCACCTACGACCCCGTGCACCACACCTACATACAGCTGGGCAAAACCATCAGTCCTCCGTCAGCTTGCGATAGCGGATGCGGCGAGGCTCTTCAAGGCCTAAGCGCTTGAGCTTGTTGGCTTCGTAGTCCGTGTAGCTGCCCTCGAAGAAGAAGACGTTGCCGTCGCCCTCGAAGGCCAGGATGTGGGTGCAGATGCGGTCGAGGAACCAGCGGTCGTGGGAGATGACCACGGCACAGCCTGCAAAGCTCTCCAGACCCTCCTCCAGCGCACGCAGGGTGTTCACGTCGATGTCGTTCGTGGGCTCGTCCAGCAGCAGCACATTGCCCTCCTCCTTCAACGCCATGGCCAGATGCAGGCGGTTGCGCTCGCCGCCGCTGAGCACGCCGCACTTCTTCTCCTGGTCTGCGCCGGCGAAGTTGAAGCGCGAGAGGTAGGCACGCGCATTCACATCCCGACCGCCCAGGCGCAGCAGCTCGTTGCCCTGCGAGATGGTCTGATACACACTCTGGTCCGCATGGATGTCGCGGTGGCTCTGGTCCACGTAGGCGAGCTTCACGGTCTCGCCGACCTCGAAGGTGCCTGCGTCCGGCTGCTCCAGGCCCATGATGAGACGGAACAGAGTGGTCTTGCCCGCGCCGTTGGGACCGATGACGCCCACGATGCCGTTGGGAGGCAGCATGAAATTCAGGTCGCGGAAGAGGACCTTGTCGCCGTAGGCCTTGCTGACGCCGTGCGCCTCGATGACCTTGTTGCCCAGGCGCGGGCCGCTCGGGATGTAGATCTCCAGCTTCTGTTCCTTCTCCTTCTGGTCCTCGTTGAGCATCCGTTCGTAGGAGGACAGACGAGCCTTGCCCTTTGCCTGACGAGCCTTGGGCGCCATGCGCACCCACTCCAGCTCGCGTTGCAGGGTCTTGCGGCGCTTGCTCTCCGTCTTCTCCTCCTGCTCCAGGCGCTTGCTCTTCTGCTCCAGCCAGGAGCTGTAGTTGCCCTGCCAGGGAATGCCTTCGCCACGGTCCAGTTCCAGGATCCATCCGGCCACGTCGTCGAGGAAATAGCGGTCGTGCGTCACGGCGATGACCGTGCCTTCGTACTGCGTCAGGTGCTGCTCCAGCCAGTCGATGCTCTCGGCGTCGAGGTGGTTGGTGGGCTCGTCCAGCAGCAGCACGTCGGGCTTCTGCAGCAACAGACGACACAGGGCCACGCGCCTGCGCTCGCCACCCGACAGCTGACCGCAGAGTTGATCCTGCGGCGGACAACGCAGGGCATCCATGGCCCGGGCAAGCTTCGTGTCGAGATTCCACGCATCCGTGGCGTCGATGATGTCCTGCAGTTCACCCTGACGGGCAAACAGCTGGTTCATCTTGTCCTCGTCCTCGTAGTATTCCGGCAGACCGAACTTCTGGTTGATTTCCTCGTATTCCTTCAGGGCATCCACGATGTGCTGCACGCCCTCTTCGACGACCTGCCGCACGGTCTTCGCGTCGTCCAGCTGAGGTTCCTGCGGCAGGTAGCCTACCGAGTAGCCGGGCGAGAACACCACGTTGCCCTGGTAGCTCTGGTCCAGCCCTGCGATGATTTTCAGCAAGGTGGACTTTCCGGCGCCGTTCAGACCGATGATACCAATCTTGGCTCCATAGAAGAAACTGAGGTAGATGTTCTTCAGAACTTGTTTCTGAGTCTGTTGGATGGTCTTGCTTACACCAACCATTGAAAAGATGATTTTCTTGTCGTCTGCCATAGGGGAGTTGGAGGTTTAGAGTTTAGAGTGTAGAGTTTAGAGTAGTTCCGGAGTTTAGAGTTTATGAGTTTAGAGTCATTATCTCAGCCAGATGAGGTCCCCTACTTGCGCCACATAGTCGGGCGTGAGGGCATTTAGTTTGTAGAGGTTCTTCAGTCGGATGCCATAGCGCTGGGCGATGTCATACATCGACTCGCCCGGCTGCACGCGGTGCGGTGTGAGTTTCAGCGACTTGTCGCCCTTGGAACGTTTCTTCGTCAGATAGACGATGTCGCCACTCTGCAGCTGGCTGCGCTTGTCGCGCTCGTTGTACTTGCGCAGTTTGCGGGCGCTGACTCCCGTCTCCCGGGCCACGCTCTCCCAGGTGTCGCCGCTGTTGGCGATGATGAGGTAGCACCTGTTGACCTTATAGACGATGTGCTCAGCGAAGAAGGCGCTCTCGGCCTCGCTCTTCGTCTTCGAGTGGTAACGCCCGGAGCTGTACGAGTCAAACTGCGAGAGGTTATATCGTTCGATGATGCCGATGAGCATCGGAGCATAGTTCGGATTCGTGGCATAGCCACAGCGTTTCAGTCCATGGGCCCAGCCCTTGTAGTCCGTCTCCTTCAGCGCGAAGAGAGAACTATAGCGCGGGCTGTTGCGCAGGAAACGGGAGTGGTCCTCATAGCTCTCGTCGTCCGTGCGATAGACGCGGAAGCGGTCGTCCGGACGGTCGTCCGCCACAATCATGTAAGGTCCCGTCCACCCATTGTTGGCTTTGATGCCAAAATGGTTGTGCCCCTCACGAGCCAGACGACTGGTGCCGGCTCCGCTCTCGCAGATTCCCTGAGCCAGCGTGATGGAGGCTGGAATATGATAGCGACGCATCTGCTCTACGGCCATGTCCTTGTAGTTTTCCACGTAGGTCCAACGGATGTCCTTCTTAGCCTGTCCGAAGACGGCAGATACGATGGAAGAGAATATTAAAATTAGAAAATAATGCTGTTTCATACCCAAAAATGCTTTAATCTGCGCACAAAAGTAGGGATTTTTTCTTGAATAAAGAAAAAGTTCCGTATATTTGTGCCATCAAATCCAAAAATAAGGTATGAAAGAACTAAATATCAACCTCAAAATTCAATTTTGCGACTTAAATGAGCTCCCGAAAGAGGACCTCGAACTCGTGGAGACGGCCAAGGAGATGACGCTCAGCAGCTACGCCCCCTATTCGCGTTTCCAAGTGGGTGCCGCCCTGCGTCTGGCAGACGGCAGGGTGTTCCGCGGCAGCAATCAGGAGAACGCCGTATTCCCCGTGGGGCTGTGTGCCGAGCGCACGGCTTTCTTCGCAGCCCAGGCCAATGCTCCCGAGCAGCCTCCCGTGTGCATCGCCATAGCTGCCCAGACCGCAGGACGTTTCACGGAACATCCCGTGACACCCTGCGGTTCCTGCCGGCAGGCCCTGCTCGAGGCAGAAGTGCGCTACGACCAGCCCATACGCGTACTCCTCTTTGGCACAGAGGGCGTCTATATCGTGCCCAGCGTGAAGTCACTTTTACCTCTCACCTTCGACGGTTCTGAATTGGCATGAAGATATCCCCCATCCTATTCCTGATACTCTTGCTCATACTCCCGGCGTTTGCCATTAAGACCTTCGCGGGCGACAAGAAATCCAAGAAAGTCCTCACCTACGACGACCTCCTGCCCCAGCCCGATGCCCTGCCCCCCTCGCTCACTCCGCAACAGCCTCTGCGCGACGACATCCCCCTCACCGCCGAGGTACGCAGCCATAGCGTGAACTCCAAGCTGCAAGGCATCGACGTCTCTCACTACCAAGGAAGTATCAACTGGCGAAAGGTGGCCGGAAGCGGCGAGATTTCATACGTCTATATCAAGGCCACCGAGGGCGAGAAACTCGTCGATGCCACCCTGCGCCAGAACCTCATCGAAGCGCGACAGGCGGGGTTGTACGTCGGAGTCTATCACTTCTTCCGCCCCAACGTCAGCGTGCAGTCCCAGTTCCTGAACTTCACCCGCAACGTACATCCCAACGAAGTGGACCTCATCCCCATCGTGGACATCGAACATCGAGGCAAGGAATCCTTGGCCTCTTTCCGTTCCAAGTTGAAGCAATTCGTGGACAAGGTGGAGCGCCACTACGGCGTGCGACCCATCCTCTACACCTCGCGCGACTTCTACAACAAATACCTCTCCGGTCCCTTCACGGGCTACAAATACATGATCGCCCGCTATCATCCGGAAGTCCCCGAACTCTGCGACAATGCCGCCTTCGTCATGTGGCAGTACACCCAGACGGGGCGTCTGCCGGGCATCAGCCACAACGTGGACCGAAGCTGCTTCATGGACAACTACACGCTCTCCGACATCCTGCTCTATAAAAAGCGATAGTCGATGCAGGACGTTAACGTTGGACTTCGCGCTCGGCTTTGCCGCTTGAGACTGCAAGAACCTATATTAAGTAACCAATCATAATTAAATGGTACAATCTAAAATGTATACTAATTGTGTTCATCTACTTATAATCTTTAAACTATAAACCACGGCCTCGGCCGTACACCATCATGCACATCGCCATCGCAGGAAACATCGGCTCCGGCAAGACCACCCTCACCAATATGCTCGCCAGCCACTACGGCTGGGAGGCACGGTTCGAGCCCGTTGACGTCAATCCCTACCTCGAGGACTACTATAAGGACATCCCCCGTTGGAGCTTCAACCTCGAGGTCTATTTCCTCAAGCAACGTTTCCGCGACCTGCTCGATATCGCCCACGCGGACCACACCATCATCCAGGACCGCAGCATCTACGAGGGCGTCTATGTCTTCACGGCCAACAACCGCGCCATGGGCAACCTCAGCGACCGCGACTTCGAGACCTACATGGAACTCTTCGAGCAGATGACCGAAATCGTGCGCTACCCCGACCTGATGATCTACCTCAGAGCATCGGTGCCTCACCTCGTCAGCAATATCCAGAAGCGAGGCCGCAACTACGAGCAGTCCATACCCATCGACTACCTCCAAGGCCTCAACCGCCTCTACGAGGAGTTCATCTACCAGAAATACCGCGGACGGGTGCTCACCATCGAGGTCGATAACCTTGACTACCAGCACAGCCCCCAGGACTTCGCCTCCATCATCGACCGGATTGACTCCTATCTCTTCGGCCTCTTCCCGGATTAGGAGCGCCGCTTGCGGCACCTTGCCACTCGGACTGCTGTCCTCATATCAGAAATGAAACGTAAGACCAACAACGACGAGCCCCGCTCGTGCTCAATAAACAATAAACTCTAAACTTCGGCCCACGGCCAACCCCCATCATGCACATCGCCATCGCTGGAAACATCGGCTCCGGCAAGACCACCCTCACAAAGATGCTTGCCCGCCACTACGGATGGAAGCCCAACTTCGAATCCGTCGAATTCAACCCTTATCTCGACGACTTCTACGCCGACATGTCGCGCTGGTCGTTCAACCTACAGATCTACTTCCTCAACAAGCGATTCAAGGATGTGGTGGAAATCTCCAAGTCCAAGGAGACCATCATCCAGGACCGCACCATCTTCGAGGACGCACGCATCTTTGCGCCGAACCTCCATGCCCAAGGCTATATGTCCGACCGTGACTTCGAGAACTATTCGGACCTCTTCGACCTGATGATGTCACTCGTCAAACTGCCCGACCTGATGATCTACATCCGCAGCACCATCCCCACCCTCATCGCACAAATCCAGAAGCGCGGACGCGAATACGAGCAGAGCATCCGCATCGATTACCTGCAAGGACTGGGCGCACGCTACGAGGAGTGGATACAGAACTACCCCGGCAACCTCATCATCATCGATGGCGACACCTGCAAGTTCGAGTCCAACCCCGAGGACTTCAGCTCCATCACCGACAAGATTGATGCCAACCTCTACGGCCTCTTCAGCTAAAGGCAGCTAACCATCGCCCCCTGCACCCGACAAGCTGCGCCTGCGCTCGCCGTACGCGAAAACGCTCGACAACACTCGACAGCAACCGCCGCCATAGTGCCCGAAGAGCATTTCAGCCTTCGGAAAGCAGCCTGCACGGGCAAAGATTTAGCTGAGAGCGCCTATTTTACATGAATTTGAAGATGAAAAAGAAAATAATGGGCGAAATGTGCCCGTTGTTTCTCAGATTCTTCGTATCTTCGCAGCAAATTTATTTTATTCATCCCTTAATAAAACACGTTTATGGAAAGACAGAAACGCTATTTCCTCTCCGAGAGCGAAATCCCTACTGAGTGGTACAACATCCAGGCCGACATGGTCAACAAACCACTACCTCCCCTTCATCCTGGAACCAAGCAGCCGCTGAAGGCCGAGGACCTCTACCCGATCTTCGCCGAGGAGCTGGCCCGTCAGGAACTGAATCAGACAGACCCCTGGATCCACATCCCCGAGCCCGTGCGAGACATGTATAAATACTATCGCTCCACACCTCTGGTGCGCGCCTATGGACTGGAGGAGGCGCTGGGAACGCCCGCACACATCTACTTCAAGAACGAGAGCGTAAGTCCCGTGGGAAGCCACAAGCTGAACTCCGCCCTCGCGCAGGCGTATTATAATAAGGTGCAGGGTGTGACGAACATCACCACCGAGACGGGTGCCGGACAATGGGGCGCTGCCCTCAGCTATGCTGCCAAGGTCTTCGGACTGGAGTGCGCCGTGTATCAGGTGAAGATATCCTACAACCAGAAGCCCTATCGCCGTTCGATCATGCAGACCTTCGGCGCCACCGTGGAGGCTTCCCCCTCGATGTCCACACGTGCCGGCAAGGACATCATCACCCGCGACCCGATGAACCAGGGCTCCCTGGGTACCGCCATCTCCGAGGCCATCGAGCTGGCTATGTCCACCCCCAACTGCAAGTACACCCTGGGGTCGGTGCTGAACCACGTTGCCCTGCACCAGACGGTGATTGGTCTGGAGGCCGAGAAGCAGATGGAAATGGCCGGAGAATATCCCGACATGGTGATTGCCTGCTTCGGCGGCGGCTCGAACTTCGGCGGAATCTCCTTCCCCTTCATGCGCCACAATATACTCGAAGGCAAGAAGACGCAGTTTATTGCGGCCGAACCCGCATCGTGCCCGAAGCTGACACGCGGGCAGTTCCAGTATGACTTCGGCGACGAGGCTGGCTACACGCCGCTACTGCCGATGTTCACGCTGGGCCACAATTTCATGCCTGCCAACATCCACGCCGGAGGCCTCCGCTACCATGGCGCTGGTGTCATTGTCAGCCAGCTGCTGAAGGACGGCTTGATGTCTGCCGTGGATATCCAGCAGCTGGAAAGCTTCCAGGCGGGTACGCTCTTTGCACGGGCCGAGGGTATCATCCCCGCGCCGGAGAGCTGCCACGCCATCGCTGCCACCATCCGCGAGGCCAACAAGTGCAAGGAGACCGGCGAAGAGAAGGTCATCCTCTTCAACCTCAGCGGCCACGGACTCATCGACATGAGCGCCTATGACCAATATCTGGCTGGCAACCTCCAGAACTACGAGGTCACGGACGAGGACGTTGCAGCAAACATCGCCAAACTCGAGAAAGTCATCTGACAAAGAATCATCCAGGTTTTTACCTGTTATATTGAAACGGAATCGGCCGAGGCAGAAGAACACCTGCTTCGGCCGATGTGTCTTTATTCCCGTGACATTTCATTCATGGAGGAACAGGGATTTCTTTGTAACCGAGAAACGATAAAACAGATGACAAAGGAATAATGGTTGGCGCGGAACAGGCTAAGCGCCGATTGGGGACAAAAAAAGCGAAGGAGCACTACTCTCACGAGCGGCCACTCCTTCTACATTGCATAAATCTTTGCAAAGGTAAGGGAAAAGGATGGATTACGCCAAAGAAATGTTAAATAATTAACATTCTTTAGTAATTAGAACCTTGCTAAGACTGTATTTCTTGGAGTCCACGGATAATCCTACGGGCACCTTCAATCACACGAGTATGTTGTGTGGCGAGGTTGATTCGCAGGAAACCGGGCCGCCCATAGGTGTCGCCGGCGGCAAGCCATACATGGTAGTCGTTGCAGAGTCGGGCTGCAATATCCTCGGAGGGGATGCCGAGGGAACGTACGTCGAGCCAGGCAAGATAGGTACCCTCGAGATGAGCCAACGGAAGGGCGGGAAGCGAGGACTTCAGCTGCTGGCGGAAGAGGCGGTAGCCATCGAAGATATAGCTGACCAGCTCGTCCAACCATGCCGCACCCTCCGGAGAATAGGCTGCCTGAAGGGCTACGAAACTGAAGACATTGACATCGCAGACTTCGTTGTCGTTGATGGCTCGGTCTATCTGCTGACGGAAGGAGGCATCAGGGGTGACGATGTAGGCCATCTGAAGCCCGGCGGTGTTGAAGGCTTTGTTGGGAGCATTGGCCACGACCCACCGACAGCCGACCTCCTCGGCGATGCGGCCAAAGGGGACGAAGGGGCGCCCCAACTGGGGATTGACGAACTCGCAATGGATTTCGTCGGAGAGGACGATGACGTTGTTGCGCTTGCAGATTTCTGCCATCTTCCGCAGCTCTTGCTCAGTCCACACACGTCCTGAGGGATTGTGGGGATTGCAGAGCAAGAAGAGGCGGACGCCCTTATCGTGCAACGCCTGCTCAAAGGCTGCAAAATCAACACTATGGGTCTCTGCGGCAGCATCCCACGTGAGGGGGAAGTCCACCAAAGGGCAATGGGAGTTGCGGATGCTGGAGAAAAAGCAGTTGTAGGCCGGAGTGAACGTCAGCACGGGTTCGCCCTGACGACAAAGGCCCTGGATGATGGCGCTGACGGCAGGCACGACCCCGCTGGTGTACTGAATCCATTCGCGAGGGAAGTCCCATCCATGTCGAGTGCGGTCCCACCAGCGGATGGCAGCGTAGAAGCTGTCGGGGACAAGGCTGTAGCCATAGACGGGATGGGCAGCCCGACGCTGGACTGCCTCGGCTACGCAAGGCGCTGTCTGGAAATCCATGTCAGCCACCCACATGGGGAGGATGTCGGGCGACGCGGCCTCGTCCCACTTGACGCAATCCGTGCCCCGGCGGGTGACGAGGGAATCAAAATCGTAGTTCATCTGGTTTCGATGATGCAGTTGGCGGGTTGCTTGATGTGCTCGTCAATGGTGACCTTGCCCACGGAACCGGCGACGATGTGGCCGCTGATGGGATTCTTGATCTCCGTGATGTGTCCGCGGATGGTGGCATTGAGAATAGTGTCCTCGAAAGCACGGTCGCAGGCAGGATCGAAGGTGCAGTCCTCGAGGGTCAGGCCATCGATGTAGCAGAGGGGCTGTTCGCCGGCGATGTGGCAGCGGACAAGACGGAGGTTCTTGCTGTGCCAGCCAAGAAACTCGCCGTCGAGTACGGAGTCATAGACGGTAACATTCTCCGTCTCCCAGAAGGCGTCCTTGGTCACAATCTTGGCATTCCGCACCACGGCGTTCTTCACATACTGGAAGACATACTTGGAATCGCTCTCAAGACCATCGACATCCACGTCCTCGCAGAACATGAAGGGATAGGTGCCCTCGTGGAGGCGGACGTTGCGGACCTTGAGTCCCTTGACGCGCCAGAAGGTCTCGTCGGCATCATTCATCTGGACATTTTCCAAGGTGAGATTGTGCATCTCACGGAAGAACTTGGGCGCATCGATGATGCAATCGCGCATGACCATATCGTTGCTGTACCAAATAGCAGAACGCGAGCCTACTTCGAAGAAACAGTTGGTGATGAGAGAGCCGTCGACGTGCCACCAGGGATATTTGCCGATGAAGCGGCAGCGATCAGCTTCGAGGCGCTGACAGCACTTGATGCCGCTCTCGCCCTCGGTTATAGTTACATTTTCGAGTCGTGTGTCGTGGATGGCGAAGAGGGGGCGCTCACCGCCGAAGGATTGGTCTTTGATTATTTGCATTATAGTATTATTAGATAATGATTTAACGGAAATAGAATATTGGGACAGCGAAGTATTATTTGCTCCTGACTTTAATCTTTCTCAGCCAGCGGCCTCGCTTCATCCGGACAAGGAAGATGATGCCACGGAAGGTGAGTTCGATGGCCATGCCGAGCCATACGCCATGAAGGCCATAGTGAGGAGCGAGCAGGGCGGCGAGAGTGACACGAACCGCCCACATGGAGAAAAGATTAAGCATGGCGGGACGACGGGTGTCACCAGCACCCACAAAGACACTCATGGCCACGATGCTGGCGGCGAAACCTGGTTCTGCCCAAGCCTCGATGCGCAAGCACTCGGTTCCCAGTTGTCGCACAGCCTCATCGGGTGTCAGCGAGGCCATCATCAGCGGCGCGGCCATGTACATGACAGCTCCCATGAGCGTCATCACCGCCACGCCCAGCAAGGTGGTCATCCATGCGAAACGAATGGTCAGGCGGCGGCGACCTGCACCAAAACTCTGGCCGACCAACGTGGTAGCAGCTTCGCCGATACCATAGCCGGGCATATAGCAAAGACTCTCGGCCGTGATGCCGAGGGCATTGGCAGCTATGGCAATAGCACCCAACGGAGCCACGATGACCGTGATGGTAATTTGGGCCACATTCATCAGCACACGTTGCAAGAAGATAGGACCTGCGATGCTGCCGGCCTCGCTCAGGACGGGTTTCTCCGGGACAAAGGAACCGCGACTGCCGACCAACCGAAGTTCCGGACAACGTGTGGCGGCATACCACATCAGATAGAGGGCTACGACACCTTCGGCCGTGACCGTACCAATGGCTGCACCCGCCACGCCGAGCCCTGCACCGGGCAGCAACATCGAATGGCCAAAGAGGTCCACCGTGCGTGTGGGGAAGATGAGTAAGAAATTGAAACACACATCGAGGATGCACATCACGATATTTGCCACCGAAGGCACCTTGATGTTGCCGGCACAGCGAAGCATGGCGCTGGCCAGCATATCAATCATCGCCAGGGGAGCGCCAAGGGTGAAGATGAGGAAGTAGGTGGAAGCATCCGAACAGATGTCATGGCTGCCACCTAACCAATGGGGAAGCGGATTTGAGATGAGGGCACCAACAGCTCCCGTGACCAATGCCAGCGCCATGGAAGCCATGAGACTCTGGCGGAAGACGCTGCGAGCACCGTCTATGTCGTTGGCGCCGACCCGATGGGCCACCTGAACGGAGAAACCCGTGGCAGCACAGGAGATGATGCTCCAGAAGAGCCACATAGACGTGGCAACGATTCCGATGCTGGCAGAAGCACGAGCCCCCAACGAGCCCACCATGGCATCATCGATGTAGAACATCAGGATGCTGGAGACCTGGGCGAGGATGGCTGGCAGGCTGAGCATGGCAGTCAGCTGCAGCTGTTCGCTGGTGGAGAGTTTTCCACCCTCACGAATGCGCAATAGTAGTTCGTCTTTCTTACTCATAGTCAGAAGGGGAACCAGACGAAGGCAGCTGCGTCCCAAAGGGCGTGGCTGACCACGATGGCAGTGAAGTGACGGGGAAATAAACGAAAGAGACCACCCCAAAGGATGCCGCAGACCATGGCTGCCATCGTGAGCATAAAGTTCAGCGAGGGCACATGGATGAGGGTGTAGGCGGCTGTAGCCAGAAAGAAACCGACGTTCGGAGACCAACGCTCAGAGAGCCTGCGCTGGACGTATCCACGCCAGAAGATCTCCTCACCTGGTCCGATGATAAAGAGCAGCAACAGGGCGATAGTCGTAGGCGAGGTACCACTCTTCATGCCATAGATGAGGTCCACCTGCGGCCGGGCAAAGTCGAAAAGCAACTGGGAAACCTTGTCACCTGCCCAAAAGACGAACCAAAGCACCACAGCTATACCCACTCCCAAGAGAATCTCACGCCACGAGACATGTAAATCGGGCGTTCCGCCAAAAGCTATAGCAAGAGCGGTGAGCGACAGGGAAGCACAGGTCATCACCAACCAGAAATTGAAGTCCAATCCCAAGTGAGGAAAGAACATCAAGAACCAGAAGGTTGCTGCCAGAAGTATAGGTAAGATGAGTTTCATCAGAGGAGTTTTGAGAGGGCAAGACCGATGATGAGGAGGAAGCTGAAGAGGAGCTGAAGTTGAGCAGTCTTCTCGTCGAGATTAGAATAGGAACTCTTTCCGCCACGTTGGTAATCCAGCATCGTACGGGCATTGCGTACAGCAACAGGCATGGAAAGGAATGCCATTCCCAGCCACCAGGGTTCGAGTCTGAAGATCATCAGAGCGACGAGCCAGAGATAAGGAAAGATGACCTCGAAGGCATAGAGCCACGCACCGAAACGACGCCCCGTAAGAAGGGGGAAGGTGTGGATGCCTGCACGCTGGTCGGTCTCGATGTCGCGGACGTTATTGGCGTGGAGGATGCCTACGGTGATGAGTCCTACGGGCACAGCCAGCCAGAGGACTTCCCAATGAATTGCTCCGGAAATGATGAACGAGGTTCCCGTCATCGGGAGCAGAGCGTAGCAGAAGATGATGACCAGATCACCCAGAGCAGCATACTTCAGGCGCGGATAGAACAGCGAGAGGAGAATGCCGGCGACACCTATATATAATAAGGTAAGGCCCGTGAGTCCTACCAGCAGCAGTCCGCCGATGATGGCGATGGTGTTCAGACAAAGGGAGAGTTTGCGGAATTCTGCTACCGTGAATTGTCCGTCAACAAGGGTGCGAACGCCGAAAGTGTCTGGAGCATCGACGCCGCTCTGGTAGTCGGCAATATCGCTCCACACATTGCCGGCAGCATGAACGAAGATGATGTTCACAAGTGCCCAAAGGGCAAAGAGCCAGTTCACATCATAACCACGACTCCACGACCACGCCACCGTGACCAGCACTGGCATTGACGAAGCCGGGAATGACCAAGGACGTGTGGCGAGGAGCCAATCTTTGAAAGTGTGTTTCATTATAATGGAGATATACTTTAATTATGTTAGAAATCAAATTGGAAGCAGAAACGAACACCATGCTTCTTGACTCCGGGATAGTTCAGGTAGTTCAGACGGCGAACGTAGTCGATACGAATACACTTGAGGATATTGTGAAGGCCCACGCTGAACTCCATGTAGGGCGTGTGGCTCATCGTATGCACGATGCTCTGGCCATGAAGGGAAGGCATGTAGAAGAGATCATGGTCGCCAGGATTCAGGTCTGGATTATTCTTGTCGGACAGGTGCCCATAGAGCATCTTGAAACCGATGACCTCACGGAGTTTTAGTTTCTTCAACAGCGGTATCCGGTTGAGCAGTTTGCCGGAGAGGTCCCATTGCACCTGAAGGGAGGCATAGCGGTCGTTGACAAACTCCAAGTTCTGAATCATATAGAACATATCACGCGTGATGATGTAGGAATTGTTGGCCACAGGCATCAGCAAGAGCGGAAAAGGCGCCTTGTTCCAGGCGATGGCACCACGGAAGTTCAGGTCTATGCGCCCGTAGGAGTTGAGCCAGATGCGCTCGTAGGCTGTCAGCTCCGTAGTATTGTAGCGATAGTCGCTGCCGAAGAGCCCCTTGATGCCAAAGGTATGGGAGAGTGCGAAGACTGGATTGTTGTGGTTTACATATTGGCGACGATGGCGGGAATTGATGATTTCCTCGCCCGGAGCCCAACGCAGGGACAACGTGATTTCCGAGGTACGAAGATGATGCACATCGTCTGCCGTGGTAGTATAGGCTGGATGTGGGCTGTCGAGACGCTGATAGAACAATGCTCCACAAGGCGTTATGCGCGAGTGCTTGAACTGGAGTTTGATTCCGAGATGATTGTTGGTCTCCACCTCATATCGAGCCAGCCATTGACGTTGGAACATCATGTGTTCCACGGAGGTCCACTTGAACGAAGTCCATGCATTGTCTTTGTCGCGACCATTCTGCCACATCAGATCACCAGGGCTGAAGACATCCGACTGCCACTGAAGGGCGATGCTGTTGCGGGGGAACTCGATGGGGGAATACTTCTTGCGGAGGAAAGAATACTCCACCTCACCCATACCATACCATCTGCGGCTGCCGACACCATAGGCGGCATACCCCTTGAAGAACAAGTGGGGCATGAGGTTCGCCGTGGTCTGGCCTCCCAGACGGAAACGCCAGCCATCGATGAAATTTTTCGAAACCATGGACATGATGGGACCGATGTCAAAGCGACTACGGTTGACGCCACTGCTGGTCTCGAAGTTATTAACTATAATCGAGCGGGCAAGGTACATCCAGAAATTATTGTCTGTGACCTCATGCATCCTGTCGGACATACCCTTCATGCCACTCTCACCCCACGACAAGGTATCCACTCGGTGCGAGGCCCAGAAGGCAGAATCCTTGATCTCATAAGTTCCTTCACGGCGTTTGTCTTTGGGGAGAAAATAGATGTCGGGGATGGAATCTGTGGAAATCTGCGTGTAGTTCGTGGATCGATGCAACACCAGCTGGCGATGTTTCTTCAGGATTCCGAGTTCCGCAAAAAGGTCATCGGTCTGAAGGACACGTTGTCCGTTGGGCAGGTCCGTGAACTTCTGTTCGATGACGAGGTTGTTGACCCAGTTCACGCTGGAACGGAGGGGCAGGTTGAGGATACACTTATAGACACGATAGGTGCCGTCATGCAGAATCCAGATGCGGCCGCTGAAGCCGAAGTCCTGAGGATTCTGGGGTACGAAATTCAGCTGGATGGCCTCGTGACCATCCACTTTCACGGTATCCTCGATGAAGAATTGGAAGAAAGAGATGGCAGCGCGAGAGGAAAGAGGGCTGGTGAACTTACGTTCGAAGAGCATCAGCTGGTCATCGTAGATGTTCACATCGGTGAACACACTTGTCAGAACCTGATTGATGTTGTCACCAATGGGAATGAGGTCTGTGATGCCCTCGCTATTCGTGCCCAGGACATAGTTGCGCTCCAACTGAGGATTGCGCCGATAGAGATGCTGAGTGACTGTCTCGCTGTAGTTAAACGGAAGTATGAACTTGCCCGTCTGCTCGCAGAACTCTATCTGCCGACGCAAAAGGGGTTTCTGCAGGAGTTTGACAGAGTCCACCATCTCTTGGGTGATGTTGTCCAGGGCGGTGGTGATGCGCTGATACTTGTTATATCGAACAAAGTCATTCCGTTCGAGTTCATGGTTGGCCTTGGCTGCGATGACCTTGCGCATCAGCTCCACAGCAGGATTGCCCTTGCGCTTGTAGCGCTGACGCTTGGGTTTCACGAGCACCTCCTTCAGTTCGCGTTCCTTCAGGACATTAGCATTCTGGCCCCAGGCTATGGAGCCCAGGGTCAGCATGAAGAGAAAGAGGAAGGCGAGGCGGCGCATCAGCAAGCCTTGAAGCTCATGTCCAGTCCCTTGACGCTATGGGTCAGGGCCCCGACAGAAATGAAGTCCACTCCGCACTCCGCATAGTCACGCAGGGTCTCGAAAGTGATACCTCCGCTGGACTCGGTCTCGAAGCGGCCTCCAATGAGTTCCACGGCTTTCTTGGTGTCGGCCGGCGTGAAGTTGTCGAGCATGATGCGATCCACGCCACCGATAGCCAGCACGCGGTTGAGTTCATCGAAATTGCGGACCTCAATCTCGATTTTCAGGTCTTTGCCCTTGGCTTTGAGGTATTCGTGGCAGCGATTGATGGCATTTTCGATACCTCCGGCGAAGTCCACGTGGTTGTCCTTCAGGAGAATCATGTCGAACAGTCCGATGCGATGGTTACAGCCACCACCAATCTTCACGGCAGCCTTCTCAAGCATGCGCATGCCAGGAGTGGTCTTGCGGGTGTCGAGGACACGGGTCTTGGTGCCTTCAAGCTGCTTCACATATTTATTGGTCATCGTGGCAATGCCGGACATACGCTGCATGATGTTGAGCATGAGACGTTCGGTCTGCAGCAAACTCTGTACCTTACCGGTGACCACCATGGCGACATCGCCTGGTTTCACGTGGGCGCCATCTTGTATGAACACCTCCACCTGCATGGTGGGGTCGAAGCGATGGAACACCTCTTTAGCTATCTCCACGCCAGCGAGTATTCCTTCTTCCTTGATGAGGAGTTTACTCTTACCCATGGCATCAGCTGGGATGCAACAGAGTGTGGTGTGATCGCCGTCGCCGATGTCTTCTGCAAAAGCGAGGTCAATAAGTCGGTCGACTAATTCCTTGACAGACTCTCCCCCCGCCCTCTCTGTTAGAGAGGGAGCGGATTGTATTGAAAGATTGTTTTCGTTCATATCTGTATAAAGTTTAATTGTTAATATTGAATGATTTAAGTACTATTCTTGAAAGTATTCACTCCCTCCCTAACAGGGAGGGCGGGGGGTGGGTCTACTATTCAAACCTCATCACCCGGGCTGGTTCAATCCTCGAGACGAGGAACGTCGGGATAATGAGGACGAGGACGGTGATGATGAGCGTGGCAACATTAAGCAGGAGAATCAGAGGCCACGAAAGGGTGATGGGAACGACGTCAACATAGTAGGTGGCAGGGTCGAGATGTACAATGCCAAGATACTTCTGCAGCAGCGCCAAGCCGATGCCTATGAGATTGCCCAACAGCAGCCCACGCCCCACGAGTAAAGCTGCAAAGTGAAGGAAGATCAAGCGGAGTTGAGTGTTAGAGGCTCCGAGGCTCTTCATCACGGCAATGAAGTTCGTACGTTCAAGGATGATGATGAGCAAGCCAGCCGTCATCGTGAACAGCGAAAGGCCAATCATGAGTGCAAGAATGACATAGACATTGGTGTCGAGCAGGGACAGCCAGGAGAAGATTCCGGGATAGAGCTCCCGGATGTTATGGGTGGAATAGGTGGCGGAGTAACAATCCTGGGTACGGTTCATTTGGGAAGCTACCTCGGCCGTGACAGACTCCAGTTGTTCGAAGTCATCTACCAGCACTTCGGCACCGGTGCATTGGCCACTATCCCACCCTGCCAGCCTTTGTACAGCCCGCAGGTCGGTGAAGACCCAAGTGTTGTCGAACTCATTGAGATGGGTCTCATAAACGCCCACGATTTGATAGCGGCGCGCACGAACGTTGTCCGAAAAGAAATACGCATAGACGCGGTCGCCGACGCCGAGGCCGAGTTCCCGAGAGATGATGCGAGAGATGGCAACCTCATTGTAAGTCGTGTCCGACTGAAAACGCGGCAGGCGCCCCTCCACCAGATGACTGGCAAGGAAGGTCGTATCGTATTCCTCGGCCACACCACGCAAGGAGATGCCCTTGAAAGCCTCATCGGTCTTGAGCATCCCTGTCTTAGTGGCAAAACGTTGGACGTGAGCTACACCCGGATTGTGGGAGAGACGGAACATCAACAGGCTATCGACCACAACAGGCTGCGGCTCGGAACTATAGAGACTCTGGTAATTAATGATTTGCACATGTCCGCCGAGGCCGATGACCTTATCGCGTATCTCACCCTTGAAGCCCAGGATGATACACACCGAAATGATCATCACAGCCAGTCCCACGGCAACGCCCCACATAGCAATCGCGACGGCCGGACGCGAGATGCGTCGTGTGTCGTCACGATGGCCAAAGAGGCGATGAGCTATGGTAAATTCAAATCTCAACGTTTACTTATCAAATCACGTTATGCCGCGCTCGGCCAAATGTTGAGTCCCAACTCGGCAATTCAAGCAAGCTTGATTGCTCTCGCTGCTTCAAAAGATATACTTTCAACTCTCTTTTCTGCCAGGATAGGCTTCAAGTGCCTTGCGCAGGACGAACAAAGCACGCGTGAGGTCTTCCTTCTTCAACACATAGGCCAGTCGGACCTCATTACGGCCCAAGCCGGGTGTGGTATAGAAACCTGCTGCCGGAGCCATCATGACAGTCTCGCCCTCATAATTGAACTCACGGAGGCACCACGCACAGAAATCCTCGGCATCATCCACAGGCAACTTGGCCACGGTGTAGAACGCACCCATGGGGATAGGCGAATAGACACCTGGTATGCGGTTCAACCCGTCGATCAGGCATTTACGACGTTCCACATACTCATCATAGACTTCCCGGCTGTACTCCTCGCCTGCATCCAGAGATGCCTCGGCGGCAATCTGTCCGATGAGGGGTGGCGAGAGACGTGCCTGGCAGAATTTCATCACGGCCTGACGGACATCCTTGTTTTTGGTGATGAGGGCTCCGATACGGATACCGCACTCGGAGTAGCGCTTGGAGACTGAGTCGATGAGCACTACATTCTGTTCAATACCATCGAGATGGCAGGCAGAGATGTAAGGAGATCCGGTGTAGATGAACTCGCGATAAACCTCATCCGAGAATAGATAGAGATCGTACTTCTTCACGAGGTCACGAATTTGGTTCATCTCACGCCGAGTGTAGAGATAGCCGGTGGGGTTGTTAGGATTACAAATAAGTATCGCGCGCGTACGTTCATTTATTAATTCTTCGAATTTCTCCACCTTGGGAAGCGAGAATCCCTCCTCAATGGTCGTGGTGACGGTGCGAATGACAGCGCCGGCAGAAATAGCAAATGCCATGTAGTTGGCATAGGCCGGTTCTGGTACTATGATTTCGTCGCCAGGATTCAGACAAGAGAGGAATGCAAAAAGCACGGCCTCGGAACCGCCGCTGGTAATGATGATGTCGTCTGCCGTGACATCGATATTGTACTTGGCGTAGTAGTGCACAAGCTTCTCACGGTAGCTCTTGTAGCCCTGAGAGGGAGAATACTCGAGGATGGTGCGATCAATGCCACGGATGGCATCGAGGGCTGCTTGTGGAGTAGGCAAATCCGGCTGACCGATGTTCAGGTGATAGACATGGATGCCTCTTGCCTTGGCGTCGTTGGCCAAAGGGGCAAGTTTGCGAATAGGCGATGCGGGCATTTCGTGGCCGCGAACTGATATTTTTGGCATACTTCTGCGTATTGTGTTCTTGAAATCGGGTGCAAAGATAAGGCAAATGGGTGGATTTATGAACTCTTTTCACATTTTTTTAGTCAAAAGACTTGCTTAACTGAAAAGTTTTGGCTTAATTTGTGCCACAAATGTGGAAATTTTAATCCTTTACCTATGGAAATAAGCTCTCTTTCGGGGCTGAAACGCAAAGATTTTCAGTCCACTATCCAAGGCAAGCAAACAGATTTGTTCACGCTTGTCAACAAACAGGGTCATGAAGTGTCTATAACGAACTATGGAGGCGCCCTCGTGGCCATCATGGTTCCAGACAAAAATGGCAAGTTCGGGAACGTTATTCAGGGGCACGACAACATCCAAGGAGTCGTCGAAAGTCCCGAACCATTCCTCTCCACCCTCATCGGTCGCTATGGCAACCGCATCTGCAAGGGCAAATTCACGCTGGATGGAGTAGAATACCACGACTTGGCCATCAACAATGGTCCCAACCACCTCCATGGAGGGCCCACGGGTTTCCACGCCCGCGTTTGGGATGCCGAACAAAAGGATGCACAGACCCTGTGCCTGCACTATCTCTCAAAAGACGGCGAAGAGGGTTTCCCCGGGAACCTCAACGTAACGGTCATCTACCGTTGGACCGACGATGACGAATTAGCCATCGAATACAAGGCCACAACGGACAAGGCCACCATCATCAACCTCACCAACCACGGATTCTTCTCTTTGGCAGGAATCGCCAACCCCACCCCCGACATCCTCGATCTGCAATGCTATATCAATGCCGACTTCTACGTCCCCATTGACGAGACGAGTATTCCCACGGGCGAAGTACGCTGCGTGAAGGGCACTCCTTTCGATTTCACTAAGATGCATGCCGTAGGCGACATGATTGACGCGGACGACGAGCAGACACGTAACGGCGCAGGCTATGACCACAGTTTCCTCCTCAACAAGAAGGAATTTGGCGAACTCAGCTATGCTGCCAAGATATACGAACCTGCCAGCGGCCGTTCCATGGAGGTTTACACGACAGAACCCGCCGTGCAAGTGTACACGGACAACTGGGCCACCGGGTATCCTGGCCAATGCGGCAGCACCTTCCCACGCCGTTCTGCCATCTGCTTCGAGGCACAGCACGCTCCCGACACCCCCAACCAGACGCACTTCCCCACTTGCATCCTGCGTCCTGGTCAGGAGTACTATCAGATGACCGTTTACAAATTCGGTACGGACAGCGCTCAGGTCGCCAGCGGTATCTCGAAGAAGATTTTCGGTTAAGAAAACCTTCAACCTATAGTTCAAAGAGAAAGGAATAATCATTTAATAAACACTAAAAAAACACTATGAATCAAACAAAGAACAATAGCAATCTCGTTGCTATTATCACGATGTGCTTCATCTTTGCGATGATCAGCTTCGTCACAAACATGGGTGCTCCTTTTGGCAACATCTGGGGCTTCAAGTATGATTTTGCCGCTTCATGGGGTAACCTGATGAACTTCACGGCATACTTGTTCATGGGTATCCCCTCGGGCATGCTGCTGAAGAAGATCGGCTACAAGAAGACAGCCCTCGCAGCGCTCATCGTCGGTATCGTCGGCCTGGCCCTGCAGTACCTGTCCAGCGTCTATGGCGACGACATTTATGTGAACGAGATGAATGGCGGTCCCGTGGCCCTGAATCTCTACATCTACCTCCTCGGCGCTCTCGTCTGCGGTTTCTGTGTCTGCATGCTGAACACTGTCGTGAACCCCATGCTGAACATGCTCGGCGGCGGTGGCAACAAGGGTAATCAGCTCATCCAGATCGGTGGCACCCTGAACTCCCTGACCGCTACGCTGACTCCTATGTTGGCTGGCATCCTCGTGGGAACCGTCACTGAGAACACCAGCATGAGTGACGTCTCACCCCTGCTGTTCATCGGCATGGCCGTGTTCGCCATCTCGTTCATCATCATCAGCCGCGTGGCCATTCCCGAGCCGAACTTCGGCGATAGCGGATCGCTGATGCAGTCCATCAAGGGTGCCCTGCAGTTCCGTCACCTCGTGCTCGGCGTCATCGCCATCTTCTTCTATGTCGGTGTCGAGATTGGTATCCCCATGCACCTGAACTTCTACGTTACCAACATGGGCTTCGAAGGCTCTGCAGCCATCGGCGGCACACTCGCTGCCAGCTACTGGTTCATGATGCTCATCGGACGTTTCAGTTCCACCTTTATCAGTGGCAAAGTCAGCACCAAGACTCAGATGACCTGCGTGGCCACGGTTGCTATCTGCCTGCTGTTGGCCGCCATCTTCCTCCCTGAGAGCACCGCCGTTGCCTTCAAGGGTCACGACGTTCCCGTCAAGGTGTTCTGCCTGGCTGCGTGCGGTCTGTGCACCTCCATCATGTGGGGCGGTATCTTCAACCTCTCCGTCGAAGGTCTGGGTAAGTACACCGAAGCTGCTTCCGGCATCTTTATGATGATGGTTGTTGGCGGTGGCCTGATGCCTTGGCTGCAGGACGTCATCGCCAAGGGCACCGATACCATCACTTCCTACTGGCTCCAGGTAGCCATGGTCGCCTATATCCTGTTCTACGCCGTCATCGGTTGCAAGAACGTAAACAAGGATATCCCCGTTGAGTAATCAAATTTTCAAATATTAACTTATAGCCTGCCCCGCCCTACCCCAAGCAGGTAGGCGGGAGGCTAAATAAAAACACTATTACCATTATGAAATTAACTATTGACGACGTTCGCAGCCGCTTCATCAAGCACTTCGATGGCAGCACAGGAAATGTTTACGCAGCCCCCGGCCGCATCAACCTCATCGGCGAGCACACCGACTATAACAACGGGTTCGTATTCCCCGGTGCCGTGGAGCAGGGAATGATTGCCGAGATCAAGCCCAACGGCACCCGCACAGTGGATGCCTACAGCATCGACCTCAAGGACCGCGTGCAATTCTCCCTCGACGACGAGCAAGGTCCCAAAGCTACATGGGCTCGCTACATCTTCGGCGTATGCCGTGAGATGATGGCTCTGGGCGTTCCTGTGGAAGGCTTCAACACCGCTTTCGCCGGTGACGTACCTCTTGGTGCAGGCATGAGTTCCAGCGCAGCCCTCGAAAGCTGCTTCGCCTTTGGTTTGAACGACCTCTTCGGCGACAACAAGATTGAGCGTCTGGAACTCGCCAAGGTCGGACAGCGGACGGAGCACAAATACATCGGCGTGAACTGCGGCATCATGGACCAGGCAATCTCTTGCCTCGGCAAGGCCGGACACCTCATGCGCATGGACTGCCGCTCGGGCGAAGTGGCCTACTTCCCCTGGAACCCGAAGGGCTACAAGCTCGTGCTGGTGAACAGCAACGTGAAGCACGCCCTCGTCGGTTCTCCCTACAACGACCGTCGTCTCTCCTGCGAGCGTGCGGCTGCTGCCATCCACGAGATTCATCCCGAAGTAGAGAGCCTGCGCGATGCCAGCTACGAACAGCTCGATGAGGTCAAGGGTAAGATCAGCGAAGAGGACTACAAGCGTGCACACTACGTCATTGGCGAGCGCGAGCGCGTGCTGAAGGTCTGCGATGCCCTCGAGGCCGGCGACTACGAGACCGTAGGTCAGATGATGTACGAGACCCACCACGGCCTGAGCAAGGAGTATGAGGTCAGCTGCGAAGAGCTGGACTTCCTCAACGACGTGGCCAAGGAACAGGGTGTCACCGGCTCCCGCATCATGGGCGGTGGCTTCGGCGGTTGCACCATCAACCTCGTCGACGAGCACTACTACGACAACTTTGTCAAGGCCGTCAAGGAGCAGTTCAAGGCTAAGTTCGGCAAGGAGCCCGTCATCATCGACGTGGTCATTGGCGACGGTGCCCGCAAGCTCTGTTAATCCGACCAACTCATAAAAAAAAGGAGAGCGGAGTCTGAGAAATCAGATTCCGCTCTTCTGCGTTTACAACCCTTGGGTTGTCGGGGCGACCCGACTCGAACGGGCGACCGCCTGGTCCCAAACCAGGAACGCTACCAACTGCGCTACACCCCGGAAATCGGGCGCAAAGGTAGCGGTTTCTTGTGATTCATCCAAATTTAAAGTGAAGAAAAAAGCATTTCCGCACCAAAGAAGCAAGCAAAAGTGGGAAAATAGACGGTTTTGAGGAGCAAAAGTTGTCATCAATAGGCCAAAATGCAAAGATTTTAAGAAAAAATTCGGGTAGAATGAAAAAAAAGTGTCGCGGACACACCAACTACAAAAAAAAATAGGTATCTTTGAGGGCGATTTAAGGGAAAAAGCGCCCCAATAAGACCAAAAAGAATCCATATTTCTCATACTAACATTTAAAATCAAACAAACAATGAAAGCTTTTACGAAAGGAATGCTCGCAGCTGGTGCTGCACTGGTCATGCTCTCTGCATGTACCGAGCCGAAGAAAGCCGAGGCCGAACTGACACTCAGCGGCCTGAATCCCGAACTGTTCGTAGACAGCGTTGCCGGCACCCAGCTCTACACGCTGAAGAATGCCGCAGGCATGGAAGTCTGTGTGACGAACTTCGGCGGACGTGTCGTCAGCATCATGGTTCCCGACCGCGATGGCAACCTGAAGGACGTCGTCCTCGGTTTCGACAACGTTGCCACCTTCATGGACCGTGAGAACCATCCCAGCGATTTCGGTGCTGCCATTGGTCGCTATGCCAACCGCATCAACCAGGGTCGCATCACCGTCGACGGACAGGAGATCCAACTGCCGCAGAACAACTTCGGCCATTGCCTGCACGGCGGCCCCACGGGATGGCAATATCAGGTCTATCAGGTCACTCAGGCTTCGGACAATGCCATCAGCCTGAAGATCGTCAGCCCCGACGGCGACAACAACTTCCCGGGCGAAGTGACTGCCGTGGTGACTTACACGCTGACCGAAGACAACACACTCGACATCCGCTACGAGGCCACGACCACAGCTCCCACCGTCATCAACATGACCAACCACAGCTACTTCAACCTCAACGGCGACCCCACTCAGCCCATCACCAATCATGAGCTGTATGTGAATGCCGACACGTACACTCCCGTGGACAGCACCTTCATGACCACCGGCGAGATTGCTCCCGTGGAGGGCACTCCCATGGACTTCCGCACGGCGCACGCCGTAGGACAGGACATCAAGAACTTCGAGTTCGAGCAAATCAAGAACGGCAACGGATTCGACCACAACTGGTGCCTGAACACGAAGGGTGACGACACCCAAGTGGCTGCCAGCATCTACAGCCCCGCCACAGGCATTCTGATGGAGGTCTTCACGGACGAACCTGGCATTCAGGTGTACAGCGGCAACTTCCTCGACGGATCCGCCGTGGGCAAGAAGGGCATCACCTACAACCAGCACGCTGCCATCTGCCTGGAGACCCAAAAGTACCCCGACACCCCCAACAAGTCGAACCTCGAAGGATGGCCCAGCGCTTCACTCAACCCCGGCGAGACCTACACAAGCCATTGCGCATATAAGTTCAGCGTCAAGTAAATCAAGTATAAATAAAGAAATAAGTATTAACTCCATTCGAATTTACACACATGAATTGGACATCTCATGAATTTATCTGGCTGGACTGGGCGATTCTCGCCATCGGCCTCATTGGCGTAGTGGCAGCCGTCTGGTACGCCATCTGGAAAGATAAGAAAGCACAACAGGGCGAAGACTCCTCTGCCTACCTTTTCGGCAAGGGCGAGCCCTGGTACGTCATCGGTATGGCTATCTTTGCAGCCAACATCGGTTCGGAGCACCTCGTAGGTCTGGCCGGCACGGGCGCCAAGGACGGCGTAGGCATGGCTCACTGGGAGATGCAGGGCTGGATGATCCTCATCCTCGGCTGGCTGTTCGTTCCTTTCTATCAATTGATGATCAACAAGATGGGCAAGATCATCACCATGCCCGACTTCCTAAAGATGCGCTACACCCAGCGCACAGGTTCCTGGCTGAGCATCATCACCCTCGTGGCCTACGTGCTGACAAAGGTCAGCGTGACGGCTTTCACAGGTGGTATTTTCTTCAAGTACCTGCTGGGCATCCCCTTTTGGTACGGAGCCATCGGCCTCATTGCCATCACCGCAGTGTTCACGGTCTTCGGCGGCATGAAGGGTGTCATGACGCTCTCCACCATCCAGACTCCTATCCTCATCATCGGTTCCTTCCTCGTTCTGTTCCTGGGCCTCTCCGCCCTCGGCGACGGCAGCATCACTCAGGGCTGGTCCAACATGATGGCCGCCTGTAATGCCGCTCACGACGGCTTCGGCACCACACACATGTTCCACACCGACCCCGCCGACCCGATGTATCCCCAATTCCCCGGCTATGTGGTCTTCCTCGGCGCTTCCATCATCGGTTTCTGGTACTGGTGCACCGACCAGCACATCGTACAGCGTGTGCTCGGTCAGGTTCCCGGTGAGGACAACGCCAAAGTGATGGCCCGCGCCCGTCGTGGTACCATCGCCGCAGGTTTCTTCAAGATTCTCCCCTGCTTCATGTTCCTCATCCCTGGCATGATTGCCTATGCCCTGTCCCAGAATCCCGACAGCGGCATCGTGATGGACATCACCAACCACGAGTCCACCGACGGCGCTTTCGCTATGATGGTGAAGAACATCCTGCCCGCCGGCATCAAGGGAATCGTGACCATCGGTTTCGTCTGCGCTCTCGTAGCCTCCCTGGCAGCTTTCTTCAACAGCTGCGCCACGCTCTTCACAGAGGACTTCTACAAGCCCATGAAGAAGGGTATGTCCGAGGCTCACTACGTTTTCGTAGGTCGCATGGCAACGGTCGTTGTCGTGCTGCTCGGTCTGGCTTGGATGCCCGTGATGATGTCTATGGGTAATCTCTACAGCTACCTGCAGGACATCCAGTCGCTGATTGCTCCCGCCATGGTGGCCGTCTTCACCCTCGGTATCTTCTCCAAGAAGATTACTCCGAAGGCTGGTGAATGGGGACTCATCGGTGGTTTCGTCATCGGCATGGTCCGTCTGCTCACGAATGTACTCACAGACAGCGGAAAGGCTGTCATGGAAGGTGCCTTCTGGGAGAACACGACTTGGTTCTGGCAGACAAACTGGCTCATCTTCGAGTGCTGGTTGCTGGTGTTCATCATCATCCTGATGGTCTGCGTCAGCTTATTCACACCCGCGCCCACTAAGGCCCAGGTCGATGCCATCACCTTCACCTCCGAGTTCAAACAGAGCATCCGCGAGAGCTGGGGCGTATGGGATATCCTCGGCACCCTCCTCGTCGTGGGCCTCTGCGCTTGCTTCTACGCTTACTTCTGGTAAGGTCAAGATTCTATGGACAATGGGAAATGGGCAATAAGTTCCATTCCCCATTGCCCGCTTCCCATTGTCCATTTTCCAATTCCCCATTGCATTTATAGACTAATGTCCTCCCTGTTCTATCAAGAATATCCGAAATTCCACGTGGCCGTAGACTGCATCATCTTCGGCTTTGAACGTGGTCACCTGAAAGTACTTCTACAGAAGCGGCCCTTCGAACCTCATGCCGGCGAATGGTCGCTTATGGGTGGTTTCGTCCGGCAAGATGAAGACGTCGATGATGCCGCAGCCCGCGTCCTGACGGAACTGACGGGCCTGAAAGAAGTATATATGAAACAAGTGGGTGCTTTCGGTAGCGTACACCGCGACTCCGGCGACCGCGTGATCTCCGTGGCCTACTCCGCACTTCTGGACATCGCCCGCGTGGACAAGGAACTCAACCGCGAGCACTCTGCCTATTGGGAGGATATCACCCTGTTGCCCCCACTACTCTTCGACCACACTGAAATGGTGCGCCAATCCCTGCGGATGCTGCGCGAGAGCATATCCAAGCGACCCGTAGGATTCCAACTTCTCCCTCCCCTCTTCACACTCACTCAGCTGCAGATGCTCTATGAAGCCATACTCGGCGAAAGCATCGACAAGCGCAACTTCCGCAAGCGCGTGGCTGAGATTCCTTTCATCGAAAAAACCGATGAGATCGACAAACTGACGTCGAGACGCGGAGCTGCACTCTATAGGTTCAACGACAGAGCCTACCAGCGTGACAAGCACTTCAAACTCTGACACCACTACACCTTATTATATATAATATAGCAGGTCACTCCAACAATATATGACCTCAACCATAAACTAAACAAAACTTAAAATCTCATGTTAGAAGAACTCAAGCAGAAAGTTTTCAAGGCCAACCTCGACCTCGTCAAGCAAGGGTTGGTCATTTTCACCTGGGGCAACGTCTCCGGCATTGACCGCGAAAAAGGACTCGTGGTCATCAAACCCTCCGGCGTCAGCTACGACGAGATGAAGGCAAGCGACATGGTCGTCGTGGATCTCGAGAGCGGCAAGGTCGTCACCGATCTTGGTCGCAAGATTCAAATCCTTGGCAATGTCCAGGTAACGATCGCTGATCATTTTCCACGGAGTGGAAAAGTCGAGATGCTTGGAAGCGAGATCGTATGTGGTGTAGAGAAGGTCGGTAAGCTTCGTTTCTTTCGGGTTGCGTTTGCCCGGAGCGGAAACGACGACTACTTTGCGGCGCTTGTCGCCTTCGACAATCGCTTTGACTTTCTGGAACTGTTTGGCTTCGGCAACGGAACTTCCGCCGAATTTACAAACGATACGGTCGGCCATTTGAGAATCCTTTTGTAAAAAAGTTTTTTGTAAAAAATAGCAATCCTTGGTGGATTTTTTAAGGCGTTGAGCGTCTTAAAATAGGCAATCGCACTTTTTTAAAAATGAAAATTTGGGAGAGTCATGGCAGACGCAAAAAGACGTTTGAAAATTGCATCGAACTCGTCGGTCCCGGTTCTGATTTGCGGGGA